>CAYFYY010000014.1:0-65363 GCA_964347475.1 uncultured Flavobacteriales bacterium
ACGTCGCCCAGAAGTGGCAGATCAGCCGCGAGCAGCAGGACGAGTTCGCCCTCGCCAGCCAGAACAAGGCCGAGGCCGCGCAGAAGGCCGGCAAGTTCAAGGACGAGATCACGCCGGTCACCATCAAGAGCCGCAAGGGGGAGTCGGTGGTCGACACCGACGAGTATCCCAAGCCCGGCGTCACGGTGGAGAGCCTCGCCGGCCTGCGGCCGGCCTTCGACAAAGAGGGCACGGTGACCGCCGGCAACGCCTCGGGCATCAACGACGGCGCCGCCGCCGTCGTGCTGATGACCGCCGACGAGGCGGCGAAGCGCGGCGTTACGCCGCTGGCTCGCATCGTCTCGTGGGCGACCGCCGGCGTCGATCCGGCGATCATGGGCACCGGGCCGATCCCGGCCAGCCGCAAGGCGCTGGAGAAGGCCGGCTGGAGTATCGACGACCTCGACCTGATCGAGGCCAACGAGGCGTTCGCGGCGCAGGCCTGCGCGGTCAACAAGGATCTCGGCTGGGACACCGACAAGGTCAACGTCAATGGCGGTGCCATCGCCATCGGCCATCCGGTCGGCGCGTCCGGCACGCGGGTGCTGATCACCCTCTTGCACGAGATGGCGCGGCGCGACGCCAAGAAGGGGCTCGCGACGCTGTGCATCGGCGGCGGTATGGGCATTGCGATGTGCGTCGAACGCGGCTGACCCGCGCGACCCGGCGATCGAAATCGGGACGGAGGTGGTCTTAAGACCACCCCGTCCTTATCTTGTAACGAGGAACGCCGCGCACGAAGAGGCGCGGGCGGCATCTTGGTTATGGTGACAGGGAGAAAAACGATATGGCACGTACGGCATTGGTTACCGGCGGTACCCGCGGCATCGGCGAGGCGATCTCGATCGCGCTCCGTGATGCCGGTTACCGGGTCGCCGCGAATTACGGCGGCAACGACGAGGCCGCAAATGCGTTCAAGGAGAAGACCGGAATTCCCGTCTACAAGTTCGACGTCGGCGATTTCGACGCCTGCTGGAAGGGCGTCGCGCAGATCGAGGCTGATCTCGGCCCGGTCGAGGTGCTGGTCAACAACGCCGGCATCACGCGCGACGGCATGCTGCACAAGATGGACCGCGAGAACTGGCAGGCGGTTATCCGCACCAATCTCGACAGCGCCTTCAACCTGACCCGCAGCGTCATCGAAGGCATGCGTGCCCGCGGTTTCGGGCGCATCATCACGATCAGCTCGATCAACGGCCAGAAGGGCCAGATGGGCCAGGCGAACTATTCGGCGGCCAAGGCCGGCGTCATCGGTTTCACCAAGGCGGTGGCGCAGGAGAATGCCTTCAAGGGGATCACCGCCAACGTCGTCGCGCCCGGCTATATCGGCACCGAGATGGTGCGCGCGGTGCCGGAGGACGTGCTGAACACCAAGATCATCCCGCAGATCCCGGTCGGCCGCCTCGGCGAGCCCGAGGAGGTGGCGCGCTGCGTCGTCTTCCTCGCCGCCGACGAGGCCGGCTTCATCACCGGCTCGACGCTGAGCGCGAACGGCGGACAGTACATGGCGTGATCGTGGGCGGCGGGGGCATCGCGCCTCCCGCCGCGCCCGCTCACAACAGGAACCGGATTCCGATGCTCAGCGTGTGGCTCTGGATGCCTTCCTGGACGAACGGCGTGCCCGAGACGGTCCGCAGCTCTAGGTCGTCGGTCTCGAAGTAGCGATAACCGATATAGGTCTCCGAATTCGAGGCCGCGTTCGAGAACGCGATGCCGGCCTGAACCTGCCAGGCCTCGGCGAAATCCCAGTCGTCGACGACCTCGTTCTCGGTCGAGAAGCAGATGATGATACAGACCGATTCATTGTATTCGACCTCGAGCCGGCTGAAGCCGTAGCCGGCCCCGAGATAGGGCCGCGCCCTGCCCCAAGGCGGCAGGTCGACGAAGACGTTCGCCATCGGGCCGACGGCCCAGATGCCGCCCGAGTAGTCGAGGGGCACGAACGGGGCGCCGGGCCCGAGGTCGAGGCTGCCGGCCCTGAAATATTGAGCGTGGAGTTCGGCTTCCAGCCGCACCATTCCCGCCAGCCGATAGCCGAATCCGAAACCGGTCCCCAGACTCCAGTCGAGATCGACGTCGAAGCCGCCATCCGTCGTCGGATTGGCCGAATCGCCGACGTCCCAATTCCAGAGGTAATAGAAACCATCAGACCAAGCCGGCAGCGGCTGGAACGGCGGCGGCGGTGGTGGCGGCTGCTCATGCTGCGGCGCAGGGTGCGGCGGCGGCGCGGGGTGCGGCGGTGGCGGTTCGTGATCGGCGGTGGCGGCGGTCGGCGCCAGCAGGATCGATGATGCCGCCAGGGCGGCTGTGATGACGCCGGTAATGCGGTGGTTCATCATGCGGAATTCCTTTTTTGAGCCGGGCGCCGCGACCGCTCGAGCGAGGGCACCCGCAATGCGTTGCCCGTTGCCTAGCAGGGTGACTCTGAACAAAAGATGAATGAGGCGGAGTCGCGGCGACCGACTTTGCCGCGTTCCAGCGCTTAAATGCAAGGGCGGCGCCTTGGGCGCCGCCGAGTCGTGCGAAACGGGAAGGAGGTCGGCCCGCCGGTTATTTCGTGGCGGCGACCTTGATCTTTCTGCCCGCCTTCTTTGGTTCGGTCTTCTTCGGGACCGTCACGGTGAGCACGCCGTCCTCGAACGACGCTGCGATCTTGTCGGGCAGCGCCGCCTCGGGCAGCCGGAAGGTCCGTTCGAAGGAGCCGTAGCGACGCTCGGTCAGGTGGTAGTCCTCCTTGTCCTCCTTGCGCTCGGACCTCTTCTCGCCCTTGACAGTCAGCATGTCGTCGCGAAGCACCACCTCGACGTCGCTCTCCTTCATGCCCGGCAACTCCGCGGTCAACCTGACCTCCTTGTCGTCTTCCGCGACATCCACCGCCGGCAGCAGCTCGCCACGCCGGCGGCCCAGCAGCCAGCTGGGCTCGTAGTGGCGGAACAGGCTCGGCGCGCGGCGCTCGAAGCCGGTGAAGAACTCGTCGAACAGATGGTTCATCTCGTCCCTGAGACCGGTCAGCGAATCGAACACCGTCGGGGTCCGCTCGCCGTTGCCGCTCTCTCGTCTCGGGGTGATTTTCGTGGCCATCGAAATCCACCTCCTTTCGGCAGCATATACGTCCCATCTGGAGACATCGTTACTGGATCACACTCAGATAGGAATTGCGATGATTTGCGTCAATTGCCGCGAAAATTCGCGCGAGACTTGCGGCCCACCGCAGGACGGGGCACATTTCGTGCCACCGGACGGACTGTTTCACAACGCTTATACGGTTTCCGCGCTTGTCTGAAATCAACGAGGCGACTCCGCCGGGAGGTGGGATGGACTGCCGCGATTACCAGCCTTTTGTGCCCGATCTGGAAAACCCCTATCCCGGCCGTCCCGGGGCGGGCATCACGGACTTCGTCTATCATACGCCGCTGCACCTCTGCCGCTGTATAGAGGCCGTACAACGCCGTGATGGCGCAGACGCTCACTACATCGTTGCGCGGCCCTACACGGTCCGGTACGGCTGTAACGAGGGCGGCCGCGAGATCACCGTGCCCGAGGGGATGGTCACAGATCTGGCTTCGGTACCTTGGATCGCGAGGATTTTCGTCGGGCGCGTCGGTCCGCATCTTGAGGCCGCCATCGTCCACGATTTCCTGTACATCGCCTGGCAAGACCTGCCCGATCACGGCGCTCGGCCGGAAGACAGAAAATTCGCTGATCGGTTGATGCGCGCCGCAATGACGGCGGCCGGAGTTGGCTATCTGAAACGATGGCTGATCTATGCGGCGGTCCGGATATTCGGCGCAGGCGCGTACGCCCGGCGTGACCCGGTCCGCTACGTCAGGGACGATACGGGCGCGCGGAGCGACAGGCCTGCCGGCTGATTATCGGCCCTCCGTGTCATCGCGCCCGCGACGGCGACACTTGCGGCCCGCCGCAGGGCGGGGCCGCGTGTTCACCGTTCGGAATTCGGCACGGTGGCCAGGGCCAACAGCTTCTGTGCTGCTTCCGGTTCGACGTCATAACGCGAGACGTACTCGTCCAGCAGCGCAATGGCGTGCGACGCCTCGCCGAGCTGGGTGTAGGACAGGGCAAGGGCGAGTGGCTGCTGCACGTAGTTGAAGAAGCCGAACCGCCTCGCTGTTGCGGATTTCATGCGCTCGAGAAGTGCGACGAGGTCGGAGACGCCATTGACCTGACGGTACCAGTCGAAAGCCACCGGTATGGCCTTCTTCGCGATCCTGTCGGCTTGCTCCGATACGTCCCGTGCCGTTCCCAAAGAGCTGAACACCCAGGACTCCAGCTCAGGGCCCGGCGCGTCGACAGAATCGATCGGATCCCGGACGACATCGATCCGCGCCGATTTTTCGGTGCGATGCCATACCAGGGTCCGGCCCCGTATGCCCGGGCAATAGTTCAACGAGAATCCCCATCGCGGACTGAAGCTGTTTCCCTTCAAAGCCACAATCTGGAAGACGTCGCGCATGTCCGCCAAACGCGAGCGAACCCAGCGTCGCCGATCGGTCTTGACGAAGCCGGCCGATTCCAGTGGCGCACCGAAATGCGCCTGGACGAGCCCATCGATCTCCGCGGCCGAAATTGGTGCTGTCTGGGGAATGTCGCCAGCCAGTTTTCGAAACCAGGCTTTCAACGCAGGATCCTCCTGATCGGGCGGCGCGAATTGTTTATCTATAGTCGAAAGGTGGCCAGCCGCAAGCTGAGCCGCAGGGCTGCAATCGGCATCAGCACCGTACGGGCAGAGCCGTTGGCGGATCACTGCCCTTGCCGACCAAGCCCGAACGGGGCAAGCTCTCTTGCGACAGGTCGAAATCGTCGAACGCCGGGAGGGCCGCCATGTCCGTTGCGCGTTACGCCGCCAATGCCCGGGAGGTGCGGGCGCCGCGCGGCACAGAAATCTCCGCCAAGTCCTGGCTGACCGAGGCGCCGCTGCGCATGCTGATGAACAACCTCGATCCCGATGTCGCCGAGAACCCCGAGCAGCTCGTCGTCTACGGCGGGATCGGCCGGGCGGCGCGCGACTGGGACTGCTTCGATGCCATCGTTGAGGCCCTGCGCGCGCTGGAGGGCGACGAGACGCTGCTGGTGCAGTCCGGCAAGCCGGTCGGCGTGCTGCGCACGCATGCGGACGCGCCGCGCGTCCTGATCGCCAACTCCAACCTGGTGCCGCACTGGGCGACCTGGGCGCATTTCAACGAGCTCGACGCGAAGGGGCTCATGATGTACGGCCAGATGACCGCCGGCTCGTGGATCTATATCGGCAGCCAGGGCATCGTGCAGGGCACCTACGAGACCTTCGTCGAGGCCGGGCGGCGGCACTACGGCGGGGACCTCTCGGGCAAGTGGATCCTGACCGCGGGGCTCGGCGGCATGGGCGGCGCGCAGCCGCTCGCCGCGACCATGGCCGGCGCCTCGATGCTGGCCGTCGAATGCCGGCCGAGCCACCTGCAGCGGCGCATCGACTCCGGCTATCTTGACCGCCGGGCCGAGGGGCTGGACGAGGCGCTGGCGATCATCCGCGACGCCTGCGCCAGGGGTGAAGCGGTGTCCGTCGGCGTCGTCGGCAACGCCGCCGAGATGGTGCCCGAGCTGGTCGCGCGCGGCGTCCGCCCGGACCTGGTCACCGACCAGACGGCGGCGCACGACCCGGTCAACGGCTACCTGCCGCTCGACTGGACGCTGGAGAAGTGGGACGAGATGCGCGAGACCGACCCGGACGCCGTGGCGGCGGCGGCGAAGGCGTCGATGGCGCGGCATGTCGAGGCGATGCTGACGTTCCACCGCGACGGTGTGCCCACCTTCGACTACGGCAACAACATCCGCCAGGTCGCGCTCGACGAGGGCGTCGCCGACGCCTTCGCCTTCCCCGGCTTCGTGCCGGCCTATATAAGGCCGCTGTTCTGCCGCGGCGTCGGGCCGTTCCGCTGGGCTGCGCTGTCCGGCGATCCCGAGGACATCTTCCGCACCGATGCGAAGGTGAAGGAACTGATCCCGGACGATGCGCATCTCCACAACTGGCTCGACATGGCGCGCGAACGCATCCAGTTCCAGGGCCTGCCTCGCCTTCAACGAGATGGTGGCCAAGGGCGAGCTGTCGGCGCCCGTGGTGATCGGCCGCGACCATCTCGATTCCGGCTCGGTCGCCAGCCCCAACCGCGAGACCGAGGGCATGAAGGACGGCAGCGATGCGGTGTCCGACTGGCCGCTCCTGAACGCCCTGGTCAACACCGCGAGCGGCGCCACCTGGGTGTCGTTCCACCACGGCGGCGGCGTCGGCATGGGCTTCTCGCTGCATGCCGGCATGGTCGTCGTCTGCGACGGCAGCGGGGACGCCGCACGGCGGATCGAGCGCGTGCTGTGGAACGACCCGGCGACCGGCGTCCTGCGCCACGCCGACGCCGGCTACGAGGAGGCCCTCGCCTGCGCCCGCGAGCAGGGGCTCAAACTGCCGATGGCGGAGGAGTAGTCGGTTGGCCAGCTATTCCTATGATCTTTTCGCCGATTATGTTCAGTTCTACCTGCAGGACGGGCAGGCCGAGGGTAATCTCGCGGATGCCTGGACTGAGGAGGCAGTCGCAAACCTACTAGCGGTTGCACCTCGCACAATTGGCGTAGGGACCGTTCGCAATACGGATGTACCGGTCACGATTGAGGTCTGTGACGCGGAGCCGACGACGGATTTGACACCATGGGATCACGTCATGGAGTGCGATATCGACATTCCCTCGGGCCGGCTCGTTGTGGCGGGCTGTACCGAATACTTTCCCGATGCAGAACGCATCACCCTTGAGCCAGGACACTATCGGGCACGAATTCTCTATGGAGCTCTCGACAATCTGAGCGAAGACGGCCGTGATGGGGACGATCACTACAGCGTTTATTTTTGGAAAGCGGCCGCTGCAGGGGTCCGAGTAGTCAAGCGGCGGCAACATGACTGACACCCTAATCCTCACCCCTGGGCAGATGACGCTGGCGCAGCTGCGGCGGCTCGCGGCCGGCGGCGTCGCGGGGGCGCTGGACGAGTCGTGCCACGAGGCCGTCGCGGCGGCCTCCGCCCAGATCGATGCGATCGTCGCCGAGGACCGCACCGTCTACGGCGTCAGCACCGGGTTCGGGCTGCTTGCCGACAAGCGCATTCCGCAGGACGAACTGGCGCTCCTGCAGCGCAACCTCGTGCTCTCGCACTGCACCGGCAGCGGCGCGGCGCTGGAGGACGACGTCATCCGGCTGGTGCTGGCGCTCAAGGCGGCGGCGCTGGCACGCGGCCATTCCGGGGTGCGGTGGGAATTGATCGACGCCCTGCTGCGCCTGCTCGACGCTGAAGTCTACCCCGTGATCCCGTCCAAGGGGTCGGTCGGCGCATCCGGCGACCTCGCGCCGCTGGCGCATCTGGCGGCGGCGCTGCTCGGCGTCGGCGAGGTGCGCTACCATGGCGAGACCCTGCCCGCGGTGTTCGGGTTGAAGCGGGCCGGCCTCGCCCCGCTCGTCCTCGGCCCCAAGGAGGGCCTCGCGCTGCTCAACGGCACGCAGGTGTCCACCGCGCTGGCGCTCAAGGGCCTGTTCGCGGCCGGCGACGGCTTCGCCGCGGCGGCGGTGGCCGGTGCGCTGTCCACCGACGCCGCCCAGGGCAGCGACGTGCCGTTCGACCCGCGCATCGCCGAGATCCGCGGCCAGGCCGGGCAGATCGCCATGGCCGAGGTCTACCGGCGGATCATGAAGGGCAGTCGCATCCGCGAGTCCCACGTCGACTGCCCGCGCGTGCAGGACCCCTACTCGCTGCGCTGCCAGCCGCAGGTGATGGGCGCCTGCCTCGACCAGATCGCCCACGCCTCAGTGATCCTCGAGCGCGAGGCCAACGCGGTGACCGACAACCCGCTGCTGTTCCCAGACGCCGGCGACGTGCTGTCGGGCGGCAATTTCCACGCCGAGCCGGTGGCGATGGCGGCCGACAACCTCGCCCTTGCGATCGCCGAGACCGGAGCGCTGTCGGAGCGCCGCACCGCCCTCCTGATGGATCCTGGGTTCAGCGGCCTGCCCGCATTCCTCGCCGCCGAGGGCGGCATCAATTCCGGCTTCATGAACGCCCAGGTGGCGGCGGCGGCGCTGGTCTCGGAGAACAAGTCGCTCGCCCATCCGGCGAGCGTCGACAGCCTGCCGACCTCGGCCAACCAGGAGGACCACGTCTCGATGGCGACCTACGCCGCCCGGCGACTGGGCGACATGGCGGCGAATCTGTCCGAGATCGTGGCGCTCGAGCTCTTGTGCGCGGCCCAGGGCATCGAGTTCCACCGGCCGCTGAAGAGCTCTGCGGCGCTGGAGGAGGTGGTGGCGGAGATCCGCGCCCGGGTCGCGCCGTGGGACGCCGACCGCTATTTCGCGCCGGATCTGGCGGCGGTCCGGACCCTGGTGTCGGGCGGCGGCTACCGCCGCTTCGTGCCCGGCCTGCTGCCGGACGGGGACTGAAGCAGCGTGGCGGCCGAGCCCTTCCTGTTCCGCGGCGGACGGATCCCGCTGCTGGTCAGCATGCCGCATGTCGGCACGCATATTCCGGACGAGATTGCGGCGGACCTCACCGAAGAGGCGTGCACGGTCCCCGACACCGACTGGCATGTCGACCGGCTGTACGACTTCCTCGACGATCTCGGCGCGTCGGTGATATCGGCGACCCATTCGCGCTATGTCGTCGACCTCAACCGTGCGCCCGACGGCGCCGACCTCTATCCGGGCCGGGACACGACGGAGCTGTGCCCGACCTCGGGCTTCTTCCGCCAGCCGCTCTACCGCGAGGGGCGCCGGCCCGACGCCGCCGAAATCGCGCGACGCGTCGCGGTGCATTGGCAGCCCTACCACACCGCGCTCGCCGCCGAGCTGGAGAGGATCAAGGCCCTGCACGGCGCCGCGCTGCTGTGGGACGCCCATTCCATCGCCTCCGAGGTGCCGCGCTTCTTCGACGGACGGCTGCCGGACCTCAACCTCGGCACCAATGGCGGCGCCTCCTGCGACCCCGCGCTCGCCACGCGCGTCATGGCGGTGGCCGAGGCGGCGCAGGGCTACAGTGCCGTGCTCGACGGCCGCTTCAGGGGCGGCTACATCACCCGCCATTACGGCCGGCCCGCGGACGGAGTCCACGCGATCCAACTCGAGCTGTCGCAGCGCACCTACATGGACGAGGGCGCCCCCTTCACCTTCCGCGACGAGCTGGCCAATCAGGTCCGGCCGGTCCTGCAGGCCATGCTCGAGGCAGCGCTCGCGTGGGTCGCGCAGCGCAAACCGTGAACGCGCCGCCGCGCGGGAATATGCTGCTGCCATACCGTGTAAGCGGTGTCGGGGTTGCCCGCATTCTGACCCCGACAACCAGACAGTGGAGGCTGAATCATGATTCGACTGGTCGTAACGTCCGTAACGGCGCTCCTTGCGGGACTGTCCGCGGCGAATGCGCAGGCGCCTGCCATGAGTTTCTTCATCACCAGCGCGGGACCCGGCAACGGCGCCGATCTCGGCGGGCTCGACGGTGCCGATGCCCATTGTCAGGCGCTCGCCGAGGCGGTGGGTGCCGGCGGTCGGACCTGGCGCGCCTATCTGAGCAGCGAGGAGGGAAACGCGCGCGACCGCATCGGCGACGGTCCCTGGCACAACGCCAAGGGCACACTGATCGCCAGCGATCTCGCGGCGTTGCACAGCGACGCCAACGCCATCAACAAGCAGACCGGGTTGACCGAGTCCGGGACGATGGTGAACGGGCGCGGCGACAGCCCCAACCGCCACGACATCCTGACCGGGTCGACCCCGGACGGCACGCTGGCCGCGGGCAAGACCTGCAACGACTGGACCCACAGCGGCGACGGCAGCGCGATCGTCGGCCACCACGACCGCATCGGCCTGCGCGACGATGCGCCGTCGAAGTCGTGGAACTCGTCGCACGGCTCGCGCGGCTGCAGCCAGGACGCGCTGCGCGGGACGGGCGGCGACGGCCTGTTCTACTGCTTCGCGGCCGACTGACGTCGGCCCGGGCGCCCGCCGTTCACGGCCGAGATGGCGGGCGCCGCGCAGGGGCGCAATGTACGTCTTTCTGAGCGGTGCCGGCCTGCTGGCGGCGCTGGCCGGCCTGTTCTGGCTCAAGGACCGGCTGCGCAGCCCTCTGCTCGCCCGGCTCGCCTATTCGGGGCTTGTCGCCCGCCTCGCCGTGATCGGCGCCGCCCTGTCCCTGGTCGGTCTTCTCCTGATGCTCGCCGACTGGGCCGGGCGTCTGCTGGCTTAGCTGCCGTGGGCCGGCCGTAATCCGCCCCTCATCGTATTGCGACGGGTCGCCGCCTTCCCGAATGTCGGTTCCGGTGTTTTAATCCCGGCACGGGGCGGCTAGGCTCATCGGGAGCGGCCGCCCGGCCGGTAATCATGTTGTTCCCGGGAGATGCCATGAGCGAACCGTCGCCGCGCCTCGAAGCCGCCTTCGCCGCCTTCGACGAGGCCAACGCCGCCGATCCGAATACGGTCGAAGCCGACGGTCGGGAGTGGCCGAAGGAACTGGTCTACGCGCGACAGATGACGCGGTGGCTGGCGCGCTTCGCCCCGGACGCCTCGGAGGCCCTGCAGCTCGCCGCGCGCTGCCAGCACATACGGCGCTGGGAGATCCCGCGCGATGCCTATCCGCGCGACCGGGTCGGGTACCTGAAATGGCGCACCGAGCTGAAGCACATGCATGCCCGCATCGCCGGAGAGATCCTGCAACGGGCCGGCTATGACGACGCGATAATCGCCCGCGTCCAGTCGCTGCTGAAGAAGGAGCGCCTGAAGAGCGATCCGGAGGCCCAGACGCTGGAGGACGTAGTCTGCCTCGTCTTCCTCGAAAACTGGTTCGCCGAGTTCTCGCAGCAGCACGCGCCGGACAAGGTGGTCGACATCGTCGCCAAGACCTGGAAGAAGATGTCGCCGGCCGGCCATCGAGCGGCACTCGACCTAACAGTCGTCCTGCCCGACGACGCGCGGGCACTGGTCGAGCGCGCCCTGGCCGCGGGCCAACCCGCCGCGCCGCAACCACGATGAGGAGCCCATGCACCAGTATGACTTCGCGGGCCGCACGGCGATCGTGACCGGCGGCGCACGCGGCATCGGCCATGCGGTGGCCGAACGGCTGCTCGACTCCGGCGCCGCCGTATGTCTGTGGGACATTGACACCGCTGCCCTCGAAAAGACGGTCGGAACCCTGTCGGCGAGAGGCGACGTGCATGGCGCGGTGTGCGACGTCGGCGACTGGACGGCGCAGGAGCGGGCGATGGCGGAGACGCTGGCGCGCTTCCCCAAGATCGACGTCGTGATCGCCAATGCGGGCATCGTCGGCATCATCAAGCCGGCCTGGGAATACACGCTGGAGGACTGGGACAGTCTGATCCGCGCCGACCTCACGGGCGTGTTCTATTCCTGCAAGGCCGTGGTCCCACACATGCTGGAGCGCGGCTACGGGCGCATCGTCGTCGTCTCGTCAATCGCAGGACTGGAGGGCGCGCCCAACAACGCCGCCTACAGCGCCGCCAAGGCCGGCGCCATCGGCTACGTCAAGGCGATCGGCAAGGAACTCGCCAAGTCGAACGTGCTGGTCAACGCTGTCGCGCCGTCGGGGATTGACACGCCGTTCATCGACGACGTGCGCGGCCCCTATATGGATTTCGTGCTGTCGCGCATGCCGATCGGCCGCCTCGGCCGTGCCGAGGAGACGGCGTCGCTGATCTGCTGGCTCGCCTCCGAGGAGAACTCTTTCTCCACCGGTGCCGTGTTCGACAGCTCCGGCGGCCGCGCGGTCTATTGAACGGACCGAAGATTCCCGCGGACCTCGGTCCCTGCGCGATCTGCGGCCGGCCGATGTGGGACGGGCCGAACTGGGTTCCGCGCAAGCATGGCGGTGCCGCGTATGCGATCCTGCACCTCGTCTGCCACCGCATGATCCACCGCGTGTTCAGCGAACGCGAGCTGGCGCAATCCTACAGGGATGCGGAGTCGCTGCGCGCACATCCCGACATGGTGCGGTTCATCGCCTGGGTGCGGCGGAAGCCACCCGGCTACGTGGACTGGCCGAAAGCGCCGCGCCGTCGCCGCCGCTAGCGCGCGGCATGCGTGTATCACGCGCCGTTGCCGCCGCAATGGTGGCAGCCGGCAAATTCGCTCGGTTTCCGGATTCTCCCATTTCCTGAGCCAGCCCGGCCGAAATCCCGCATTAAGATAAATGCCAAATTAAATAGTCCCGAATTGTAATCGATAAAAACTGCCCAATGTCAAATGATTCGCTATCCTTACTGAAGTAAGAAAAGAGTTCACAAACGAACCGGAACGGCGGGATACAAACTGAATTGGCGAGATCAATTCGATATTTGGGGTAATGAGGCTCGTAATTTCATGCGGCCACTGGATATTACACAGAACAACGGATTGCGACGCACTGCAATACTGGTTATTGGAGCCCTCGTTGCTATGACAATGCCGGTCGCGACCGCGTCCGCTGCGGAGTCAGAGCTTGTGAACTTCGAGGAATTCCGGGGCCCACGGACTTTTACCGGCGTTCAGCCGCCGCTTTCCGTGGGCAACGCCACGTTCTCCGGCGGGCAGCTGCTGACCGGCGTGTTCCGACTGCGCCGGGTCAACCGCAGCACGGTATACGGTGTCTGGCATGGTTGCGCGGGGTGTTCGCGCACGATCACCATCGATTTTGCCGAACCGGTGTCCGACGTCAGCTTCATGCTGATGAACGGGCGCATGGGCAAGCTGTGGTTCGAGGTTTCGGACGATACCGGCCACACCTCGGAGTTCGTCCTCAATCCGTACTTTCTGGGCGGCTCGGCCGCCGCGGTCACCCTGCCGTCGACCCGCATCCGGCGCATCGTCGTCGGCGAGGCGATTAAGGATTCGCCGTTCTGGCAATTCTACGTCGACAATCTGCGCTATACGATCAACGAGGGGCGGGAGTATCTCGTCAGTTTCAGCGCCTTCGTCCCCCACGACAACGTACCGGGCGGGCCCACCGCATCGTGCCTGACCGGCAAGACCGAACCGCCGGGTCTTGCCCGTCGCAGCCCGCCGCCGCGCAGCAACGCCCGGTGGCTGCGCGATTTCGCCCTCCCCGGTCAAGGCTTGGCGAGGGGGAATCCGGTGTTCCGGCCCGGAACGGGCGGCGCGGACGACGGCACGCCCCGCAAGCGTGCCCTGTATTTCGGCGGTGACAACCGAACCTTCGATCCGGCCGCGCCGACATACCGCGTGCGCCAGCTGGTCACGGTGATCCCGGACGAGAACGAGGATACCGACGGTGTCAATGACGGTATCAAGGCCGGCAGCCTGCGCAATCTCGCCGAGGAGGTCCGCACCTATGCCGAGGATGCGATGGATGACGGTGTACTCGACGTTGCCGACGAAGACGGACGGTCGAACGACTGTCGGCTGTTTCACAGGGCGTATCTCGCGGAGACCGACCTGATGACGGTCGAGGTGGCGCGGACCGGTCCAAAAGCCCTCGAGGTCAAGCTTCGCGGCACGTTGCACAATCCCCTCGTCGGGCCGGCCGAGGTGCTTGGCGCGATCGACTGGGATTTCACGCTGGCCCTCGATGCGTCGGTCGAGCCGCCACAATGGACGCTAAACGGCGCCCATGATGGATTCCCAGCCTATGAGATCTACATCAACGGACAGGCTGTATACCAGCATGATCCGGGACCGCCGCCCTACGAGTTCAGCCGGCACATGCGCAAGTTGCTGCCGCCGCTCGACGTTGCGGTCACCAACGAATCGGGAGGGTTGCAATGAATCCCGTCGTGATGGCTGGACGGGGGGTGCTGCGCCAGGTGATCGCCGTATTGGTTCTCGGGATCACCCTGGCCGGCGCCGCCGCGGCGCAGTCGGGCAGCGGGCTGCAGGGTGGGCAGCAGCACCTGGACGTCCTGCTCGACAATATCAGCACGGTGCCGCACCGGAACTGGCCAAAGGCGGCGGAGGCGTTCGTCCTGGCCGCCTCCGATGCTGAAATGACGGACATGATCGCCGTCGCGATCACCGCCCTCGACGATCCGCGGGTGGAGCAACGGTACTATGCTCTTGTCGGCCTGGGCGCCGCCGCGATAGCGTCGGTGGAGAACGGGGAGGCGCTCGCTGCCGAGGCCGCGGTATTGGTCAACTGCCTGTCGGATGATGATCCCTGGGTGCGCGAGGCGGCGGTTGCGGCCCTCGCCGCCATCCAGCCGGGTCCGCCGGAGTGGACCGTCGGCAACATCGCGGCACTGGTCGACGATCCCGTGCGACGCGTTGCCGTTGCTGCGATGCGGACGCTTGAGCGCGTTGCCGTCGGTCACGAGGATGCCGCTGGCATCTATGCCATGCTCGACGCCGGGGACGGCTCGGAACGCAGCCGGGCCATCAAGGTGCTCAGCAGGCACTATCGCGCGCAGGAGAACTATCGCGAAGCGGAACGGACACTGATCGATGGGCTGGATGATCCGGACCGTGGTGTCCGCTGGCAGGCGGCCACCGCATTGGGCGATCTTGACGATGCGAACTGGTCGTTCGCGCTTTGGCACCTCGACGCCGTGCGCCGCAACCCGAAGGAAGATGCGGCAGTGCGGCGCGCTGCGTCGACCGCGATGAACAATATTCTCGACAAGCGCCTCGTCCCTGCTGCCTTGGCGGGGCGGGCGTCGGTCAGGACGCAGGCGGGTCCAGGTCCCGTTCGGTTGCGATCACGATCCGGGCCGGTTCGAATCCGCGACTGAGCCGGGCATCGCCCAGGGCGCGGCGGTCGGCCGTCCCGAACTTGACGATGCCGAAGATGTGATCCGCCGCCACGCCGTCCGACGAAATCGGCAACAGCAACCGCGAGACGCGCGGGTATTTCGGATCGGGCGTAAGGGCCGGCCCCACATAAAAGACCGGCAGGCGGTCCCGGACCGCGCGCTCGAACAAGCGCTGGCGACTGGTTGCGTGTTCCGGCGGCAGCATCTCGTCGAGAAACATGCCGGTCTCGTCGCGGCCGAACACCTGCACGATCCGGGTGCCGACGAGAATGCAGCGGAAGCGGCTGTCTTCGACCCTGTACATGAACAGGTTCGGCAGCCAGTCCGGCTGGAATTCGAGCGGATCGATGGAGCTTTTGAGGGGGATGCGTTTGCCGGCCCGCTTGCCGAGCCAGTACGCAAAGACATCCCTGATCCCGCGGTCCGGGATCTCGTCGATAAACCCCATGGTCCTGCCCCGCTGGGATTCCGCAGTATCCCTGCGCCCTTATGCCCAACTTTTATTTCTTCTGGTACTATTAACAACGACTTTCAGGTGCGGGCTATTCCGTTCCTGACGATTTGCTCGGGGCGGAAACAGCCGATGCGATAGGCCAGTTCGGCGGGCTCCGCGATGTCCCAGACGCAGAAATCGGCGGCCATGCCCTTGGCGAGCATGCCGTGCGTCTCGCCGAGGCCGAGAGCCAGCGCAGCATTTCGGGTCACTCCGGCCAGCGCTTCCTCGGGCGTCAGACGGAACAGCGTGCATGCCATGTTGAGCGTCAGCAGCAGCGACGTGACCGGCGACGAGCCGGGATTGCAGTCGGAGGCGACGGCGATCGGCACCCGGTGCTGGCGCAGCAGCGCCACCGGGGGCAACTGTGACTCCCGTAAGGTATAGAAGGCGCCCGGCAGCAGGACGGCAACGGTGCCCGCCGTCGCCATCGCCCGCACGCCGGCGGGATCGGTGTATTCGAGGTGATCCGCCGACAGCGCGCCGAATCGGGCGGCCAGGGCCGCGCCGCCGAGATCGGAGAGCTGGTCGGCGTGCAGCTTGACCGGCAGGCCCAGCATCCTGGCCGCTTCGAAAACCTGCGCGGTCTGCTGCGGTGAAAAGGCGATCGACTCGCAAAAGGCGTCGACGGCATCGGCCAGCCCGGCCTGTGCCGTTGCCGGCAGCGACTCCCTGCGCACGAAATCGATGTAGTCGTCGGGCCGCCCGGCGAATTCCGCAGGCACCGCGTGCGCGCCGAGGAACGTCGTGCGCACGGTCACATCATGCGTCTCGCCCAGCCTGCGGGCGACGCGAAGCTGTTTCATTTCCGTCTCGACGTCGAGGCCGTAGCCGGACTTGACCTCCACCGTGGTCACGCCCTCCGCCGTCAGCGCCGCGAGCCGTGGCGCCGCCGCTGCGACAAGCTCGTCCTCGGTAGCTGCCCGGGTCGCGGTAACGGTCGCCACGATTCCGCCGCCCTGCCGCGCGATCTCCTCATAGCTCGCGCCCTCGAGCCGCAGCTCGAACTCTCGCGCGCGGTTGCCGGCGTAAACGAGGTGAGAGTGGCAGTCGATGAGCCCCGGCGTGATCCATCGGCCCGACGCGTCGCGGACCCGCGCCGCAAGACGATCCGGCGGGCCGGGCAGCTCGGCCATCGGCCCCGTCCAGGCGATCAGTCCGCCCGCCGCGGCGATGGCGCCGTCACGGATCGCGCCGTAGGGCGGGCCGTCAGGCGCCATCGTGGCGATATCGCCGCCGATCCAGATGTCGTCCCACATTCCCCGTGCCCTTTCCCCGCAACCGTTCTATCGTTATGGACGACGCCCGCTGCACGCCGCAAGCGCGAATGGGGAGAGGGATCGTGCCGGCACCTGCCACAGAGTCGCTGTTCGCCGAGCGGGCCCTGCTGCAGAACGGCTGGGCGCGGAACGTGCTGATCCGGTACAGCCCCGGGGACGGCCGGATCGTCGGCGTGAAGCGCAACGCCAAGGCGACCGCGGATCACGCCGCCGGCATCGCCGTTGCGGGCATGCCGAACCTGCACTCCCACGCCTTCCAGCGCGCAATGGCGGGCCGTGCCGAATGCGCCGGCGACGGCGAGGACAGTTTCTGGACCTGGCGTCAGACCATGTACGGCCTCGTCGCGCGCCTCGATCCCGGGCACATCGAGGCGATCGCAGCGCAACTCTACGCGGACCTCCTGCGCGCGGGGTACACGTCGGTCGCCGAATTCCACTATCTGCACAACCGGCCGGACGGCGGAGGCTACGACAATCCCGCCGAGACCGCGCTGCGCGTGGTGCAGGCCGCGGAGACCGCAGGCATCGGCCTGACCCTGCTACCGGTGCTGTATACCCAGGGCGGTTTCGGCGGCGCGCCGCTGAACGACTCGCAGCGGCGGTTCCGCGCCGATCCGGCATTCGTCGCTGCCGTACGTGAGGCCGCGCTGCAGGCCGGCAGCGGCGCGGGCCGGCTGCAGGCCGGCCTGGCGGTCCACTCCCTGCGCGCAGTCGCCCCGGCGGAGATCCGCGAGGCGACGGAGTCGATCAGGGCAGGCGCGCCGCAGGCCCCGATCCACATTCACATCGCCGAGCAGGTCCGCGAGGTTTCGGACTGCTTCGAGTGGAGCGGCGCAACACCGGTCGAGTGGCTGCTCGACAACGTGCCGGTCGGCGCAACCTGGTGCCTGGTGCACGCCACCAACGTGACCGAATCGGAAGTCGCCGGCATCGCCTCGCGGGGCGCCGTCGTCGGCCTGTGTCCGAGCACCGAGGCCAATCTCGGCGACGGGCTGTTTCCGCTGCGCTCGTTCCTCGACCGCGGCGGCCGCTTCGGCATCGGCTCCGACAGCCACGTCTCGGTCTGTCCGGCCGAGGAACTGCGCTGGCTCGAATACGGCCAGCGCCTCGTCGGCCGCAGGCGCATCGTCGCCGCCAGCGCGGCCAGCCCGTCGGCCGGCGGCACCCTGTGGCGGTCGGCGCTCGCCGGCGGCGCGCAGGCGCTGGGCCAAGCCGTCGGTGCGATCGCCGAGGGTCAGCGCGCCGATATCGTGGTGCTCGACCACACGCATCCCTGCCTCGAGGGCCGCGACGGGGACGATATCCTCGATGCGCTGGTGTTCACCGGCGATGGTCGCCTCGTCAGGCGTGTCCTCGCCGGCGGCAGATGGGTGGTCGAGGACGGAAGGCATGTCCGCGCCGATGCGATCGCCGCGGACTACCGCCGGGCAGTGCGCGCGCTTTACTGACCGGGCCCTATTCGGCCGCGGCGCTCTTCTCCTGCTCGTGCTCGGTGAGGAAGCGCTCGGCCTCGAGCGCGGCCATGCAGCCCATGCCGGCCGCGGTGACGGCCTGGCGGTAGACCTGGTCCTTCACGTCGCCGGCGGCGAACACGCCGGGGATGTTGGTCGCCGTCGAGTCGGGCTTGGTGATGATGTAGCCGCCCTTGTCCATCTCGACTTGGCCCTTGAAGATGGCGCTGGCCGGTGAATGGCCGATGGCGATGAACACGCCGTCG
Organism: uncultured Flavobacteriales bacterium; assembly: GCA_964347475.1. Lineage (GTDB taxonomy): Bacteria > Pseudomonadota > Alphaproteobacteria > UBA8366 > JADFVY01. The sequence continues at coordinate 18,298 of CAYFYY010000014.1, forward strand.
ACCGGAAGTCCCCGCGTGTCGCCGGTCTTGACGTTCTTAAGTCGCAGGCCGGTGACCGCCGGCGGCATCTCCTCGCCGGTGATCTCCTCGACGACGGTATCCCAGATCGGCTCGATCTTCGCATTGCGGAACAGCCTGTCCTGCAGGATCTTCTCCGCGCGCAGCTCGTCGCGGCGGTGGACCAGCCAGACCTTGCTTGCGATGTTCGACAGGTACAGCGATTCCTCGACCGCCGTGTTGCCGCCGCCGATCACCGCGACCTCCCGGTCGCGAAAGAAGAACCCGTCGCAGGTCGCGCAGGCCGACACACCCGCGCCCTGGAACTTCTGTTCCGATTCGAGGCCAAGCCAGCGCGCCTGTGCGCCGGTGGCGATGATCACCGTCTCGGCGGAAAAGGTCCGTCCGGCGTCGGATTTGGCGCGGAACGGTCGACGCGACAGGTCGATCTCGGTGATCAGGTCGTATTCGATGACCTTGGTCCCGACCTTCTCGGCCTGCGCCTGCATCTGCTCCATCAGCCACGGACCCTGGATCGTCTCGGCGAAACCGGGATAGTTCTCGACATCCGTGGTGATGGTCAGCTGGCCGCCCTTCTCGAGGCCCGACACCATGACGGGGTGCAGGTTGGCCCGCGCCGCATAGATCGCCGCCGTGTACCCCGCCGGCCCCGAGCCGATGATGAGAACCTTGGTATCGTAATGTTCGGTCATCGCCGCGCGTCCTTCCGCAAAATCCGTCAGCGCCCTTCGACGTAATCGGCGCCCTTCGACGTAATACGTCCGCGGCGACTGCGCAAGCCCATGGCGTCGGTGCCCGGGGCGGTGGCAAGAAAACAATGGGGTTTCGGCGCGCTTCCGTACTATCGTGCAGGAAAGAGACGGAGAGACGCGGGTCATGGACCTCCGGCGCGGCTTGTCGCTGGCGCTGATCGCCTTCTGCCAGATCGCTGCCATGGCCCTGTGGCTGTCCGCCTCGGCCGTGGTGCCGTCCCTGCAGGCGCAAGTCGGGCTCGACGACGTGACCGCGTCGCTGTTCACCAGCGCGGTGCAGGTCGGGTTCGTCGCGGGGACCCTGCTCAGCGCCTTCTTCGGCCTCGCCGACCGCCTCGATCCGCGACGCTTCTTCATGGGCGCGGCCCTGGTCGCGACCGGCGCGAACGCCGCGATCCTCATCGTCGATCCGGCCTCGTCCACCGTCGTCGCGCTGCGGTTCGTGACCGGCATGTGCATGGCCGGTATCTATCCCGTGGGCATGAAGCTGGCGACCACCTGGGCACGCGGCGACATGGGATATCTCGTCGGCCTGCTCGTCGGCGCGCTGACCCTCGGCACCGCGATGCCGCACCTGTTCAACGCGCTGGGCGGCATTGACTGGCGCTTTACCCTGGCAGCGGCGTCGGGCTCGTCGCTGGTCGCGGCGCTGGCGATCCGGTTCGCCGGCATCGGCCCCAACACCGCAAAGGCGCCGCCGTTCGATCCGCGGCATGCGCTGGCAGCGCTGAAGGTGCGGTCGCTGCGCCTCGCCAATTTCGGCTATCTCGGCCACATGTGGGAGCTTTATGCGATGTGGGCGTGGATCGGCGTGTTCCTGAACGCGAGTTTCGCGCTGCGCACGGACGTCGGGGAGCCGGCGGGTGCGTGGGCCGCCCTCGCGACCTTCGCGACCATCGCCGCCGGCGGGGTCGGCTGCATCGTCGGAGGGCTGTTCGCCGACCGCCTCGGGCGGACGACGCTCACCATGCTGGCGATGGCGGTCAGCGGCAGCTGTGCGGTCGCCGCCGGGTTCCTGTATGGCGGCAGCCCGGCCGTGCTAGTCGCGCTCTGCCTCGTCTGGGGCTTCGCGGTGGTGGCGGATTCGCCGCAGTTCTCGGCCAGCATCGCCGAACTGTCGGAGCGCGGTCTCGTCGGCACCATGCTGACGATCCAGACGAGCATGGGATTCCTGCTGACGCTGGTGACGATCCACATGGTCCCGTGGCTGGTCGACCTCGTCGGCTGGCGGTATGCCTTCGCCGCCCTCGCGCCGGGCCCGTTGGTCGGCGTGATCGCCATGGCCCGGCTGCGGGCCCATCCGGACGCCGTCAAACTCGCGAACGGGCGGCGCTAACCGTCCGTGGTGTCGAACCGCGAGAGCGCGACCGCCGAGCGCTCGAAGCCGTCCATGCGCGTGGCCAGGGCCAGTTCCGACATGCCCATGGCGGCGGCGATGCGGACCATCATCTCCTCCTGGACCGGCCCCGGGTCGTCCATCGCCTCGAGCAGCAGGAAACAGGACCGCAGGATGAACTCCCGGGCTCCGGCGTCGAGCAAGACTTCCGCGGCGAGGACCTCGCTGGCGATGTCGCCGCTGACGTGTTCGTGCAAAAGCTCCGGCAACGGCGCCGTTTCGAACCTCGCCGCGTCGATCTGCGCGAGGACATCGTGCAGCACCCGGGCCGAATCGTCGCTCGGCTCGCCCTCGGTGGCCGCCAGCGTCGCCACGATCCGCACGATGAGCTCGTCGCGCGTCCCGGGCCTGTGGCCGGGCACGGCGGCGATCGATGCCCTGGTGCGCACGTACTGGCCGCGCTCGCGGACCCCGATCAGCAGCAGGTACAGACCGGTCAGTCCGACGATGGCACCGGCGCCCAGGAACATCCAGAAGGCGGCCGGCGCGCCGTAACGGTACACCGTATCGGAGCCGTGAAAGCGTACTGCAAGCACGATCGCCGTTGCGGTGACGAGAAACGCACCGAGGGCCCAGACGATATGGTTCGTGCCCGGTTTCACGGATTCGCTTCTCTTCCCGTAGCTTGCCGACATCGGCGCCGGATCGCCCGTCACGCCCTCCCGGTTTACCCGCAAAGCTTTAAGAAATGCGTAATCGCGGGCGCGCTCGTCGCGTCGACCCGCAGGTGGCCGCGGCAACGAAGCGTTAAGAGAAAGCGCGTAGGATCCGGCGCGGTCGAGCCTTGGAGACTCATGCTGGTGGTCATCGCGACGCTCTTCAGCCGCCGTCGTTTCGCGCAGGAAATTGCGAAATGGATCGAAGGAAAGGTCGCCCTCGATCGCGACAACAAGGTCTTCGCAAATGTCGAGATAAGGTCAGCGGCCGACGCCGAAGCGCTCAACGCAGCGCTGCTGCATGTTGACGAGCACCTGTCCCAGCGGAACGCGCAAGACGAGTCGGTCGCCCGCGACCTGCACACCCTGATCGGCTTTCTGCAGAACGTTGTCTCGCGCAACGCCGTTGAACGCATTCGATCCGATGGCCTGCCGACATTGGACCGCATTCTCGCCGTCGTCGGCGATGACAACACGTGGGAAAACGAAAGTCTTTTCGCGTTCAAGCAGTTCGTCGCGTATGGGTATGAGCCCGGCATCGAGCGCATCGCCGGTTATGCGCGCAACGGCACGTTCGCGGACAATTATCTCTGGTCGATCGTGTTCGCCGGCTTCAGGAACCACCCGGATCTCGGGGTGCGGTTCGTGACCGGTCTCGGCGGTTCCCTGCCATCTGGATTCTGCGGCATCGCGTATCTCGATTTCGTCAATGCGCTGTGCCGCGACGGCCATCTGAAGACACATCCCTTCGATACCGATGCCGGTGGCAGGCGGCTTACGGAATATCTCGAAGACCGGGCGCATTCGAGCTACGGCGTTTCGGCCTGTGCGGCCTTGCCCTTCGTGGACAAAGACAGGCGGGCGTCGCTGCTGGGGACGGCGCTCGCCCATACCGATCCAATGGTTCGCCTGGAAGCGGCATGGGCGATTGCGGCGTCCGGCGACGAGGAGGGATTGAGAAGTCTCTCGCTCCTCGCGCGCAATCCGACTCTGGCCTTGCGCGCCATTCAGTATCTCGAAGAGCTCGACGCAGTCAGCTGGATTCCGGAGGGTGCCAAGGAACCGGTGTTCCGTGCGCAGGCGGAGATGGCCGACTGGCTCACACATCCGTCCGAATTCGGCAGGCCGCCCGCCCGGGTATGGCTCGTTGATCGCCGGCGCCTGTTCTGGCCGCCCGCTGGAGAGGAGATCGACGCCTTTCTGATCCGCTATCGCTACGACGACGGGGACGCGCCGGACGTCGGGGTCGGCATGGTCGGCTCGGTCACCTTCGCGCTGTTCGGGGAAACCGATCTTGCCAATCTGCCGCCGGAGGACCTCTACGGCCTCCACTGCTGCTGGGAACTGCAATGTGCCGAAGACCCGGCTGCCCCAGAACACCGGACCGCCGAGACTGGGCGCCGCATTCTGGCCGCGGCCAACCCAGGCATGGGGTTCTGACCGTCACGAACGGTTGGCTCCCGCCTCGGCCAGCAGCCAGTCGCGGAAGGCGGCGATCTTCGGGTGCTGGGCGGTCGCTTTGGGGCAGACGATGTAATAGGCGTATTCGGTCGGAATGGCGATGTCGAACGGCTTGACCAGCCGGCCCGCCGCGAGGTCGTCGGCGGCCAGCGCGCCGCGCGCCAGCGCCACCCCCTGCCCTTCGACGGCGGCCTGGAGGACCAGCGCCGAATCGGTGAAGAAGGGGCCCTGCGTCGGGGGGATGTCCTGGACCCCAGCCACCAGCAGCCACATCGCCCAGTCGACGTAGCCGTCGTCGTGCAGCAGCGTGTGGTGCCGCAGGTCGGCCGGCTGGCGCAGCGCCTTCGCGCCCGACAGCAGCTTCGGGCTGCACACCGGGAAAATGTCCTCGGTCATCAGCCGGACGCTGTGCAGCCCCTCGTACTTGCCCTTGCCGTAACGCACCCCGAGGTCGACATCGTCGCGCTGGAAGTCGGTCAGCTGGATCGACGGGCTGACCCGGACGTCGATTTCCGGATGGCGCTCGCGGAACCGGCCGAGCCGGGGCACCAGCCACTTCGCGGCGAAGGACGGCAGCACGCTGACCGTCAGCGGCCCGCCGGCGTCCGGCGCCGCCAGCTTCTCCATCGCGGTCGCCAGGTGGGACAGGGCCTTGCGCACCTCCGAGACGAACTGCTGGCCCTCCTCGGTCAGCCTGATGGCCCGGTTCAGGCGCCGGAACAGGCGCACGCCGAGCGCCTCCTCGAGCGTGCGGATCTGGTGGCTCACCGCCGCCTGGGTGATGTGCAGCTCGGCGGCGGCGTGCGTGAAGCTGAGGTGCCGGGCCGCCGCCTCGAAGGCGCGCAGGGTGTTCATCGGCGGCAGGCGCACGGTCATAAACGGCCTCCCTTCGGATAAAATTTATTTATCCGATACATGAAAAACGATCGTTTGTCGAGGCAGTGCGAAATCCGTATTTTCACTGCGACCGAAACCAATTCGAGATGTCATCGAGCCCTGCGGGCGCCGGTGACGAATAAGGAGAGCCGTTATGAACGAGATCATCGAGAGCCGTCTTTCCCATGCGATGGCCGGGACGACCGGCCTCCGTGCGGGCCTCGGCCACCTGCTTTTGCGGGCTGCCGCAGTGATGAACCTGTGGTATGAACGGCACCGGCAGCGCCAGTACCTCGCCCGGCTGGACGACCGGCTGCTGCGCGACATCGGCATCGACAGGGCCACCGCCGAACTGGAGATATCGAAACCGTTCTGGCGGCCCTGACAGCGACGGGAGGCCCGTTGGGCAACCACCTTCTCTACGCCGCAACGGTCCTGATCTGGGGGTCGACCTGGTATGCCGTCAAAATGCAGCTCGGCACGGTCGACCCCAATGTCTCGGTGGCCTGGCGCTTCCTCCTCGCCTCGGCCCTCCTGATCGCGTTCTGCGTTGCGACGCGGCGCAGCCTGCGGTTCGGCGCCCGGCACCATCTCTACATCGCGGCGCAGGGGCTGTTCCTGTTCTGCCTCAATTACCTGATCTTCTATTACGCGACCTTTCACCTGACGACCGGCGTGATCGCGGTGGTGTTCTCGCTGATCATGGTGATGAATATCCTCAACGGGGCGGTGCTGTTCGGCATCCGCGTCGAGGCCAGGGTGCTGGCCGCGGCCGGGCTCGGCGTCGCCGGCCTGGTGCTGGTGTTCTGGCGTGAACTCGCCGCCCTGAACCTGACCAGCGGGCCGGTGTTCGGCCTCATCCTCTCGATCGTCGCGACCTATTCGGCATCGCTCGGCAACATGGCCTCGCTGCGCAACTCGCGGGCCGGCCTGCCGGTGATCCAGGTGAACGCGCTGGGCATGGCCTACGGCGCCGCGCTGACGACGGTGCTCGCGCTGCTGCGCGGGGCGCCGTTCACCTTCGACTGGTCGCCCGGCTACGTCGGCTCGCTGCTGTGGCTGGTGTTCCTCGGATCGATCCTCGCCTTCGGCTGCTACCTGACGCTGCTGGCGCGCATCGGCGCCGACCGCGCGGCCTACACCGCGGCTCTGTTTCCGATCGTCGCGCTGATCATCTCGACCGTCCTCGAAGATTACGCCTGGACGGCGACGGCGCTGGTCGGCGTCATCCTGATCCTGGGCGGCAACGTGCTGGCCATCGCGCGCCCCAAACAGCGCGCCGCGCCGCGGCCTCAGCCCGCGGAACCCGCCGGATAGCGCAGCAGCATCTGGTTGGTGCCGTTGAGCGTGCGATACAGCGCCGCGAACTGGCGCCGAAACTCCGCCGCATCGGCGCCGACGACGGCGCGGATCTCGCGCAGGCTGCGGCCCCCGTCGACCGCGCGCAGGATGGCGGGGGCGAGCGGCGGCAGGCGCAGGTTCATCGTGAGTCCGGCGCCGCTGACCCTGACCCGGCCCTCGGCCCCGATCGCCCCCGCCAGGGCCGGCCCCTCGACCTCGCGGCACACCGGGATCGCCCGCCCGCTCGGCCGGGCCACCGTGTCCGCCGTCCGCGCCCGCGGCACGCAGTAGAAAGTGTGCTTGCGCAAATGGCCGCTCAGCAGCTCCGCGAAGGCGCAGCGCTGGATCCACGACAGGCCGGCGAGTCGCTGCCGCAGCTCCGGGTCGCTGACGAACGTGTCGGGATCGTAGAGCGCCGGTTCGATGAAGGCGACCGGGCGCAGGCCGGCCCGCTCCAGCTCGTCCGCCAGTTCCGGCACGCGGTAGGCGCGGTCGCGGGCATGCAGCAGCATGTCGAACAGCGCCGCGTCCTCGCCCGTGTAGTCGCCGATCGCGGTATTGCGCTTCAGCCAGTTGCTCGGCGGCAGCTCGGCGACCAGCTTGCGGGCCACGGCGACGCGCTCCTCGTTGGGTCCGTCGGCGGCGATCATCCGCAGCATGTCCTGGGCGTGGTACACGCCGGTCCGGCCGATCTCGCCATAGACCATGGCGCCCATGCCGCCGTCCGCCTTCAGCGCGCCAGCCAGCGCCCTGAAGCCGGCGGACGGGTCCGGCAGGTGGTGCAGCACGCCGCAGCAGTCGATGTAGTCGAACGATCCGTGTTGCGCGGCGTCGAGCAGCGATCCGGTGTGGAAGGCGATGCTGTCGAGGCCGCGGATGCGCGCCCGCGCCTCGGCGATCTCCCGGCTCGCGGCCGACAGGTCGAGGTAGTGGATTTCGGCTGGACAGCCGCGGTCGGCCAGCTGCTGCGCCAGCATGATCAGGCCGTCGCCGGTGCCGCCGCCGGCGACAAGCACCCGGAACGGCGCCGACCAGTCGCGCGCGCCGGCGTAGATATAGTGGTCGATCTCCAGGATATGGCTCGGCGTGCCGGTGATCAGCCGCTTGCGCTCTTCCTCCGGGTCGCGCGGCGGATAGGGCAGGTCCTCGTACTGCGCGCGGACGGGATCGGTCACGCCTCACCCTCCCATGGTGATGACCGTCTTGCCGATCGCCCGGCGGTCCGACAGGCTCGCCAGGGCGGCCGGTGTCTGTTCCAGCGGGAAGGTGGCGCCGACCAGCGGCTTCAGCCGCCCCGCCTCGTACATGCCCTTCAGCTGCGTGAACGAATCGCGCAGCACCTGAATCCTGTGCGTCGCATAGGCGCCCCAGTAGTAGCCGATGGCCGAGATGTTCTTGACCAGCAGGATGTTGGCCGGGATGCGCTGGATCTTGCCGCCGGCGAAGCCGACGATGATGATGCGGGCCTCGAACGCCGCGCAGCGCAGCGAGGCGTTGAAGGCATCGCCGCCGACCGGATCGTAGATCACGTTGGCGCCGGCGCCGCCGGTCAGCGCCCGCACCCGCTCGTGGATCGCCTCGGCCGCCGGGTCGAGCACGTGGTCGGCGCCGTACTCGGCGACGACGCGCCGCTTCTCCGGCGTCGAGGCGACGCCGATGACCGTGGCGCCCAGCGCCTTGCCGATTTCGACGGCCGAAAGTCCGGCGCCGCCGGCCGCCCCGTGCACGAGCAGGGTTTCGCCGGGCAGGAGTTTCGTGCGGTGGGTCAGGGCGACGTGGCTCGTCCCGTAGACGATGGGCGAGGCCGCCGCCGCCTCGTAGCTCATGCCCTGGGGCATCTGCATGAGCCGCGAATGGTGCGCCAGCACCTCCTCGGCGAACGCGCCGTGGTCGAGCACCGCGATGGCGCGGTCGCCCGGTTTGAACCACCTGATGTTGGCGCCGGCCTCGACGACGTCGCCGGCGACCTCCATGCCGGGCGTGAACGGCAGGGGCGGTGTCGCCTGGTAACGGCCGCGCACCATCAGCGTGTCGGCGAAGTTGACCCCGGCGGCGCGGACCCGGATGCGGACCTCGTCGGGTCCCGGCTGCGGCGACGGCACCTCGGCCAGGCGTGCCGCTTCCGGCCCGCCGAACGCTTCGACCCTGATCGCACGCATCGCGAACTGCCTCTCGTGAATTCGCAACCCTGCCGCCGAGAAGGCCATCCCGCGCCGGAAATTGCAAGGTCCCTGTGTCGCCCCGGTGCCGGGTTGACCGGGCGTCCGCTTGTGCCACACTGGCTCGAGCCACCGCGGGAGGGCCGCCATGACCGCAACGCCGGGACACGAGACCCACGAGGTCTTCAACCAGTCGCCGCCCCTGGCCGACCACAACGTCTTCGAGACCGACCGCTGCCTCGCCGCGGCGGTCGAGCGCGAAGGGGCCGCCTGGGCGCGCGACGACCTCGTGCGGCTGGGCGCCGTGGCCGGGGCTGCCGAGACCCAGCACCAGGCCCGGCTCGCACATGCGGTCCCGCCGGTGCTGCATACGCACGATGCCGCCGGCAACCGCATCGATGCGGTCGAATTCCACCCGGCCTGGCATGCGCTGATGGCGGCCGGCATGGCGGCCGGCGTGCATTCGCTGGCATGGACCGACGCGCGGCCCGGCGCCCACGTCGCCCGCGCCGCCCTCGCCTTCGTGATGAACCAGGCCGAGAACGGCGTGTGCTGCCCGCTCGCGATGACCTTCGCCGCGGTGCCGGCGCTGCGCCGCCAGACGGACGTGGCCGAGACCTGGGTGCCGCGCGTCACCGGCCGCGACTACGACGGGCGGCCCATCCCGGCGGAGGACAAGACGGCGTGCACCATGGGCATGGCGATGACCGAGAAGCAGGGCGGCTCGGACGTCCGCGCCAACACGACGACGGCGGCACCGGCCGGCAAGGCGGGCGGCCCCGGCGCCGCGTATCTCCTGACCGGCCACAAGTGGTTCTGCTCGGCGCCGATGTCGGATGCGTTCCTGACGCTGGCGCAGGCGCCCGACGGGCTGAGCTGCTTCCTGGTGCCGCGCTTCCGCCCGGACGGCACCCGCAATGCGTTCCTCATCCAGCGCCTGAAGGACAAGCTGGGCAACCGTTCCAATGCGTCGGCCGAGATCGAGTATCGCGGCACCTGGGGCCGCATGGTCGGCGAGGAGGGCCGTGGCGTCGCGACGATCCTCGAGATGGTGCAGCACACGCGGCTCGACGCCGCGGTCTCGGCGGCGGCGATCATGCGCCAGGCGGTCGGCCTTGCGATCCACCATTGCGACCACCGCTCGGCGTTCCAGCGCCGCCTGATCGACCAGCCGCTGATGCGCGCCGTGCTCGCCGACCTGGTGCTCGACTCGACGGCGGCGACGCTGCTGGTCATGCGCCTGGCCGGCGCCTTCGACCGCGGCCATGGCGGTGATGCGGGCGAGGCCGCGCTGGCGCGTCTCGGCGCCGCGGTGGTCAAGTACTGGGTGTGCAAGCGCACCCCGCCGGCCGTCTTCGAGGCGCTCGAATGCCACGGCGGCAACGGCTACGTCGAGGAGTCGGTGGTCGCCCGGCTGTACCGCGAGGCCCCGGTCAACAGCGTTTGGGAGGGGTCCGGCAACGTGATCTGCCTCGATGCACTGCGCGCCATCGAGCGCGAGCCCGACTCGCTCGAGTCGCTTCGTGCCGACATCGCCAAGGCGAAGGGCGCAGACCCCCGATTCGATGCCTTCGTCGCCGGACTCGAGTTGCTGCTGGCCGACCGCACGGGGCTCGAGCCGCGGGCCCGGGACCTGACCGGCCGGCTCGCGCTGGCCCAGGCCGCTTCGCTGCTGCTGCGGCACGCCCCGGCCGCCCTTGCCGGCGCGTTCTGCGCCAGCCGCCTGGGCGACGACGCAACCTTCAGCGCCCAGGCTTACGGCGCGCTGCCGCCGGATGCGGCGGTGCAGGACATCATCGCCTACGGGCGGATCGCGTCCGACTGACCGGACCGTGGGTCGTCTGCCGTTGCAACCCAAAGGCGAGAGTCGGCCCTTGGCGCCGCACGCGTCGCCCATCAAATATTAATGAGTACTAATATAATAAGGGGCCGGATACTTGGCGTCTACATGGCCGTCCATGAATAGGGCAAGGGAAGCGATCCCGGAATTTGACATAGATCAATTTTCCCCAGCCTCAAACGCTGGTTAATTATTCGGTAAGAATTATAAGCGTACGCATGAACAGCCCCGGTTATCGGGGGCGCACGACCAGATTCCGCCACTGCCTCGGCCCCGACATGCAGGTAGACGTGACCGCAACGAATTGTTGTAACCGGCGATTGCCGGTGAGCGCGAGCGCGCCCGCGGGGCCGTCCGGACGACGGCCCGCGCGCCGCTGGTGCCGGTCCGGCATGCGGAAAGGGTCGGCGCCCGTCGTGGCATATTGCCACGGGGCGAATCGCTCAAGCCGCCGCGACGTCGAACCAATTCACCGAATTTTCCATGACTTTGTTGGCGTTGCATTCGGGAAATTGGTTCGGGTTGCAGAAGTGCGGAAGAAATGTCGATCAATTGTCGCGATCGGCAGACAGCAAAAATTGATCTACCTCATATTTCGTGTGGTTTTTGTCGGCTACAGACGAAGTCATATTCTTTATTCCGTTTTCGACCTGGTATTGCACGTAAAGGTTTGCGCCATGCCGACTGGGCCTGCGGAATTTCTTCGGTCTGGCAGCAGTGCCGGATCCGGTCCCGGACCGGATCGGGGCGCCCCCGCGCAACACAGCGATCGGAAACATCCCGATTTCATCAAAGATGAGACGAACCAGTGGCCGGCGCCCCCGGCTGCCCGTGTTAGCAACCCCAACTTGGAGACGTTCACATGACCGGTCCAGCAAGGTTCTTGACTGCAGCGGTTGCGGCAATGCTGCCGCTTGCCGCGCTGCTGTCTGCAGGAAGCGTCCAGGCGCAGGAGGGCACCGCGGCCCAACCGGTGCAACTGGCCCAGGCCGCGACCGTGGGCTCCGAGGTCTGCCTCGAATGCCATGACGAGGCGCCGACCAACCTCATTCTGCGCACGCCGCACGCCCAGACGGCGGACAGCCGCACCCCGTTCGCGCGCGGCGGCTGCGAGACCTGCCACGGCCCGGGCGGCAACCACGCCGACAACCCGAGCGTGCCGATCGGCGTCAAGTTCGGGGCCGGGTCCGAGACCACGGCGTCGGCGCAGAACGAGGTCTGCCTGACCTGCCACCAGGGCGGCAAGCGCATCAACTGGCAGATGAGCCAGCACGCCTCGGCCGACCGGACCTGCGCGTCGTGCCACAACGTGCACTCGAAGAAGGACAGGATGCTCGTCAAGGCGAAGCAGGCCGACGTCTGCTTCGGCTGCCACAGGGAGCAGAGGGCGCAGTCGCTGAAGCGCTCCCACCATCCGATCCAGGAAGGCAAGGTGGTGTGCTCCGACTGCCACAACCCGCACGGCTCCTTCGGGCCGAGCCAGCTGAAGAAGAACAGCGTCAACGAGACCTGCTTCCAGTGCCATGCGGAAAAACGCGGCCCGTTCCTGTGGGAGCATGCGCCGGTCGTCGACAACTGCGCGAACTGCCACGTGCCGCACGGCTCGTCGCAGCCGCGGATGCTGAAGGTGCGTACGCCCATGCTGTGTCAGCAGTGCCACACCGAAGGATTCCATCCGAGCACGGCGTACGGCGCGCAACATCTGCCGCCGAACGCGCTTTCGAACAGCTCGTCGCGGATCCTGGCCAAGGGATGCTTGAACTGCCACCCGGCGATCCACGGCACAAACCATCCATCCGGCCCGCGGCTGACCCGCTAGCGCCACTCGATTCACGGTTTTCCATTCGCGCTTCGCGATAGGAGGTAAGGTTATGAAGAGCAGCAAATCGAAGTTCCTGCTGGTGTCGCTCGCGCTCAGCACATGGCCGATGAGCGCCATGGCGCAGCAGGCGTCACCGGTCACCGCCAGCGGCGAGGTCGAGGTGGGAATCGGCTGGGTCACCGAAGACTCGTTTGAATTCGGGAAATTCACGGGCCTCGAGGAGAGCGGAGCATACTTCGTCGGCAATATTGAGTACCTGAGGCGTTCGCCATACGATGGCGACAGCACGACCTATTTCGAGCTTCAGGGAAACAATCTCGGGCTCGATTCGCGATCCGTATACGTGGAGGGTGGCAGACAGGGCCGCTTCAGCGTCTACGGCGAATACGACGCGATCCCCCATCTGCGCTTCGACGACGGGCAAACGCCGTATTCGGGCGCCGGCAGCACCAATCTGAGCCTCCCGCCCGGATGGGTGCCGGGCGGCGATACTTCGGGACTGACAAATCTAACGGCCAGTCTTCGGGGTCTCGAAATCGAGACCGAACGGGAGCGCATCGGCGCCGGATTTTCGTTCATTGTCAATCCGAGCTGGACGCTTTCGACCGCGTTCCGGAGCGAGGAGAAGACGGGCATCGACACGATCGCCGGTATCTTCGGGTCGACCGGCGGCAACATGCGCTCTGCAGTCCTGCCAAGGCCGGTCGATTACACCACCCACCAGGCCGAGATGGCTGTCGGCTACAGCACCGACCGGCTGCAGGCGGATATCCGCTACAACCTGTCGCTGTTCGACAACAACAAGAACTCGCTGACCTGGGACAATCCCTACACCGCGAACGCGGCATGGGACCCGAGTCAGGACTTCAACAACGGCGGCCAGGGACGCATGGCGCTCGAGCCCAACAACAGTGCCCACAATCTCAGTGTCTCGCTCGGCTACATGTTGGGCGAGCAGACCCGGCTTGCGGGCACCCTTTCGCTTGGCCGCATGATTCAGGATGACGATTTCCTGCCGTACACGGTCAACCCGAACCTGACGGACTCGACCGGACTCAATCCGCCGTTGCCCCTGCCCCGGAGCAGTCTCGACGGCGAAGTCAACACCATCCATGCGACCCTCGGCGTGACCACCAGGCTGACGCAGAACGCAGACCTGAAGGCGGCCTACACGTATGACAATCGGGACAACCAGACGCCGGTCGACACGTTTCTGACGATCCCGAACGACTCGATCGATCAGGGTACGACCGCGGACGCCAGGGCACGGCGCAACAGGCCGTACAGCGTCCAGACCCACAAGGTGGAGCTGGAAGCGGGGTATCGTCTGACGGAGGATACCAAGCTGACCGCGGAGTACGAATTCGAGGCGGTCAACCGCGACCTGCAGGAGGTGGATGACACCACCGAGCACACCTTGGGCGCCAAGGTCCGCTCGTCGCTCACGCAGACATTGAGCGGCTCGTTTTCCTATGCCTTCTCGACGCGGAGCGGCTCGACCTATGATACCACGCTGCCGTACCTCGTGAGCCACGACCCTGACTATCTCACCAACACGGCCACATTGCCGGACGACGCCTACGAGCAGAACCCCTATCTGCGGAAATACTATATGGCCGACCGGCAGCAGCATTTCATCAAAGGCGGCCTGACCTACTTCCCGAGCGACCGGCTGGTGCTGGGCCTGAACGGCTCCTACAGGCTGGCCAACTATGACGACAGCGTCCTGGGCCTCACGGATTCGAGCTACGGAAGCGCGACGATCGACGCGAGCTACACTGCGTCGAGAAGTGTCGCCCTGTCCGGTTTCCTCACCTATGACATGATGGAAAGCGTACAGGTGGGATGGCAGCGCCCGGGATTCGTCACGATTCTGCCCACCACCCCGGTGGACACTGCCTCCCTGTGGGAGGAGACGATCACCGACCAGGGCATTACGGCCGGGTTCGAGGTCGCGTGGTCCGCGATCGAGGACTCGCTCGATATCGTGCTCGACTACGCTTACTCCAATATCGAAACCGAGTTCAAGTTCGCGACGAGTCTCGCCGGTGTCCTGCCGCCGCCGGACCTTACGTCGGAGCTGCATTCGGTCGGTATTCGCGGCGACTACCAACTGAGGGAGGGGTTGACCGTCCGCCTCGGCTACCGGTACGAGACGCTCGAGGTCGAGGACTTCGCCCTCGATAACGTCGACGAGGTGATCGCGCCGGCCGTGTTCGCGCTCGGCAATGCGAGCCCGGAGTACGACGCGCACGTCGTCGCCGGCTCGCTGATAGTCAACTTCTGACCGCCAGGTCCGGTCCACAACACGGCCCCGCCGGGGGGTACAGCCCGGAACACAAGAGCCTCCTCACTGGCGCCGCCCCCGATCAAGGGGCGGCGCCGCTCCATTGCGCCCGACCGGCCCGAAGCGCCGCCGCAGGGCCGCCCGCTCCGGCGATGCCGGGGGTTGAACGGGCCGCGCGTCGGGCTATGGTAGAGCGGGATACCTGGCGACACTTGGAGGGCCGGCGATGGACGGGTTCGCGGCGATCGGCGCCGAATTGCCGGCGCGCCTGCAGTTCGCCTTCACCGTCTCGTTCCATATCGTCTTCCCCGCCTTCAGCATCGGGCTGGCGAGCTACCTTGCGGTGCTCGAGGGGCTGTGGCTGCTCACCCGCCAGCAGGTCTTTCACGACACCTATCGATACTGGCTGAAGATCTTCGCCGTCACCTTCGGCATGGGCGTCGTCTCCGGCCTCGTCATGAGCTACCAGTTCGGCACCAACTGGAGCGTCTTTTCCGACCGGACGGGGCCGGTCCTCGGGCCGCTGATGGGCTACGAGGTGATGTCGGCCTTCTTCCTCGAGGCCGGCTTCCTCGGCATCATGCTGTTCGGCGAGAAGCGTGTCGGCCGCGCCCTGCACTTCGCCGCGACGGTCATCGTCGCCGCCGGAACGCTGGCCTCGGCGTTCTGGATCCTCAGCGTCAACAGCTGGATGCACACGCCGGCGGGCTACGCGGTGAACGCGGCCGGCCAGTTCGTGCCGGACGACTGGTGGGCGATCGTCTTCAACCCGTCGTTTCCGTATCGGCTCGTCCACATGGTGCTGGCCTGCTACCTGACCACCGCCTTCGTCGTCGGCGCGGTCGGCGCCTGGCACCTGATGCGCGACGCCGGCAACCAGCCGGCCCGCCTGATGTTCTCGATGGCGATGTGGATGGCGCTGCTGGTGGCGCCGCTGCAGATCGTCGCCGGCGACCTGCACGGCCTCAACACGCTGCGCCATCAGCCGGCCAAGATCGCGGCTATGGAGGGCCATTTCGAAACGCAGGAGGGCGCGCCGCTGATCCTGTTCGGCCTGCCCGACATGGAAGAGGAGCGCACCCGCTATGCCGTCTCGGTGCCGAAGCTCGGCTCGCTGATCCTCACCCACGACTGGGACGGCGAGGTGCGCGGCCTCAAATCCTGGCCGCCGGAGGACCGGCCGAATGCCCCGATCCTGTTCTGGAGCTTCCGCATCATGGTCGGACTCGGCGTCCTGATGGCGCTGCTCGGGGCGTGGTCGCTGCTGCGCCGGCTGCAGGGACGGCTCTACTACGACCGGCGGCTGAAATGTTTCGCCGTCGCGATGGCGCCGTCCGGCTTCGTCGCCCTGCTCGCCGGCTGGATCACCACCGAGGTCGGGCGCCAGCCCTATACGGTGTACGGGCTGCTGCGCACCGCCGACTCGCTCTCCCCGGTCGGCGGCATCGCGGTGTCGGCCTCGCTGCTCGGCTTCGTCGTCGTCTATCTGATCGTGTTCGGCGCCGGCGTGTTCTACCTCTTGCGGCTGATGGCGCGCCGGCCGGAGCCGGGCGTCGAGGATCACGCCGAGCTGGGCCCGGTGCGGGCCGCCGGGATCCTGCCCGGCCTCCTGATGGGCGGCGGCGCCGGCGATGCGCGGACGGAGGGCCCCGGCCATGGAACTTGACCTTGCCCTCGTCTGGGCGCTGATCCTCGCCTTCGCGGTGTTCGCCTATGTGGTGATGGACGGCTTCGACCTCGGCATCGGCATCCTGTACCCGCTGCTCCGCGGGCAGCGCGACCGCGACACCGCGATGAACTCGGTCGCGCCGGTGTGGGACGGCAACGAGACCTGGCTCGTGCTCGGCGGCGGCGGGCTGATGGCCGCGTTCCCGCTGGCCTACGCGATCCTGATGCCGGCCCTGTACGCGCCGATCATCGTCATGCTGGTCGCCCTCATCTTCCGCGGCGTCGCCTTCGAGTTCCGCTGGCGCACGGTGCGCGCCAAGCACCTGTGGAGCCTTTCGTTCTTCGGCGGCTCCGTTATCGCGGCGCTGTGCCAGGGCATCGCGCTCGGCGCCATCGTCCAGGGCATCGCGGTTTCGGGCCGCGCCTACGCCGGCGGCTGGTGGGACTGGCTGACCCCGTTCAGCGTGATGACCGGCGTCGCCCTCGTCGTCGGCTACGCGCTGCTCGGGGCGACCTGGCTGATCATGAAGGCGACGGGCGAGCTCAAGGCGACGGCGACGCGCCTCGCCTGGATCTCCGGCGCCGGCACGGTGGCGCTGATCGGCGTCGTCAGCCTGTGGACGCCGCTGCTCAACCCTTCGTTCTGGGAGCGTTGGTTCAACTGGCCGGCGACCGCCTATACCGTCTTCGTGCCGCTGCTGGTCGCCGCCTGCATCGCCCTGCTCGTCCGCGGCCTGCGGCGCGGCGACGACGCATCGCCGTTCCTCGCCAGCCTCGGGCTGTTCCTGTTGTCCTATATCGGGCTTGCGATCAGCCTGTATCCCGACATCGTGCCGCCGGACGTGTCGATCTGGCGCGCCGCCGCGCCGGACGACAGCCTCGCCTTCCTCTTGGTCGGCGCCGTCGTCCTCATCCCGCTGATCCTTGCCTACACGGCCTATTCCTATTGGGTGTTCCGCGGCAAGACCGACCCGCATGCGGGCTATCACTGACGGCAACCAGTACATCATCCCCTTACGTGGAATCGGCACCGGCCCGCTCCGCCACCCGGCCACCCAACGGTATCGTACACTGTGGGTGGCCGGGTGTGGGAGCGGGCTGGAGCGAACATAACGGACAACGCGCTAGGCGGGCCCCATCGCCCCGCCGGAAACCCGCGGAAAACCCTAACGCATGGGCTCGTTCCACGGCTCCCGCCGGCAGCCGGCGCCGCGCTCAGCCGGCCCCCTCGGTCTCGATCTTGAGGATCTGGCCGCAGTGCTTGCAGTGGACGGCGTCCGGCTCGTGCCGACTGAGGCCGCAATTCGGGCAGCTGTGGCTGACCTTCTGCGGCCGGAAGATGGTCTGGGCGAGGCGCAGGAACAGGGCCACGCCGACGATCATGATGAACACCGCCAGCAGGCGGCCGCCGGTGCCGGTCAGCAGCACGTCGCCGAAGCCCGTCGTGGTCAGCGTCGCCACCGTGAAATAGAGCGCATCGACATAGCTTGCGATGTCCGGGTTGTCGCCGAACTGGAAGACGAAGACCAGCGCCGTGACCAGGAAGATGAACACGCCGAGGTTGACGGCGCTGAAGATCACGTCCTCGTTGCGGCGGAAAAACGGCGCCTCGCGCCGCAGGTCGCGCAGCACGTGGTAGGAGTGCAGCAGCCGCAGCGCCCGCAGCACGCGCAGGAAGGCGAGGTTCTGGGCGATCAGCGGGGCCAGCAGCAGCGAGGCGATGACGATGACGTCGGCGACCGTGTAGACCTGCCGCAGCATGCGCGGCTTGTTGGGCGCGATCCACAGCCGGGCCAGGAAGTCGGCGAGGATGATCGTGCCGAGCGCGACGTCGGCGGCGAAAATCGCCGGCGTCGGCTCGAGCGGCGCCGTGACGATGAAGAAGGCGATGGTGCCGAGGTCGAAGCCGATCAGCCCGTAGCGGAACAGCGCGGCATTGCGGCTGCGGCCGGTGTAGAGGAGCTCGATCGCTTTCCTGAAGCGCGGCTCGGCCATCTCGTGCCCCGGGCGCGCCTGCGCCGTCGGGCGCCGCCCGGACCGGCGCCGCCTACTCGTCGGGCCCGATGACGCCGATCAGCCCGGTTGGGCAACAGAACTTTTTGCCCTGACCGAAGTCCTGGAAAATATGGACGTTCACGTAGCTCCAGCGCTTGTCCATGTGCTCCGTAAGGAAGCTCATCGGCTGGCGTCGCCCCGGACCGGACAGGTCCTTCGCGGTAAGGGTGCCCTGTGCCACGGTCCCGTTGCCCGGGACTCCCTTCGGGACGAAATTCATCAGGAAGGCGACGGTATGGCCGTGATCGTCCGGCGACGGCGGCAGATGGTAGTGCTCGCCGTGCGGTGTGACGGCGTCGGCGCCAAGATGGATGTGAATCTGCGTGATGGCGTCGAGGCCGAACACGTCGACCTTGTAGTGCAGGGTCTTGCCGTCGCTGCTCAGCGTGAATTTCGCCGTGCCGCGCGCCTTGACCTGGCCGGGAAGGACGGCCTGGTTGGGCTCCAGCTTCGCCGTGTACGTTCGTTCCGCGGCCGTGGCCGGCGCCGCCGCGAACGCGGCCAGGACCAGGATACCGAGGACGGTAAACCCGCCCGACATGCGCTTCAACATTGTTCCATCTCCCAGATCGCCCTTGTGTTGACCCCGATGATAACAGGGCTTCTGCCCGCCCGTAAACCGGCGCTCAACGCTTCGCGCGGGATCGGCTAGCGCGGTGTGCCGGGCTTTGCCTCGAGGTTTCCCTTCAGGCGCGACAGCAGGGTGCGCAGGGTCGCCACCTCGCCGGGCGTCAGCGACGCGGTCGCTGCCATGTTGACCTCCCAGGCGCGCGGCAGCAGGGCGCGTTTCAGGGCGCGGCCTGCATCGGTCAGGCAGACCAGGCGGCGGCGCCGGTCGGCGGGGTCGACGCGGCGCGTCACGAAACCGCGCTTTTCCATGGTGTCGATGGCCGAGACCGTGGTCGGCTCCGTCATGCCGATGCGGCGGCTCAGCTCGCGCTGGGGCAGCGCGTCCTCCTC
Source organism: uncultured Flavobacteriales bacterium (assembly GCA_964347475.1). Taxonomy (GTDB): domain Bacteria; phylum Pseudomonadota; class Alphaproteobacteria; order UBA8366; family JADFVY01. The sequence goes on from CAYFYY010000014.1 coordinate 37,589, forward strand.
CCACAGGGCGCGCAGGAAGAACCACATGCCGACGGTCACGCCGGTGTCGGCAATGGCGGCGCCCAGCGCCCGCGAGAACGCGCGGTGGGTGTCGCGCACCAGGAAGCCGATGCTGTCCTCGGGCCGCAAGTCGAACTCTCCGCCCGGCTTGTTCTGCTTGTTCAGCGGCACGGTGGTGCCTCCTCCCGGCGAGCGGGCACGGGGTTCAGTGGTGATGGTGGCCGTGGTCGTGGCCGTGGTCGTGGTCGGTGCCGCCCTGGGCCTCGCGGTAGCCGACCAGGAGCGCGTCCATCGCCGCGTGCAGTCCGTCCGCGGCGGGCGGCAACTGGCCGGTCAGGATGCCGGCAAGCCGCGCCAGCACGACCCCCTGGGCCTGCAGCTGTTCCAGCGCTGCGCCGTCGCCGGCAGCGCCGACGTCGTCGACGCATTTGCGTAGCACCGCTGAAAACAGGTGGTCCATATAGGCATGGTCCGGGTCCGCCGCGGCGTCGCGCCCGCCGTCGGCCAGATAGCGGTCCGCGGCGGCGCGGAACCGCTCAATGATCTGCTGTTCCAGCGGGGTTTCGCTCTCGATATCGCCGCACATGTCCGGGCGCCTCCAGTTCGTCTCTTCCTGTCCTCGATTATGCGGGTTTCCGCGGCGCGCACAAACCCGGAAATCCGCGCGACGCGTGACGTCCCCAATTCGAACCGCTAGCCGGGGCATAGAAAGACGGTCTTGCCGGCCAGCTTGACACTCTCCGGCGCGCCCGCGACAGTGACCGGGCAGCGGCGCGCGAAGACGCCGACGGGAGAACGGTACGGGAGGACTCCGTGGCGGGACGGATCAGCCGCACGGCCGGAGTTGCCGGGGCGCGTGCCCGGCGCCGCCGGGGGGCGGGCTGATGGACGGCGGCATGCTGGGGATGGCGGGCGAGGCCCTCCTAATCATGCTGGACCCGACGCGGCTGGCGATCCTCACCGCGGCGGTGCTGATCGGCCTTGCGATAGGCGTGATCCCGGGCCTCGGCGGTATCGTCGGCATGGCGCTGCTGATCCCGTTCACCTACACGATGGACCCGTACGCCGCGTTCGCCTTTCTCCTCGGCATGGCGGCGGTGACAACGACGTCCGACACGATCCCGGCGGTGCTGTTCGGCGTTCCGGGCACCACCGGGTCCGCGGCGACCGTGCTGGACGGCCACCCGTTGGCCAAGAAGGGCCAGGCCGGGCGCGCGTTCGGCGCCGGCTACGCCGCCTCGCTGCTGGGCGGCGTGTTCGGCGCCCTGCTGCTCGCCGTCAGCATCCCGGTGCTGCGGCCGATCATGCTTTATGTCGGCTCGCCGGAACTGCTGGCGCTGACCGTGTTCGGCCTGTCGATGGTCGCGGTGCTCAGCGGCAACACGCCGCTGCGCGGCATCGGCGCCGCGGCGATCGGGCTGATGGTGGCGATGATCGGCAGCGATCCGCAGGCCGGCGAGCTGCGCTGGACGTTCGACTCGCTCTATCTGTGGGACGGGCTGCCGCTGGTGCCGATCACGCTCGGCCTGTTCGCCGTGCCGGAGCTCATCGACATGGCGATCAAGCGCCGCAGCATCGCCGAGGACGCGCCGCGCGACCGGGTCGTCGGCGGCCAGTGGCAGGGCATCCGCGACGTCTTCACCCACTGGTGGCTGATGTTGCGCTGCAGCCTGCTCGGGGCTGGGCTCGGCGCCATCCCCGGGATTGGCTCGGCGGTCATCGACTGGGTCGCCTACGGTCATGCCGCGCGCAGCGAGAAGAACACCGAGGGCTTCGGCGAGGGCGACATCCGCGGCGTCATCGCCTCGGAAAGCTCGAACAACGCAAAGTCGGGCGGCGCCTTGGTGCCGACCATCGCCTTCGGCGTGCCGGGGAGCGCCTCGATGGCGCTGCTGCTCGGCGCGTTTCTGATGCACGGGCTGGTGCCGGGGCCGGAAATGCTGACCCGAAATCTCGACGTTACGTATGTGATCATCTGGAGCCTCGCGCTGGCCAACATCCTCGGCGCCGGGATCTGCCTGTTCGGCAGCAACCTGCTGGCGCGCATCGCGCTGGTCCGCTTCGGCGTGCTGCTGCCGATGGTGCTGGCCGTCGTGTTCATCGGCGCCTTCCAGGGCACGCGCAGCTGGGGCGACCTGTTCACACTGCTGATCTTCGGCACCTTCGGCTGGTTCATGAAGCGCTTCCGCTGGCCGCGCCCGCCGCTCATCCTCGGCTTCGTACTGGGCGGAATCTTCGAGCGCTATCTGTTCATCTCGGTCGAGCGCTACGGCGCCGACTGGCTGCTCCGCCCGGCGGTGATCGCCATCTTCGTCCTCGCGCTGTGGGGCATGTACCGACCGATGCGGCGGGCGCTCGCCAATTCCGGGTCCAGCCTCGCCGGCCTGCGGCTCGACAATTTACGGTTCGACTGGTCGATCCTGTTCACCACGCTGATTCTGGCCACTGTGGTCTTCGCCCTGATCCTTTCGACGGGCTGGCAGGAGATTTCGGCGCGGGTGCCGCGCATCGCCGGCGCCGTGGCCCTGCTCGCGGTGGCCGGCAGCCTGATCGGCCAGCTTCTGTCGCAGCAGACAGAGGCTGCGGAGTCCGCGCCGTCCACCGCGGTCGACCTGGCCTCCGATACGGACGGATTGCCGCGGCCGCTGTTCATCCGGCGCGCGGTGTCGTTCTTTTCGTGGCTGGCGCTGTTCATGGCGCTGATCTGGATGACCGGGTTCCTGCCGGCGATCCTCCTGTTCGTCGGCGGCTACATGGTGCTGGAGGGCAAGGAGCGCTGGCGGCTCGCGCTACCGCTGTCGGTCGCCACCACCGGATTTTGCTGGTTCGTCTTCGACCGGCTGCTGGCGCTGCCGTGGCCGCGCTCGCTGCTCGGCGACCTGATCCCGCCGCTGCGCGCCGCCACGGGCCTGTTGTAGGGCTATGCGCCGGCGGCGAACAGCAGTGACTTGATGACCACGGGGACGACGCCGGACGGCTCCAGCCGTCGCCCGAGGTCGACATAGTCGAAATCCGTCAGCGTCAGCCCGTCGATCGAGATCACGGCGCCACCCGGCGCGACCTCGTCGTGCAGGATGCGGCCGAGCGTCTGGCCGACGTCGCCCTCGCTGAGCAGGACCAGGCAGCCGTCCGGCCCGCACGATTGCGGCAGCGCATCGGCGATCCCCCTGGCCAGCGCGTGCAGCCGGGGATGGCTCGGGTCGCCGTGCCAACGGAAGGCCAGCGCCAGCATGCGGGCGCCGTCGGCGAGGTCGTGTCGGGAGAGGCCGGCCCGCACGACCGCGGCCACGGCAGGCGAATCGACCGTTTCCGCCAGCGGGAAATCGCAGAAGACCACCGGCAGGTTGGCGGCGGGCAGGACGTCCGGATCGGTCACCAGAATCGTGTTCCCGCTGACCTGCACCGTGAATTGCGACGCACCGACCACGGTGGCGCGGATGCCCTGGCCCGGGTCCCAGATCTCGGCCGGCGCCTGTCCATCGGCCAGCGCGTGGCCGAGTGCGTGGGCGAACGCCGGGCCGAGGTCGCCGAAGTCGCCGCTCTCGCGCCCGAACAGGAACTCCGCAACGCCGCCGGAAAAGGTGACGGCGTCGGGCCGTGGCGTCGCCGGCAGGTGGTCGGTGAGCATCAGCGCGGCAGTGAAGCCCTGCGGCGACTCCTGGCGTGCAAGTTGCAGGACGATATCGGTCATCGCGCGCACCAGGGCGCGTACGCCATCGGCGTCCAGCGCACCGCCGACCTCCAACTCCAGGTCGCGATCGCGGGCCAACCGCCGCGCCGGCTCTTCCAGGCGGGTGATCCGCCCCTTGCGGTCACGGACGACGAGTCGGCCGCCGACCGCCACCGCCGCGGTTGCCAGGATTTCGCCCTCGCGGACCAGCGCAAACTTCGTCGTGCCGCCGCCGATGTCCACATTGAGGATGACGTTGCGGTGCTGGCGCGACAGTGCGACCGTGCCGGAGCCCTGCGCCGCCAGCGCGGATTCCATGTGATGGCCGGCCGAGGCGCAGACGAACTTGCCGGACTCGGCGGCGAACAGGTCGGCGATGACGCGGGCGTTGCGGCGCTTGAGCGCCTCGCCGGTCAGGATCACCGCGCCGCTGTCGATCGACCCGGGCGTCACGCCTGCCTCGCGGTATCCGGTCCGGATGAAGACGTCCAGCGCCGCCGCGTCGATGGTGAAGTCCGCATTGTAGGGCGTGAGCATCACCGGCGAGCGCCACAGCTCGTCCCGGCCGACCACGATGAAGCGGCTCGACAGGCCAGTCGCGACGCGCTGCAGATGCACGCGCGAGATCATGAAATGACTGGTCGAGGAGCCGATGTCGATGCCGACGGTCGTCATCTCGACGTTATCGGCCCGCCAGATCGTCTCGCTCAGGCGCCCCGCCTGCGCCGGCGTGACATGGATGTGCGAGAACTCGACGTCGTGCATGCCGCCGCTCGCCGCGCGCCGTCAGCCCGTCGCCTTGCGGACCCGGGTCTCGTCGATGTAGGCGCCCATGCGCGATTCGACGCCGTTGCGGTCCAGCTCCTCCAGATAGATCCGGTGGATGCGCGGGTCCTGGTCGGCATACTCGATCTGGCGGCCGCCGTCGCGCACGTTGACGTCGACGCCAGCGAACAGGTTGCGCTTTTCCGCGGTAAAGGGGTAGCGCAGGCTGCCCAGCGCGACTGCCAGATAACGCGACGGGTGCGGCGCCGTATTGTAGTGCTGGTGATACATCATGTCAGGCGGCGCGAAGACCCAGCCGTGTTTCCAGTCGATGCGGACGAAATCCTCGTCGCCCTCGTACCACAGCAGCGAATAGCCGTGGCCGGTCACCGCGTAGACGTGGAAGTCGGCGCCGTGCCGGTGCGCCTTCTTGTAGGTGCCGACCGGCATCTCCGACGAGTGTGCGTGCATGGTCCCGTCGGCGAGGATGAACTTCATGTTCGAGCTGCCGGCGCCGCGTTGTTCCCAGGTCTGCAGCTCGAAGGCGGCCAGGTCGGGGATGAAGTTGGTCTCCCACATGTGGCGGCCCGGTCGCACCGGAATGAAATCGCCCTCTCCCGCGAAATAGCGCGCCTCGCCTTCGCGTTCGGTGAACCGGAACGGGTTGTCGAAGATGAACCGGTCATTATGGAACAGGTTGATCATGATCGGCGCGTTGGTCGTCGAGGCCAGCCGCGCCGGTTCATGTCCGCTGCCGTTGAAATGCTGGTAGCGGCAGTTGAGCGGCAGGGCAAACAGGCTCTTCGGGCCCCATTCGAAGCTGTGCCGCCGGCCGTCCATGGTCTCGATCACCGTGTTGCCGCGCCCGGACAGGACGTAGACCACCTCTTCGAACATGTGCTGCTGCGGCGTGCCCTGCGCCCCCGGCGCCAGTTCGAGCACGAAGATCGAGACGAAATCGCCGCGCCCTTTCAGGTGCACGATCGCGCCGCTGCAGCCGAACCGGGACCACGGCGCGGTGTCGACGCCAAGCAGGTCGACGCCGAAATCCTCGACCACCGGCACGCCTTCGCCGGCGGCCCAGTCACCGTAGGGGTCGAGCAGCAGCTTCAGATCCGCATCCGTTGCCATCAATTTTTCCGCCATCGCAAGTCCGTCCATGCAGAGCCGCGCGCCCAGGGTCGTGCCGGCTCGCGCACCGAATCCCCGATCACTGCGCCGTCAGGCGGCGTTGGACAGCTTCTCGTTCAACTCGTCGCCGGCGTCGCCGATGCCGTTCAGATACAGCTCCCAGATCTCCAGGTTGCGCCGGCAGGCGAGCACCACCTGGTCCTCCATGCTCAGCTCCTCGGCGTATTTGGCGACGGTGTTCCAGCCGAGGTCGGAATGGGCGACATCCGCCTCCTCGTGCAGCTCGAAGAAGCCGAGCTTGTCATTGGGAACGCCCAGCACCTCGTTCCACCGCTTGCGCTCCAGCCCGAACCAGCCGTGCGGCCGCGTCGGCCCGCTGCCGTAGCCCGGCACGTTGGCGCGTTCGGCGCAGGTGTTGCCGACCAGGCCCTCCAGCCAGTGCCGGTTGCCCATGATCGCCTCCCAGGCGAGCCAGGCGATGCGGGTCGTCTGCAGGGGTTCGGCCGCGCGGATATCCTCGCGCGTCATGCCGATCTGCGTGCCGAGCTCCTCGAGAATGGCGAAATGCGGCAGGCCGCCGCCATGTTCGTCGTCGGCGATGATCTCGTCGATGCAGGCGTCGACGATGCCGATGCGCACATCCCAATCCGGCGTGTTCGTCGCGACCTTCAGCTTGAGGACCGAGTTGCGGTACATCGAGTTCTGCCGGTGCTGGTAGACGAACATCTTGGCCCGGCCGAGGTTGAACGGCTCGTGGAAGAACCTGCAGCGATCGCAGAACTCGTGGACTTCCCTGTCAAGTCGCTCGACGATCGAGCTACTGCTGTCAGCCATGATCCTCTCCCGTGTGTCGCGACGCGGGCCACGGGCTGGCCCGGGTCTCCCCGCCAAGGTTGGATCAAGGCTAGCGGATAAGGGACGCGGCGAGGCACAACAAAAATGCGATGGTGTCCAAACCGGTCGGCTATGACCCTGTCGGACGGGTCAGGCGCTGGCCCGCAGCTCCTGCATCACACCGCGCCAGCCGGCGATCCCGCCATCGATCATCTCGACCGTGATGTCGCGCACCAGGTCGGCGACCGACAGGAAGGCCTTCGACGGCGGGCGGTCGTGCGAATAGGCAAGATAGAGCGTGCGTTCGATCTCGGGCCCGACGATGCGGTTGGCACGCAGCGTGCCGTTGCCGACGGCGGCGCGGACGGCGCCCAGCGGCAGGATCGTGTTGCCGAAGCCGCGCTTGACGAACTCGCGGATCATCGGCACGGAATCCACTTCGCACGCGACCTGCACCTCTGTGCCGATACTCCTGGCTGCCTCGTCGACCTGCAGCCGCAGCAGGTGCGGCCGGCTGGGCAGCACCAGCGGATCGGACAGCGCCCTGGCCAGTCTGACCGGCTCGGTGCCGCCGTCGCCCGACGGCCGAATGAAGTACAGCCCCTCAAGGGCCAGCCGCTCGACCTCGACATCGCCGGTGGCGTTCGGGTTGTAGGTCAGCGCAAGGTCGATCTTGCCCTTGTCGACCCACTCCATGAGCTGTTCGCTCAGACCCTCGGAGATGCTGAGCGCGACCTCCGGGTACATGTCGCGGACGCGGTCCGCCAGCGTCGTGCCCAGGAGCTGGCTGGTGGTCGGCGACAGGCCGATGGTCACGCGCCCACGCGGCGATTGCGAATGGTCCTGAAGGTCCTGGCGTGCGCGCTCGACCTGCCGCAGGATCACCTCGGCATGCTCGGCCAGCAGGAGGCCGGCCTCGGTCGGGGTGACGCCGCGCGAATGGCGCTGGAATAACTGAACGCCCAGCTCGGTCTCCAGCTTGCGGATCTGCAAGCCGAGGGCCGGCTGCGCGATGTAGAGATGCTCCGACGCCTTGGTGATGCTTTTATAGCGGAGCACTCCGAGAAAGAAGCGTAACCCTTTGATATCCATTTTTATTTTCTCCTACCTGCCGCCAGTGATAATCGGCTTGGCGGCCGCCTCCGTCAAGCAGTTTGTATATGATTGTATCCAAAGCCGGCCGACCGCGGGGCCGGCGAGCCGGCGGCGCCAGATAGGGGCGGCTTGTAGACGAACCAGAAAAAGTTCTGGCGAAACAAGCCGCCCGCCCATAAAGCTTGGCACCGGACCGCGCCGGGCGAACGCGCGCGGACCCGGTGCGTTGGCGGGGAAGAACAGGGGAACGGTCAGATGAGCACGAGCGAGGTTCAGATCCCAAATCCGATCCGGATCGGTGAGCACGCCGAGCCGCATGTCGACCTGCGCGACTGGCTCGAGCGGGTCGAGGCGATCGGCCAGCTGCAGCGGGTTTCCGGCGTGCACTGGAACCTCGAGATGGGCGCGGTTGCGGAAATGATCTACCACGCGCGTCCGGAGAACCCGCCGGCCATCCTGTTCGAGGACATTCCCGATTATCCCAGCGGGTTCAGGGTGCTTTCGGGCATGACAAACTCGCCGCAGCGGCTGGCGCTGACGCTGGGCCTGCCGAAGCCGGCGAACCCGATGGACGTGGTCCGCGCCTATCGCGACCGGATGAAGCGGTTCGAGCTGATCGGTGCCCGCCAAGTCAACGGCGGGCCGGTGCAGGATCATGTCGACCGCGATGACGACGTCGATCTCTACAAGTTCCCGACACCGTTCCTGCACGAGCTCGATGGGGGCCGCTACATCGGCACCGGGGATCTCGTCATCATGCGCGATCCGGACGACGACTGGGTCAATATCGGCACCTATCGTGTCATGATCCACGACAAGAGCACGCTTGGCCTGTGGATGTCGCCGGGCAAGCATGGCAGGCTGATCCGCGAGAAGTACTTTGCGCGTGGCGAGCCGTGCCCGGTCGCGATCAGCGTCGGCCACGACCCGCTGCTGTTCCTGTCGTCCGGCAACGAGGTCGATTACGGCACATCGGAGTTCGCCCACGCCGGCGGGCACCGGGGCGTGCCCTTCGACGTGGTGGCGAGCGAGCTGCACGACCTGCCAATCCCGGCCCACGCGGAGATCGTCATCGAGGGTGAGATCGTGCCCGACGACCTGCGCCCGGAGGGCCCGTTCGGCGAATGGACAGGCTATTACGCGAGCTCGGTGCGCGAGGACCCGGTTGTTCGCGTGCGCCGGGTCTATTACCGGAGCGATCCGATCATCACGATGGCGCGTCCGGGCCGGCCGCCGTCGGACTATTCGCTCAGCAAATGCGTCATCAAGTCGGCGATGATCTGGGACGAGGTCGAGAAGGCCGGCTTGCCGGGCGTGCAGGGTGTCTGGTGCCACGAGGCGGGCGGCGGACGCCTGTTCAACATCATCTCGATCAAGCAGGCCTATCCGGGGCACGCGAAGCAGGCGGCAATGCTGGCCGCCAACTGCCACGCCGGCAACTATCTGGGGCGGTTCGTCGTCGTGGTCGACGAGGACATCGACCCGACCAACACCTTCGACATCATGTGGGCGATGGCCAGCCGGTGCGACCCCGTCGAGGATATCGACTTCATCCGGCGTGCCTGGAGCGGCGCGCTCGACCCGCGCAAACGGGTCGGCGACAATCACAATTCGCGCGCCATCGTCGATGCGACGCGCCCCTTCGAATGGCGCGACGAGTTCCCGCCGGTTGCCGAGTCGAGCCCGGAACTCGCAGCAAGAACCATGGAGAAGTGGGGACATCTGCTCGACTGACCCCAACACGGAGATGCCGGCGACGCGCGGTCGCCACACCGCTCAGGCGGGCGTGACGCCGCCGTGAGACGCACTGCTCGCTTCATCGTCGAGCGCCTCCCCGACGCCTTCGGCCCGGTCTTCTTTCTGTTCGCCGCGGTCGCCACAGCCAGCGGCATCGCCTGCTATCTCCTGCTCGGACCCGAGGCCTTCGAACGCGCCCTCGGGCGCAACGCAGACCTTCTGCTATCGCTGTTGCCGCGAATTCTGGCAGCCGTCGCGGTCGCCGGCCTGGTGCGGGCGATCATCCCCCGCGAGACGCTGGGTGCGCTGCTCGGCCGAAAGTCCGGGTTGCGTGGCCTGGTGGTCGCCGCGCTCGCCGGCATGGTGACGCCGGGCGGGCCTTTCGCCTCCTTCACGTTCATGGTCATGCTGCGCGATTCGGGAATCGATCGCGGATCGCTGGTTGCCTATGCGACGGGCTGGGCGCTGCTCGGCATCCAGCGGATTCTGGTCTGGGACATTCCGATGATGGGCCCGGACTTCACCCTGCTGCGGTTTGCGGTCTCTGCACCGCTGCCGATCCTCGCCGGACTACTGGCACGCGCGATCCCGATCGATCCGTTCCTGGTGCGGCAGGAGCGCGCCGGCCAACCGCCGGAACCCGGACGATGAGCGGCTCCCTGGTCTTCATCTGGATGCTTGCCGCAGTCCTCGCCGGGACCGCGATGTCGCGCCGTGACGGCAGCCTGGCGGATGGCGCCCTGTATGGCGCGGACCAACTGGTTCGCCTGCTACCCCGCCTGGTCGTGGCGCTGACGGCGGCGGGGTTCATCGCGCCGCTGATTCCCGGAGATGAAGTCGGGCGCTGGCTCGGCACTGACAGCGGTGCGCTCGGCATCGCGATTGCGGCCTTTGCCGGACTGCTGATCCCGTCGGGGCCGGTGGTGACGTTCTCGCTCGCCGCCGTCCTGTTCCACGCCGGAGCGGGAACGCCGCAAATGGTCGCTTTCGTCACCTCCTGGTCGGTCTTCGCTCTGCACAGGATCACGATTTACGAGATCCCGATGCTGGGCTGGCGCTTTCTCTCCGTCCGGTTGCTGTCGGTCCTGCCGCTGCCGCTCATCGCCGGCTTTGCCGCCGGTGCCGTGCATCACGCCGTGGCATAAGCGGTGAATTTGGAGCCCATGTCGCTATTGTCTTGGTGAGCAAGTCCCTGTTGTAGTTTGATAACTGGCGAACAATGCAGCATTGGCGCCGACGTGCCGGAGGCAGAAGGGCAGCGCCGCGTGCGTTTTCCTCGATCCGGTCCGCTGGACGCCACGCAAGCGTCCGCCCGCACGAACGGGCGGGGCGAACGGGAAACGGGAGGAACGGACATGCCCAGATACGATCTGGCGTTCATTGCCGCTTTCGTGGCCGTGGCAATCCTGCCATGGGGCCCCGCGAAGGCGGAGTCGGTAGAGGAATTCTATTCCGGAAGAACGGTCGAGCTCTATATCGGCTACAGCCCGGGCGGCGGTTACGATACCTATGCGCGGACGATCGCGCGGCATCTTGCCAAGCACATCCCCGGCAATCCGACGATCGTGCCCAAGAACATGAAGGGCGCCGGCAGCCTGAAGCTGACCAATTACATGTACAACGTCGCCGCCAAGGACGGCAGCGTCATCGCCACCGTCGGCCGCGGCATGGCGATGGAACCGCTGCTCGGCGGCAAGGGCATCCAGTTCGACCCGCAGAAGTTCAACTGGATCGGCAGCGCCAATAACGAGGTGAGCATCTGCGGTGCGTGGCACGAGACCGGGATCAAGACCTGGGAGGACGTGCTGTCCAAGGAGCTGATCGTCGGCGGCACCGGGTCGGGTGCCGACACCGATACCTTTCCGCTCCTGCTCAAGAACATGTTCGGCGCCAAGCTGAAACTTATCTCCGGCTATCCGGGCGGCAACGACATCCTGCTGGCCATGGAACGCGGCGAGGTCGGCGGTCGCTGCGGCTGGTCGTGGTCGAGCGTGAAGGCCAAGAAGCGCGACTGGGTCCGGGACGGCAAGGTCAACGTCCTCCTGCAGATGTCGGTGGCAAAGCACCCGGACCTGCCCGGCGTACCGCTGGTCATGGACCTCGCGAAGACCAACGAGGACAAGCAGGTCCTGAAGCTGATCTTCGCGCGCCAGGTCATGGGACGGCCGTATCTTGCGCCGCCCGAGGTTCCGGCGGAGCGGGTCAAAGCGCTGCGCCGGGCGTTCGAGGCCACCCTTCAGGATCCTGAGTTCCTGGCCGAAGCGGAAAAGGCCAAGCTGGAAATCAACCTGGTGACCGGGGCAGAGATCGAGGAACTTCTGACGGAAATCTACGCTGCGCCGAAGGAGATCGCCGAAAAGGCGACCCAGGCGGCGCAGGCCCGCTAGCCGCGGGACATAACAACACGGGTGCGGCGGCGCTGCTGCGTCGAACCGTGGCCCGCCGGACGATGGGAGGACGTCCGGGCACTGTCAGCCCGGTATTCCGGTTTCATGCGAAGTCGGGATCCGGGCGGTTTATTTGCGCGGGAGGAACGGGGCGATATGAAGGTTTCGGTTATCGGGGCCGGCGCAATGGGGGCCGCCATGGCCGGGCATCTGGTCCGTGCGGGGCACGACGTCATTGGATTCGATGTGGATCCACAGCGTAAGGAGGCGGTGACACAGGCCGGCGCAGCGTTCGCCCGCCACCTCGAGGAGGCTGCGGCGGCCGAACTGTTCATCGTCATGGTGGTATCCGATGCGCAGTCGGCGCAGGTCGTGCACGCGCTGTCCGGCCTCGCTAGCCCGGCCGCATTGATCGCCATCGCCGCGACCAATCATCCCGATACCATGACCGGGCTCGCCAGCACCGCGGCAGAACATGGCCTCCGACTGATCGATGCCCCGGTCTGCTTCGGACTGCAGGGAGCCCTCGACGGCGAACTGGTGAGTCTGTGCGGGGGTGGCGAAGCGGACGTCGATTTCGCCCGCCCGGTCCTTATGGCCTACAGTCGCGAGGTCTATCACGTCGGGCCCCTGGGCGCCGGGCAACTCGCCAAGGCCTGCAACAACATGCTGCACTGGGCCGCCTGCGTCGCCAATTTCGAGGTGCTGCTCCTGGCCAAACGGTTCGGGGTCGATGCCCAGCGCATGCGCGAGATTCTGCTCGACTGCCCGGGCCAGAACGGCACGCTCGCGCGCTGGGATTCGACCCGCTTCACCTGGCCGGAGAAGGACATGGATATCGTTCTCGACTTGGCCCAGACAGGCGGGCTGAAGCTGCCGCTGTTCGGCCAGATCGATCAGCTCGTCAAGCTGCTCGGCCCGCAGCAGGTCAAGGATTTGCTGTACGGGGATGAGACGACCTATCTCGGCGAGACCGTCGGTCCGCTGTCGCGGGATGCCGGCGGACTCGGGTCCTGATCGCGCCATGGCCCAGGACCTTTCGCCGGAGGTTGCCCGTACGGCGGGGGTGATCGGCCTCGGCGCCATGGGAGCACCAATGGCGCGGCACCTGGTGCGGGCCGGATTCCGGGTCAGCGGCTACGACCCGGACCGTGCGGCACGGCGCCGCGTGGCGGACATGGTGACGTGCCTGGCGAGCCCGGCGGCAGTTGCCGAGAGCGCCGCCCTCACCCTCGTCATCGTGCCGACCGATACCGACGTGCTGGCCGCGTGCAGGGGCAATGACGGCCTGTTCGCCGCCGACGGCACCGGCCGGATCGTGGCGATCTGCAGCTCGGTGCGACCCGACACCGTCCGTGCTTTGGAGCAACCGGCCGGTCGCGCCGGGTTCGATCTGCTCGACCTGCCGCTGACCAAGGGGGTGCGGGCCGCCGAGGCCGGCACGATAACGCTGCTCGCGGGCGGGGATGCGGAAATCCTGCGGCGGGCGATCCCGTTCCTCACGTGCTTTTCGGCGGGGATCCACCATGTCGGCGGGCTCGGCGCCGGCCAGGTCGCCAAGACCGTGAACAATCTGCTGTTGTGGTCGGGCATGGTCGCCGTGGCGGAGGCGTTGCGCCTGGGGGCACGGCTCGGCACGGACCCTGCCGTGTTGCGTGAGGCGATGCAGGACTGCAGTGCCGACAGCTGGGTGCTGCGCGAGTTCGACCGAATCGTGCCGACCTGGCCGGCCAAGGACATGGAGAACGCCCTCGCCACGGCCGCGGCGGCGGGCATCGACCTGCCGCTCATGGCCGTGGTGGCAGCGCAGGTCGGGGCGTACGACAGAAACGTGCTGAACCGCATCCTGGCGGGAGAACACGCTGACTAGCAGAGGGACGAGGCAATGGCAGACAGAGGCTGGCAATCCGACATCATCGTCGACATGATCAAGCGATACGGGTTCGAGTACATCACGCTCAACCCGGGCGCCAGCTTCCGCGGGCTGCACGATTCGCTCGTCAACTACGGCAACAACGAGCCGCCCCTCCTGTTGTGCCAGCACGAGGAGACCGCGGTGCAGATGGCGCACGGCTATGCCAAGGCAACCGGGCGGCCGATGATCGCGATCGTCCACAACCTGGTCGGGCTTTTGCACTCCAACCTTGCCATCTACTATGCCTATGCCGACCGCGCCCCGGTCTTCATCATCGGTGCCACCGGCCCAATGGACGAAGCCAAGCGCCGGCCGCACATCGACTGGAGCCACAGCGCGCTGGTCCAGGGCGAGGCCGTGCGCCACTATGTGAAATGGGACTACCAGCCGCATGCCATCGACGGCGTTCCCGAATCCTTTGCGCGCGCCTACTCGATCATGACGACCCGGCCGCAGGGTCCGATCTACATGTGCTACGATGCGATGCTGCAGGAAGCGCCGCTGACACGCGACGTGCCGCTGCCCCCGCCCGGCGCGGCGGCGACGCCGGCTCCGATGGCGCCCGACCCGGCCGCGCTGCAGGCCATCGCCGACAAGCTGCTGGCCGCCGACAACCCGGTCCTGCTGGCCCAGTATGTCGGCCGCCAGGAGGGCGGCTTCGAAAACATGGTGGCGCTTGCCGAAGCGGTTGGCGCGCCGGTCTGGGACATCAACAGCGCGCTCAACTTTCCAAGCCGCCATCCGCTCAATTTGAGCATGGATGACGACGTGCTGCGCAAGGCGGACCTGATCGTCGGGCTCGACGTGGTCGACTGGGAGAAACCGACCCATTCGCTAGACAGCACCAACCGCGTGGTCACGCCTTTGGTGCCGGAAACCTGCGATTGGGTCGAGATCGGCTATGCCGAGATCGGCATGAGCAAGTGGTCGTTCGACTATGGCCGCATGCAGCCCTGTTCGGTGCGGGCCCTCGGCGATCCGCTGCTGGCGATTCCCGAGCTTGCGCGCCTCTGCCGCGAGCGGATCGCCGGCGACGCGTCGCTCGCCGCCCGCGTTCTCGAGCGCGCGGAGGCCGTCACCCGGCGACACGGTGAGTTGCGGGCCCGGTGGCAGGAACAGGCCCGCGCGGACTGGGACGCCTCGCCGATCACCCTGCCGCGCCTCGCCGCCGAGGTGTGGGAAGTCATAAAGGACGAGGATTGGGTGCTGAGCGCCGGCACGCTGCGCCAATGGGCGCGCAAGTTGTGGGATTTTGACAGGCCGTACCGCCATCCCGGCAAGTCGCTCGGCACGGCAACGCAGATCGGCATCTCGCTCGGTGTCGCCCTGGCCAACAGGGGCACCGGACGGCTCGTCGTCGACCTCCAGCCGGACGGCGACCTGATGTTCGACGCCGGTGCGTTGTGGGTGGCAGCCAAGCACGAAATCCCGATGCTGGTGGTGATGTTCAACAATCGCGCCTATTACAACGACTGGGAGCACCAGATCCGCATGGCGCGGCAACGCAGGACCGACGTCGAAAAGGCCCATATCGGCATGGACCTCTACGGCCCGGATCCCGATTTCGCCGGCCTCGCGCGGGCCATGGGCTGCCACGGCGAGGGCCCGATCGAGGATCCCGCGCTGATCGGTCCGGCGCTGCGCCGTGCTCTGGCCGAGGTCAAGAAAGGCCGCCTCGCGCTCGTCGACACGATCACCTGCCACCGGTGACGCGGTGAACGACCGCTGCCGGTAACGGATGGGCGACAAGGAAATGCCGGAACCGTATTCACGGTTCCGGCATCGAGTTCTATGTGTTGCCGAGCGGCGCGGCCGCCCCACCCCCGATGGCGAAAGATCGGCGTGGCGGCACATGCCGAATGCGGCCATGCGGTTCACGCGAACCGCTCCGTCCTGGCCCCCGTGAGGGGATCGCTGCCCGCGAAACTGCGGATCAGCCTTCGCAAGCCATGTTTTTCGGCTCGTTGTCCTCGTGGGTCGGGTCGTATGCGATGTCGCAGACCATGCCCGCCTTCAGCTGGTCGCGGGTTGCCTCGCCGCCGCCGATGGTGATCTGGGTCCGTGAACCTGACACCTTCGCGTTTATCCTGGTGCCATCGGCGTCGAATGAGATCTTCTTGCCGTCCGGCGAGACGTCGGCGAGGCTGGTCCTGATCTTGCGCAATACGACCTCGGCGTCCAGCGCGGCGGCGATGATTTCCACCGTGCCCGGGCCCTGGTTCAGCGCGTCCCGGACGACGGCCGCAACATCTTCGCCCCAGGCGGGCTCGATCGGGATGCCCAGCCGCTCAGCCTCGGCCAGCAGGCCCGGATCGGACAGCGCCTTCTCATACGCCGCGCGCAGGTCCCCGACCCGCTGTGCAGGCGTTCCGGGAGGCGCCGCCGTCAGCCGGCCGAGCACCGACATCGCCTGGACAAGGCTGACGATCGCCTTGGCCTTCGGGGTCGTGGCGATGTGCTCGGCCTGGAGGATCGTCGGCGTATATCCGCCGACCGCCAGGGCGAAGGTACCATGACCGTTATTGACGAAGGTCTGCAGGGAACTCAGCGAGCCCAGCTGCCCCGCGATCTCGCCGCGCAGCATGGCCTCCTCGCCTTCCTCGCCGTTGAACCCGGGTACGACCTCGATGTTGAGATCCAGGGCCTCGCGCAACAGCTGTGTTTCGGTATAGGATGCCGATCCGACGCCAGACGTCGCGAATTTCGCCGGCTGGCCGGCCCGCACCAGATCATCGACGTTGCGGGAGCCGCTCTTCGTACTCAGCACCAGCGCGCGCGGATCGGCCGACGCCTTGCCGATCCACTCGAACTCGAGCAGATCGAAATTCACGCCTTCGCGCTGCAGCAGCTGCGCATAAATCAGGCCGGTGTTGAACGTCCCGATCGTCAGCCCGTCGCGCGGCGAGGCGGCCAAAAGGTTTGGTGCCTTTGATGTGGCCGCCGCCCGGCACGTTTTGGACCCGGACGGTGGCGCCGAGATGTTTTCCAAGATACTTGGCGATCAGCCGGGCATAGGTGTCGTATCCGCCCCCCGGGCTCGTCGCAACGATGTAGGTGATCGTCTTGCCCTTGTAGAACTCGCTGGCGTTTGCGGTGCCTGCCGCCGCGATCATCGCGCCCAGCATCAGCATGACTCTTGGCAGATGTCTCATAACAGTCCTTTCTTACCGCTCCAGCGGATACCGCGGCCCGATTTTCGTATCCTGTTATTGTTCGACCCCGGCTAACCGTTTGTTTTTCCTGGAAAGATTATCTTGTGCCGCAACCCGTATCAGACTTCGGCGGACCGGCCCTTTCCTGATCTTCCGATTTCATGATCCCGCCACATGTTATTCGCCTCGTTGGTCCGAGGTGCCGGCTTTCGGCAGTCCGCGCACCCAACACACCGCGGCCGAACGGACCGGCCCGCGGCAGTCTGACGGACAACCTGCTAATTATGGGTTAAGGAGAAAGAGGTAGGGGGTGTGGCGTTAACCGAACAGCCAGTCGATCACGAATCCCCCGTGCAGGGGCAGCCGCAGCATCACATCGAAGATGAACCACATGCCGACGAGCCCGCCAGCCGACAGTGCCAGGCTCAATATCAGCGGCTCGCGCTGCTGCAGGCGCAGGAAGGTGAACAGGGCGACAGGCATCGCATACAGAAAGCCGAGCAGCAGGATTGCGATCATGAACGCAACCAGCCAGCAGAACAGGATGCCTGCGGTCCTCAGCTTGCGGCGCTCGTCGTCGGAAAGGCCGCGGCCCGAATCGCGGCGTGCGGCGTCAACCTCGATCGCCAGCTGGATCGCGCACAGCACGGTCCCCGGGATGCCGATCACGAATGGCAGGAACCGGCCCTCGGCGGGATAGCCGACCGCCATCGCGACCATGCCGGCGAAGATCGCCAGCATGACAGCGCTCACCAGTATCCGTCCGCTATACGCCAATTTCGAGACTCCTGCGTCGACCACGCCGCCACAGGTAGAATGCGATGCTGCCGCCGATCAACGCGAGGAAGACGAGCGACAGCGGCCGCATCAGAAAGGCGGGTCCCCAGATCGCCATGGCCTGGTGCAGCGAGACTTCGGCAATCGGGCCGAGCACGAGGCCGATCACGAAGGGCGGCCGTGGCCAGCCGGTCTCCTTGAGCCCGTAGCCCAGCAGCCCGAACAGCAGGATCAGCAGCATGTTCTCCCAGGCGCCGTGGCTCAGATAGCTGCCCAGGAAGACCAGCACGAACACGTAGGGAATCAGCAGGCCGCCGCGCATGAACGCGAGCAGACCGACCCAGCGTGCGACGCCGAGGAATATGACGACCGCGAGAACGTTGGCAAGCACGAGCGCCCAGATCAGGGTCCACACGAGGTCCAGGTTCTCGACGATCATGCGCGGACCCGGCTGGATGCCCAGCATGATCAACGCCCCCAGCAGGATCGCCATGCCCGAACTGCCGGGAACACCGAAGAACAGGGTCGGCAGCAGCGAGCCGCCCTCCTTGGAGTTGTTGGCGGTTTCCGGCGCGATCACGCCTTCCACCGCGCCCTTTCCGAATCGCTCCGGCGTCTTCGACGACTGCACCGCATGGCCGTAGCAGATCCATGACGCGGCATCGCCACCGAGGCCCGGGATCATGCCGATCACCGCGCCGATGATTGAGGTCCGCAACGACAGCCACCAGTGCCGGAAGACGTCGCCAATGCCGGCGACGATGTCGCGGATGCTGTAATTGGCGGCGTCCCGGGTCACCGCGGAGACCGAACCCCCCTTGACGCCAAGGGCGATCATCTCCGGCACCGCGAACATCGCCAGGATCGCCGTGATCAGATCGACACCGTCCCACAGGAACAGCTGGCCGAAGGTGAAGCGCGCGACCCCGGTCTGCGGGTCCATGCCGACGAACGCGATCATCAGGCCGAACGCGCCGACGATCATTCCCTTGATCAGGCTGTTTCCGCTGAGCGAGGCGATGAAGGTGATGCCGAGGATCGCGAGCAGGAAGAACTCCGCCGGGCTGAAGGCAAGCACGACCGGGGCCAGCACCGGGATCAGCACCGCCAGCACGGCGGCTCCGATCACGCCACCCAACCCGGATGCGCCGAGGCTGGCGCCGAGCGCCCGCCCGGCCTCCCCCTTCTGTGCCATCGGGAAGCCGTCCATGATGGTGGCGGCGTCCGGCCCGGTGCCGGGCACCCCGAACAGGATGCTCGGCACCGACCCGCCGGTGTGCACCACCGCATGCATGGCCAGCAGGAACACGGCGCCCGCCGTCATGTCCATGCCGAAGACGAAGGGAATCAGAAGGACAATCCCCAGCTTGCCCCCGAGTCCCGGCACGGCGCCGAAGAACATGCCGATCGGGATGGCGATGAGGATCAGCCCGATCAGCGTCGGCGACGTCATCAGCCCGATCAGGCTGGAGAGGACCAGGTCGACCCCCATGTCGGACTGTTCCTCGGCCGTAGGTTGTAGTTTCCGCCGTCCGCTAGCCCTCGCAGTCCATCGTCGTTGGCTCGTTCTCGCCGCCCGGCTTGTAGGTGATGGCGCAAACCATGCCGACCTTCAGGGCCTTGCGATCCCCTTCGGCGCCGCCGATGCGGATCTTGGTGCGTGAGCCGCTGACCTTCGATTCCACCGTCTCGTCCCCGGACAGGAAGCTGATCACCTTGCCCTTGTCCTCGACGCTCAAGAGGTCCGTCTTTACGGAGAGCACCTTGACCTCGACGTTCATGATCGAGGCCACGAGCGCAACGGTATCCGGCGACTGGTTCAGCGCCGCGTTGATGGCTTCGGCGACGTCGTCGCCGTACAGCGGCACGATCGGAATGCCGAGCTTTTTGGCCTCCGCCAGCAGGTCGCCATCCCGGGTCGCGCTGCGGTACGCGGTGCGCAGCGTCCCCAGGATATCCTCGGGGACCCCCGGCGGCGCCGCGGTCAGGCGGGCGAGCTCGGTCTGCGACTGCACCAGTGCGATCAGCGAACGGCCCCTTTCGGTGGTCACGAGGTCGCGGGCCTGCGGCAGATCGGAATCGGCGCCGCCACCGACCTCGAAGGCGAACCGCCCGTAGCCGTTGTCGACGAAGGGTTGGAACGAGCTGCGCGAGCCGAAGGCACCGGCAACGTCGCCGCGCATGATCGCCATCTCGTCCTCCTTGCCGCTGTAGCCGGGAATGATCTTGAGCTTAAGGTCAAGCGCCTCCATCAGCATGCGGGTATCGTTGTAGGAGGCGGAGCCCACGCCCGACACGCCGACGCGAATCGGCTCTGCCGCAGTCTGCAGGTCCCGGACCGTCGCGACGCCGGCATCCTTGCCCAACAGGAAGGCGCGCGGATCGGATGCCGCCTTGCCGATCCAGCTCATCTTGCGCAGGTCGAACTTGACGCCTTCCCGGTCGAGGATCTGCGCGTAGACCAGGCCGGTATTGAACGTTCCGATGGTCAGCCCGTCGGGCTTGGCGGCGTAGAGCTGGTTGGCGCCGATGATGTGGCCCGCGCCCGGCACGTTCTTGACGATGAACTCCGAGCCCGGCAGGTGTTTCTCCATGTATTTGGCGATCAGCCTGCCATAGGTGTCGTAGCCGCCGCCCGCCTTGGTGGCGACGATGTAGGTCACGGTCTTGCCGTCGTAATACGCCGCGCCGGCCAGCGCAGGGCCCGATGCCAGAAGCATCGACAGGCCGATCGCGGACGCAATGGTCCTGTGGATCATAGTGAAGTCCTCCCGTTCCGCCGGCGGAGCGGGCTGGTTCCGGCGCCCGCCGCCGCCACTGTTACGTCCCCATTTTCGGCGTCGTTGCGCCGGTGCCGCGGCTGTTTCGCCGCGGCTCTTCAGAAGCCCTCGGCGTTCTCCAGCTGCTCGAACCAGTCGAAGCCGATGGCCTTGATGATCCGGCTGTTGACCACGATCACGCGGGCCTCGTTGTCCGGATCGGCATTGACTCTCTTGTGCGCGCAGTAGGGCGGGATATAGACGAAATCGCCGGTGCTCCATTCGAAACGCTTCGGCTCGTCATCCCACTCCCACGTGAATTCGTCCTGGCAGTCGAAGCGCACGTCCCAGTGCAGGTCGTAGCCGCGTCCTTCCACGACGTAGGCGATCTCCTCGCTCATGTGGCGGCTCTTGCCGGTGGCGCCGCCGGGCGGGATCAGCTGCATGTAGACGTCGATGCAGCACTCCATCGTGTCCATCATCTCGTTCACGATGTGGCGGATCAGGCCGTCCGGCGATCTCTCGAAGGGCATGTCCCGCCACTTCACCACGTTGATGCGGTTCTTGTAGTCCTCGCGAAACCGCGCCGATTTTTCGAGCGCGTCGGCATAGTAGTTGACGAAGGTCTCGCCGCTGTGCGCACGCTCGCGCTCCTGCGGATCGATGATCCGCGCAAGCCCGGCCTGGGTCCTGGTCTCTTCGCTCATGGCCGTTTCTATCCTCAGAGTTCCGGCGGCGGCATGTAATCTTCCTGTCCGGGCGCCGGCTCCTTTGGCGGGTACTCGACCACCTTCTGGAACAGCATGTGCATGAACAGGAACAGCGGCTTGGCCTTCATCACCAGGACGATGGTCTCGTCCTCCTTATCGTCGTTGAGATGCTGGTGCACGCAGCCGTTCTCGACGATCAGCGCATCCCCCGCCTCCCAGGGAAGCTTGCGCCCGTCATGGATGTCGTGACCCTTGCCCTTGAGCACATAAAAGACGGCACTGTTCATGTGGCCGTGTTTCTGCCCGTATCCACCGGGCGCGAAGACGTCGATGTGGCATTCGATCGACTGCGCCACCTTGACCGACTGCGGGTTGATGATCTTCTTGCCGAAATTCTGCGGGCCGCCCTTCCACTTCCAGTCCCGCGAGCGGTAGACGCGAGGTTGGTTGAACAGCTCCTTTACCAGCTCACCGTAGGTCCCCTCAAGCGCGCGCACGAACGTCCGCTTGCGGGTCCAGCGTTCCCAGACGACGTCCTTGCCCGGCACCTCGTCGAGCCCGCTGTTGTGGCCCGCCTCCGGGGCGTCGGCGCCGGTTTTGTCGCCGCGGGCGCGCTGCTCGCTCATCGATTCGTCCTCTCTCCGTGCGGGTCGCCGCCAGTTGATATTGAATCTTAATGTGAATCCGGTGCCGGAACAACAAATGCCGCAGTCTGGCGGTCAGACAATCTTTGTTTCCGGGTAGTAGCGAGTTGGCATTGTCTTGCCTGCGGGCCAGCGTCTACAAGCAAGATCAAGGCGCACGCCGCGCGGCCCGAAGGGCCGTTGCGACGGGGCCGCAACATCCCAAGCCGGAGAGGGCAGGGACATGACGGTGGAGGGCGCCGCACCCGGCGCAGCGCGGGCGATCGATCATGCAACCGAAGCGTCCTGCTATGCCTCCGGGTTTTTCAGCCTCGGGCTGGTACCGACGATGTGGCTGGTGGTGCCGCTCTGGGCACTGGCGCTCGGCGCCACCCCGTTCGAGATCGGCCTCGTCGTCGGCGCTCGCTCGCTCTTGCCGGTGCTGTTCGCGATTCATGGCGGCGTGGTCATGGACCGGCTCGGCGTGCGCCGCGTCATGCTGTGGCTGGCCGCGGCGTGCCTTGCGATGGTTCCCGCCTATCCGCTGCTCCCTTGGGTGCCGGCGCTGTTCGCCCTGCAGCTGCTGTTCGGCCTCGCACAGGGACTGTCCTGGGTCGGTGCCCAGACGCAGATCGGGCGGCTGACGGCTGGCAGCCCGGCGCACGCCGGCCGCTTCAGCTTCGCCAGCACCGCGGGTACCTTCGTCGGGCCGCTGCTCGCCGGCATCGCGTGGGATCAATTCGGGTCCTCCGGCGCCTTCGCCCTGGTCGCCGCGTGGTGCGCGGCGCTGTGGCTGTCGATCCGGTTCCTGCCGGCTGCGGACAAGGACGCAGCGCGGCCCGCAACCCCGTTCGATCCCGGCCTGCTGATCCCCCAAGCCAAGGACTATGCCGACGCCGTCCTGCTGCTTGCCGTGCCCGCGGTCGCGCTCGTGGTCATCGCCACCTTCGCCCGCATCGCCGCGGTCAGCGTGCAGGGCTCTTTTTACCCGGTATATCTCGAGTCAATCGGTTACGGGGGGACGATCATCGGCGGGCTGATCGCCGTCTCGTCCATCGTCGGCAGCCTCAGCACCCTTCTGAACGGCGCACTCTCGAGGGTCGTCCGACAGTCGACGATCCTGATCGGGGCGATCGGGCTTTCGGTAGCAGCGATCGCGGCGACGCCGTTCGTCACGTCATTCATGGCACTGGCGCAGTTGGCACTCGCATTCGGCGTTGGCATCGGCCTCACCCTGCCGCCGGTGCTGTCGATCCTCTCGAAGGCGGCCGGCCCGTCCCGTCAGGGGATGAGCGTCGGCCTGCGCACCACAGCGAACCGGCTGGCGTCGCTGGTCGTCCCGGTGGGCATGGGCATCTCAGCCGATTCGTTCGGCATGCGCGGCGCGTTCCTCGCCGTCGGCGCCGCCCTTGCCCTCGTGCTGGCGGCCATGGCGACCCTCGCCGTCCGCCATCGGCTGTGACCCGCCCCGCGCCGCAGCAAGGAGGAGCAGACCCGTGTCCAGATTGCCTCTGACCATCGCCATCAGCGACTACGACCATGTCCGCGATTTCGCATCCGGCCGCGTCACCGCTGAGGGCATCGACGCCACCTTCCTGACCCTCAGCATCGAGGAGATCTTCTTCCGCTTCACCCGGTTCAGGGAATGGGAGGTCTCGGAGATGTCGATGGCGAAATACTGCGCCCTGAAATCCCAGGGCGACGACTCCGTCTCGGCGATCCCGGTGTTCCCGTCGCGCGTGTTCCGCCATTCCTCGATCTTCGTGCGCAGCGACTCGCGGCTCTCCGGGCCGGCCGATCTCGCCGGCCGCAAGGTCGGCCTGCCGGAATGGGCGCAGACGGCGGCGGTCTATACGCGCGGCCTGCTGACCCATGAATATGGTATCGCGCTGTCCGACGTCGACTGGTACCAGGCCGGCGTCGCCGAGAAGGGGCGCCGCGAGAAGGTGGCGCTGAAGTTGCCGAAGGGGATACGCTGCACGCCGGTGCCGGACGACAGCCTCAATGACATGCTGTTGGCCGGAGAACTCGACGCGATCATGACAGCGCATCCGCCACCCGCCTTCGAGGACGGCAGCGGCCGCATCGTCCGGCTGCTGCGCGACTACCATACGGCGGAAGAGGCGTACTGGAAGAAGACGGGCGTGCTGCCGATCATGCACGTGGTGGCGATCCGCGGCGACGTGCTTCGCGCGCATCCGTGGATCGCCGCGAACCTCCTTACGGCCTTCAACGCAGCGAAGGAACGCAGCGTCGCGCGTGCCTTGGAGGCCACCGCCTCACGCTTCCCGATCCCCTGGATCGCCCATCATGCGGAGCAGGCGGCGGCGGCCTTCGGCGAGCTGTTTCCCTACGGCATCGAGGCCAACCGCACGACGCTGGAGACCTTCCTGCGCTTCGCCCACGAGCAGGGTGTGTGCCACCGGCTGCTGGAACCGGAGGACCTGTTCCCGGAATCTGTACGCAGCGCCTTCAAGGTCTGAACGGACGGGAGCTCACGGATGGTGCGGGTCAAGATCTGCTGCATCGCCTCGGTCGAAGAGGCGGAGCTGGCGGTCCGCCACGGCGCCGCGGCGCTGGGCCTGGTCGGCCGCATGCCGAGCGGTCCCGGCCCCATCCCGGACAACCTGATCGCCGAGATCGCCGCCTGGGCGCCGCCGGCGGTGGCGACCTTCCTGCTGACCAGCGAGACCGAGCCCGAGGCGATTATCGACCACGTCCGGCGTTGCGGCACCAGCACCGTGCAGCTGGTCGACGCGGTGGCGCCGCAGGCTTATGCGGCGCTGCGCCGGGCCGCGCCGCAGCTGAAGATCGTGCAGGTGATCCACGTGACCGGCCCCGAATCGGTCGAAGAGGCGAAGGCCTCGGCGCCGCATGTCGATGCCCTGCTGCTCGATTCCGGACGGCCCGGGGCCGCCATCAAGGAACTCGGGGGCACCGGGCGCGTGCACGACTGGGCCTTAAGCCGCCGCATCGTGGCCGAGGTCGCCCGCCCGGTGTTCCTCGCCGGCGGCCTCAACCCCGAGAATGTCGCCGAGGCATGCAACAGGGTGCGGCCGTTCGGCGTCGACCTGTGCACCGGCGTGCGCACCGACGGACGGCTGGATGAAGCGCGGCTGACCGCGTTCTTCGGCGCGCTCCCCACAGCCGCGGGCTGACACGCCGACCCGGCGCCGTCGCGACCCCGCTATTTCGCCCTGATCCGGCCCTCCACCTTCGGGGTGACCGGGGCGGTGGCGGCGATGTGGTCCATCACCGTGGTCGCCATCAGCGTTGCGCCGGACGCGTCGATCAGCGCCTTGCCCTTCTTCAGCACGGCATAGCCGTCGCCGCCGCCCGCCATGTAGTCGTTGGTCGCGACCCGGTAGATCTTGGCTGGATCGAGCGCCTTGCCGCCGATCTTGACCTCGACGACGCGACTGCCCGGCGCGGCGGCCGGGTCGTAGACGAAGGACAGGCCCGAGACCTGCGGGAAACGCCCGGCCGTGTTCTCGACCTGCGAGACGCCGTTCTCGAGCGCGGCGCGGACGTCGGCGCCCGACAACTCCAGCAGCACCGTGACGTTGCCGAACGGCAGCTCGGTCAGCACGTCCTTGCGGGTCAGCACGCTGCCCGCATCGTATGTGCGGTCGCCGCGGATGCCGCCGCCGTTGGTGATCGCGATGTCGGCACGCACCGCCTTGCGCATGGCGTCGGCGATCAGGTTGCCGAAATTGGTCTCGCCGCTGCGTACCGAGGACCGCTGCGAATCCAGTACCACGCCGGTCTTGCCGACTGGCACGTCGAGGTCGGCGTCAAGTTTTGCGTTGTGCCTGTCGACGATGGCCTGGATGCCCGGGTCCGGGGCGACGCCGGCGGTCGAGGTCAGGCGCCAGGCCGGCACCACCTGAAGCGTCTTCTTGCCCCGGCTCTCCACCCACTCGACCGAAAGGTCGAGCGCACCGAGATGATGCGCATCGTAGCCGGCCTTCAGGATCGGCACGGTGCCGGCCCGCCAGACGATCGGATCGTGGTCGTGGCCACCGAGAATCGCGTGGATACCCTCGACTTCGCGCGCCAGCGCGATGTCGGTGGCCATGTCGAGATGGGTCAGCGCGACGATGACCTCCGCCCCCCTGTCCTGCAGTTTCTTGACGGCCGCGGTCGCGGTCTCGATCGCCGAGGTAAAGCGGATGTCCGGGCCCGGCGACGACAGCGTCTCGGTCTGCGGGTCGAGCAGCCCGAAGAAGCCGACCGTGAACTCTCCGACCTTGACCGTGTGGACATCTGTCATACCCACGGCGGGCTTGCCGTCCTTGCCCAGCACATTGGTGCCGAGCCAGGGGAACTTCGCCTCGCCGATGCGCTGCCGCGCGACGTCCGGCCCGAAGTCGAACTCGTGGTTGCCGGGCGCCGCGACGTCCATGCCAATGGCGTTCATCAGCTCGATCATTTGCGTGCCTTTGGTCAGCCCCGACATGACGGACGGCGAGATCAGGTCGCCGCCGAAGGTGGTGACGCTGTGCTCAGCCGCCGCGCGCTCGGCCTTGAGCAGCGTCATCAACTCGGCGAACCCACCCTGCCCGCGCTTCGGCGAGATCTCATAGACGTCGTTGACATGCAGGAAGGTGATTTTCGTCGGCTCCGCCGCCGCGGCCAGCGGCAGCGCGAGCAAGAGGACGGCAACCACCGTCCACGCCCCGAATTTCCTGAGGATGTGATGCATTGTGCCTCTCCTGTGGAGTCTGTCGGCGCGGGCTCGGGTGCCCCTGCGAGCCTGCGCTTTGGGTCATGCTAGCAGAATTCGCGGGCGCTGGCTGCGGCCCGCGAAGCGGCGGTTGACTCGCGTATTGCCACGGGCCTACGCTGAAAAATCTCAGGGAGTGAAAAAAATCTCATATCGGGCTGGAGCCTGTGACACAGGGCACCGCAAAAGCTGACGACGGCGACCTCAACCTGGCGACGCGGGCGGCGTGGCTGTCGTATATCGGCGGCTACACGCAGAGCCATATCGCAAAACGGCTCGGCGTGTCGCGCGCCAAGGCGCACCGGCTGATCGCACTGGCTCAGGACCAGGGGCTGGTCAAGGTGTTCATCGAGGGCGCGCCGGCCGAATGCATCCGCTATGAGGAGGCCCTGGTCCGGCAATTCGGGCTGCGGAACTGCCTCGTGGCGCCGGCGCTGGGCGAGGAGGGAGCGGGCGAGGGCGAGTTCGCGTCGGTCGGGGCGGCGGCGGCCCGCTTCCTGCACCGCCTGCTGTCGCGGAGGGCGCAAGGCGCCCTGATTGGCGTCGGCAAGGGCCGCTCGCTCGCGGCGGCGATTGTCCGGATGCCCGCGCTGAGGCGGCCTGACCTGCGTTTCGTCTCGGTCTCCGGCAGCCTCACGCGCAAGCTCTCCGCCAACCCGTTCGACGTCGTCCAGCGCCTGGTCGAGCGGACCGGCGGCGAGGGCTATTTCCTGCCCGTCCCCTACCTAGCCGCAAGCGGCGCCGAGAAGGAGGTGCTGCTGGCCCAGAAGAGCGTGCAGGACGTGCTGGCGCTGGCGCGTCAGGCGGAGGTGTTCGTGATCGGCATCGGCACGCTGGAACTGGACGCGCATATCCGTCAGGTCGGCATGCTCAGCGAGGCCGAGTGGAACGAACTCCGTGGCCTCGGCGCAATCGGCGACATCATGGGCAGCTTTGTCGATATCGCTGGTCGACCGGTCGAAAGTAATGTGAACGACCACGCGCTGGGTCTTGGCATGGAAGATGTCCGCGGCCGGCGCGTCGTCGCCGTGGTGGCCGGCAACGGCAAGTCGAAAGCGCTGCGCGGGGCACTGCGCACCGGGATCGTCACCGATCTCGTCGTCTCCGAATCGACCGCGCGACGGATCGCCGATGCGACCGGCGAGGAATCCGTCGCGCTGCGCGAGGTCGGCACATGACCACGGTGACAGAGCTGCACGCGGGGGCCGCCGAGCCAAGCCGCAATCCGGGCCTGGCGCTGGACCTGGATTGGATCGATTCGGTCCGCGTCAACCGCAGCGCGGTGGAGCGGCGCACCGTGTCGTTGCCCGGTCGCCGCACGGTCAAGAAGGACTGGCAGGCCGCATGGCTCCTCAAGGCCATCACCTGCATCGACCTGACGACCCTGGCGGGCGACGATACCCCGGGACGGGTGCGCCGCCTGTGCGCCAAGGCGCGGCAGCCGGTGCGGCCAAACATCCTCGAAGCGCTGCATGTTGCTCACATGCCGATCCG
>CAYFYY010000015.1:0-64932 GCA_964347475.1 uncultured Flavobacteriales bacterium
AGTGCGACAGCCTCCTGATCGGCGACAAGTGCGGCGCGCACACGGTGCCGTACATCGAGTCCCGCAACCCCTCGGCAAAGGTGGAGCACGAGGCGACGACGGCCCGGATCAGCGAGGACCAGCTGTTCTACTGTCGCCAGCGCGGCTTGTCGGAGGAGGAGGCGGTGTCGCTCATCGTCAACGGGTTCTGCCGCGAGGTGATGCAGCATCTGCCGATGGAGTTCGCCGTCGAGGGCAGCGTCGGCTGACGCGCGCCGCCGCAACCATACGGATTTGGGGAAAACAATGGCATTGCTGGACATTCGCAATCTGCACGTAACGGTCGACGACAAGCCGATCCTCAAGGGGATCGACTTGGCGATCGAAAAGGGCGAGGTGCACGCCATCATGGGCCCGAACGGCGCCGGCAAGAGCACGCTGTCCTACGTCATCGCGGGGCGGGACGGGTATGAGGTGACGGACGGCCAGGTCCTGTTCAATGGCAACGACCTGCTGGAGCTGGAGCCCGATGAGCGCGCATGCGCCGGGCTGTTCCTGGCCTTCCAGTACCCGGTCGAGATTCCCGGCGTGACCAACACGACCTTCCTGAAAACGGCGCTGAATTCGCTGCGCAAGGCGCGCGGCGAGGGCGAATTCGATGCCATGCAGTTCCTCAAATTCGTGCGCGAGAAGGCGAAACCGCTCGGAATCGGCGACGACATGCTCAAGCGCGCGGTCAATGTCGGGTTCTCCGGCGGCGAGAAGAAGCGCAATGAAATCCTGCAGATGGCGGTGCTGGAGCCGCTCCTCGCGGTGCTGGACGAGACGGATTCAGGCCTTGACATCGACGCGCTGAAGATCGTTGCCGAAGGCGTGAACACGCTGCGCCGCCCCGACAATGCGACCCTTGTGATCACCCATTACCAGCGGCTGTTGGACTATATCGTGCCGGACCGCGTGCACGTACTCGCCAACGGCCGCATCGCGAAGTCCGGCGGCAAGGAGCTGGCGCTCGAACTCGAGGCCAAGGGATACGCGCAGTTCAGCGGCGCCGAGGCGGCCTGAGGACGAGGATCTATGGCGAAGCAGACGATCAGGGAATTCTCGCTGGCCGCCGGTTACGAGGCGGTGGCGTCGCATCTGCCGGGATCGGATATTGCCTGGCTCGACTCGCTGCGGGCGCAGGGCATCTCGGCATTCCGGGCGAACGGCCTGCCGACCCGTCGCGTCGAAGCCTGGCGCTATACCAATCTGAATGCCCTGGCCAAGACCGGATTCGCACCGGCCCGAGATGACATCGAACTGGCCGCGGTGCCGGACCACGCCGCGCTAGCCATCGCCGACGCCTGCCGTATCGTACTGGTCAACGGCCGGCTGCGCCGCGATCTGTCCGATCTCGAGCGGCTGCCGGACGGCATGACGGCATCGGCTCTGGCCGATCTGCTGCGCCGTGCGCCGGGCGAAGCCGAGGATCTGATCGTGCCGGCGCCGGCCGGACGCGAGGGCGTTCTGGCCGCCCTCAACGACGCCTTCATGGAGGACGGTCTGGTGCTGCGGATCGCAGCTGGCGCCAAGGTCGAGACGCCGATCCACCTCATCTCCGTTGGCGTCCCCGTGGCCGGACAGGCCATCGCCTTCCACCCGCGCAACCGGATCGTCGCGGAGGCGGGCAGCCGCGCCACCGTCGTCGAGTCGCATTTCGGCGTTGGTCTCGGCGCCTATTTCTCGAATGGGCTCTGCGATGTCACCGTCGGCCGCGGCGCGAGCCTCACCCATGCCAAGCTGCAGGACGAGGGAGAGGCGGCGTTCCACGTGGCTTTGGTCCGTGCGACGATTGGCGACGATGCGGTCTACGACAGCTTCGTTCTGCATCGGGGCGGCGAACTGGCGCGACATGAAGTGCATGCGGCGATCGAGGGCACCGGCGCGGAATGCCGCCTCAATGGGGCCTATCTCGGCGCCGGCCGGCAGCACATCGACAACACGACGGTGATCGACCACAAGGCGCCGGGCAGCCGCTCCAGCGAGGTCTACAAGGGTGTTCTGGCCGGCCGTGCACGCGGCGTGTTTCAGGGCCGCATCGTCGTCCATCGCGACGCCCAGCAAACCGACGGCCATCAGCTCAACAAGACACTGCTGCTGTCGCGTGCGGCCGAGATGGATACCAAGCCCGAGCTCGAGATCTATGCGGATGACGTCAAGTGCAGCCACGGCGCTACCGTCGGCGAGCTCAGCGAGATGGAGCTGTTCTACTTGCGCGCCCGCGGCATCGACGAGGCGACGGCGCGCGACATGCTGGTCTCGGCGTTCCTGTCGGAGGCGGTCTCGGAGCTGCGCGACGAAGGCTTGGCGGCGGCGTTCGCCGAGCGCATCGCGGGCTGGGTCGACGCGCGGCACCAGGAGGACAGGGAGGAGGCGGCATGAGCGCCCAGGCCGATCTCGTCGAACGCGCCGATTTCGACGTCGACGCCGTGCGCCGCGACTTCCCGATACTGTCGCGCGAGGTTCACGGCAAGCCGCTGGTCTTTCTCGACAGCGCCGCGTCTGCCCAGAAACCGCGCCAGGTCCTGGATGCGGAGCGGCACGTCTACGAGCACGAATACGCCAACGTCCATCGCGGCATCCATTACCTCAGCCAGATCTGCACCGACCGCATGGAGGCGGCGCGCGAGACCGTGCGCGGCTTCCTGAACGCCGCCAGCACGAAGGAGATCGTCTTTACCCGCAACGCGACCGAGTCGATCAACCTCGTCGCCGCGTCCTGGGGCCGCAATTTCCTGAAGGCGGGAGACGAGATCGTCATCTCCGAGATGGAGCACCACTCCAACATCATCCCCTGGCAGCTGCTGCGCGCCGAGAAGGACATAGTCCTGCGCGTGGCGCCGGTCAGCGACGAGGGCGAGCTCGTCATGGACGGCTTCGCCAGGCTGCTGAACGAGCGCACTCGACTGGTCGCCATAACGCACATGTCGAACGTCCTGGGCACGATTGTCCCGGTCCGAGACATCGTGCGCATGGCGCACGACGCCGGTGCCAAGGTGCTGCTGGACGGTGCGCAGGCGGTCACGCACATCCCCGTCGACATGCGCGCGCTGGATTGCGATTTCTATGTGTTCTCGGGCCACAAGCTCTACGGGCCGAGCGGCATCGGCGTGCTGTATGCCAAGGAGGCGCTGCTGGACGCCATGCCGCCCTATATGGGCGGCGGCGAGATGATCCGCAGCGTGACCTTTGAAAAGGCCGAGTGGGCGGACCTGCCATACAAGTTCGAGGCGGGCACGCCGGCGATCGCGCAGTCCGTCGGGCTTGGCGCCGCGATCGACTACGTTACCGGCCTCGGGCTCGATGCGATCGGCGCACATGAGGCGGAGCTCGTGACCTACGCGAACCAGCGGCTGTCGTCGATCGACGGGCTGAAGCTGATCGGCACCGCACCGGGCAAGGCGAGCGTGGTGTCGTTCACCATGGACTGCGCCCACCCGCACGACATTGGCACACTGGTGGATCGCGCGGGCGTCGCCATCCGGGTCGGCCACCACTGTGCGCAGCCGCTGATGGACCGCCTCGGCGTCGCCGCGACGGCGCGGGCCTCTTTCGGGCTTTACAACACGCGTGCCGAGGTCGACCGGCTGACCGAGGTGCTCGAAGGGGTACGGGAGTTCTTCGGGTGATGTTCGACGAGTTGCGAGAACTCTACCAGGAAGTGATCCTCGATCACGGCAAGAGCCCGCGGAATTTCCGCGCCATCGAGGGCGCGCGTTTCCATGCCCATGGTCACAACCCGATGTGCGGCGACCAGTTGGAAGTGTTCGTCACCGCCGACGACGGTGGGCAAATTACCGATGCGAGCTTCGTCGGCAGGGGCTGCGCCATCTCGGTCGCCTCGGCCTCACTGATGACCGAGATGCTACGCGGCAAGACGATCGACGAGGCGCGGCGCATGTTCGACGGGTTCCATGAGATGTGCACGACCGGCGGCGACGATCCCCTTGCCGGCCTGGCCGAAGAGGATGCGGACCGGCTGCAGGTGCTGTCCGGTGTGCGCGAGTTCCCGATGCGGGTGAAGTGCGCGACCCTGGCCTGGCATACGATGAATGCCGCGACCAGGGGCATAGACGAAGTTTCCACCGATGACGGGCTGGGAGCAGGATGATGACACAGCAGGCATCGACGATGCGCGATTTCATGCCGCTTTCGTCGCCGGCAGACGGCACGGCGCGCGCCGGTGCGCCGCTGGCGCCGGGTGCAACGGCCGCCGCTCGCGAGGCGGTGATCGAGGCGCTGCGGACCGTGCACGACCCCGAGATTCCGGTGAACATCTACGATCTCGGGCTGATCTACGAGCTGGAGATCGCGGATGACGGCTCCGTGCGGATCGGCATGACGCTGACCGCGCCGGCCTGTCCGGTCGCCGGTGAGATGCCGCAGTGGGTGGCCGATTCGGTGGCCGCGGTCGACGGCGTCGGCGAGGTGGAAGTATCGATGGTCTGGGACCCGCCCTGGACGCCCGAGCGGATGTCCGACGATGCCAAGATGCTACTGGATATCGGCTGACCGCGTAACGACATAATGGATGGCCGGGTGTTGATACACCCGGGGAGTACGAGAGCATGGAAAAACCCAAGGCGATGACCCTGACGGACGCGGCCGCGGCACGCGTCAAACACCTGATGGCGCAGACCGACAAGGCCGTCATCGGCGTGCGCGTCGGCGTGACAATGCAGGGTTGCTCGGGCATGAGCTACAAGATGGAATACGCCGAGGAGGAACGGCCGTTCGAAGAGGTCGTCGAGGACAAGGGCGTGAAGATCTTCATCGATCCCGCGGCGACGATGTTCCTGCTCGGTTCCGAGATGGACTGGGTTGAGGACAAGCTCGCCTCGCGGTTCGTCTTCAACAATCCGAACGTGAAGGGGATGTGCGGCTGCGGCGAGTCGTTCCACGTTTGACCGCGGCGGCAATAACAACAGGTCCGGCCTGCGGGGGTCGCGGCAACTGAGTGGGCGGGAAGACCGAGGCATATGCCCAAGATGACGTTCATAGAACCGGACGGCACCCGCAGGGAGGTCGACGCCCCGCTGGGCCTGTCGATCATGGAGATCGCCCACAAGCACGACATCGACATCGAGGGCGCTTGCGGCGGCTCGCTGTCCTGCTCGACCTGCCATGTCATCGTCGACCCCGCCTGGTTCGGCAAGCTGCCGGAGCCCGACGAGGAGGAGGAGGACATGCTCGACCTCGCCTTCGGACTGACCCGCACCTCGCGTCTCTGCTGTCAGCTGATCATGACCGAGGATCTGGACGGCATTACCGTCACGCTTCCGGAAGAGACGCATAATTTCCTGTTGGATTGATCCGAGACGACACGGCTCTTTTTGTGGCGACGGGGGTCGTGGCGCCTGACGCTGTGTTCCGGATCAGCCATGCCGCGCGTCGGCGAACGCCGGCGAATGGAACGTTGACGATAGCTTTGGTCGGTCAGTGCGAAGATCCGTCTGGATGCACCGCGTCGGGTCCGGCCCGCGCAATACGTCCCGCGATATCTGCCGTTTCCGCGGCAATCGCATCAAGCTCGTCAGATGTGAATTCCGGCCGATAATATGCCGGTGGCCTCAGCCGCCCCGCGAACCGTGCCAGCGCCGCCTCGTCGGTCTCAAGGCGGCAATGATGCATCATCCGGCTCATCGTTTCCTGCGGGTGGTCACAAAGGTTCTCGTAACGGAGGATCATCGTAGCCTTGCGCAGCGCCTCATCGCGATCCAGCAACTCGGCCACATATCCGTAAATCATCGCCCAGTACCGGGCCCAGCCACGGGCATCTTCGCCGGATTCCCAGAGCGCCTGGATTTCCCGGACCCTGTCGACGTCGCCGCAGTTGATCGGCCGCAGGTCAAGCCCGAACTCGAAGTGGCCGACGCGACGCATGTAGTCGACAGCCCGCGGATTGCCCCGCTCACCCGCGCAGAACAGCTCGTGCTGCTTGATCAGTGATGCGACATGCCACACGGGATCGCGGACGGGGACGATGAACCGTGCGTCGGCAAACAGCTTGTGCAGATAGCCCATGCGCGTGACGTTGTAGTTTCCCTTCGACAGGTACCGTGGTTTGGCCCGCGCCGCGAGCAGCTTTCGGATATGCTCGCGATAGAATTTCTCGAACGCCGCGTTCTCGGCTGTTCGGTCCAGCACATGCGATCGGCCGGGATCGTGGGTGTGGCTGAAAAACGCCATCCAGATTGCCTCTTCGCGGGCTTCGGGACTGTCCGCGGTGACCATGAGGCCGTCCTTGTGGGCGCGCTCCGCCGCGACGAGGGGGCCACGGCGGGTCCTCTCGACGAACCAATTCCACCACCACGGCGTGAAGACCGGGGGAAAGTCGCGATAGAGGTGCGTTGCAACGTCGCCATGCGATGCCAGAATTTCGAGCGCGATCGTCGTGCCGGCGCGGGCCAGACCCGTTACGTAAATCGGTGCCGTGATCGGGACGGACGCAACCGCATCCGCCAGCACGCGTGTTTCGAGGTTGCCAAGCCCGATCCATAAACGGGGAAATCGCTCGATCAGGCCGCCGACGACATGATCGAAGCCGGAAACCCGGAATGACGCTTCGATATCCTGGCTTGTTGTCATCAGTCCGCCTGTCCCCGGTCTCGTTCAGCGGATTCGGAACAGCAGCTTGACGGCAACCGACGCAACGAGGACGACGAGGATGAACGGGGCCTCCCAGCCGCGCATCCAACCCGGACCGAATGGAAGGAACTCCTTGGGGTGCAGCTCGACGCCGATCAGGTCGACCGGCGCATCGTCCGGCAGCGAACCGAGCGGATTGGCAAAGAAGATGTTCCACCATAAGCGCTTGTGGATAACCGGGACGGGTCGTGCCAGCGGCAGGGTCAGCATCGGCTGACCGGAGTCG
Organism: uncultured Flavobacteriales bacterium; assembly: GCA_964347475.1. Taxonomy (GTDB): domain Bacteria; phylum Pseudomonadota; class Alphaproteobacteria; order UBA8366; family JADFVY01. The sequence goes on from CAYFYY010000015.1 coordinate 6,896, forward strand.
TCGGTCACCTCGACCGTTCGGTCCGCAGCGGGCCACAGCAGGGTCCACGGGCCGTCGCCGGAGACGGGCGCGGTGCCCGGCCACGCCAGCGGACGGCTGGTCGGCTCACCATAGACGCGAACGGGCTCGCCGGTCTGCGGCAACTCGTAGCCGTAGTTTGCGGCGAGCCATCCCATCATCACAAGAACGGGCAGCGAGCCAACGAGGGCGGGTCCAAGTGCGAGGCCGAGGTGCCGCACAGAGGTCGACAGTGATCGGCCCATGACCGCCCATATGCCCGCGAAGGTACCGTCATACGCGGCGAGTGCCTGACGTGCCTCGGCGGCATCGCGCCGGACGGTCTCCAGTTTGCGCTGCGGCGAGGCGAGCCAATAGAGTGCCATCGACAGCGTTCCGGAAATCGTGCCCCACAGGACCAGCCGGGCCGAGTCGGGCAGCAGGTGTGCCAGTGCTAGGTCTGCCGAGCTGAGGAGCGGCGCGGGTATGTCGAAGATGCCGGTTTCCATCGGCCCCGCCGGTCGCTCCTATTCGGCGGCGCCGGGAGACGTCGTGTGCTGGCTTTCCTCGGCGGTCGCCGTATTTTCCGTGGCGGACTGCCTGCCGGCCTTGAATTTACGGTACAGAAGCCGTAGCGGCCAGAACAGGACGATGGCCACGGCGGTTGCGATTGCGGCCAGCACCGCCAAAAGAGATCCGGCAAGGCTTGCACCCGCGCCCGGTCCGATATAGGCCTGCGCCGCCACGGGTGACAGAACGATCCAGGTGGCACCCATGAGCGCGACAACACGAATGATCATGGCGATTCGTCCGTTTCCAATATCCGCGGACCGCACCTCCGCGCCGGGACCTCCCGGCGGTGCGGAACAGGGTGCCGATCCCCTGCGTTGAGGGGAATTCACCGCCGACAGGATTTCATGCCTGCGTAAAGAAAACTTTAAGGGGGACTTTTCGCGGCGCACCCGCGTACCACCGCCCCCCGAACTGGCGGCCCCATGCACGGCATAGGACGATGTTAACGTCTGGCGACTACAACACGATCGGTGGTATGCAGATCACGAAGTCGCCGTTCCCCCCAGGGAGCGGGAATTCTCAGGAAAGGTGCCAGCGGTGTCGATTGTTGTAACGGGTGGCGCGGGTTTTATCGGCTCTGCCGTGGTTCGGCAACTGATCGCGGAAACCGAGGAGACCGTTATCAACGTCGACGCCCTTACCTATGCGGGGAACCTCGATTCGCTGGGTCCGGCGCGCGAAGACGACCGCCATGTCTTCGAGCGGGTGGACATCCGCGACGCGGCGGCGGTGACGCGCGTGTTCGCCCGGCACAGACCACGTGCCGTAATGCACCTGGCTGCCGAATCGCATGTCGACCGTTCGATCGACGGGCCGGCGGACTTCATACAGACCAATATCGTCGGCACGTATACGCTCCTCGAAGCTGCGCGCACCTATATCGAGACGCTTGATGAGGCGGAGCGCCGGATGTTCCGGTTCCATCATGTATCGACCGACGAGGTGTACGGGACGCTGGGTGCCGACGGGCGGTTTACCGAGGAAACGGCGTACCGGCCGAACTCTCCCTATTCGGCCAGCAAGGCATCGTCGGACCATCTCGTGCGGGCCTGGGGCGAAACCTTCGGATTGCCGATCGTCATCACCAACTGTTCGAACAACTATGGCCCCTATCAGTTCCCCGAAAAGCTGATTCCGGTGCTGATCCTCAAGGCCCTGAACGGCGAGCAGCTGCCGATCTACGGTAAGGGAGAAAACGTGCGCGACTGGCTTTATGTCGAGGATCACGCCGCGGCACTTCGCCTGGTTCTGGAGCGGGGTGAGCTTGGCGAGACTTACAACATCGGCGGCTCGGCCGAACGCCGGAATATCGACGTTGCGCGCGCGGTATGTGCGATCCTGGATGAGCTGCTACCGGCGTCGCCGCACCGCCCGCATGAGAACCTCATTACCTTCGTTGCCGATCGGCCGGGGCACGATCTGCGCTATGCCATCGACAGTTCGAAAATCGAAAGGGAACTGGGATGGACCCCCGTCGAGACATTCGAGACCGGCCTGAGGCGTACCGTCGCCTGGTATCTCGACAACAGTGAGTGGTGGGAGCGAATTCTTTCCGGCGCATACCGGGTCGAGCGCCTGGGGCTAGGGCGGGGGCGTGCGTGATGGGTGCGCAGGCGGTGAAGAAGGGCATCATCCTCGCGGGCGGATCGGGCACGCGCCTGTATCCGATCACCACGTCGGTCAGCAAGCAGCTGCTTCCCGTCTACGACAAGCCGATGATCTATTATCCGTTGTCAGTGCTGCTGCTGGCCGGTATCCGACAGATCCTGGTGATCACGACGCCGGACGACTCAACGGCGTTCCAGCGGCTGCTGGGAGACGGATCCCAATGGGGAATAGCGGTTACCTATGCCGTTCAGCCCCGGCCCGAGGGCCTCGCCCAGGCATTCATCATCGGCCGCGATTTTGTCGGATCAGACCCTGTGTGCCTTATCCTCGGCGACAACATTTTCTACGGCCACGGATTGGCAGGACAGTTGCAGTCCGCCGCGTCCCGAGGCAACGGCGCCACGGTTTTCGCCTACTGGGTGCGTGATCCGGAACGATACGGCGTGGTATCGTTCGACAAGGGTGGCCGCGCCATCGATATCGAAGAAAAACCTGCTCAACCGAAGTCAAATTTTGCGGTGACCGGACTTTATTTCTACGATGCCGACGTCGTGGATATCGCTGCTGGTCTCAAACCGTCGGCACGCGGCGAACTGGAGATCAGTGATGTCAACCTTGCCTATCTTAAACGCGGTGACTTGCGCGTAGAGATGCTCGGCCGCGGTGCCGCTTGGCTGGACACCGGCACCCACGAGTCGTTGCTGCAGGCCGCCCAGTTCGTCGAAGTCGTGGAAGCGCGCCAGGGCCTGAAGATCTCGTGTGTCGAGGAGATCGCGTGGCGGATGGGCTTCATCGACAGCAGTGCCCTGCGTGCCTTGGCGGAACCGCTGGCGAAGAACGGCTATGGGCAATATCTTCTCGATCTCTTGAAACGGCACACCGGATGAAGGTCACGAAGACGGAACTGCCCGGCGTCCTGCTTGTCGAGCCGAACCGGTTCGGCGATGACCGCGGTTTCTTTCAGGAAACCTGGCACGCCCGCCGCTATCATGACGCCGGAATCTCCGGCGCCTTCGTGCAGGACAACATGTCGATGTCGAGCCGCGGCGTGTTGCGTGGTCTGCATTTCCAGCAGCCGAATGGGCAGGGTAAGCTCGTCTTTGTCCTCGAGGGCGAGGTGTTCGATGTTGCAGTCGACGTTCGGGTCGGATCTCCACATTTCGGCAAATGGACCGGCACGATGCTCTCTGCGGAGAACGGGCTTCAACTTTTCATCCCGGCCGGCTTTGCCCACGGGTTCTGCGTTACCGGGAAGACGGCATTGTTCGCGTACAAGTGCACCGACTTCTATGACCGCGAGGCGGAGCGCACGATCCGCTGGGACGATCCCCAGATCGGAATCGAATGGCCGATATCCGCGCCGCGGGTGTCGGACAAGGACGCGGCTGCGCCATCCCTGGCCGACATAGCCAGGGAATTCCTGCCGCGCTACGGGGACGGGGAGTGACCGCTCCGATCCTGCTCCTTGGGGGCAACGGCCAGATAGGCTGGGAGCTTCGTCGCACGCTTGCGCCATTGGGTCCGGTCACGGCGCTTGAACGCACCGATGTCGATCTCGCCGACGGCAAGGCCTTGCGCAAGGTCGTAAGGGACGCGGCGCCAGCCCTTATCGTCAACGCGGCCGCATATACGCAGGTCGACCGGGCCGAGAAGGATGCCGCGCTCGCTCAGGCGGTAAACGGCACGGCACCGGGCATTCTTGGGGAGGAGGCAAACCGCCTCAACGCGGGTCTGGTGCATATTTCCACGGATTACGTCTTCGACGGTGCAGCGGCGCGCCCCTACCGCGAGGAGGACGCCGCCGCGCCGATCAGCGTTTACGGCAAGAGCAAGCTTGCGGGCGAGGCGGCGGTCGCCGGTTCGGGCTGCGCGCATCTGATCCTGCGCACGAGCTGGGTCTATTCGATGCGCGGGTCGAACTTCCTGCTCACGATTCGACGCCTGGCCGGCGAACTTGACGAACTCCGGATCGTTGAGGATCAGCGTGGTGCTCCGAGTTGGGCGCGCATGATCGCCGAGGCGACGGCGGCGATCCTGGTTCGCTGCGGTGCCCCGTCGGATACCGGCCTGTTGACCGAAAAGGGCGGGCTGTACCACCTGACCGCGTCGGGCCAGACGAGCTGGCACGGCTTCGCTGAGGCGATCGTCGACTGGCTGCGCGCGACGGGCCAGCCGGTCCGCTGCCGCCGTGTCCTTGCGATCCCGACGGCCCAATATCCGACCCCGGCGAAGCGACCCGCCAACTCCCTGCTGGATTGCACGAAGCTGCGCGATGCCTTCGGGATCGCGCTGCCCGACTGGCGCGACCAGTTGGCGTTGTGCACCGAGACTGGGTCTTGCGGTTAAGGGCGGCGAAACATTGAGCCGCCGGTTGGTCGTTCAGTCGACCTGTTCCGGTCTTTCCATCACGGGTCCATCTTCAAGAACGGGAGTTCGTCGTACGCGAAACGCATGGCGCTTGGAACCACCGCGACGTAATCGGTGCCATCCTTTTGCCGCCGTCCGGGAGTCCGGTATTGCCAGACCACTTCTTTGTCCCGGGTCACTTCGATGATACGTCCGTTTTCCGACTCGACGATCAGGATGTTGTCGTTTGGCAGCCGTTGTTGCACGCCATAACCCAGCGTAAACAGCGGGTCCTCCGGACGGCCTGCGTACAGCCATTCGGTCCGCTGCGTCACCGGGTCGAACTCGATGACACGCGATCCCAGTTCGGGCCCGATATGGCCCAGGTTGTCGAAGATGAGCATGTTGCCGTTCGGCAGGATTTCCGGCTCATGCTGGCGGAACCACATGCCCCCCATGGACCAGACGATCTTCTCCTGTGACGGATCGAGCACGGCGATCATGTTCATCTCACGCATCGAGATGAGAAGCTGGCCTGGACGTGTGAAGGGCAGGCGATCCGCTTGACGTTGGTCGATGAGATTTATCGTGTTGGTATGGGTATAATCGCCCAGGAGCGAATCGAAGTGCATGGCCGTCAGGCTGGGCCAGTGCACCGAATTGTAGAACGCGTCGATGATATAGATCTTCTTCCTGATTTCTCCCGTATCCGAGATGACGGCGACGTAGTCCATGATGTAAGGCGTGTGCAATCGCGGCAGGCCAAGATAGCTCTTGGTGCTGATCTCGTGGCCGAGCGCGTAAATCGTCCCATCCTCGTTGACCGCAAGGTCGTGATGCAGGGACTCGCTTATCCGCCAGATCAGGTGCGAATTCCTGTCCAGCTTGACCAGACCCATTCCGTACGGCGTTACGTCCGGCGATTCGACGACGATTATGATATCGCCGTTCGGAAAGACGACGGCTCTGCGCGGATATACTGTCGGCGCGTTTTCGGAACCTTGCCCTTGCTGCGCGGTGGTCCAGTCGATCTCGCCCGGCAACGTCCAGCGATGCGCCATTTCCCCTTCCATGGTCACAAGATCGACGGCCGATTCGTCGCTTCGCAGCACCATGGTCAGGCCATTGAACGCCCGGGTCCGATCATAGCGGCTGATGACCGGATCATCGTCGGAAATCGGCGTAACGACAGGTCGCCACAGATTTCCGTACGGCCCGGCATCGGACAGCGGTACGACCAGAGTGCTCAGGACGGCCGCATCCCGCAGCACGTGGTTGAATGGGCTGTTGCCTCGCAGAGCCACGACGGCACCGGCAACAACCAGGAGAAAGACAAAGGCGATTGCTGCGAGTGCCATGGGCACCGCTGCTCGGACGGAAAGGAACGATCTAAGGCGCTGCGGCAAATTCTTCTGCATTCGATCAGTTGGGGCAGATAGGTGTGGATCCCGTGCAGATGGATTCAGAACCGGAGGTTAATCTCTGGTGTGGCGCGTCGATGGATCTACGGACCGGCGGCATTACCGGACTGCGCGCCAACCGTCGATTCGCCAAACGCTCGGAATTGCGCGAAATTGCGGCCAGTAACGTGAGAGGAAACCAGCAGCCAGGATGAGGAATGCCCAGCCATAGAGAGACGCGAAGAAAAAGTGACTTGCCCGGGAGTCCTCGGCGCCGATGACCTCCATCAACCGGTACAGCAGCCCCACCAGCGCGAAATGAAACAGTACCGGCATGGCGAGCACAGCGCCTCCCAGCTTCATCGCCGAGTTCCACCTGAATGAGAGAAAAATCGGCAAGAGGAACAACACATAATGAATCCAGCCGATCGGCGACGCCAGGACTGTCGCCACCAGCGCGACGGCGCTGGCATCTTCACTGCGCGGTTGGAAACGCCAGGCCCACAATGCGATACCGGCAAGCATCAGGAAGCCGAGAGCAACTCCGATCCATAAGACGCCCGCGCGCGCCGACATTGCGGCGAGCGACAAATTGGTTCCAAATAGAATTCGTCCCGGATCGCTTGTCATCCAGGCGTCTAGCCACTGTACATAGACCCCCGGTCCGAAGATGACGGCCGGCAGGATGCTCAGGATTGCGGCACCTGCAAGCGCCGCCAGAGCGGTGCGCCTGTATCCGGCAATGAACAGGACCACCGGCCAGACCAGGAAATTGGGTTTCATGGCGACAAGAATGCCCATCATGAGGCCGGCCGATACGGGGCGCTCCCGCTCCAGCAGAATCCAGGCGGCAACCGAACAGACCAGCAGCAGGATGTATATTTGACCAAGATCCAGCGTGTCCCAGAAGCCCGGGAAGCAGGCGGCCCACAAGATCATCCATTTGCTCGGGCTCTCCTGGCGCGTCGAAGACAGCACGATCATCGTGGCGACGAACAGTGACAGGGACAGCCACCAGGTAATCTGGAAGGCCAGTCCAGGTTCGATCATCGACAGTGGCGCGAAAACCAGGAGGGAGACCGGCGGGTTCAGGTTCGGATTAAACCCGTGGAAAAAGCGCGTCTCGACAAAGAAGCTGAGCTGGTACTCGGCATATGGATTCAAACCGCGACGCGCCGCAGCGCCGGATTCGTAAAACGTACCGAAATCACGGAGCTGCTTGCGAACCTCGGGCAGTTCGCGCTGCAGCGACGACAGATCTTCGTTGAAGGTATCGATATGCGCGGTTAGGACACGAAGACTGTCCTCGGGCTTGGTAACGAAGTATTGGAAGACGATAAAGAACACCAGGAGTAAGGCGGCTGTTGCACGGGCAGCCGGATGGTTCCAGAAACGAACGGGAATTGACTCCGGGGGTGCCGATTCCGGTGTTCGTTCCGGGTCGAGGGCCTCTGCATCGGACATGGATCGGTGGTTCCAGATTCTGACGCGGCGATGCCATCGGCAACACCGAACAACGTGCCTATCGGCGATCTGACGGCCTCCTTCTCACTGCGGCCGGCAGCCGCTGCGGACGAGAAATACCGCTCCCAACCGCACATATCTCCAACAGCACAATTGTTAGAAGTTCCGTATTAACAATCAGTTAATTAATATCAAGGAAAGAAAACCAGACAGATATTTGATGTAAAGGCGGGAATATTTCACGTCCCGACTGAATACATATGGCCATTGGTCGCACATGGCACATCGAGGGCCCAAATCGGTCGTGACATCGGATAAACAGGCGGCAATCGCAAGACAACCTGGAAACGACACTCCTCGTGGAGCGCCTCAGTCCCGCTGACGAATGGCGTAAAGCGTGAAGTACGAGCCTTCGTGCAACGCCGTCAACCGGCCGGGAAGCGGATTTTCAGCGACTCCGAAATGGGTCAGAAGCACGTAATCGAATCGGCTTGGCCAATCTGTCCAGAAGTCCTGCATTGCAATGAAACCGGCAGGTGGCGTGCCCGCATTTCCATTGCCTGCCGATCGCACCAGCAACGCAACGTCGATCGGGGCACCAAATGCCGTGTCGATGTCCAGCCGTGCCGCTGCGGCGCGAACGGGCTGCTTGGTCGGATCGGTAAAGAGGGTTGGAACGAAGGCGCCGCGGTCGATGACTGCAAGCGCTGACAGATGCCAGTACGCGTAGTCGAATCGTGAGTCGCCGGCCACAACCGGCGCGTTGCGCCGCTGAACGGGCAGGATCGCGGCGCCGCGCTCGATCACCCGTGCGGCCGTTCGGAACTCCGCGAAATCGCGGTCCATGCGGCGCCATTCGAGTGCGACGTCGAATAGGCGGGCGCCGAGCAGCACGGCACCGGCAATCAGGACCGCAATGGCGATGCGGGGGCTGACGGTCCGCGGGCGCAGTCCGGCCACGAGAAGCAGCGCCACGACAGTCGGCAGGCGCAGATCGGCATACCAGATACTGCCCCAAGTGCCTTGAACCCAGAACGGCATCGCCAGTGCGCCCGCGGTCAGCGCCGCCAGCGGCAGACGGAGCGGGTACGCCAGGCGAAGCCGGCCGGTGGCGAAGCCGGCAAGCGGCACTGCCGCCGCGAACAGGAACACCGCGGCGTCGACAGGTTTCAGATAGGCCAGGGTCGGTGACCATACGGCGCGAACCTTCGCGAGGAACGGACCGTACAGAAAGCCGTGCTCGGTGGCGTCCGGCATTGTGCCGAGAACGAGCAACGCTGCGGGCAGAAACGGCCAGGCGACGACAAAGGCCTGCCGGGCCGCGATGCGCCGGTCGCGGCGCCCTGTGGCGAGCAGGCGGGGAAACTCGTATCCGGCAACGCAGACGCCGTACACCGCCAGCGCGAACAAATGGGCGAAAAACAGCCCGACCAGTGCTGCCGGGAACAGGGCCCAGCGGATCCAGGGCGGCCCGCGTTCGCTGGCAATCCAGCCGGCGAACAGGGCCAGTGCGAGGCCGATGGCGAACAGGTAGTTGAGGAATCCCATGATCAGGAGGTGGTTGTACAGCAGCATGAAGACCGCCGTCGGCCAAAGCCCGATGTCGCCGTGCAGAACCCGGTGCAGGGCAAGCGTGCCTCCGACCAGTGCCAGCATTGTCAACACGACGAATACCCGACCTGCGATCTGAAGGGGCAAAACAGCCGCGAGCGGTTGCATGACGAGGTCCATCGCAAGATTCGGCATGGCGCCCCAGGCAACCTGGTAATTCTCGGCAAGCGCGGGGTCGGAATCGATGGCAGTAAGGACGTGCACGCGCGCGAGATGATTCGGGTAGTCGACGAGGCCCGGAATATCGACGAAGGCCAGCGGGAGGAGGACGGCCAGTCCCAGCACGACATAGACGAGACCGCGCCGACGGGCGCCGATAACAAGGTCCGATGGCAGTACCGTGGCGGCGGCCGTGCCGTTCATGGCGCCGCTCCTTGCGCAGGTGTTGCAGGGATTCGCGGTGCCGGGCGGACCCCCGCTGCCTGGCCCTTGTGCCGGATCGTGCCCATGCCTCCGGCCGCCGACCTTCAGCGTGAGTCCGCCGGCGGTACGGCGGCGAACGAGGACGTGTTCGGCGCGGCCAGCTGGCGGGCGACCGGCACGGCCACGAGCAACAGGCCCCATATGTATACCGAGCCGAGCGTCACCTCGACCCAGGTCGGGCCCTCGAACAGGGAATTAGCGATGATCCGCGGCGTTGCCAGCAACACGGCACCGGCAATCATGGCCCGCGACCAGCGGATCGAGAACAGCGGCGGCAGCAGGAACAAGACGTAATGGATCCACGCGATGGGCGAGGCGAGAAGAGCCACGAACATGGCGATGAGGCCGGCGTCGTGCGCATCCGGCCGCCGCCGCCAGGCCCACCATGCGGTGGCCAGCAGCAGGGCCAGCGCGGCGCCCCTGCCGAGCCACGGGATGTCCAGGCGGCCGGCGTAGGCGATGACCGACATGTTGGTGACCCACAGCGCGCGACCCGGATCGTCGTTGGCCAGCACGGCGTACCATTGCGGATAGACCTGCCAACCGAAGAGCAGGATCGGCGCCGCCGACAGTGCCGCGAAGGCGAGCAACGCCGGGACCGCGGTTCGCCGGTGCCCGGCGAGCAGCAGGACCACCGGCCAGACCAGGAAATTCGGTTTGAACGCGGCGACCAGCCCGATCAGCACGCCGGCGGCGGCGAAGCGGCCGCGATCCTGGAGCACCCAGGCGCCGAGCGCTGCGACCATAAGTGGAACGTAAATCTGGCCGAGGAACAGCGTGCCCCAGAAGCCCGGCAACGAGAGCGCCCACAGGACGATCCAGCGGCCGCCCTGCGGCTGATAGGTGCGCGCCAGATAGGCAAGGGCGGCGAGGAAGACAACCAGTGAACTCCACCACAGCAGTCGGAACGTGACGGCCGGGTCGAGCAGCGAGACCGGCGCCATCAGAAGCAGTGAGGCCGGCGGGTTGAGGTTCGGATTGGCGCCGCTGAAGTGCTTGATCTCGACACGGTAGGACAGGTCGTGGATCTCGTATGGATTGCGCCCTTCCAGCGCCGCACGGCCCGACTCGTAGAAGCTGCCGAAATCCCGCAGGCTCTCGTCCGGAAACGAAATCATGAACTGGTACAGGATGTTCAGGACGATGACGAAGGTCGCCACCGCCGCCACGAGTCCCGCAATACTGATGCCGGCCCGACGATCGGGCGGCGCGGCAGCAGGGGTCCGCTGAATTTCAAGGGCGCCGGGCCTGGGTCGGTGCATCGGACGTTCAGTCGCTGTTACGATGGGGTCGCGCCGATCGGTCCGCCTGCAGGCCGCGTCCGACGAGTTGGGGCGGCAAACCGACCGGGAAATCCGGTCCGTCAAACTGCTACAGTCTGCGTTAACATTGCGTTATCGCTGAAAAATCCGCTGCGTAGCGGCAAAGAATGACCGGAGACAGAGCGTGGCAACATTCGCTTCGAAACCGCCCGACCGGCTACCCCGCGGCCTTGCCCCCGAACGGTTCCTGCGCGGCCGCTTCGGCGACTGGGTGGCGCGGCCCTGGCTGGACCGCGCGGCCCTCGGCAGCCTGTCCGGGTATTTCCCGTTGAGCCGGCTGTGGGCGGCGGCGTCAGTGGCCCAGGGCGACCGCGACCGGTTTCGCGATGAGGTGCCGCTGGCCCGCGCCGCCATGCCCGACGACTGGTTGCTGGAGCCCATGCTGGCGGGCGTGCACAGGGCCGTCCGGCGCCACCGGCGGGTCGACCAGGCATGGCGCCGACGGTTCTTCTCGCCGGTCGCTTCGCCGTCGGCTCGCGTGCTCGTCGAGACGGAACTGGAGCGCCGTGCCGCCGCGCGCGTCTGGATGGCGTCGCGCGGCCTGCTCATGCCGTTGCTGGCGAAGGCGAAGCCGGCGCCGGTCCGTTGGTCGATCCCGGCCGTGGGCGATCTCGAAGGCCAGCTGGGCACCGCCCTCGCCGATCCCGCTTCGTATTACGCTGTGCCGGACCCGCTGCCGGAGATCGAGCGATCGCATGCCGTGCCGGGGCCGGACGGCATGGAATGCTGGTTGCGCTTTGCCTCGCCGGGGCGGGCAACCGGCGACACAGCTTGGGCCAAGATATACGAACCCGAGACGTTGCCGGCGCGGGCGCCGACCCTGATCCTGTGCCACGGCCTTGCGGTCGAGACCGAGATGTGGGGCACCGGAATCGGCACGCCGCATGCACTGATCCGCTCGGGCGTCCGGCTGGTTGCGCCGGAGGCGCCCTGGCACAACCGACGTATGGCCGCCGGCCGCTGGGGCGGCGAGCCGCTGCTGGCGACGGCGCCGCGCGGCGCGCCGGACCTGTTCCAGGCGGCACTCGGCGAGATTGCGACGCTGATCGGCTGGGCGCGCGGGCAGGGCAGTCCCGTGGTGGCGCTCGGCGGCACCAGCCTCGGCGCGCTGACAAGCCAGCTGGCGGCGGTCCAGGCCCGATACTGGCCGGAGCCGCTGCGGCCCGATCTGCTTTACCTCGTGGCGACCGGCGGCAGCGTGCAGCAAGTTGCGGTGGGCAGCGAGTTGACGGACGTGTTCGGGCTGGGCGACCTCTTGGCGGCCGCCGGCTGGGACGATGCGGCACTGGCCAGGTTGGAGCCGCTGACGGATCCGCTGGGCGCGCCGGTCATGCCGGCGGAGCGCATCGTCATGGTGCTCGGCCGGGCCGACAACGTGACCCGTTTCGACAAGGGCCGCGAACTCGCCGCACGCTGGCAGGTGCCGGATAACAACCTGTTCATCCGCGAGCAGGGGCATTTCTCGATCCCCCTGGGCCTGCTGCACGATGACGCGCCGCTGCGGCGTCTGCGGGCCTTGATGGGCAAGACGGTCTGAAGGATCGAGCGGCGCTCGGGTGCGGCCGCCGCGATAACGGGCGGCAAGGCGTCAGGCGTGCGTCCAGGTGTGGCCCGAGCGCAACAACTCGTTGATGTCGCCGGTGATCCGGTCGGGTCGACGGCCCCCGCTCAGCGCTGCGACCTGTTGATCGACCAGTGTCTCGTAGCTGTCGGCGGGCGAGCAATAGAGGACGCCGAGTGCAACGGGCAGATCCGGCGGCTCCATCGCCGCCAGCATCCCCGCCAGCGTCGGGTTCGTCTCGTCGTGGACCAGCAGGTCGGCTTCCGCGGCGCCGTTCCGGCCGAGCGCGACCGCCTCCAGGGTCAGTGTCCGCGGATCGAGGCGGAGTCCCTTGTCCCGGTTCGCGCCGAAGATCAGCGGCTCGCCGTGCATCAGGTGGACCTGACGGTCGTCGGCGACCTCGCGGTCGGTGAACGCGCCGAACACATTGTCGTTGTAAACGATGCAGTTCTGCAGGATCTCGACGAAACCGGCACCCTTGAAATCATGGGCGCGTCGCAGAATCCCGGGCAGGAGCTTCTGCTGCGTGTCGACGGCGCGGGCCACGAAACGCGCGCCGGCGCCGAGCGCGAAACGGATCGCCGACACCGGGGTGTCGAGGGAGCCGCCCGGCGTCGACGGGCTGCGCGTCCCGACCCGGCTGGTCGGCGAATACTGGCCCTTCGTCAGGCCATAGATCTCGTTGTTGAACAACAGCATCGTCAGGTCCACGTTGCGGCGCAGCGCGTGCATCAGGTGGTTGCCGCCGATCGACAGGAAGTCGCCGTCGCCGCCGATCACCCAGACGTCGAGCTCGGGGTTGGCCAGCTTGATGCCGGTCGCGATCGCAGGCGCGCGCCCGTGGATCGTATGGAAGCCATAGGTGTCCATATAGTAGGGCAGCCGCGCGGCGCAGCCGATGCCGGACACGAAGACGGTTTCGTGGCGCTTCAGCTGCAGCTCGGCGCAGGTCTTCTGCACCGCCTTGATGATGGCGTAGTCGCCGCAGCCGGGGCACCAGCGCACCTCCTGGTCCGACGCATAGTCCTTGGGCTGCAGGTTCTCGGGACTTTTCTGGTCGCTCATAGGCTCAGGCCTCCAGGGCCTCCGTCATGGCTTGCTTGAGGTTCCGGATCTTGAACGGCCGGCCGGTTATCCGCGTATACGACTCGACGGGCCGCTGGAATTGCGCACGCAGGATCGTGGCGAGCTGCCCGTTGTTCTTCTCCGGGACCAGGATGCGGTCGAAGCCGTCCAGCAGGGCGCCGAGATTGCGCGGGAACGGCCACAGGTGCCGGAGATGAATGTGGCTGACCGCAGCCCGGTCCTCCCGCATTTCCGCGACGGCGCGGCTGATCGACCCAAAGGTGGAGCCCCAGCCGACGACGGCCAGCCGGCCTGTTGCGCCGCCCTGGTCGACCGCCTGCTCGGGAATGTCGTTCGCGATTCCGTTGATCTTCGCGGCGCGGACGCGTGTCATGCGGTGGTGGTTTTCAGGATCGTACGAAATGTTGCCGGTATCGTAATCGCGCTCCAGCCCGCCGATGCGGTGCTCCAGCCCCGGGGTGCCGGGCCTGGCCCATACGCGCGCCTGCGTGGCGCCGTCGCGCAGGAACGGCTGAAAACCCTCGACCCGGTCATGGAAGCGCACAGGAAACGGTGCGTAGTCGCCGATGTCGGGGATCAGCCATGGCTCGGACGCGTTGGCCAGGTATCCGTCGCTCAGCAGGATCACCGGCGTCATGAATTTGGTCGCGATGCGCACGGCCTCGATGGCGGTAGCGAAACAATCAGCCGACGACCTGGCCGCGATCACCGCCAGCGGCGAATCGGCGTTGCGGCCGAACACCGCCTGGAACAGGTCCGACTGCTCGGTCTTGGTCGGCAGGCCCGTCGAGGGGCCGCCGCGCTGGGCGTTGACCACCACCAGCGGCAGCTCTGCGCCGACGGCAAGGCCGATCGCCTCGGTCTTGAGCGCGATGCCCGGGCCGGACGACGAGGTGACCCCCAGCGAACCTGCGAACGACGCGCCGATGGCGGCGCTGGCGGCGGCGATCTCGTCCTCCGCCTGGAAGGTGACGACTCCGAATCGCTTGAGGGCGGCAAGCGTGTGCAGCAGCTGCGAGGCCGGAGTGATCGGATAGGAGCAGAAGGTCAGGCCGAGACCGGCGAGCTGCGCGCCGGCGAGCAGGCCCCAGGCCGTTGCCTCGGTCCCCGTGACGTTGCGGTACAGGCCCGTCGTGAAATTGGCGGCCGGCACCGTCCAGGCGTGCAGTTCGCTCGGCACCTCCGCGGTTTCCGCATAGGCGTGTCCGGCATTCAGCGCCGCGATGTTGGACTCGGCGATCTCGGGCCGGGACTTGAACTTGTTCCGCAGCCATTCGACCGTCGGCGCGCGATCGCGGTCGAACATCCAGAAGGCCAGGCCGAGCGCCCACATGTTCTTGCAGCGCAGCGCCTCCTTGCGGCCGAGGCCGAACGGCCTGGTCGCCTCGATCGTCTGTCCCGACATGTCGATGCGCCAGATGCGCCAGGCATCCAGGCTGCCGTCCTCCAGCGGGTTCGACGGATAATGGGCCTTCGACAGGTTCTTGTCCGTGAAGCTCCCCTCGTCGACGATCAGCACCCCGCCGGGGCGGACCTCGCCGACATTGACCTTCAGCGCGGCCGGGTTCATCGCGATCAGCACGTCGATCTGATCGCCGACGGTCCGGACCTCGCGTGAGCCGAAATGGATCTGGAACGCCGAGACGCCATAGGTGGTGCCGACCGGCGCCCGAATCTCCGCCGGGAAGTCCGGGAAGGTGGCCAGGTCGTTGCCGAACAGCCCCGTTGCATGCGTAAACAGGGTGCCGGTCAGCTGCATGCCATCGCCGGAATCGCCGGCGAACCGCACCACCGCATGTTCCAGCACCGGAGCCGGGGTCTGATAGGTCCTCGTATCGTCAGGCATCTCTTGTCGCCGCCTTCGGGTGCGCCCGCCGCAGCGTTCCGCACCGTATGCTCTTTTCCAATTCTCCGGCCCGCCCAGCCGGCGCCGAGGTGCATAAAAACACCTCTGACAGTGTGGGAATTGAGTCTTTACATTTCGCAAGCGATAATTAGCGGTCCGCGGCCGGTTCGCAACCCCTTTTCTCGAAAAATGATCTTACGGCGGGCGGCGTCAATCGGCGCGCCGGCCCGCCAGCGCCGGTGCCGAGCAAACAGGAAAACGGCGGGCTGATTCCCGCCGTTGCCATGCCTGCAGGGTCGCCGAAGCGTTATCGGCACATGAAATTGGCCTTCAGGGTGCTGCGCACACCCTCGGCGGCCTTGATCTTGTTGCGGTCGCTGAAATGCTCATGCGCCCATTTCATGAACGCCCAGCGCACCTCGTCGTCGCGGTTCTGGTCCGGCAGGCAGACCTTGTCCGCCTTGGCCGCCCCGCTCTGTATGTAGGCGTCCGTGTAGCCCTTGATGTATTGCTCGCACTCCATCTCCGAGGTTGCGCCCTCGCGCGAGTCGTTGTCGCCGACGATACACGGGCCGAGCAATTCGCCGACCGTATAGGCCGAGATGTCGGTGGCCGTGGCGGCGGAGGCGAGGAGGAGGGCGGCGGCCAGCGCCGCCCCGATGCCGCCCGCAAGTCGTGTCGTCATCATCGTTCGATCCTCCATTGCACTATTGCTTGGACAGGGCCTGGACGGCACGGTTCATGACATCCCGGTGCTGCTCGTTGGTGACCCAGCCCGGCGAATTGACCTTGGCCCAGAATGCCGGGTCCGCCATGTTCTGGTGGCAGCCCATGCACAGCCCCGTGCGCTCCATCTTCTCGCGCATCTGCTGCGGCAGCGGGCCGGTCAGCGGCCAGTGCGAGCCGATGCTGACGAGCTGTTTGCCGTCGCGGGTGACGATCTGCGACAAATCGTGGTCGAGGCTCGGGATCGCCGGCGACTGCACCTGGGTCTGGCGCGGGATGGTCTGTCCCTGGGCGGTCTCGAGATCAACCACGAAACCCTTGTCGTAGCCGTTGAGGAACCGCCCGTCCTCGATGCCGTAGCCCAGCGTCTTCGGGTTGTCGTGGCAGCTCTCGCAGGTGCGGGCCTGGCGGCCGGCCGTGTGCGGCTGCACCGCGGCATGGTCGAGGCCCTTGCCCTCCGGTGTCTTCCAGGTCTCGTTATGGACCACAGTCTTGCCGTCCTTGTCGATGACCGTGGTGATGACCTGGCAGCCCGGCATCAGCGGGCTGACGCGCCCCTCGCCGTTGATGCCGAGGATCGGCGTCTCCCAGCGCAAGTAGGACCGGGTCTCCGACACCTTGCCCGGGCCGGTGAGCCCGTTGGTGCCGAGCGCGTTGTCTGCCGTCAGGCCGTCTTCGCCGCGCGAGTTGGCGTTGAGCAGCCAGTCGACGTCGGTCTTGCCCTCCGAGTAGTCGACGGTGATGTGGCAGCCATAGCATTGCGGTGCCCAGTCGGCATGGCAGGCATAGCACTCCATCGAGTCCATGTGCTGGGCGATGCTGCCCATGGCGACACGGCTGTTGATATTCTTCCAGGCATTGTCGGCAGCCAGCTGTTTGAGCACAGGGACCTCGAATTCGAGACCGGCGGCCGAATGCAGGATCACCTTGTTGCCCCTCTTGACCACGTTGCCGAAGGGGTTTCCGCGGGCGGTCAGCAAATAGCCGTCCTCGGCCTCATACTGCGTGGCGAACGCCATGTAGTCCGGGACGTCTTGCGCCAAGCCGCGCGGCGTTTGGGCGATGGCCTGCTGAAACTCCTCGCCGTAGCCGAGCGGCAGCTCCCACGGGTACTGGGCGACCGAGCCGTGGCAGTCGGCGCACTCGATCTCGACCTGCGCCAGCGTCGTGCCGGGCAGGTTGCCATCGCCGTGCATGTCGATCGAGGTATGGCAGTCCTGGCACAGCATGCCGCCTTCCGGGTTGCCCGGCCGGCTTTCCTGCGAATGGTGCAGGTCGTCCTTGATGTACAGGTAATTCTTGGTGTGCAGGGCCGGCTGCTTGCCGCCGCTCGAGTCGTAGGGACTGCCGTACGGGAACTCCATGATGCCCTGGTAGCTGACGCCGATCCGCTTGCCCCGGTTGTGGCAGGAATTGCAGCTCTCCGTCGGGATGCCGCTGTAGCTGACGTCGCCCACGGTGACTTGCGACTTTTGCGTCGCCTGCATGCGGTGGACCAGCAGCTTGCCCGGCAGCTCCTTGTCGATCGTCGGGTCGCCGCCCTCGTACTTGCCTTCGTTGGAGTACGGCACGTGACATGCCGAGCAGCCGGTGCCGCGGTAGTCGCCGCGCTTCTCACGCCCGGTCACGCCGACATGGCAGCGCTGGCACTGCTGGCGCGAATAGGTGACTCCGGCCATGTTCGGGTGGTCCGGGATCAGGTTCACGTCGACCTCGGGCGGTTGTTTCATCTCTGTGGGGAACTGGTCCGGATGGGCCGCCGCCATCGCGGTCATGTAGGCCTTGTAGGCGTCGGTGCCGATCGCCGGCGTCTGGCCGTCATCGTCGGTGATGTTGTAGTTGCCCCACACCGACTTGTAGTCGTCCTGCAACCCCCACGACCAGAAATTGCCCTGCAACTTGCCGGCCTCCGTATTCATCAGGGATTTCTGCAGCCGCTCGGCGTAGCCGTCATGACACTGCCCGCAGGTGTTCTTGGCGATCCAGACGCTGCCCGGATCGGGGTAGAACCGCTGCGGGCCACCGGCCGCCCGCAGGTCCCGGGGGCTACCGCTGTGTGCCGCCTCCGTGGTCGTCGCGGCGGGGTTGCCGCCATGGCAGACGACGCAACCGGCCGGATCCCCAACATCGGCGCCCATCGCCTCGATGGTGTCCATCATCGGGCCGTCGCTGAACTTCTCGATGCCCTGGTGGCACGCAAGGCAACCCGATTGCTGGGCCGGCGCGCCCGTCGCTGTGAACAATGACAGCGCCACGACGACGGGAAGTATCAGGCTCGGACTGACGAGATATCGCATCGGTAGCCCCCTGTTACCGGTGAGAGATGAGACGTGTGATATCCGTGATATTCAACCTTCACACCCGCCAGTGGCGATTGCAAATGAATTCCAGTCCAAATTGCTTCTTTTCGGCGTGGCTTAGCCAAAAATGGGTATCCGGCCGGGGACCACGGGCATTGTGTTGCGGCCGCGTGGGCCTATATATCGGGCCCATGATCGAACCGGTCTCCGATATCGCGCCCGGCGCGCGCATCGTCGTCGCCATGTCGGGCGGCGTCGATTCATCGGTCACCGCGGCGCTGCTGGCGGAGGCCGGCTACGACGTCGTCGGCGTCACGCTGCAGCTGTACGACCACGGCGTGGCGGTCGGCCGCAAGGGCGCGTGCTGCGCCGGCCAGGACATCTACGACGCGCGCATGGTCGCCGACCGGATCGGCATTCCCCACTACGTCCTGGATTACGAAAACCGCTTCCGCGACGACGTGATCGAGGACTTCGCTGACTCCTACCTGCGCGGCGAGACGCCGATCCCCTGCGTGCGCTGCAATCAGACCGTCAAGTTCCGCGACCTGCTGGCCACGGCGCGCGACCTCGGCGCGGCGGCGCTCGCCACCGGGCACTATGTGCGGCGCGTCGACGGTCCGGCCGGGCCGGAGATGCATCGCGCCCGCGACCCGGACAAGGACCAGAGCTACTTCCTGTTCGCCACGACCGCCGCGCAGCTCGCCTTTCTGCGCTTCCCGCTCGGCGGGCTCGACAAGGCGGAAACCCGGGCGCTGGCCGAACGGTTCGCCCTGCCGGTGGCCGCCAAGCCCGACAGCCAGGACATCTGCTTCGTGCCGGACGGCGGCTATGCGCGGATCGTCGAGAAGCTGCGCCCCGGCGCATGCGAGCCGGGCGAGATCGTCGACCTCAATGGACGCGTTCTGGCGCGCCACGACGGCATCGTCAACTACACGATTGGGCAACGGCGTGGCCTTGGCATCGGCGGACGCAGCGAATCGACCGAGCCGCTCTACGTGGTGCGGCTGGAGCCTGCCGCGCACCGTGTCGTCGTCGGCCCGCGCGCGGCGCTGGCCCGCAGCCGTATCACTCTCGGCGAGGTCAACTGGCTGGGCGACGGCAAGCTGCCGCGCGACGGGGCGGGGGTCCGGGTCAAGCTGCGCTCGACGATGGCCCCGGTCGCCGCGACGGTGCGGTCCGGCGAAAGCGGCAAGGCGGAGGTGGTTCTCGATGCGCCCGAATACGGCGTCTCGCCCGGCCAGGCCTGCGTGTTCTACGACGGCACCCGCATGCTGGGCGGCGGCTGGATCCTGCGCGAAGACGCCGCGGCGGCGGCCTGAGACCCTGCCCGGCGGGCCGGGCGGGCGTCTCCATTCGACGGGAAAATCCGGAAGCCGCCGCTGTGCATCTTGCCGAGATGGCGGGAGCGCCGCCGAGCGTTCGCGGGCGGTTTAAGCTATGCCGTACCCACATCGCCCTGTCCCAGGACGACCCTGACACACCGCACCGGCACTGCGCTCCCGGTCAGGGGGAGATCTGACCCGAATCCCAGGCCGGGCCAACGCGGGTGGACGGCGTTGGCCCGGACATATCGATGCGGGGTGGGCAATCCCGAATCCGCGTTCGCTCGGCGGCCGGTCGGGCGCGACTGGGGTTTGGGTGAGATCGCGCCCGATCGTCCAGTCGCTCAGTTGTCGCCGGGCCCCTGGTCGGGCGTGCCGTCATCGTCGCCGGCATCCGCAGCGTCGTCGTCGTTGCCGCCGCCCTGATCCGGCGTGCCGTCATCGTCGGCGGCATCCGGAGCGTCGTCGGCGCCGTTCTTGGCGTACGCGGACTTCTCGACGAGCATACCGGCGTCCAGGGTCACCGGCGCCGCAACCGCGATCGCAAAGACACCGAGTGCCAGCGCTGCAATCACCGCCTTGAGTAAATCTGTCGTCCTGTTCGTCATGGTTTTACCCTCTCTATTGCACGTTCCCGGCATAACCCGGCTCTGAAATCCCGGGACTGCCGACTTGGCTTCAAGCAAAGCCGGGCTGGATCATGCCCCGTTACAGGGCGGCAGCGTAATGGGCGGAAGACGGAAGTGGTCGATGTTTGAAGTCCCATTGGAACCCGACCCTGGGCGGGGGCCGAAAGTGCGATTCGCATCGGACCTTGGTCGGACTTGTCATGCACGCTCCGCCGTCGGTACTCTTGCGCATTAACGATTTGGGATTAAATGCAATGACTCTCCTGCCGGGGAAATTTCATCGGCAGCTCAGTCTGGCCCAGCAATACATGCTGGCGAGCTTCGTGATCCTCATCTGCTGCACGATCGGCATCGGCTGGTGGATCGGCCACGAGATCGAGGCCGGCGTCATCAACGAGACGTCAACGACCACCGCCCTCTACATGAACAGCTTCGTCGCGCCCCTGGTGCAGGATCTCGCCGAGGGCGACGAGATCGCTGAGGACAATGTCGCCCGGCTGGATGCGCTGATCAAGGAGACGCCGCTCGGCCGCTACGTCCTGTCGTTCAAGATCTGGAATAGGGAGGGGCGTGTCGTCTACAGCAACAACAGGGACGTCATCGGCAAGGTCTTCGACATGGGCGGGAACGCCCAGCGCGCCTGGAACGGCACGGTGGCGACGGAGGTCTCCAGCCTCGGCGACGACGAACATGCCGGCGAGCAGCAGTACGGCGACCGCCTTCTGGAGACCTACAGCCCGATCTGGCGTGAGGACAGCGACGAGATCATTGCGGTCGCGGAATTCTACCAGACCGTCGCGCATCTCGACGCCCGGATCCTGAGGACGCGTTTGTACGGCTGGATAACCCTCGGCGCGGCGGCGCTCATCGTCTATATCGTCCTCGCCGGCATCGTACGTCGCGGCAGCGACACCATCGTCCGCCAGCAGCGCGAGCTGAGCGAGAAGGTCCGGCAGCTGACGGACCTCCTGGCGCAGAACCGGCGGCTCAGCGAACGGGTCCGCCGCGCCGCCAGCGGCACGACGGCCCGCAACGAATATGTCCTGCGACGGATCAGCGCCGAGCTGCACGACGGTCCGGCGCAGGCGCTGGGGCTGGCGGTGCTGCGCCTGGACGCGGTGATGGAGCACACCTCGGGCTGCGACTGCGACAAGCGCACCCTGCGCCAGGCGAACGAAGATCTGATCACGATCCAGAGCTCCGTGCACGATGCCCTTTCCGAGATCCGCAAGCTCTCGACGGGGCTGATCCTGCCGGAGCTCGACGAACTGACCCTGCACGAGACGCTCGCCCGCGTCATTCGCGGTCACGAGCTGCGGTCCAACACCAAGGTCGCCCTCGAGGTCGCCGGCCTGCCCGACGATGCGAGCCTGCCCGTCAAGATCACGATCTATCGGGTCGTGCAGGAGGCGCTGAACAATGCCTACCGGCACGCTGGCGGCAAGGACCAGCGGGTCCAGGTCGGCCACGCGCTTGGCCGGCTGATCGTCGATGTGGTAGATGACGGCCCCGGCTTCGATCCCGCCAACCCGCTGATCCAGAACGGCCATCTTGGACTTGAGGGCATGCGCCAGCGGGTCGAGAGCATGGGCGGGACGTTCGAGATCGACGCTGCGCCCGGGCGCGGCACGCGCATTCACGCGGAGTTGCCGGAGCAGCCGGCCGAGCACGACTATGTCAACTGAGAAGATCCGCATCGTCGTCGTCGACGACCACCCGCTGTTCCGCGAGGGCGTCGCCACCACCCTGTCCAGCTATCCCGATCTCCAGGTGGTAGGTGAGGGGGCCTCGGCCGAGGAGACGCTGCGCCTGGCCCGCGATCTGCTGCCCGACGTGCTGCTGCTCGACGTCAGCATGCCCGGCGGCGGGGTCGCCGCGGCGCGCGCCGTCGCCGCTGCCTACCCGGTGATCCGCATTATCATGCTGACCGTCTCGGAACATGAGGAGGACGTGCTGCGATCGCTCAAGGCCGGCGCGCGCGGCTATATCCTGAAAGGCGTGACGGCGCGCGAACTGGTCAATATCGTGCGCGCGGTGCATGCCGGCGAATCCTATGTGACGCCCAATCTCGCCGCGAGCCTGCTGGCGGACTTCCGGGATGAGGGCAGCGACGCCTCGAGCGAGGACGGGCCACTCGACGAGCTGACGGTGCGCGAGCGGCAAATCCTCGAGCTGCTGGCGACCGGCCGCAGCAACAAGGAAATCGCCCGCAGCCTCGAGCTTGCGGAGAAGACCGTAAAGCACTACGTGACCAACATCCTCGAGAAGCTGCAGGTGCGCAACCGCGTCGAGGCGGCGGTGCTGGCGCAGCGGGTGACCCGGGACCGCACCGGTTGATCCGGCGGCCGAACGGTCGCGACACGGCCGGGCGCGCACTTGACAGGAGCAAGGATCAGGCCGTATAGCGTCCCGGCTTCCGCGGCGGAGTAGCTCAGCTGGTTAGAGCAGCGGAATCATAATCCGCGTGTCGGGGGTTCGAGTCCCTCCTCCGCTACCAACAAAAAGGCCCGTTATGTCAATGGCATAACGGGCTTTCTCTTTGTGTGAAAGACGGCATTTGGACGGTTTCATGTTGCATTTTGTTGCAATGCCTTTGCGTTGATATCCAACGATTTCCAATCGGGCGCGGCGACTCCGTGCGACAAGGATGCAACAAAAACGCTGCCGGCGCTGGCGACTCACTGGCGAAATTCGAATCGCCGTTGCATGTGGGCGAAGCGGCACGGGTTACGGAGTTTCCAGAAGTCCCGACCACGGGCTACACTAGGGTACAAATGCGCCCGGGCGGATCACCGTTCGTCCAGACATTTCCGCTAAGCGACCTGCCGTTGCCAGCCGCGCACGGGGCTTGACGGCAGTGTACATAGGACTCATGCTCTCCCGCTAATCGGAGAAGATGCGCCCGGATGGATCACCCGCCCGGGCGTTTCCATTGCGCGAACGCCGTTTGCCAGAGTCACCGAATGTGATGTTTCGCCGCCGCCGGTGGCTTCGCGTCGCAGCTGGCCGCGGTGCCGATCAATGTTGCCGCAGTCTCAAAACGGATCGTCCCCGAAGTCGAAATTCCGACTTCGGAGCCGGCCGGCATGCCTTTTGGAAGGGAAATATCATGAAGCTTGCCGACGATGTGTTGTCGGGCGTCGCGGCCATCTCCGAATTCACAGGGGATCCGATGCGGCGGACGTATCACCTCCTCGAAACTGGCCAGTTGCCGGCGTTCAAATTGGGCGGTCGTTGGATTGCCCGGAAATCGAGCATCCTGAAGCACTTTGAAAAGCTTGAGGAAGGGCAGGACGCCCGCGGCGCCGGGGCGGACTGAGATGGTGTATCGAACACCGCCGGCGGAGCGGAGTGCGCTCGAGATCAGGCGCACCGATTTGGACCTGGACCTGACGCGTCTGGGCAATATCGTGCTGCGCCGGCACCGCGAAGTCCGGCAGTCGCGGGGCCGTATTAAGGTGCAGCGCGTGGAGGAGACACCGCTGGGCCAATGTCTGCCGTCGCCGCAATGGCCGCCGGCAGGTGAAGGGCCGTTGGCGGGGGAGTTGGGGGCATAAACTGCTACGCTGCTACCGAGCTGCTACGCCGTCTGTAGCAGCCAAGTCACGGAAACTCTTGGGAAATATGTGAACTGCTACGCTGCTACGCGTCAAAACACGACTCACACGCGCGCGTGAGTCACTGCGTAGCAGTTGCCGAATCCGTAGCAGTTCATGGTTTTCTTAATAGAATCAGTGAACTGGCTGCTACAAAACCTGCTACAGGCTGCTACGCGCCGACGCTGGTCGGTGAATTGTCACTCTAAATCAGGGAGATAACTGCTACGCCACGGCGAAACGAGGGATGAAGGGGATGCACACGAACAGAAACAGGGCGGACGGGGTCAACTGGAATGTGCGGCTGTAACCTGATCAGGGCAGACCTCGAGGACGGCGCGGGTCCTTCCCGGCCCATGGTCGTTTGCGGGTACGGCGCGGCGCGGGATGTCGCCAGTGTAGGGGTTCGAGATTCCGGTTAAAGGTGCGGTTAAACCGGTTAAGTCGCGACGCCGAGCGCCGCGGAACACGGCGACGCACGGGTGGACCGCACGGCATCCCTACTAATCTCGCCGATAGCCTCGATGTTCTGTGTCCGTCACGCGAGGAGAAATCTGACCCTGGTTGGAGAAATCACGGTGATCGCGCATGCGCTTTTGGTGTGGCGTTACACGCGCTCGCCGAGGCGTCGGCGACAGCCGGCGCAGAATGTGGCACGCTTGCGGTCGGTCTCGTCGAGGCAGTTGCTGAACCACATCACGCAGCGCGGCTCTGCGCAGTGCCCGAGGCCGAGGGTATGGCCGATCTCGTGGATGGCCTCCTTGAGGGCGCGTTGTCGGAAAACACGCGCATCCGCGCCAACGCCCAGGCGGCTGAGGGAGATGACCGCAGCCCGCCCCGACGGGTCCGCCATGCCGAACACGAAGTTCAGCCCGTGTGCATAAAGATCGGCATCGGTGACGGCGAGCACATGTCCGCCGGGCCGCCTGCGCGCCCGATCACGGGCCATGTGGAGTAAGGCATCAGCACGGAACTGGTGGCGTTCGGAATCGTAGGCCTCGGACGGCAGTTCTTCACCGTCGCTCACTATCGCGTCGAACCCGGCGCTCGCGAGATCGCAGGCCAGCGCGTCGATATCACGACTGTCCGGATTGCCGACGGGAAACATTGCGATACGGAGCGCCATGGCCATCACCCCAAATTCTTGGGCCCGGCGATTACCGGCCGCTTCATGCCTGATCCCCGGGAACGCCGTATCGGCCGCGCAGGTTGACATACAGCACGGGGCACACGGACTGTCGGCGAATGCCGGCGTCGGACTTCTCAAAAACGGTCAGATCCTGTCGCGCGTCCGCGATGACCGGCGCAACGAGCTTGCCCCCGAGGGCGAGCTGTTCCAGCAGCGGCGGCGGTATCTCTGAACAGGCGGCCGTGATTGCGATCCGGTCGTAGGGCTGCAGCGCGGGATAGCCGAGGCCGCCGTCGGCCTGCACCAGCACGACATCCCGGTAGCCGGCCCTTTGAAGGTTGCCCCTGGCGTACGCGAAGGTCAAAGGGTCGATTTCGACGGCGACAACCAGGCCCGCATCGCCCACCACCTCGCGCGCGATCGCGGTACCGTAACCGGAGCCCAGGCCGACTTCGAGAAACCTGTGACCCTCGTCCAGCCCCAGGGGCTCGTAGAACAGCGGGTAGCTGTGCGGACAGGAGATGGTCGCCGAGCGGCCCGGCAGCGGCAGGGGGACCTCAAGATAAGCGTAATCGCGGTAGGGCTCGGGAATGAAGTCCTCGCGCGGCACCTTCAAAAGGGCCTGCTTGATGCGCTCGGACTTAAGCAGGCCCTCCTCACTCAGCCGGGCGACCTTCTCCTGGCGTTCGCGCGCAAGAGCCGCCTTGCTCTTGCTCGGCTTCTTCGGCGGTGGGATGTGCCAGCCATACATGGTCTTCTCCGCGTCTTAACGCGACAGGCCCAGAATCTCGAAGATCGCACGCAGGAATGCCGGAATGTCGGCGGGCCGCCGCGACGTGACGAGGTTACCGTCCACCACCACCTCACGATCGTGGTAGGTCGCGCCCGCCGCCTCCAGCTCCCGCCGCATGTCGCGATAGCAGGTGGCGCTGCGCCCCGCCAGCAGGCCGGTGGCGATCAGCACCTGCGGTCCATGGCAGATCGCGGCCAGGGGCTTGCCGGCCTCGAGAAAATGCCGCGCAATGGCCACTGCGTCGGGGTTATCGCGCAGGCTGGCCGGCGCCCTGCCGCCCGGCAACAGTAACAGGTCATAGTCCGCCGGCCGCACGGCGCCAAGTGCCAGCCCGGCGTTCGCCTTGTGGCGGTGCTTGCCGGTGATCACTCCCGTCCGCGGCGCGGCCACATCCACCGTCACGCCGTTCGCCTGCAGCTGGCGCAGCGGCTCGGCGAGTTCGCTGTCTTCAAAACCGTCAGCGCTGATGATCAGGGCGCGCATGTCGATCTGCATTGGAGAGCGGTCCGGTCCGCATGGGACAGCTTGGCAGTCGCGCATCCGGCGGGGCTGGACGGGGAACGGGACGAACTGGGCCTGCCCGAAAGACGTGGTATCCGGCCCAATTGAAGCGCGGCTGTCGACCGCGTCCTTTCGACTGGTTGGCTCTGCAAACAGCAGCATTCCCCCATTGCATGGTTTCCGTCTGCCGAACGCGATGCTGTCTCTTTTGATCCGCGTCGCGACATAGCAGGTTGTCGATGAATTCTTGGTATTGTTGCGCGCCGGCGCCTACCTTCTCTTCCAGGAGGCGACCCATGCCCGGGCCACAACGAGACCGCGCCGTTACGATCGAGGGCACCCTGGAACCCTGGGCGCCGGACATCAATGAGCCCCTGCTGTGGACGATCCACGAGGACGGCAGGGCCGGGCCGGAGGGCGTGCACCCGTTGCTGAACGGGGACCTTCTCATCGTTTATGACGATGCCAATACGCCGGTCTGGATCGGCATGGTCGAGCTCGAGTTCGACAGCGGTCTGCAGCCGGATCCCCTGGATCCAACGCGCATGCGTCAGGCGGCCCGAGGGCGCTGGGTGCATGGTCTGCAGAAAGACGAGGATCCCGAGCTGTGGGCCCGCATGTTTTTCGAACGTCGCCGCGCCGTGGTGAAACGATGATCCGGACATCCGATGGTTTCCTCAATCTTGAATCCCGCCGACCGCGACCCGATGCACGCGCTGCGCGATCGCCGTGACGATCTCGTAATTGATCGTCCCCAGCTTGTTGGCCAGTTCGTCGGCCGTAATCTCCTCCTCGCCCTGCCGACCGATCAGCACCACCTCGTCGCCCGGCCGCATATGGCCGCGCAGCGTGGTCACGTCGACGAGGCTCTGGTCCATGGTGATGCGGCCGACCTGCGGGCATCGCCGGCCCCTTACCAGGACATCCATATCGTTGGAGAGCCGGCGCATCAGGCCATCGCCGTAGCCCACGGGAACGGTGGCGA
The DNA here is from genome assembly GCA_964347475.1 of uncultured Flavobacteriales bacterium. Lineage (GTDB taxonomy): Bacteria > Pseudomonadota > Alphaproteobacteria > UBA8366 > JADFVY01. The sequence continues at coordinate 34,117 of CAYFYY010000015.1, forward strand.
TCAGAGAGTCCCGTTCGGCATGGAACGCGTGCCCGTAGCTCAGACCCGTGCCGGCGGGGACCTCTTTCAGGAAGGTGATCCGGCTCTTCCATTCGAGGACCGGCTGCAGCTCCCGGACAAGTGGATTCACGATCTCCGCGGAAGGCCTGAGCCCGTAAATCGCAATGCCGGGCCGGACGGCGTCGAAATGCGATTCCGGGAGATCGAGGAGGGCCGCGCTGTTCGCCATATGTCGGAATTCGACCCCGTAACCGCTGGTCGCTTCGGCGACCTGCCGGAAGCGCTCGAGCTGCGCCAGCGAATAAGCCTTGTCGGTCTCGTCCGCCCGCGGGAAGTGGCTCATCAGTCCGCGCAAGCGCAACGCCGGCAGGTTGCGGCAACGCTCGAGGAAGGCCGCGACGTCGTCGGGTCGGACGCCGATCCGCCCCATGCCCGTGTCCACCTTCAGGTGGACCGGGACGGGCCGTTCCGCCGCTTCCGCAGCACGCGCCAGCGCCTCCGCCATCTCCAGCGTGCAGATGACGGGCTCGCAGTGATGGGCGACGATCGCCTCTGCGTGCTCCGGCAGCGTCGCGGAAAGGATGACGAAGGTGGCGTCGATGCCGGCTTCCAGCAGGGCGGCGGCCTCGAAGACATGCGCCACGCACAGCGTATCGTAGCCGAGCCGGACCAGCTGCCGGGCGATGATCTCGGCGCCGTGACCGTAGGCGTTTGCCTTTATCGCCGGCCACAACGGCCGTCCGCCGGCTGCCGCCCGCAGCAGGCGTATATTGTGCGCCAAGCGGCCGAGATGGATCTGCGCCTTGGTCAGATGCGAATCGCGGGGGCCGCTTGCCAGGGGTTCCTCCATCGGCTCACGCCCCGGTCTCGCTGCGTGCCGCTTCCGGCATGGTCCGCTTCTCAACGTATTCCGAGGTCATCGCCGCGACGAGGGCGGCGTAATTCGGCGAGAATGCGATCTCGTCGCCCACATGAATGCTGCCCTTCGCTTGCGTGGCGTCCAGGATCAGGTAGCCGCTGGAGGCGCCCAGTATGGTCAGCCGCCTGTCGAGCGGGGTCAGGCCCCCGATATCCACGTCCTCGCGGCCGATATTGAGGAGAGCTCGATCGATGTCGCCTCGGTCCGCGAAGCGTGGCGTTGCGCCGAAGGCGTCTTCGCCGCGCTCTCCGACTGGAACCGACGGCTTGCGTTTCAGTTCCAGGACCTCCGCGTGGAGCAGGAACGCGTCTTGATACGTGCCGGCCCAGGGCCGCCGACGAACGGTCTCGCGGCCGAGCAGGATCGCCTCGCCGATCCTCGCGTGGTTGACCCGTTTCGGCATCCGCCCGACGGCGATGAGCTCGAGCGCGCTGGAATTGCAGCCGGAGATCCATTCGAAATCGAGCCCCAGATCCTCCTCGACCTGCCGGGCGCAAGCGACCAGCCGGCTCATGTTCTCCTCCGACGGCACCACCCCGCCGAAGCAGGACAGATTCGTGCCCAGCCCGATGATCCGGATGCCCGGCAGCTTGACCGCGTCGGCCATGAAAGGGAGGAGCGCGTCGGGCCAGACGCCCTCGCGCAGGTCGCCGAGGTCGGTCATGACGATGACGTCGTGTGCTTTGCCGGTGCGCTCTGCCGCCGCCGAGAGACCGGACAGGATCGCAAGCTCGCTGTTGAGGCTGATCTCAACCGAACCGACGACCTCGTCCACGGCCGACAGCGGAGGCACCCGTATGAGCATCAAGCGCGCAGCCACCCCCGCCTGCCTGAGGCGTCGGATGTTCCTCATCCGCGAATCCCCGATCGATGAGACGCCGCCCCGCAGCATGGCAATCGCCACCTCCGGATGGCCGCAGACGCCTTTCGTTATGCCCGTCACCTCGATCCCGTGCGCCCGGCACAGGTCGACAATCGTTTTCGCATTGTGTTCGATCTTGCCGAGATCGATGGTGAGATAGGGGCCAGCCATCGCACTGCCCTTCCGGTGCGTCCTAACTCTGTTCCGATGCGCGCAGCTTTCGCACCAGGAAGCTGGCCACGTCCCGGCCGGTCGTACCGCGTCCGAACCCCGCGTCGAGGCCGCAGGCGCGTGCCAGGTCATCGGTCACTTGCGTACCACCGGCCACCAGCAAAAGCCGCGGGCGCAAGTTGCGTTCCGTGGCCAATTCATGGAGACGACGCATGTTCGCCGTATGGACATCGGCATGGGTGATGATCGTAGAAATAAGCACGGCCCGGGCGCCGGTCTCTGTCGCGGCATCGAGAATTCTCTCCAGCGGTACGGACGTGCCAAGGTAATGGCAATGGAAGCCGTATTTCTCGATCCCGCCATGCTTGATATCGAGGATTTCGCGCAGGCCCACCGAGTGCTCGTCCTCGCCGACCGTCGCCGCGACGACGTGGACGCCGCGGGGACGCACCCAGGCCTCGATCTCCGCATCCGGCAGTGGTTGCTCGCGCTCTGCCAGCGAAAGGTCGTCGATCCTGAGGGCGACTTCGAGAACGCCCTTGATCTCGAAAACGCTGCCCTCCGCCGGGTGCATGATCCGCCGGCTGATAATCTCGGGGTCTCGGAGTCCCATATGTCGGGCCATTTCAAGCGCCGCGGCCTCGCCCACGCGCGGGCTCTCGGGTACGAACAGGGTGACGCACACAACACCGTCGCCGTGTCGCTCGACCTCGGGCCGCAGCAGGCCCTCCGCCCGTTCCGCCAGTGGCGTCTCGAGCCGCCTGTCCACGTTGTCGTCGGGATCCAGCTCGTCGATATAGCGGATCTTCGAGGGATCGCACAGCGTGCAGCCGCCGTAGTCGTCGCAGGGTTTTCCCGTATCCGTCGCGTAGCTGTTGTCCCCGAAATGGCTGCATACCGGAGCGCCGTAGCCCGCTTTGCGCGGGACCGTGCTTCCCGCGCCGCTTCCGCCATACTCATCGCGCACGATACCGTCGGCCTTGCGCTCCGGATAGTAACCGGAATCGACGAACTGACCGGCCTCGACCGCCGCGTAATAGCCGCCGTTTTCGATAATCTCTTCGAGGAAAAGAACGGCGCGCTCCTTCAGCTCCCGCACTGTGCGGGGCAACTCGCCGTCTTGGCGGATTTCGATCTGCTCCATCAGCCCGTCGACGCCCATCAGGGTCTGTCGGGCCGCGTTTACCCCCGCCACGTTGTTGTAGTGCCAGGGAATGTTGCGCCCTTCGTCCGGCGTGATCGTGCTCTGGATATCGGCCGAGGTCAGGCGCGAGATAAGCGTATCGAGCACATGCGTGACGGTGGCCTCCATCGTGTCGGACTCGACGTAGCGCGTGTTCTGTTGCGCCCGGAACCGGTAGCCCTTGAAGATGTCGCGAAGCGCCACCGCGTAGGGCAGGTCGAGGCGTAATTTCGGGGCCGGTGGCGCGGTCGGCGGCACGGTAGACAGGCCGATCTGGCCGGGCGCCATGCCCGCCTTCCGCGAGTACGCGGTGTTGATGCCGTGCTGCACGAACAGCTCGGGCGTGACTTTCCAGGCTTGCTTCGCCGTGGCGTTGGCGTTGTGCGCGCCGTCGATCTGCAAGAGGCCGCCATCCGCCATGATCTTCTTGGCCTCCGCCGCATCGACGAAGGAGCGGTGCATGTTGATGTTGCGATAGAGCACATTGTACTGCGGGTCCTGGTGGGCCCCGTTGACGCCTTCCTCGACGAAGAGGACGGCCATTTCCGGCCCGGCGAGGCCGCTGACATAGGAGTGGAAATTGATCGGCCGCCCCACCTCCTCCTCGATCGCGTCCAGCGCCTTGCGGCTGGCGCGAAGCTGCTTGCGCGTGATCGGAATGCCGCCGACACCTTCCGGCGTACCCTCGATCAGACCGTCGATATGGGACTGGCCGGTGGTCCGGATGACCATGATGTGGTCGGCGCCATGCCAGGCCGCCATGCGCATTCGGCGCAGATCGTCCTCGAACCGCCCCGATGCGATCTCGGTGGTGATCACGAAGTCGCATTGCGGGTCGATATCGCCGACCGCATGCGCCGAGGGGAGCGGGATGGAGCGGTCGAGAGTCTCGGAGGTGTCCTTGTAGACGAAGGGGCCGATTTGCTGGTCCTCGACTTTGTGGCGCCAGGTCCATCCCTTGCGCTTCGGGCGATATTTGCCGAGGTCCTTCAGGACCTCCCGCAGGTCGAGTTTCCGGTCCGCCGCGAGCTTCATCGGACGAGGTCCTCCCAGAAGCGTCCCGCCAGCAACGCGTCTCCCGCTTCGCGCGGGGCGATCCGCCTGGCCTTCGCCAGTTCGAGGACCAGGCGTCCCGCGCCATGGCCGAGAAGATTGCGCTCCTGCATCATGGCCACGAGGTTGCCGGCCTCGATGCTGGAAAAGCCCATCCGCAGCAGCACCGAGCGCTCGATGGATGGCGTCGTACGGGTCCGGGCCTCCGCGACCAGCGGTTCGACGATCTTTTCGACGAGTTGCCAGAAGTAGTTGTGAAGATCCTCGTCCGACATGTCCTTGAGCCGGGCACGGCGCTTCGCGAAATCGTCCGGTCGTTCAACGCATGTCATCGATCACCTTCCGCACATAGGATTGGTCGGACCGGGTCTCGTCGGCCAGGAACGCGAAATCGGATTCGGTCAATTGTTCGCCTTCCGCCAGCGAGGCGATGGCATTGCGCAGATAGGAGCGTCGGACGTGATCGAGATCCAGGTCGACCACGGCGATCTGCGACGGATGCTCGGGAATGACGATGGCCCGGCCGGGCCTGTTGTTTCTCGGATCGCCGCGCACGACCGCAATGCCCAGCCGCTTGGCGAGGTTCAGCTGCGCGATCGGATGCTTGCCGGCACCGGTGTACTCGGTCTCCTGGACGACGAGGATGCGGTCCTCGTCCATCATGCGCGCGATGGCGAACGCGGCGGCGAGCGAGGTGTTGCCGGCCGCGCCCCGGTCCAGCCCCTCGAGTTCCGCCAGCACCTGCGTCATGTAGAACACCTCGCCCTGGGTCACGGTGACGAAGCGGTCGATATAGCGCAGCGGGCGGGCGGCGTTTCGCGGCACGTCGGCCCGGTCCGGCCAGGTCGTAAACGGCACCGAGAAGCCGGTATGGCCGGTGGTGAAGGACTTCCTGTTGAAGTCATGGTCGGAGGCCATGTGGAGCCCGGCGAGATCGACGCTGACCGCGACGATTTCGGTTTCGGCGGCGCCGGCTTTCCGCAATCCGCGGGCCGTGCCGGTGACATTGCCGCCGCCGGCATGGGTGACTGCGACGACGTCGGGAAAGCGCCCGGTCCGCTCGCGCACCTGCTGGGCCAACTCATACCCGAGCGTCTCGATGCCGAGGATCGAGTATGGCGTATACAGCGATGCGTTGAAGTATCCGGTTTCCTCGAGCACTCTCAGAAACACGTAGAACAGCTCCGGCCCGACCGAGAGCCGGATGACTTCGGCGCCATAGGCCTCGCAGGCCCGGGTCTTCTCCGCGATCTCGGGCTGGGCGATGCCCTCGCTGTCGAAAGCCTCCTGCACGACGATGCAGCGCAGGCCCGCCTTGGCGGCCTGCGATGCGACGGCCGCGCCGTAATTGCCGCTGGTCGCGGCGGCGACGCCGTCGTAGCCGCGCTTCCTGGCCTCGTGGACCGAGAGCGAGGCCCGCCGGTCCTTGAACGAGCCCGACGGGTTCCTGGCCTCGTCCTTGACGAAGATGCGGGCGCCCTTGCCGGGGTCCGCAACGCAGCGAACGACCTCGGTGATGTTCTCGAGTTCGACGAGCGGCGTCTCGCCGACCGCCGTGCGGCTCTGCACCGCCCGCGCCGTATCGATGTCGTAGCCGGTGTCGGCCAGCAGGCGCTCGTAATCGAAGGCCAGCGCGCCCGTCGCATATTGCTGGTAATCGAGGCCGATGGCATCGCGCACGATCTCGCCTCGCCGGGCCATGATTTCCGCGTAGCCGGGCCTCGGTTTCATCGGATGCGTCCCTTGTCCCGCAGCATGGCGCGGACCTCGCCGCCGATGCCTGTGAGCTCCGCGATCGGCGGGCCGAAGCCATGGGTGTAGGCGGGATTGACAGCGCTGAGCGTGCCGCGAAGGCGGCGTCCGGCCGGGGTCACGATCGTAACGTCCTCGCCGAGCACCGCGGGCTCGGCGAGAAATCCCTTCGCGCGCATCTCCAGAGGCAGCTGCCGGGTGTCGTCTGGAACCTGCGGCGCGCGGCCTCCGGCGGGCAGCACGATACCGTGGATCTCGACCCAGGTCCCCTTGGCGACCGGCTCAGCCATGTCGCCGCTCCCGGAGCCGCTCGTGGACAAGGCCGCGGGCATCGCCCAGCATCGCCGCCGGGACCGGCAGATCCGCCATCCCGTGCAGGCCGGGATCCGCATTCAGGACTCGCGGGATCATGTTCACGGCGAGGGCCGCGGTGGCCTCTCCGCCCGGGATTTCCGGGCGTCCCGAAAGGCGCAGGTTCGGGGTTCCCGTGATCTCGATGCTGTCGCCGGTCTCGATACCCTCGAGTCCCGGATGGATCTGCTGCGGATGGATCAGCGTGATGACGGGCTGGCCGTTGCGGTAGGCGACCGCGGTGTGCAGGCAGCCCGCGACCTGGCCCGGCTCGACCGTAACGACGGGCGTCTCGCGCCGGACCTGCGTGACGATGGGCTCGCGGCTCTCCTCGATGCGGTCGATCTCCCAGCCGATGGCATCCGCGATCATGCGAATCGAGTCCGGGAAGCCGATATGGCCGACGACGCGGCCGTGCTCGAGCCCCTCCCGGAACGCGCGGGGCGTCAGGCCGACGCCCTGGCTCGCCAGGACCGACGGGCCGTAGGGCGAGAGGTCGTTGCTGCGCTTTGCGGTAATGGACTCGATGGCGGCGCACACGCCGGTGAGGGCGATGACGAGAAGGTCGAACACGAAACCGGGATTGACGCCGGTTCCGAGGGCGGACACGCCCTTGGCAACGGCCAGGCGATCGATCTCCGCGGCGATCTCCGGGCCGTGATGCGCGGGATAGGCCATCTCTTCGGCGATCGAGATCACATGGACGCCACGATCCAGCAGCGTGACGATCTCATCCCTGGCATCGACCAGCCGCGAGCAGGTCGCATGTATCGCGACCTCGGGCCGTGCCGCATCGGTCACGCCGGCCAGGTCGTTGGCGATCGCCAGGCCAAGATCGCGCTCCAGTCCGATTGCCCGGCCGAGATCCGTGCCGGCGCGCGCCGCCCGCCGGCCGTATGCGCCGACGAGGTCGAGCCCCTTCTTGCACAGAACGAGGCGGGCTATCCTGCTCCCCATCTGGCCCGTCCCGACCACCAGGATCCGGATCGGATCGCGCATGCGTGAGCCTTTCTGTCGCTTCCAGCAGGGCGGCGCCGGCCGGCCGCCGCAATGCGTCGCCGCGAGTCACCCGATGGGAATGCGCCGTCCGGCTGTCGGCTTGCCGGGCGCGGCCTTGGGCAGGACGATCGTCAGCGTCCCCCGGCGATAGGTGGCCTTGATCCCGGCCTCGGCGATCGCCGGTCCGATGGCGATCGCCCGCTCGAAGCGGCCGAACTCGCGCTCCCGCAACGCATGGTGCTGGTTCTTGGCCTCCGGCGGGATCTCATTGTCGCCGCAGATGCTGAGGATGCCGCCGCCGAAGGTGACGTCGATTTCGTCTGGCGCCACGCCCGGCAGCTCGACCTGGACGGTGACCGCGTCCGCGTCTTCGGCGACGTCCATCTGCGGCGACAGGTCGATGCCGGACACCGGGCGCGCCGTCGGCGAGCCGAGGCCGCGCCAGTAGTCCTCGACCGTCTCGGTCATCGCCTGGCGCAGGTCTTCCAGGGGGCGCGGCACGTGCCGCGGCGCCCATGCCCTCCAGTACCAAATCGGGGGTCCTCGATCAGCCATGACGAACCTCGTCGAAGCCGGAGGATCAAATCGCCATATGGTACGACCGGGCCGCCTGCCGGGGCATTGACCCATGTCAACGGCCGGGCCCGCTTTGATCTGCGTCATGGGCGCGGGCCGCGCCCTGTGGTCCAATGCCGGGTCCGAAGGACTGACCCAGTCCCGATCCGTTCCCGAGGGGCGGCCACGAGCGACCACGGGGCCGAGCACGAGATGGCTCACACGCACGAGCGCCTGATCGCGCAGTTCCCGCGCTACGAGCGGCAGATCCGCGAGCTCGCCGCATCGGATGCGGAATTCGACGAGCTCGCGGCCGAGTACGAGACTCTGCGCAGCGAGATCCACGACCTGGAAGCGTCCGGCGACGTCGGGCCCGATTACACGGATCTCTGCGATCGCCGCGACGATCTGCAGGAAACGCTGGTCATCATGATGCAGGAAGCCGAGAGCGCCGCCTGACGCGGGGCTCTCGCGGGGATCATGGCCGGGCTGGCGGGGGCACAGGCCTGGCGGGTGATCTTTAACGCCTACCCCGGGGCCCGGCAGATAGCGCCGTTGAGCTCTGCACCGAGGCGAGACGGCGGCGCGCCAAGGCGCACGCCTTGTCGACCGCGGTGGACGGCAAACTCGCCGGCTTCGCCGATGTCGGCACCTGGGCCGAGGTGGCCGTCGAAGACGAAAGCAAGATGGTCGCGCGCGGCAAGCAAGGCAGAGCCGCAACCAACGCTACGAAGGTCGGCCCCATGACCGAGGACGCAGGACAGCGCTACCTGCGCCTGCCCATGCTGCACGCCGGTGGGTGCGCTTGGCATTCATCGCTGGGCATTCGCCGGCTAGCAGCATGGGGTTCGCGATTGTCCGCGACCATTTGCTCGATCTGGGGGAACGGATGTTCCCTTGGCGTTGTCGCCGAAATCCAGAAGCATTCGGCAATTTTGGGGCTCCGGGGCAGGCAGCCTGATTCGTTCGCCGCCGTTGGGCATGACAGTGGCTGGTGTACGGGCATATCACGGCCTCGCCGAATACCCGCCGGCGATCCGCGGAGAAGCGCGCCGCGAAATCCGGGATGCCCGGGCCAGGATCTACGACCATTCGCAAGCGCGGGTCCTTCCCGGCCGGGCGCCAATTGCGGGTACGGCGCGGTGCGGGTTGTCGCCAGTGTCGGTGTTCGAAATTCCGGTTAAAGGCCCGGTTAAACAGGTTAAATCAAGAGGTTAAGGTCGACGCCGGGAGTCGCAGATCATGGCGGTGTGCCGGGTCGGAGCGCCACCGATTCGATTTCGCCGACATTCTCGATGTTCTGTTTCCGCATTTCGACGAGAAAGCGCAGCTTGGCTGTAAGAACAGCCCGCCATGCATGATCTATCAAAGACGGAACTTGAACCGAGCAGTCGCAGGTTCAAATCGGGGGCCCGCAACCACCTATGCCGAACACGTTTGAGGTGGGGCCGACGGTCCGCTCTAGAGCCCGCTACGTACATGAGCGATCCTCGCTCCTAACCGCAGCTTTTAGCGAGGAGCCGTCGATTCGCGATCCCGGCCATTACCCGTAACGTCGCTTGTAACAGGCTCTGCATATGCCGCTTTTGGGCGCGATCATGATAGATCGGTAACCGGGTCGGACGACATCAGCCCACGGCCGCAGCGAACACCCGCATGAAATTCCCGCCGCTGATCTTTTCGATGTCGGCCCGTGCCATGCCGCGCGCCCGCAGCGCATCGGGGATCACGTAAAAGGCGGAATAATCGTCCCAGACCGGCGCGCGGACGGCATCCATATCGGTGCCGATGCCCACATGATCGACACCGACCGCGTCGGTGAGCCGGACGATATTGTCGATGTAGTCGTCGAAATCATCGACGGCGAGCCGCGTCGCCCAGGCACCGATCATGCCGCCGGTCGAGGCGATCAGCCGCGCATGGTCTTCATCGATGCAGCGCGGGTGCCGGTCGCCCAGAATGCTGTGCGACAGGATGATCGGTCGATCGGTCGCACGAACGACGCCCTTCACCGTCTCGAAGGTGGCGTGCGCCACGTCGACGAGGATGCCGAGCCTGGCGCATTCCCCGACGACGTCGCGACCGAACGCCTTCAAGCCGCCATGGCGCGGCAGTTCGGTCTGGATATCGCCGAGCTCGTTGATCCGGTAGTGGACGAGCTGCATCACACGCACGCCACGGCCATGGAAGTGTGCCACGCGATCGACCCGTCCCTCGAGGCAGTCGAGACCCTCGATCGCCGCAACGATCGCGCCGCCCGTCTCCCGCAACCCCTCGATATCGGCAACCGTCGCCGCCGGCCACGTGCCGGCGCGTCGGCATGTCTCCCACAACGCATCGAGATCGCTCTCGGCGCCGTCGAACAGCTCGCCCGGTTGGGGCTCGCGCAACAATCGCAATCCCCGGTCCGTCATGCCGATGACGCTGCGGTCGCCGATCACCGCCGCAATGCATGCGGTCATGCCGCCCCGGCGCATCTCCTCGATCCGCGCCACGCCGCATGCCGGATCCTCGAAGAACCGCCCGAGATGGCAGTGACTGTCGATGGCGTAAGCGACGCCGCCCCGGCCGGACGTCATCGCAGCTCCTCCATTATCCGCCCCATATTGGCCGCGTCACGGCGTTGCCGCCGACTTGACCGCAAGCGCCGCGGCCCAGTCCGCAATGATCGCGCTGAGCCGGGTCAGGTCCGCCTGCAGGCTTGCGAACCCGGGCGTCGGTTCGACCCGCGCCTCGTCGAGGTAGAGCGCCCGGTTGATCTCGATCTGCAGGCTGTGGATTCCACCTGCCGGATCCGCATGGCGGCGCAGGACGCCGCCGCCGGCATACGGCTCGTTCACCGACACCGAGTAGCCGAGCGCGCGCAGGCTTTGGGCGACCAGCGCGGTCAGGCCAGAATCGCAGGCGGTGCCATGCAGATCACCGATCACGAAATCAGGCCGCCGCACGCCCGGACCATCCGGCGTGTTGGCGTTGCCGACGGATTTCATCGAGTGCCAGTCGACATGACAAACCGCGCCGAACATGCCGCGCAGGTCCTTCAATCGCGATGCCAGTGCCTCGTGGTAGGGCCGATGATAGCGCGCGACCCTCGCCGTGACCTCGCCATAGCTGAGCAGCCGGTCGTAGATACGGTGCTCGGGAACCACATCTCGGCGGATGAGGCCGATCCCGCGCCGGCTCTTGTCGCTCTGCCGAAAGGCGTCAGCCGGCGCATCCGCGACAAGTGCCGGATCGACATCGTCCTCATCGCGGTTCGGGTCGATATAGCAACGGGGGAACAGGGCCTTGAGCACCGTCACCCCGCTGGCCGGCGCGCCCGCCAGCAACCGGTCCACATACGCGTCCTCGCCGCGCCGCAAGATCTCCAGCGGCAACGCCGATCCGAAATCCTCGGGGTAATCACGCCCGCTGTGCGGCAGGTCGAACAACACCGCCCTCGCCGAAGCAGACGGTCGCACGATCTCGAGAACACCGGGGACGATCACGGTATCCGCTCCCCCACGTAGTCGGCGACAACGGCGATCAGCCGCGTCACATTTGCCTGGAGCGCAGCGAACCCGCCATTCCGCTCCAGGCCCGCCTCATCCATGTACAGGGCCCGGTTGATTTCGATCTGCAGGCTGTGCCGCCCGGCCGCCGGGTCCGACCAGGCGCGCACCAGTTCGGCGCCCTTGTACGGGTCGTTGATCGTCACCTCGTAACCGAGATCGGAGAGAATCTCGCGGACCAGCGCGGTGAACTCCGCCGAGCAGGTCGTTGCATCGATATCGCCCAACGTGATGTCGGGGCGGCGCATGCCGGGGCCTTCCGCCGCCATAACAGTGCTCACCGACGGCATGGAATGACAGTTGACGTGCCAGACGGCGCCGAAGCCCCGATAAAGCCGATCCAGCGCGCCGGCAACTGCGTCGTGATAGGGACGATGATAGGTCTCGATTCGCCGGCGCAGCTCGGCGACCGTAAGCTTTCGATCATAGATCGGATCGCCCGGCGGGCAGAGACGCCAGACCAGTCCGACGCCAAGATCAGATTTCGGCCCGGGAGCACTCTCTTCCGGCCAGTCCTCTTCAAGCAGCGCCGGATCGATATCGAGCGCGGAGCGGTTGGGGTCAATGTAGATGCGCGGGAACAAAGCGCCGATCAGCGTCGCGCCGTACGCAGGCGCTGCCGCGTAGAGCTCGTCGACGAAGCTGTCCTCGGATTGTCGCATTTGCCTGCGCGGCGCGACGTGGTCGAAATCGTCGGGATAGGCCGCGCCGCTATGCGGCGAGTCGAACAGGAGCGGCAGCGCCTCGTCGCGCGGCCCGCGCTCGAACAGAACACCGGACAACTCCCTGTCGGGCATGTGTCAGGCCGTTCCTTCGTTCAGATGACAGGCCGATTTCCGGCCCGGCGCGATTTCTCTCAAAATCGGGCGCTCTTCCGCGCAACGCGCGGTCGCGTGCGGGCAGCGCGGATGGAAATGGCAGCCCGTGGGTGGATCCAGCGGCGAGGGAATCTCGCCTCTTATGGCGGAGAATTTCGCGTGCCGCTGATCAAGGCGGGGAACCTCCTGCAACAGGGCCTGGGTATAGGGATGATTCGGACTGTCGAACAATTCTTCGGTCAGGCTCGACTCGACGACGCGGCCGAGATACATGATCACTATGCGGTCGCTGATATGCTCGACCACCCCCAAATCATGACTGATGAAAAGGTAGGTGAGGCCGAGTTCCTCGCGCAGCCGCATGAACAGGTTCAGTATCTGCGCCTGAATCGAGACGTCGAGCGCCGCCACCGCCTCATCGCAGACGATAAGATCGGGGTTGACGGCCAAAGCCCTGGCGATTCCGATCCGCTGCCGTTGACCACCGGAAAACTGGTGCGGATACCTGCGCTTGAATTCGGGGTCCAGACCGCAGCGCAGCATCACGTCTTCGATATAGGCATCGGTGTTGGCGCGACTGACCAGCCCGTGCACCCGCGGGGCCTCGCCGATGATGTCCTTGACCCGCAGCCGAGGGTTGAGCGAGGCGAACGGATCCTGGAAAATCATCTGGATCCTGAGCGCCATGTCCCTCGTCTGCAGCGCATCCAGCGTACGGATATCGCGGCCCTTGTAGAAATAGGTGCCTTCGCTGGGCTCCAGGATGCCGGCGACCATCCGGCCGAGCGTGGATTTGCCGCAACCGGACTCGCCCACGAGTCCAACCACCTCTCCCGGCTGGATCGCAAGGTCCACCTCATCCACCGCATGGACGACCTCCTCGCGTATGCTCGATCCCATATAGCGTGCGATCCTGGCCGCGACATCCAGCGACTTGACGAAGCGCTTGCCGATTCCGCGCAAATCGATATAGGGTGCTGGGCTCGCGGCGTCGCTCATACCGCAGGCTCCAGGAGAGGATGATGACAGCGGACCGCCCGGGCCGGCATTGGCGCGGTGATGCCGGGTGCGGCATCGCAAGCCGCGTCGGCGTGGCCGCAGCGGGCCCGGAACGCGCAGCCGATCGGCATGTTGAGAAGCGATGGCGTCATGCCGGGGATCTGTTCAAGCTCCCGGCCGCGCTTGTTGCGGCTGGGCACCGAACCGATCAGCCCGTGCGTATAGGGATGCAGCGGACGGTCGAGCACCGCATCGATCTCGCCGGCCTCCGCCACGCGACCTGCGTACATCACGCAGATATGGTCGGCGAGCCCCGCGACGACCGTCAGGTCGTGGGTGATCCAGATCAGGGCGGTGCCGGTCTCACGGCACAGCTTCTGCGCCTCGTGCAGGATCTGCGCCTGGATCGTCACGTCGAGCGCCGTCGTCGGTTCGTCGGCGATGACAAGATCGGGGCGGTTGATGAACGCGGTGGCGATCGCCACGCGCTGGCGCATGCCGCCGGAAAACTGATGCGGATAGGCGCGCAATCGCTCATCCGGCGAAGGGATGCCGACCTGGCCGAGCGCGTCGCGCGCCCGCTTGCGCGCCTCTTCCCGACCGATATTCTCGTGCGCCAGCACGGCTTCGACCATCTGCGTTTCGATGCGCAAAACCGGGTTCAGCGTCATCATCGGATCCTGGAAGATCATCGCGATCTTCGCGCCGCGCAGCTTGCGCCACTCCGCTTCGGGGAGGGCCGCGAGGTCCCGCCCGTTGAACAGGATGCGACCGTCGACAACGCGGCCGGGCGGGTCGACCAGACCGATGACCGAGAACCCCGTGACCGTCTTGCCCGAACCGGACTCGCCGACCAGGCCCAGCACCTGCCCCCTGTCCACCGAGAAGCTGACATCGTCGACCGCGCGCACGACGCCTGCGCGGGTGAAGAAATGGGTGCGCAGGTTTTCGACCGCCAGCGTAGTGCTACCGCCCGTCATCGCCGGAGCCTCGGGTTGAGGACGTCGCGCAGTTGGTCGCCGACGAGGTTGATGCTGACGATGGTGATCAGAAGGGCGATGCCGGGATAGAAGCTGATCCAGTAGTCGCCGCTCAGCATGTAGTCGAAGCCGTTCTTGATCAGCAGGCCGAGCGAGGGCTCGGTGATCGGCAGGCCGACGCCGAGGAACGAGAGAGTCGCCTCAAGGGCGATGGCGTGCGCCACCTGTACCGTGCCGACCACGATCAGCGGCGGCGTGCAGTTCGGCAGAAGATGGCGGAACACGATGCGGCGGTGGCTCAGGCCCAGGCAGGTCGCCGCCTCGATATATTCCTTGCGGCGCTCGACCAGCGCCGTACCGCGAATGGTGCGCGCGTAGTAGGCCCACTGCACCGCGACGAGCGCTATGACAATCTTCTCCACCCCCTGACCCAGAATGGCGACCAGGATCAAAGCGATCAGGATCGCCGGGAAGCTGAGCTGAAGGTCGGCGATGCGCATGATCACCGTATCGGTCCGACCGCCGAAATAGGCGGCAAGTAGACCCAGCGCGCCACCGAAAAAGATGGCGATCAGCGTGCTGCTCGCGCCGACGCTCAGGCTTGTCCGCAAGCCATAGAAGATGGCGCTCAACATGTCGCGACCCTGATCATCGGTACCAAGCCAAAACGTCATCCCGTCGAAGGATTGCGATCCCGGCGGCAGGCGACCGTCGAGGATGTTGATCTGCATCAGGTCGTACGGGTTCTGCGGTGTGATCAGCGGCGCCAAGATCGCGCCGAGGATGATGAGCATGAAGACGGTCAGGCCGCCGACGGCAATGCGGCTTTCCAAGAACTCCGAAACGAAGCGCCGCAGAGGCGTCTCGACCGCCTTCCCGCCCGCCGCCTCATCCACAACTTCGTCCGGATATTGCTGCAGCGCGGTCATGACTTGACATCTCCGAGCCGGACGCGCGGATCGAGTACCGAGTAGAGCACATCGACGATGAAGTTGATGGTGATGAACAGCAGCACGGTCAGCATCAGGTAGGCGACCACGACGGGCCGGTCGAGCAGCCCGATGCTGTCGATCAGGAGCTTGCCGATGCCCGGCCAGGCGAAGACCGTTTCGGTCACCACGGCGAACGCGATCACGCTGCCGAGCTCCAGCCCCAGGACGGTCACCACCGGGATCAGGATGTTCTTGAGGACATGCACGCCGATCAGGCGCACATCCGATATGCCCTTGGCGCGGGCGAACTTCACGTAATCCGCCAGCATCACCTCGCGCGTGCCGGCGCGGGCCAGCCGGGCAACCAGCGACATTTTGAACAAGGCGAGATTAAACGCAGGCAGGAGGATATGGCTGAGTCCGTCCAGCGTGAACATGCTGAGCGGCACGCCGAAGACATCGACCGTATCGCCGCGGCCCGAAGCGGGCAGCCAGCCCAGGATCACCGCGAACAGCATGATCAGCATGAGTCCGACCCAGAAGGTCGGCAGGCTGAACCCCAGGATTGATCCGGCCATGATCGTCTTGCCGACCCAGCTATCGGGCTTCAGCCCCGCGATCATGCCGAGCGGCACGCCGAGCAGAATGGCAATCACCATAGCGCCCAGCGCCAGCTCCATAGTCGCGGGAAAGCGCTCCAGGATCAATCGCAGCGCCGGTTCGTTGTGAACGAAGGATTTGCCTAGATCGCCGCCCAGCGCATTCGAAAGGAACACGAAATACTGCTCCCACAGCGGCCGGTCGAGACCCATGCGACGGATCGCGGCTTCCATTTCCGCAATATCGGATTCGGGATTGATCAGGATATCCACCGGATTGCCGATGGCGAAGATCCCGACGAAAACGATCAGTGACATGACGAAGAGCACCACGATGCTCTGCATCAGCCGCCGGATAGTGAAGACCAGCATCCCGCTCCAACCGCCTCAAGAGACGCGGGTGGCGGGGCGGCGTTGCCGCCACCCCGCTCCCAATCGTCGAGCCATCAGTTCGCCGACTTGATGCCCATGGCGATCGTGTACTGGTCGGCCCGCGCTCCATACGTCAGACCTTTGCGATGTGCCCAGGTCGTGACCTCGAAATGCAGCGGCAAGATGGCGTAATCCTCCATCGCCATCTTGCTGGCCTTCTGGAGGATCGCCTCGCGCTTGGCGTCGTCGACAGTGGCCAGTGCCTGAAGCACGAGATCGTCCATCTCGGGATTGGAGTAACGACCACGGTTTGTGCCGCCCAGCCCACGGGACTTGTCGCGCGTGGCGACCAGCGCCCGCAGCGGCGACGACATCTCGCCGGTGCCCGATCCCCAGCCCGCCAGGTATAGGCTGAACTCGTACTTGTTGCGCCGGCCGAAGAAGACGCTCTTGGTCATCGCGTCGACGGACGTCTTGATGCCGACGCGGGTCAGCATCTGCGCGATCGCCTGCGAGATCTTGGCGTCGTTGATGTAGCGGTCGTTCGGCGTGGCCAGCACGAGTTCGAAACCGTTGTGATAGCCGGCCTCCGCCAGCAGCTTCTTCGCGCCGGCAGGATCGTACGGCTCCGGCTTGGCACCCGGGGTGCTGCCGAAGAATCCCTGCGGCAGAAGCTCACCCGCGGCGACGGCAACGCCGCCCATGACCTTGGCGACAATGGCCTCGCGATCGATTGCCATCGAGACGGCCTTGCGCACCCGAACATCCTGGAACGGGTTCTTATCGCAGGCGCCTTCTGCGCACGGGCCCTCGCCCTCATACGTGCCGTCCGGCGCGCCCGTCCCCTTCACGCCGACCGTCGACGGGCCGTATTGATCCATATGCAGATAGATCACGCGGTTGGACAGGCCCTGGCTGAGGCCGAAATTGGGATCGTTCTTCAGCCGCTCCAGATCCTGGGTCGGCGGCTTGCTGATGAAATCCACATCGCCGGCAAGGAGGGCCGCTACGCGCGCCGCGTCGTTGGTGATCGGCTTGACGGTGACCTTGCTCCATTCCGGCTTTTCCCCCCAGTAATCGTCGTTTCGGGCCAGGACCAGCCGGTCGCCCTTGACATATTCGACGAATTTGAACGGGCCGGTGCCGACGGTCAGCTTGCCGTTGTTGAAATCCTCAGTGGCCGGCCATTCCGATACGCCGGTGCAGCCTTCCGGGCTGTATTCGACCTTGCCGCTCACGCCGTTGGCCTTGGCCGAAAGGACGCCCCAGGTCGCCAGCTCCACCGGCAGCAGCGGATACGGCTTGGCCGTGTGAACGATCAGCGTGTGATCGTCCGGCGTTTCGATCTTCTGCATGGCCCTCGTGTAAATCGTAAATGAGGACGGGCTCTCCTTGACATTGGGGATGCGGCACGCCGTGTAGATGAAGTCGTTGGCCGTGAAGTCCGAGCCGTCATGGAATTTCACGCCTTTGCGGAGCTTGAACTCCCATGTCGTCTCGCCGGTCGGTTTCCACGAGGTTGCCAGCAGCGGGCTGAGCTTCTGCTGTTCGTCCTGCCAGATCAGCGATTCGAACATGTGACGCCGAATCTCGTTGTTCGGCCCGAGATTGTGATAATGCGGATCGATCGCGCTCGGCTCCGATGCCATGCCGATCCTGAGCTCGGTTGCCGCGGCTGCGCCCGACAGCAACATTGTCGCGCCAAGGGCCGCGCCGAGCACGCGTGTGTTCGTACCCATATCGTTGTCTCCCTGTCACGGGTTGGTCGCGAGATCAGCTCGGCCACCCGGTTCTCTGGTTCGTACTGGATATGTCCCTGATGGTCCCCATGGTGGACCTATCTCGTCATTTGACACCGTTTATTTCGGCGACACAACCCATTGCGTTCGGAACCCGGCTGCGCGAACATCCGCCCGTCAGACCGCCGGGAGGCGACCATGAAGATCGCGATCGCGGGCCTTGCGCTGGAGTCTGTCTCGTTCCTGCCGGTCGAGACGGGGCTGGCGGATTTCGAGAGCAACGCGTTGCGCGGGCACGCCCTGATCGAGGGTCTGCGCGGGACGGCGTCGGTCGGCAGCGGATTCATCGATGTACTGGAGGACGCAGGGGCCGAGATCATGCCTCTCGTCTACACCGATTGCTCGGCCGCGGGTCCGGCCAGCGACGACGCGTTCGAGTTCTACCGCGACGAGATCGCGAACGGTCTGCGACGCGAACGCCGGAGCCTCGATGGCGTGCTGCTCTATCTCCACGGCGCCATGACGACCCCGACGCGACCGGATCCGGAAACCGAACTGTTGCGGGCGGTGCGCGCGGTGGTCGGTCACGAACTGCCGCTCGTGGTCGCCTTCGACCTGCACGCCAACCTTTGCGAAGATAGCGCGGCGCTGTGTACGGCGCTGTGCGGGTTCCACTATTCGCCGCACACCGACATGGACGAAACGGGCCGCCGCGCCGCCCGTATGCTGCTGCAGAGTGTTCAGGGCGATGTGCGGCCCCAGCTGACCTTCGTCAAGGTCCCGCTTGTTTTGCCAAGCATCTGCACGGCGACCGCGTTGCCGCCGCTGTGCGATATCGTCGCGGCCGGTCTCGCCGCGGTGGAGAGCCACGAGGACGTGCTCGACGTCTCGGTATTTTGCGGGTTCGCCTACGCCGATGTGCCGCCGCTCGGGTTTTCGGTGGCAGTCGTGACTGATGGTGCCCCGGATACCGGGCGCGCAATCGCGGGCGGGCTGGCGGACCAGATCTGGCGCGAGCGCGAAGCGCTGCTCGGCGCCGTACCTGTCCTTTCTGCGCGCGAAGGGGTTTCCCGTGCGATCGCCATGGCTGCCGGTGGCGACGGCCCGGTCGTGCTGCTGGAGCACGCCGATCGCATGAACGACTCGACCTGGGTTCTAAAGGAACTCCTCGATCAGAATGCGCCGTCGGCGGCGTTGCCTTACCTGTGGGACCCGGAGGGCGCAGAAGCGGCGTTGCGGGCCGGTGTCGGCGCGACGATCTCACTCAGCGTGGGCGGACGTTCGTCGGACAGGGCCGGCGGTCCGGCAGCACTCACGGGGCAGGTCCTCTATGCCGAGCACAAGACCTATGTCGGAACCGGGCCGATGCGGCGCGGTCGGCGGATCGATCTGGGCCCCGCCGCGCTGATCGATGCCGGGGGCATTCTCGTTTCGCTGACCAGCCGACAGACCACGGCGATCGATGAGGACCCGTTCACGCAGTTCGGTTTGGCGGCGCGGGATTTCGACATCATCGTGCTGCGCTCCAAGACGCATTTCCGCGCTGTCTATGAAGAGCTGGCGCGCGAGATCCTGGTTGTCGACACGCCGGATTGGGGTCCCGCAGACCTGACGACGCTGCCCTTCTGCCGGGTCAGACCCGGCGTGTTCCCGGTCACCGAGCCGATTGGCGTCGGCGCGGAATGACATTACAGTGCCGCTCCCGCACCGCGTTACAGGGAAGCACAACAAATGCCCGAGGCCCCGATCAACGACTACCCCGTCGAGCTGACTCCTCCGGATATCTCGTCCTTCAGGGCGGGGAACACGAACATCGACTATTTCACGACCTTCGACTCGGGAGCGCCGGGGCCACACGTCATGATCACGGCCGTGGTCCACGGCAACGAGCTGTGCGGCGCTATGGCACTGGATCATCTGTTCCGTGCCGGGACACGGCCCGCTCGCGGCAGGCTGACCTTGGGCTTCGCGAACGTCGCGGCCTATCACAGCTTCGATCCGACAGATCCGACCGCCTCGCGCTTCGTCGACGAGGATTTCAACCGGCTGTGGGATCCGGCGACCCTCGACGGCGATCGCGACAGCGCCGAACTCCGGCGCGCGCGGGAAATTCGGCCGCTGGTGGCCGACGCGGATTATTTGCTGGACATCCATTCGATGCAGCATGCGACCGCACCGTTGATGATGGCGGGTCCGTTGCCCAAGGGGCGGGCGCTGGCGCGCAGTGTCGGCGTCCCAGAGACCGTCGTCACCGACGCGGGACACGCGGCCGGGCGCCGCATGCGCGACTATCTGGGATTCGCCGAGGAATCGAGCCCTCGCAATGCGCTGTTGGTGGAGTGCGGCCAGCATTGGGCGGCGAGCAGCCGCGACGTCGCGATCGAGACCGCGTATCGGTTCCTGCGCCATCTGGAGGCCATCCCGGCGGAAGTCGCCGAGCCGCATATTCACGACGGCGTCCCAACCCAGAAGTTCATCGAGGTCGCCGGCCCCCTGACCATCGAGACCGACGAATTCCGCTTCGCCGCCGATTACCGGGGTCTGGAGGTGATTCCGAAGGCCGGCACTGTGATCGGTTACGACGGCGACAAGGACGTGTCGACCCCGTTCGACGATTGCGTCCTCGTCATGCCGTCGCGACGCCTGAACAAGGGCGAATCCGCGGTCCGGTTCGGGCGCTTCGTGGCAGCATCTTAGCGGGATCTCTTGCCAACTTTCTCCCGATCGCCACCGGGACGGGGCGCAGCACATGGTCAATTGAAGGGTTGCGGCGACCGAACCGTTGGGATGTCCTCGATTCGATTGACATGCGGACGCATAGATCAATGGCGGATTTCGTCGCCAATGGTCCGGCACAGCAATTACGGGGCAACGTTTCCCGAAGTCGTTGCGCATCACCAGACGACGTCGGATCGCCATAATGGGTTCCTGGTGGTTTGGTTGCGCGGTGATTTGAACCTGTCGCCGCAACCTATTGATTTCATTGGGCTGGGATTTTTCAACAAAATGAAAGCCCCGCAACTCATTGAGTTTAAGGGGCTTTTCCTGTCGAAGTGGTTGCGGGGGCCCGCAACCACCGAGAATTGACTCTGTGCGTGCCGGTCTAGTCACGGGCCCGCAATCACCTATCCCTAACATATTTCAGATGCCCCAATATACGGGATAAGGCCAGGTTCCGGGCCGCAACCGCCGTGGTTCGTTGCTCGCCACAAGAGTTGCAGCACCCTGATTTCGGTGACGTCTTGACTCGGCTGGCGCGCGAGCGCGAATTCAATGGAACTCTCCCCGCGTGATTGCCGCTTGGAGCGTCACAATCGCTGGACTTTGGCCCCCTCCAACATCTCCGCCGGCGATGGAAAAGTGCGGCCGGGCTCGTCGCTGGGACATCGCCCGGCCGCCGAGATGCGCGGCCTAGCGGGGAGCGCCGCGCTAAATGGGATTATTTGATCGGACGAACCCAACCATTGTGCCGGTCGAACGCCAGTTTCTGAACCAGCGAACCCTCAACGGGGTGCCACGGCTACCTCGTCACTGCGTCGGCGGCAGCATCTGGCCCCTTGGCATCTGAATGCCGCCGCCGCCCGGCGATCCGCATGGCGTACTGGCGCTGTTGCCACCGCACGGCGCCGGTCCGGTATTCCCGGTCTGTCCGGTCATCCCGCCAGGCGTCATCATATCGGGGCGCTGCGTGCCCGGACCGATCATGCCGCCCTGCCCCATGCCCGGCATCTGGCCGGTCGCAGGTGCGGTAACCCCACCCGGCCCGGTCGCGCCACCCGAGCCGTGCCAGCTGCTGGAGGCTCCGCCCATTCCGTGCGCCGCGGCGACCGCCGTCAAGAGGGCGATGCCCGCCAAGGCGGCAACCGCTGCCGTCAGTGTTCTTTCCACTTCTCTCATCGCAATTCTCCTTTTCGGCCATCGAGTGTGCGCGATTTTGCGGTGAAATGTGCCCGTTTTCCGTAACGCCAGTTTGTCGTCCCCGGCGCCTTTTGGTAACCCGTTGTAACGAGGGGCACCGTTGGTACGTTCCGTTACAAATCTCCGCCCCACGCGGCTCTCTGAGGCGTTACCTTGGGAGCGGCGGGTACGATGAAAGGGAAGGAGAATCCGAGATGAATTTGGCACGTTTTACGAGTCCTGGCTTGGCGACGCTCAATGTAGGAGCCGTCGTCCTTCTTTTGGCGCTCACGGCCACGGCCGTACGTGCCGAACACGTCCCGGCAAGCGACGAAATCGAAGCGGACCAGGGCGCGCGCCTGGTGATCCCGATGATGAGCCCGGACCGGGGCAAGACGTTGTTCATCGACAAGGGCTGTGTTGCGTGCCACGCCATCAACGGCGTCGGAGGCCATGACGCACCAGCGATGGACGCCCACAGGCAGATGGGGTTGGTCAATCCATTCGACTTCGCCGCCAAGATGTGGAACCACGCACCGGGCATGATCGCAGCACAGGAGGATGCGCTCGGCGAACAGATCTTCATCACTGGCGATGAACTCGCGGATATGATCGCGTTCCTGCATGACGACGACGCGCAGCACGGGTTTGGCGAAGGCGATCTCACAACCGCGGCCGAGAAAATGATGCAACATGAGCACGGTGGGATGGACGCGCCGGGGGCGCACGCCGAGGAAGTCGGACATGGCCACCATGGTGCTGACGCAGAACATTAATGCCGGATTTTGATCGGGTCGATCTGCGGCGCGGGCGGCGTGCCGCCCATACCTGCCCGAGCAGCCCGCCGATCCGTCGGAACGAGCCCATGCGTTAGGGTTTTTCGCGGGTCTCGGCGGGGATGGAATGGACAACCCGCGATGCGGCAGAGCGCGGCGAACACCCCTGCAGCCGACGCATGGCGCCGGTCATGCGGCGCGGGCGTCGGCGGGGGTAGGGCCGGTCATCGGCAGCGCGGCATCGACGTTCTCCTGCCGGCCGCCGGCGGAGGCGTAATGGGCGCCAAGCAGTTCTTTCGGCGGCATATCGGGCCAGGCCCGCGGCTCGACCGGCCGGAACAACAGGACCGTCTTCAGATGCTCGTGCATACGGATCTTGCCGATCGCCGCAAGGCGCCGCGACACGCGCTCGGCTTCGGCTTGACCCTCCAGCGAGTGGAAACCCTATATTGATGAGCAAGGTCGGCAACGAAGAAAGTTGCCAGGATCGGCGGACGTGCGACAACGTTGACAGCACATGTTGCCGGTCCGGGACACGTCACCGTCCCGTCCTTTGAAGGAAGGTTGCCGGCAACGCCCTGCAACGGGCCACATCGCAGATCTGAAGGCGTGATGCCATGCACATCGGCGAAGCGGAGCGGCATTCCGGAGTTCCGGCCAAGACAATCCGTTATTACGAGGAGGTCGGCCTGGTCCAGCCGCACCGGCTGGCCAACCGCTATCGAAGCTTCAGCGAGAAGGACATCCACAGGCTCGGATTCCTGCACCGGGCCCGCTGCAGCGGATTCTCGCTTGGCGACTGCCGGCTGCTCCTGTCCCTTTACGAAGATCGGAACCGCACCGCCGCCGACGTGAAATCGGTCGTCCTGGAACACGTGAATCGCATCGATCGCAAGATCGACGACCTGTTAATGCTGCGGCACGCACTTGCTGTCTTGATCGATGCCCGCCACGGCGACAATCGGCCCGATTATCCGATCCTGCTGTGACGAAACGGCAGGGGCTTCGTGAGGACGTGTCGATGGCCGAAAGTGACCGGATGCATTCTCCCGTCGGTTTTCGGCCGAGGCTGACCCGGCCATTTGACCGACCTGCGGCCGGCGACGATCTCCCGTAATGGCGGGAGCGACGTGCCGGCGTGGAGGCAGCGGCCGGACGTCCGCCCGACAACCGTGAACGATAGAGGACGCTGGAACCCGATCAATGCGCATTTCATTCCTCGGCGGGGTCGGCACCGTAACGGGATCAAAGTACCTCCTTGATACCGCGGGTCTCCGGATCCTCGTCGATTGCGGGTTGTATCAGGGCTTCAAGAACCTCCGGCTGCGCAACCGGGCGCCCCTGCCCGTCGAGCCGGCGAGCATAGACGTGGTGATCCTGACACACGCCCATATCGATCATTCGGGATACCTGCCGCTCCTGGTCCGCAACGGCTTCCATGGGCCCGTGCTGAGCACGCCGGGAACCCGGGAGCTCTGCGGCGTCCTTTTGCCCGACAGCGGGTTTCTGCAGGAAAAGGAGGCGGAGTTCGCCAATCGGCATGGCTTCTCGAAGCATCATCCGGCCTTGCCGCTCTACACCCGGCGGGATGCGGAACTTGCGCTGGAACGCATTCGGCCGGTCGAGTTCGATCGGGATCACCGGCTCGACGACGCACTCACGGTCCGCTTCTCGCCGGCTGGACACATCCTGGGCGCGGCGCTGGTCCGCGTTACCGTCGGCGATATCAGCCTGCAGTTTTCAGGAGATCTGGGTCGACCGAACAGCCCGACGATGGTCGCCCCGGCAATCGTTCACGGCGCGGACTACCTGGTAGTCGAATCGACCTACGGCGACCGACGCCATGAGCCGCAGGACACCGAGGAACTACTGGCCGAGGTCATCCAAAGAACCGCGTCACGCGGCGGCACGGTTGTGATCCCGGCATTCGCGGTCGGGCGCACGCAGACCATCCTCTACCACCTCGCGCGTCTGAAGCAGGCGCGACAGATCCCCGACGTCCCGGTGTATCTGGACAGCCCCATGGCCATCAACGCCAGCGAGCTGTACTGCAAGTATGTCGGCGAGCACCGGCTGACGCCGGAGGAATGCCGCGCCGCTTGCGGCGTAGCCACCTACGTGCGCACGGCGGAGGAGTCGAAGGCCCTGGATCACGGCAATATGCCGATGGTCCTGATTGCCGCCAGCGGCATGGCAACGGGCGGACGCGTCGTGCACCATCTGAAGCGCTTTGCGCCGGATCGACGCAGCACGATCCTGTTCGTGGGATTCCAGGCTGGCGGAACCCGCGGGGCTGCCATGGTAGCCGGCGCCGATGCGGTGAAGATCCATGGAGCCTACGTTCCGGTCAGAGCGGAGGTTCGAAACCTTCACATGCTGTCGGCACACGCGGACGTCGACGAGATCATGGGCTGGCTGGGCGGCTTCAGGCACCCTCCGAAGATGACGTTCGTCACGCACGGAGAGCCCGCCGCATCGGATGCCCTCCGCCATCGCATCGAAGAGGAACTCGGATGGGAGTGCCAGGTTCCCGGATATCGCGACCAGGCGGACCTGAACTGACGTCAGGAGCGGGGACTGAAAGATGCCGGCGGGAACGACTCTGAAAGCCAACGTCTTGCGGCTCAGGCGGCTTGGCATCGACACGCAGCAGGAGAACGTCGCCTATATGCGGCATGACTGTCACATCTGCCGTGCCGAGGGTTTCTTCGCACATGCGCGGATAAGGGCCGCTCACGGGTCGAAATCGATCATCGTGACGCTGCACCATTTGCAGAACGATCTCCTGTCGGAGGGCGAGGCCAGCCTGTCGGAGGCGGCCTGGAAGCTGCTCGATGTCGAAGAGGGCGACGAGGTCAGCTTCAGCCACATGGACCCCCTCGAATCCCTCGGCTCGGTGCGGGCGAAGATCTATGGCCATCGGCTCGCCGAGCCGCAATTCGGCGAGATCATCGACGACATTCTCGCCGGCCGCTATTCCGACATCCACATCGCAGCCTTCGTCACCGCCTGCGCGGGCGGCCGTCTGGATGGCGAAGAAATCGTCGCTCTCACCAGGGCCATGGTCGATGCCGGCGATCGTCTGCAATGGCCTGCGACCAAGGTAGTGGACAAGCACTGCGTGGGGGGCCTTCCGGGCAACCGGACGACGCCGATCGTGGTCGCCATTGCGAGCGCCTGCGGCCTTACCATGCCCAAGACCTCTTCGCGCGCCATCACCTCTCCGGCGGGAACCGCCGATGCGATGGAGACGCTGGCGCCGGTCGATCTCGACCTTGCGACCATGCGGAGAGTCGTCGAGCGCGAGGGCGGCTGCATCGTCTGGGGCGGCGCCGTCTGCCTCAGCCCGGCCGACGACGTGCTGATCCGGGTCGAGCGCGCCATCGACCTCGACAGCGAAGAGCAACTCGTCGCGTCCGTCCTTTCCAAGAAGGCGGCCGCCGGTTCGACCCACCTCGTTCTCGACCTGCCGGTCGGGCCGACCGCAAAGGTTCGGAGCCTGGCCGAGGCGGATTCGGTCACCGCACATTTGCGGAGAACGACGGAGGCGCTTGGTATCGAGGTCTCGATCGTCGTGACCGACGGTTCGCAGCCGGTAGGCCGGGGAATCGGCCCCGCTCTCGAGGCGCGCGATGTGTTGGCTGTCCTGAACGACGCACCGGACGCGCCCGAGGATTTGCGGCGACGATCCATCGCGCTCGCGGGCGCCCTCCTCGAACTCGCGGCCGCAGCTCCGGCAGGAGGCGGGCAAGAGCTTGCCACGACCGTTCTCGACGATGGCCGGGCCAGGGACAAGTTCGAGCGGATCTGCGAGGCGCAAGGGGGGATGCGCACGCCGCCCACGGCCGACCATCGCGCGCCACTGACCTCCCCCCTGTCCGGAAGAGTCATCGCGATCGACAACCGCCGCCTCGCGCGCGTGGCAAAGCTGGCAGGGGCGCCGGATGCCAAGGCTGCCGGTCTGGCTCTCCAGGTCCGAGTCGGGGATCGTGTCGATGCCGAGCAGCCGCTGTTTACCGTGCATTCCGAAACGGCGGGCGAGCTTTCCTACGCGATGGATTACGCCCGGGCGCATATGGACATGATTTCGATCGAGGCGGCATGACCAGACCCCTGATCTTTGCTCTCCCCGGCAACGAGACGCTGGCCGAAACGCTTGCACGCGGCGCGGACATGGAGATCGGCGACCTAGCGGTGCACCGGTTCCCGGATGGCGAGACCCACGTTCGCCTCGATACGGCCGTCGAGGGACGTTCCGTGGTGATCGTCTGCACACTCGATCGACCCGACGAGAAGCTGATGCCGCTGATCTTTAGCGCCGCCGCCGCTCGGGACCTTGGCGCCGCACGCATCGGGCTGGTCGCCCCGTACCTCGCCTACATGCGCCAGGACCGGCGCTTCCAGCCCGGCGAGGCCATTACTTCTATCCATTTTGCAGGGATGCTCGGCTCCTGGATCGACTGGCTGGTGACCGTCGATCCGCATCTTCACCGGCGCCATGCGCTCTCGGAGATCTATCCGGTCCCTGCCGCGGTCGTCCATGCAGCCCAGGCAATCGCCCGTTGGATCGGGCATGAGGTGCAGAAACCTCTGCTTTTCGGACCCGATGAGGAAAGCGAACAGTGGGTCTCCGAGATCGCACGCGGCGCGAACGCGCCGCACGTCATCTCGCAGAAGGTTCGCCATGGAGACCGGCACGTCGAAATACACATTCCGGAGATCACGCATTGGCGGGAGCATACACCGGTCCTGGTCGACGACATCATTTCGACGGGTCACACCATGATCGAAACCATCTCGCACCTGAAGAAGGCGGGGCTTGGGGCGCCCGTTTGCATCGGGGTCCACGGCGTCTTCGCCGGCACGTCCTATATTGACCTGCAGAACGCGGGGGCGCGCTCGATCGTGACTTGCAACACGATTCCGCATGTCTCCAACGCGATAGATATTTCCGGACTGCTGAGTGGTCCCGTCACCCGGCTGGCCACGTCGTAACGGCGTGGTATCGTCGTACATCGCAGCTCTATCGCCCGAAGGAGCCTGACTCCTGTTCTCGACTCGGCCGCGATATCGAGGGCGAGCCTTACTCCGCGTGCTCGACGCTTTCGAGAAAAGAAATCCAGTGCGCGGGAAGACCATGGGCCCGCGCACCCTCTCTGAGCAGCGAGATATAGCGCAGCGAGGGGTTTCCGTCCTTGTCCTTGCCGTCGGCGATATAGGTGACCGCGCTTACGGGGTTGCCGCCGATGTCCTCTGCGGAGAGCCAGAGTGGGCGGTAGCGCCAGCCGGGGATGCCCTCGCTCGCGTTCAGCCGGACGAGCTCGCGCCGGCGGAGCCGGTAAAGCACGCCCCACACCTCTGCGTCCCCGTCCGGGCATATATTCGCCGGCGCCGCCCGTCCCCGGGGGCGGCCTTCGAGATTGAACCTCAGGCGGTAGCCGATGATCCGACCGGCCCGCCATTCCTCGGGCCGCATGCCGCGCCGTTCGCGGAAGGCGCTGTCATGCATGTTGGCGCCGTAGGCAAAATACCAGACCTCGTCCGCGGGATGGCCGTCGAGCGTCAGCCCCCAGGCACGATACCAGAGCCGGGCGAGCGGCCAGACCCGGAGGATCACGGGAGTCCAGGCCCGCTTCAGGCCACGCCGCGCGTTACGCCACATCAGCCTTTCTCCAGTCCCGACAGTCGCGCGTAGAGCGCGAGCTGCACACCCGCCGCCGCCGCCGCGACAGCGAATATGCCGGAAAGCGACACCGCATCGGCGATAGCTGCGCCGAGCAGCGGCAGAAGTGCGGCGGGAGAGGCGAGCGCGTTGAAGTAGGCGGAATAGGCGGGGCGCCGGTCATTCGGCGAGATTTCCATCAGATAGCCGAGATAGGCGATGGTCATGCCGTTCACCAGCGCGCCGACGGCGATGAACAGCACCGCGAAGGCGGCAAGCAAGGCCGGCGGCGTGAACCCATCCGCTCCGGCGATGACGGCGAGCGCGCCGAGCGGCGGCCCCAGCCGGAGACCGCCGACCGCCCGCAACAGGGCGAGTTTCCCGAACCGGTCGCCAATGCGGCCCCACAGCGCGTTCGACGACAGCGAGCCCGCGGTCTGGACGCCCAGCAGGATGCCGACCGCCGCCACGCCAAGCCCGGTGTCGGCCGCGGCGACGATATAGAACGGCAGGGCCATGAGCGTCGCCCCGCCCAGCCACTGTGTATACAGAAACAGCCGAAACCGCGCGTCCGATCGCAGCACATCCAGGCCGCCCCTGACGAACTGCCCGAAATCCCCTGTGCTCGTGTCCTTTGTGGGCGGGGTCGGCGGCTCGCCCGCGGAAACGAAGCTGAGGGAGGAGACGAACATCAGCACCGCCGCCATTGCGAAGATCAGCGCGTAGGCCGTCAGCAATGTCTGGGTTGCGAGCAGCCTGTGTATGATGGCGGCGACCCCGAGGGCCAGCACCCCGCCGCCGAAGAAGCGCCAGGCCAGCATTCGGCTTCGCGTTCCCGATGGGATCGAGCGGCCGACGATGTCGTTGTACGGTACCGCGACGATCCCGCTGATGAAGGCGTACAGCGTCCACAGCGCGAGGAACCCGCCCGCGACCCAGCCGCCCACGGACTCGCCGGCGGCCGCCAGTAGCAGCGCAATGAGGGCAAGGCAGCTCGCCCGGCCGAAGGCGCCGGCGACATAGAACGGCATGCGGCGTTCGGCGCGCTGCGCGAGGAAGCCGACGACCAGCTGCGGCAGCAGCCAGCCGAGACGCAGAACCGCGCTCGCCGCGCCCACTGCGTAGACGTTGCCGGTCAGGTAATAGACGAGGCTGGCGACGATCGTGGCCGAATCGACCGCCGAGGATCCGGCCTGGAACGCGGCGCCGGCGGCGGTGATTTTCCAGAATACGGATCCGCCCTCCTTTTCTTCGGGCTTCCGCGCGGGCCCCAGAAAGGCGTCAGGGGGTGGCATCGGCCTTCACCTCCGCAAGGCGCGCTTCGCGGATGTCGACGCCGCTCCACCACAGGTATGGCAGGCCGAGCCCCACCATAAGCCCGATGGTGAAAACATGGCTGAACAAAATCATCGCCAGCGCCTGTTCGTCGGCGACGCCGAGCAGTCTCAGCGCAAAACCGGCCCCAATGACGAAGCCGCCGGGCACGCGGGTAAAACGGGCGAGCACCATGGCGAAACCCGCGAAAACCATGAGAAACAGATAGTCGAATGGCGCGAGTACGACGCCGAGGGCGAGACCCGCCCAGAGGAAATGCGTGGCGGCGACGATCTTCATCGCGACACTCGCCAGTATTGCGCCGATCTGGCGGCGGCGGTCGCGCGGCCAGATGATACCCTCCCGGACCGCCGCCCGCAGCCCGTCGAGGCGCGCGCCTCCCTTCGCGGCCAGCCAGTCGAGCCCCCGGCTTATCCACGCGTCCTCCCGTCCCAGCGGCGAGCGGCCGGCGAACAGCAAGTAGAGCAGCATGGAAAACAGCAGCAGGTTCAGACCGCCCGCGACCGCAAGGCCGGTCCGCACGTCGCCCTCGACGTCCGGGATGTGGCCGGCGGTCACGACAAGCGCGGCGAACAGGGCGAACACGATGCCGTCGAGGAAGCGCTCGATCGCCGTCGTCATCAGAACGCTGGCCCAGCGCAAACCTTCCAGGCGCGCGATCAGCCACGACCGCACCAGCGGGCTCACGCCAAGCGGAATCAGGATCGCGACACCATAGCCCGCGAGCGTCGCGCCCAAGAGCCGTGTACTGGAAACCGGCTTCACATCGAACAGGATCTGCCGCCACTTCCAGCTGCGGGTCAGCTGCTCGAGAAGGATGGCGCCGGCAAGAACAAGAAGCCAGGCCGGTTTGGCGTCCACGATCGCCGACCCGAACCGCGCAAGGTCGAGGTCCCGGTAAAGCCAGGACAACGCGGCAATCGCCAGCGCGGCGCCGATTGCCGGCAAGAGCCAGCGGATCAAAAACCCGCGGCCGCCTTTGGCCGATTTCGAATTCGGTTCCAACGTCCCGCCATCGTAGCGTCTGTGCGTTCAGTGTGGCGCACCTGATCCGCGATCGGAAGCGTTCGACACGAGAAGGTGATTGCGGCGTGCCGATTGCCCCTCAACGGGGGAAGGTTGCGGCACCCTTCGGGGCCTCGTTCTGGCAAATGGCCATATGAGCGCCCGTTCTGCCGGATATTTTGTGTCGCATGCTCTGTAACGTCGAGCAGACCTTCCCGCCCCGAGCTTCGGCTTTACGCCCTGAAGCGGACGGAACGCCCGGCGGTGTCGGATCACAGCCTTCGGCCCGGATCGGACATCGCGATG
>CAYFYY010000016.1:0-38361 GCA_964347475.1 uncultured Flavobacteriales bacterium
GTACAGGGCAAGCGTCTGTTCCTGACCGAGCCGGAGGAGCTGATCGACGGTGCGACCGAGCTCGACCAGTATCTGATGGGCGTGCGGCTTGCCGGCGACGTCAGCCCCTTCTGGTATGTCGACGAGCCGAGTTCGCCGCTCGACGGCGGATCGCTCGACGAGCCGTTCCCGACCGACTTCATCCGCGGCTCGACCTTCAATGTCGACGATATCGCCTTTTGCGGCGTTCGCGTTGACCTGGCGGTCAGCAATATCGCCAATCTGGGGACCTTTCTCGGCATTCCCGAGCGCGGGCCGCGGGTGCCGGCGATCGGTGACGAGAACGACGTCGGGCCGGTCGAAGCGTGTTTCGCGGAAAACCTGGGCGCGCTCGGGCCCTGCATCGACGTCAAGACCATGGCCTGGATCCTTGTGATCCGGCAGGGGGCACCGAAATCGCTCGCCCACCAGCCGGCGCTCAAGCGCCTCAACGAATTCCGTCTCGCCTGGCAGGCGTATGCGGACGGGCCGGGTCTCGGCGGCCGCAATGCGGACGGTGTCGAGCGGGCGCCGGGCGATCCCGGGTTCGTCTCGAAATTCGATACCAGCCTCGAGCCGGCCATCCACTGATCCGGCAGCGCCCGGCTCGCCCCGGAGGGATATCCCTTCGGGGCGGCGCGGGCCTGCGGATCAATAGCTGAGACGAAGGGGCGGCATCTGCAGAACGCCTGCGGGTGGCCGCAGAAGATCGAGATCCTCCGCGGCCAGTCCCAGCTCCCGGGCGGCTTCGTTGACCACGCCGTCACTGTCCGGTTCGAGCAGAACGGCGAGCGTGCCGGCCGAAACCTCGCCATCCAGAACCCGTTGCAGCTGTTCGAACGGGCTGAGCGGCCGCGGCATCGTAATCAGGTGGAGCGGCGCATCGGCCTCCAGCCCCATGAGGCCGCGCAGCTCGTCCAGCGCCGCACGGTAACCGCCCAGCACATCGACCAGACCGTATGCCAGCGCATCCTGGCCGGTCCACACGCGGCCGCGCGCCGCTGCATCGATCTGGTCGACATCGAGCGACCGGTCGGCCATCGCCTTGTCGGTAAAATCGTCGTAGATGAAATCGAGCAGCGCTGCGAACCGCTGTTCGGCGCCGGGCGGAAAATCCTTCACGAAACTCCACATGGCGGCGCGATCGCCGGCATACAGGCCGTCCCAGGTGATCCCGAAACGCTCCCACAGCCGGGTCGTCACCACCTTGCCGCCGTAGACGCCGATCGATCCCGTGACGGTGCCCGGCTGGGCGACGATGCGGTCCGCCGGCATGGCAACGAAATAGCCGCCCGAGGCCGCCGTTCCGGCCATCGAGGCCACCACGGGTTTGCCAGCCTCCCCGGCCCGCCGGATCTCGCGCCATACGATGTCCGAGGCGATGTAGGAACCGCCCGGGCTGTCGACGCGGAACAGGATCGCCTCGATCTCGTCGTCGTCGATCGCATCGGAAATGGCGCCGGCGATGCGGTGGGCGCCGAATCCGGGCTCCTCGAACGCCCCGCCGTCGGCGGAGCCGGACACGATGGTGCCGCGTCCGTGGATCAGCGCAACCTTGGTGCCGGTCCGGTTCGGCCGATCGATCCCGCCGAGATACCGTCCCATCAGAACCTCTTCGGCGTCGTCCCCTGCGCGTGCCTTCGCATCGGCGATGAATTCGTCCCAGTAGGCGAGCTGGTCGACCAGGCCCAGGTCGAGTGCCTCTGCGGCAAGGTACGGCCCATTGTTCACAAGGCTGCGGACATCCGCCTCGCCGATCTGGCGCCCCGCAGCGATCCCCGTCACGGCCTGGCCGTACAGCGAGTCGAGAAGCGCCTGCAGGTTTTCGCGGGCCGGCTCGCTGAGCGACGAACGTGTCAGTGATTCGACCGCCGACTTGTACTCCTCCCGCCGGCCGAACAGCGGCTCGACCTCGAGCTTGTCGAGCAGGCCTCGGGCGAACGGCACCTCGATCGCCATGCCGATCAGCCCGACGCCGCCCGACGGCTGCAGCCAGATCTCATCGAAGCCGCTGGCCACGTAGTACTGCATCGTGCCGCCGCCCAATCCCCCAAGATCCTCGGTGAAAAGCAGGGCAAACTTGCCGGCGGCGCGGAACGCCTCGACCGCCGCACGGAATTCCTGGGCCGCCGCGATGCTGAGCTGCGGGCCGCTCATATAGACGGCCAGCCCGGCGACCCGGTCGTCGGACGACGCGGCCTCGAGACCCTCGACGATGCCGCGCAAATCAGGGCCGTGACGCACCGCAAACAGCCGCTGTGTCCGCGGGCCGTCGCGCAGCGGGCCTTCGAGATTGAGGCGCAATACGATCGACTCGGGCAGCGGCGCCGGCTTGGTGGACAGGGTCAGCGATACGATGATGCCCGCGACGACGAACATCACGACCAGTCCGCCGACGACGGCGAGGAAGCCGATGACGATCTTCCAGAAAGTCTTCACGTCCCTGACCTTTCTATAGCGTTAGCCCGACCAGGAGGTCCCGCGCCTTGCGCCATGCGTTGACGGCGCCGGCCTCGTCGCCCAGCGTCGCCAGGACCCGCGCATAGGTGCGCCAGTTCCAGATGCTGCTCGGGCGGTCGGCGGTACGCTCAGACATCAGGGCCCGCGCGACGGCAAGCTGACCCGACTTCATCGCCGCGGCCACAAGGGTTCGATGGAATACGTCCTTTTGCGCATGGCTGCCGCCGACATATTTCAGATCATAGCGGATCGGTTCGAGAAGCTCCACGGTACGCGCGTAGTCGCCGCCGGCATAGGCGAGCAGCGCTGCGCACAGCGGCACCGCGATATCGGCGGTGATGCCGGCCACCATTCCGCCGCCCTGTGCCGCGCTCTCCTTCAGCGACGCCAACATCGCCCGGGCCGCACCGACGCGGCCGTCACCGGCCAGGGCCATCATGTAATGGACGTCGGCAAAAGGAAGGAGATGGTCGGCCGACCGCGCTTCGGCCTTGTCGGCGAGCTCGCTCCACCGGCTTCCGACGTCGATGCCCGCCTCCTCGAGCCGCCACAGCAGCGATGCGGCGTTGACGATGTCGAGATAGTCGTCCGTCTTCTCGGCGCGAATGCGGTTGTCGTAGCCGTCGAGCACGGCGTGGTAGCGCTCGAGATCCATCAGCAACAGGGCGCCGTGCCACCACAGATGGTTGGCAAAGTTGTTGCAGCGGGTCCACACCGTCTCCGACGTTTTGAGGAGTTCGGTGCCCTCGCGATGCCGTCCCTGCATCTCCATCACGTGGATCACCGCGTGGATCGCCCACACGTCGGCCGGATTGATCTCGATCGCCTGCTGGCCCATGGCATCGGCCCCCGCGTAATCGCCGCATTCCTCCAATCCGAAGGCATACATGCCCAGCACGAACCCGTGTCCGGCCGTCCTCTCGTTCCACGCGTAGAGCACCCGCGCCACCGAGTCCCGGACGTTCAGCGAATCGCCGAGGTAGAAATACAGATGGTTCGACAGCTTCAGGGCCAGAACGTCGAGCGGATCGTCGATGAGGATGCGGTCCCAGCACGCCAGCGCAGTCTGCCAGTCGCCCGCATGCCAGGCCGTCAAGGCAGCGATATGATCGCGCTCGCGTCCGGTGGCCCCGCGCTCGCCCGCCGAGCCTTCGGCCGCAGAAACGGCCGCGTCGATCGATGGGTCGAGCGCGCGATCGGCGAAGAGCTTGAGGAAATAGCCGCGGGCGCAGTGTCCCATCGCGAAATCGGGATCGGCAGCGAGGGCGCGGTCCAGATGCTCGCCGGTATCCCTGCGGAACCCGAGATAGGAGGTTATGGCCTCGTCGAAATGGCGCACGGCATCGGCCGTCGACGCCGTAAACGAGACGCCGCGCCGGTCGCTGTGGCTCGCTGTCGTCCGCTTCGACAAATGCCTGTTACCCGCATTGCGCCCGCTGTCGCATCATGTGATCCGCCAGAACGCACGCCATCATCGCTTCACCGATGGGGACCGCGCGGATCCCCACGCACGGATCGTGCCGCCCTTTCGTTAAAATATCGCTATCTTCGCCGTGCACGGTGACGGTCTTGCGCGGAATCAGGATCGAGCTCGTCGGCTTGACGGCGAAACGCACCACGATGTCCTGTCCGGTGCTGATCCCGCCGAGTATGCCGCCGGCATTATTGGACAGGAAGCGCACCGAGCCGTCGGGATTCATGCGCATTTCGTCGGCGTTCTCCTCGCCGCGAAGTTCGGCGGCGCGCAGCCCGGCGCCGATCTCGACGCTTTTGGCGGCGTTGATCCCCATCATCGCGCTGGCGAGGTCGGCATCCAGCTTGGTGTATACCGGCGCGCCAAGACCCGCAGGCACGCCCTCGGCGACAATTTCGACGACAGCACCGATCGACGAGCCGTCCTTGCGCAGCTTGTCGAGATAGCCCTTCCAGCTCTGCGCCGCCTTGCGATCGGGGCACCAGAACGGGTTGTCCTCGACGGCGGCCCAGTCCCACGCCTCGCGGTCGATCCGGTGCGGGCCCATCTGCACCAGCGCGCCGCGAATGCGGATCGAATCGCCGAGGATCTTGCGGGCGATCGCACCGGCCGCGACCCGCATCGCGGTCTCTCGGGCCGACGACCGTCCGCCGCCGCGATAGTCGCGGATGCCGTATTTCTTCCAGTAGGTGTAGTCCGCGTGGCCGGGCCGGAACTTGTCCTTGATGTCGCTGTAGTCCTTCGAGCGGGTGTCGACGTTCTCGATCAGAAGGCCGATCGGGGTGCCCGTCGTCAGCCCCTCGAACACGCCCGACAGGATGCGCACCGCGTCCGGCTCCTTGCGCTGGGTCGTGAACCGCGACTGGCCCGGTCGCCGGCGATCGAGCCAGAACTGGATGTCGGACTCGGCCAAAGGGAGGCGCGGCGGCACGCCCTCGACCACGCAACCGATCGCCGGGCCGTGGCTCTCACCGAACGTCGTGAACCGAAACAGGTGGCCGAAGCCGTTGCCGCTCATAAACTCTTGCCGTTGAGGCTCGCCAGCAGCTGCGACACCTCTTCCGCCGCATCCACTGCGACCATGCCCACCGTATGGTAACCGCAATCGACGTGATGCACTTCGCCGGTCACACCGGCGCTCAGATCGGCGAGGAGGTAGAGACCGGCCCGGCCGACCTCATCGATGGTCACGTTGCGGCGCAGCGGCGAGTTCAACTCGTTCCACTTCAGGATGTAGCGGAAATCGCCGATGCCCGAAGCTGCGAGCGTCTTGATCGGCCCGGCGGAGATCGCGTTGACCCGGATATTCTGGCCGCCGAGGTCTGCCGCAAGATAGCGCACGCTGGCCTCAAGCGCCGCCTTCGCAACCCCCATCACGTTGTAGTGCGGCATCACCCGTTCCGCCCCGTAATAGGTCAGCGTCAACAGGCTGCCGCCGTCCGGCATGATCTCCATGGCCCGGCGGCACACCGACGTGAACGAGAAACACGAGATGTCCATCGTACGAAGGAAATTGTCCCGGCTGGTATGGACATACTTGCCCTTGAGCTCGTCCTTGTCGGAGAACGCGATCGCGTGCACCAGGAAATCGATGGAGCCCCATGCCGATTTCAATGCGTCGAACGTGGCATCGACGCTGGCTTCATCGGTCACGTCGCAGGACAGCACAAGCCTGGAATTCACCGACTCGGCGAGCGGCTTGACCCGCTTCTCCAACGCCTCCCCCTGGTAGGTGAAGGCCAGCTCCGCGCCATGCGCCGCAATCGCACGCGCAATACCCCAGGCGATCGAGCGGTCGTTGGCGACACCCATGATGAGGCCACGCTTGCCGGCCATGAGCGGTTGCGGGTCGGTCATAGACTCCTCTTCCAGGGGAATAGCGTTGCGATTGCGCGCCATCCTACACACAAACGCCCCCCCGTCAAAGCCGCGCATCATGCATTTCATCGCACCTGCAACCGGTCTATGATCAGGCGGCATGGAACACCAACGCACAGAGAATACCGTCCAGTCCGGGTTTGTCGCGCGCACGGCGTCCGGGTTCGGATTCCTGCGGTACCTTCTGCAGCGGTTCGCCCGCGACAACTGCATGC
Source organism: uncultured Flavobacteriales bacterium (assembly GCA_964347475.1). Lineage (GTDB taxonomy): Bacteria > Pseudomonadota > Alphaproteobacteria > UBA8366 > JADFVY01. The sequence goes on from CAYFYY010000016.1 coordinate 6,046, forward strand.
AGGCGAGCGCGGCGCTGACCTACACCGCCCTGCTGGCGCTGGTGCCGCTGGTCGCGCTGAGCTTCGCCATCTTCGCTGCGTTCAACGCGTTCGAGGGTGTGCGCGAGCAACTCCAGAGCTTCATCTTCGAGAACTTCGTGCCGCAGGTCGGATCGGTGGTGCAGGGCCATCTCGAGGAATTCGCCGGCAAGACCGGGCAGCTCACTTTCGTGGGCGTGATCTTCCTGGGAATCACCTCGGTGCTGCTGCTGGCGACCATCAGCGGCACGCTGAACGGCATCTGGCGCACGCGGCAGACCCGCAACCTCTTGGCGCGCATTCCGGTCTATTGGCTGGTCCTCACGTTGATGCCGCTGCTAATCGGCGCGGGACTCGTCCTTTCCGGCTACCTGTTCACGCTGGCGCGGGCCGTGGGCGTAGAGGAGTACACCGGATCGCTGGCCCGTCTGGCCGGCCTGGTCCCACCCATCGTGCAGATCGCGGGCCTCACGCTGCTGTATATCTTCGTCCCGAACTACCCGGTGCGCGCCGGCGACGCGCTGATCGGCGGCATCACCGCCGGACTGATCCTGGAAATCCTGAAGAAGGCATTCGCTTTCTATGTGGTCACCTTCCCGACCTACCAGACGATCTATGGCGCCCTCGCCACCTTCCCGATCTTTCTGATCTGGATTTACGTGGTTTGGACCGTCGTGCTGTTCGGCGCGGAGATCGCGGCCGCCCTGCCTGAATGGCGGGCCGGGGCGAGCGGGCGCGACCCGGGCGCCCGGGCGCCCGCCTCGATCCTGCTGGCGGCGGCGGCCGCGCTTGCTCTCCTGCTCGCCGCAACCCGGCGTGGCAGCGGTCTGTCGATGCGGCACCTGTCGCGCCGGACCGGGCAGCCGCCCGAGATGCTGGACCGGGCCACGGAGTTGCTGCTGCGCAGCCACTACATTGCGCGGACGGACCGCGGCGCCTGGATTCTCTCGCGCGATCTGGAGACCGTGTCGCTCGCCGACCTGCATCGCGACCTTGGACTGTCGATGTCGTCGACAGCAGCGGAGGCGGCGCGGCATGTCTGGGGCCAGGAGCTCTCAGGGACGCTCGAGGCCATGGAATCGGCCGGACGGACGACGATGGACATTCCGCTCAAGACCCTGCTGACGGTGCCGCAAGATGCTGGCGAGGATCTCGCGCGTCCGGACGACGACGATGACCTCGACGAGGCCGGAGACCGCCGGAAGGGCGATTACAAGACCCGCCTGCTGGTCCTGCTCGGCCTCGCCTGGCTGGCCGGGCGATGAACCCTGCGGCCGCGCCGAGGTACGTCCGGGCGCGATGCCGAGCGGCTGCAGCTAGCCCTTCAGGTCGCGGTACAGCGCTGCATCCTTCCACAATCGTTCGAACTCGTTCTGTGACTTCCAGACCTTGGCGAACCAGGGATTGCTCTTCGCCTGGTCGTCGGCCCAGGTCCTTGCGGCCTGTCTGGCCGCGCTCTGGAATGCTTCGTCGAGAACGATGAGCTCGTTGCCTGCCGTGCGGTAATGTGCGAGGGCCCGCGCGTCCTCCTGACCGAATCGCGTCCAGCTTTCCAGCGAGACCAGCTTGGCGGCAATTTCGATCAGTTGTCTGTCGCGTGGTGCAATCGCGGCCCAGGCATCCGTATTAAACTGCAGCTCGAACGGCGCGACCGGCTGGTGCACGCCCGGCACGATCACGAACTTCGTGACCTCGCTGACGCCCAGGGTCGAGTCCTCCCACAGGGTGCCCCATTCCGCCGCATCGATCTCAGCCGCGGCGAGTGCTCCCTTGACCTCCGCGTGCGTCAGAGAAACGGTCGACGCGCCGAGCTTGTTCGCAATTTCCAGCCACGCACCCGCCGTCCGGACTCTCAGCCCTTTGAAATCATCGAGGCTGCGCACTGGCTTACGGGAATGCAGGAAGACCTCGGACGTGCGGATCAGGCCCGGCATCGATATCACGCCGAACTCCTCCCGGCGGAACTGTCGCCACAACTCCACACCACCACCCTCGTAGAGCCAATGGATTGTCCGCTCCGGATCCATGCTGCCGGCGAAGCCGCCGAACAGCACGGCCGTGCTGTCGCGGGTCCAGTCGAGACCCATCCAGGTATGCCCAACCTCGGCCTTTCCCCGGCGTACGGTCTCGGTCACCTCGAGCGGCGGTCCCAGTTTTCCTGCCGGAAAGACCTCTATTTCAACGCGTCCGTCGGTCAGGAGCCTTACCTTTTCGGCAAACGCCACCGAACCGACCTCCATGAGCGGACCGCCGCCCCAACTGGTCGCCATCCGCAACTTCTGCGCGGTCTGTGCGTTGCCATCGTGCGCTGCAAGCCCGAAGACCAGCAGAGCAACGGCAATGACGCCCGTTCCGACGGGCGCCGCAGGAAATACGATATTCATGATCAAGCCTCCCATGGCTCAGGCAAGATGGAAGGCGGCACGACGCATCGGCAACCGGCGAATCATGCCGCCGCCGACGACAGCCAGCGTCTGATTATTCTTGGAATTCCTGGACGGCAGGCCGGCGCGGCACCGATGCCTTCGCGCCTTGCACGTTCCACCGGGTGACAGAGTATGCAGCAGCGAGCAGCGATTCCTTGATCTGAGTCAACCGGGATTTGGGACTCGCCGAGCTGCGTTGCCGGGCTTCCGGCTTCCCCTGGGTCAATCCAGCTTCAATTTGCGGCGCGGGTTATAGTCAGCCGGTTCCTTCCAGCCGCGCAGGAATTCGGCGAGAGTGCCATCGACCTTGTCTGGCATAGTGATCTGCAGCCTGACGTACTGATCGCCGCGACGTCCACCCTTGGGGGCCATGATGCCCCGTCCTTTCAGACGCAGGACGGTGCCGCTGTTCGAGCCCGGCGGCACGGTCGCTGACACCGTGCCGTCGATCGTCGGCACCCTGACCTTGGCGCCGAGTACCGCTTCGTGCAGCGTGACCGGCAGATCGAGATGGATGTCCAGACCGTCGCGGCGCATGTAGGGGTGCGGCTCCACCTGGATCTCGACGAAGGCGTCGCCTGGCGTGCCGCCCGCCGGTCCGGGCATGCCCTGCCCCTTGAGGCGCAGTCGCTGCCCGTCCTCGGCACCCGGCGGCAGGTTGATATCCAGCGTCTTGCCCGAAACGAGCGAAACCCGGCGCGAGCCGCCACGCATCGCCTCGACGAACGGGACCGACACGGAGAAGGTGAGATCCTGTCCCTTCGGGCTCGTCCGGTATTTCGTCTGCGCGCCGCGGCCCCGTCCGAACAGGTCGGAAAACAGATCGTCGATATCGATGCCGCCGAAACCGAAGTCGAATCCACCTGCGGAATCGGTACGATACTGATGCCGGAACGGACCATGACGGCGGGGCGATCCGTCGGCGCCGATTTCGCCGGCGTCGAACTGACGACGGCGTTCCTTGTCGGACAACAGATCGTATGCGGCGGACACGTCCTTGAAACGCTGCTCGACCGCCTTGTCCCCGGGATTCACATCCGGGTGCAGCTTCTTGGCCAGCGCCCGGTATGCTTTCTTGATCTCTTCCTGGCTGGCCGACCGCGCCACGCCCAGGATCTCATAGGGATCCCTCATCGCACTCCGCTACGCTACAGCGTCCAATGCCGCCATACGAGCATACGAGATGTTCGTTAACGAACCACCTATTGCACGATCTTCCAGCTGCCGTCTGGCTGCTGACAGGCCACGCCGTACGCGCGTTCCTGGCGTCCGCCGATGGTGACGGTCTGCTGGAACTCGCGGCAGTATTCGCCGACGCTCGACGTCCCCTCACGGACCGGGGTAACCGTTCCGTAATGGCCGTTATCCGGGTTTTCCCATTGGATCGTTCGGTTGATCGGCGCAGTCTGGGCCTGCTCATACGCCCGTTGTGCGGCCAGCTGGTCGGCCCGGTCCATCGAGCGGCCAATCTCGCCGCCCAACAAAGCGCCCAGCAGAGTCCCGACCGCCACACCGACGAGCCGGCCTTGGCCGCCGCCGACCTGCCCGCCGACCACGGCACCGGCGCCAGCGCCTACCACTGTCCCTGTGGTTTCCTTGGGCCCCATGTTCGTGCAAGCGGACAACAACGAGGCCGTCAGCACGACGGCAATGATTTTTCTGTTCTTCATCACACGTCCTTTCACGCCATTGTCACCCGCCACGGCTGGCAGCCAGACCCGACATGGTAGCTCGGAATGCTGCACCTCGCGGCTGCGCTCGAGGATCATAGCGGTAAGGCCGATTTGGGCGATTGATTTGCCTCAACTGCATTGTGCTATATGTGCCTGCAATGACCGGAAAACAAGAAACAGATCCGCTTCCACGTTTTCGCTCCTGGTTCGAGGAAGCGCGCGTTTCGGAGCCCAACGATCCCGATGCGATGACGTTGGCGACCGCGGATTCGCGGGGCCGGCCGTCGGCGCGAATCGTGCTCTTGAAGGGCGTTGACGACGATGGCTTCGTTTTCTACACCAACCTCGAAAGCCGCAAGGCACGGGACTTGGCGGAAAACGGCTACGCGGCCCTGCTGTTCCACTGGAAGTCCTTGCGTCGCCAGGTGCGGATCGAAGGACCGGTACACCAGGTGAACGACGCCGAGGCGGACGCCTATTTCGCGACTCGCCCGCGCGGCAGCCGGATCGGCGCCTGGGCGAGCGATCAGTCGCGCCCGATGGAAGGAATGCTCGTGCTGGAGAAGCGGGTCGCGCAATACACCGCCAAATTCGGGCTCGGCGAAATTCCCCGCCCGCCACACTGGTCCGGTTTCCGGGTGACGCCAGAGCGGATTGAATTCTGGAAAGAGGGCCGATTCAGACTGCACGAGCGGATCGTTCATATCCGCGTCGGCAATGGATGGACGACCGAACGACTGTTTCCATGACCTCCGAAGCGCAGAAAATACCGGGCTCGCAGCCGGACGTGGCGGCCAACGGCCGTCTCATGCGGCTGGCGACATACGCTTCGGTCTCGGTCGCGGTCACACTGATCGCCCTGAAGACCGGTGCTTGGATCGTTACCGAATCGATCGCCATGTTGTCGACTCTTGTCGATTCTCTGCTCGACGCGCTGGCGTCGATCGTGAACCTGCTGGCCGTACGGCATGCGCTGACGCCCGCGGACCGCGAGCATCGGTTTGGACACGGCAAGGCGGAGGCGCTATCGGCGCTGGCACAGTCTGCCTTCATCGCCGGCTCGGCTGTCCTGCTGCTGTTCCAGGCAGGAGAGCGTCTGATCAATCCGCGGCCATTGGCCAGTCCCGAGGCCGGCATCGCCGTGATGGTGGTCTCGATTGTGCTGACGATCGCACTGGTGGCGTTCCAGCTCTGGGTCGTGCGGCGCACCCGGTCCGTCGCCGTAGCTGCGGATTCGCTGCATTACAAGGGCGATATCCTGGTCAACGTCGCGGTCATTGTGGCGCTCGTCCTGGGCAGTTGGCTCGGCTGGCTCTACGCCGACCCGATCTTCGGCGCGGCCATCGCGGTCTACATTCTGTACAGCGCGTGGCTGATCGTTCGCGCGGCTCTGGACATGCTGATGGACCGCGAAATGCCGGAGGCAGACCGCGACGCGATCCGGGCCATAGCGATGTCCCATCCGGAAGTGGCGAGCGTACACGACCTGCGCACCCGTCGCTCGGGGCCGAGCTGCTTCATCCAGTTCCATCTTGTGATGAGCGCGGAATTGACCTTGCTCAAGGCGCACGAAATCTCCGATGCGGTAGAAATGGAAATACGCGATGCATTCCCGGAAGCGGAAGTGCTGATTCACCAGGACCCGACGGGAATCATCGAGAAGCACGCGTTTTACAGACCCTGACAGCCGGAGCGTACCAGGGGGGACGCGTCATGAAGCCCGGAGAAACCACGCAGGATCAGAGTGCTGTCGTCGCGTTTCTCGAGGACCCAGCGACTCACGGCGGCATCGCGCCAGAGCGGATCGACACCCATGCGGCAATGGTGTTTCTCGCGGGCGACAGGGCCTTCAAGCTGAAACGTGCCGTCTGGTTTCCGTTCCTGGATTTCTCGACCGTGGCGAAGCGACGGGCCGCCTGCAAAGCCGAAGTGCGCCTCAATCGCCGGACCGCGCCAGATTTCTATCTTGGCGCCTGGCCGGTCACGCGTGCTGACGACGGGACGCTGGCGCTGGACGGCGACGGCGAGCCGGTCGAGTGGCTCGTCGTCATGCGCCGATTCGACCAGGATCTTCTGTTCGACCGGATGGCCGAGCGCGGTGATCTCGAACCTGGCCACATGATTGATCTGGCGGACGAGATCGCCGCCTTCCACGCCGCCGCCGAGCGCCGCCCCGACCGCGGCGGCAGCAAGGCGCTGCGCTGGATCATCGACGACGATATCGAAGAACTTGCCGCCATGCCCGAAGCCTTCGGGACAGCCGGCGTGGAGACGCTCCGCCACCTGTCCCTCGACGCGCTGCGCCGCTGCAACGCCCTTCTCGACGCACGTCGCGTCGCCGGTTTCGTACGCCACTGCCATGGCGATTTGCATCTGCGGAACATATTCCTGTGGGACGGGCGGCCGACGCTGTTCGACTGTCTGGAGTTCGATGACAAACTCGCCTGCACCGACGTGCTGTACGACCTTGCGTTCCTGCTGATGGATCTCGAGCACCGGGGGCGCCGCGATTTCGCCAACCTGACGTTCAACCGCTACCTGCAGCGTACCGGCGATCTCGATGGCCTGCCCGCGGTCTCGCTGTTCTTGTCGTGCCGCGCCGCAATCCGCGCCAAGGTCGAGGCGAGCGGCGCCGCCTACCAGCGCAATGCGGCGAGGGCCGAGGCCATGCGTGGCGCCGCGCGCGAGTACCTAAAGCTGGCCACGGAGTTCCTGACCACCCGCACGCCCCGGCTGATCGCCATCGGCGGCGAATCCGGCTGCGGCAAATCGACGATCGCGACCTTGGCCGCGCCGCGTCTCGGCGAGGCCCCGGGCGCGCTGATCATCCGCAGCGATGTGACCCGCAAGCAGATGTTCGCCTGCCGGCTCGAGGATCCGCTGCCCGCCGAGGCGTACAGCCGCGAGATGACCGACCGGACCTACCGGGCCGTTGCCGGTCATGTGAAAGCGGGACTTGCCGCCGGCATGACGGTGATCGCCGATGCCGTCTACGCGGACCCAGCGGAACGCAATGCCTTGGAGGCCGTGGCGCGCGCTGCCAAGGTACCATTCCACGGGATCTGGCTCGATGTGCCACTCGACCTCCGGATCGCGCGGGTGCAGGGCCGCGCGAACGATGTTTCCGACGCAACGGCCAAGTTCCTGGGCCGGCACCCGCGCCGCGAGAAGGGCCGCATGCGCTGGACGCGGATCGACGCCTCCGGCACGCCGGAATCGGTCGTCGGCGCGGTCCTCAGGGTGCTGGACGCGGCCGCGGTGCCTGCTTGATGCAGGTCATGGAACGTGCGAGCACAAATCCAAATATAGTATAACGCAAAGGCGGCAACCTGATCGCCGCGCCGCAAAGAGGACAGAGGCTATGGGATTCAAGGTCGTACTCACACCGCTCTATGGCGTGCCGTCCGACGACTCTGCGTTGGCGACGGCCCTGGCGGTCGCCAGGAAATTTGCCGCGCATGTTGACGTCATGCACGTGCGCGCCGATCCGCGCACGATGATCCCGTATATTGGCGAGGGCATGTCCGGGGCGTTGATCGAGGAAATGATTACGAGCGCCGAGCAGCAGGCAGACGAGCGGTCGAAACGGGTGCGTGCAGCGTTTGACGACTGGCGCGCCAAGTCGGGGCTGCAACTCGCCGCGGCGGCGGGCGACGGCCCGAGCTGCAACTGGGTGGAAACGGTCGGGCGTCCGGACGCCAGCGTTGCGCGGCGCGGGCGCGTCGCCGACCTAGTGGTCGTCTCGCGGCCGGAGGCCGACGGGGCCGTGACCACCGTCGCCGAAACGCTCGAGGCGGCCCTTCTGGAGAGCGGTACGCCGCTGCTGGTCGCCGCGTCGCGGCCGGCCGATACCATTGGAAACCACGTTGCGATCGCATGGAACGGCGGCCTCGAATCGGCGCGTGCCGTCGCGGCGGCCCTGCCCTTCCTGAGCACGGCCGACACCGCGACGATCGTGACGGTCGGCGCGCCCGCGCCACCGGAAGCCGATGGACCGGCGCTGCAGGCCTACCTCATGCGCCACGGCGTGACGGCGCAGATACGCGACGTCGAGACAGAGAGCGGGCAATCGGTCGGCGAAACCTTGTTGGCAACGGCAAGCGACGTCGGTGCGGATCTTATGGTCATGGGCGCCTATACCCACAGCCGGCTGCGTGAGCTGGTGTTCGGCGGCGTTACCCGCGAGGTTCTGGCCGCGGCGGACATGCCGGTCCTGATGGCGCACTGAGGCGGCTCGCAGGGCGGAACCTGAATGGCTACGAGCGAGAAGAAGAAAACCGTTGTGTTGACCGGCGCCAGCCGGGGTATCGGTCATGCTACGGTCAAACGGTTCTCGAGCGAGAACTGGCGGATCATCACGTGCAGCCGCGAAGAGCCGCCCGAGGCCTGCAAGCGCGATCCGAACTGGACGCACCACATCCCGACCGACCTCGCCGACGCCGCGTCAGTCGACCGGTTCCTGAAGAAAGCCAACGAGCTCATCGGCAGCGCGCCGCTTCACGCCCTCGTCAACAACGCCGCGGTGTCACCCAAGACGCCGATCAAGGAGCGGCTCGGCTGCCTGAACGGGTCGATCGACGGCTGGCGCAAGGTGTTCGACCTGAACCTGTTCGCGCCCCTAGTGCTGAGCCGGGGGTTCGCGACGGCGCTGAGCCGCGGCGCCAAGGACGGCGGGGCCGCGATCGTCAACATCACGTCGATCGCCGGCCACTTCATCCATCCCTTCGCCGGCTCGGCCTACTCGACGTCGAAGGCGGCGTTGTCGGCGCTGACGCGCGAGATGGCGGTGGAGTTCGCCCAGCTGGGCGTGCGCGTCAACGCGGTGGCGCCCGGCGAGATCGAGACCGAGATGATCGGCGACGAGTACGAGCCGCTGATCAACCGCATCCCGATGCACCGCATGGGCACGGCAGCCGAGGTCGCCGGCTGCGTCTACCAGCTGGTCAATTCGGATTTCGGCTATGTAACGGGAACCGAGGTCTTCGTGACCGGTGGCCAGCACGTCTACTGACGGTTGGCGAGCGCCGTCGGCCGGGTCAGACGCGGCCGTCCAGCGCCGTGAACCAGTTGCGGCGTTCCGTCGCCTCGGCGATCTCGTGGTCGAGCCATTCGGCAAGGAATCCGTCGCCGTAGGCTTGCCGCAGATCCTTGAGGCGGGCCAGTTCGCTCTCGCACGCCTCGGCCAGGATTTCCGCCTGCTCGTGGCGGTCTCCTTCCTCCAGCAGTGGCAGGAAGCGCATCTTGAGCGCGATGACGAGGCGGCTCAGATCGTTCGCCAGCCCACGCACGTTCGACGTCATCAGCGCGTGGAACGCAGCGCGGCCCTCGTTCGTGACGTGGAGCACCGACTCATCGGGCATACTGTCGGTCGCGGCGGTTCCGTCCGTGGCGGCGATCAGCCCCTCGAGCCGAAGCAGCTCGAGCGACGAGCCCAAGAGGTCAAGCGACGGGCCGACGATGCGCGCCACGAAGAACCGGATTTCGCGCGCCAGATCGGCATAGGACTTGTCCGCCTCGACGAGGCTGCCAAGCGCCGCAAGGCGCACCGCTTCGGCCGGGATGAGCGTGTTGTCGCGATACATGGATCCGCCGTCCGTCAGAACGTTGCCACGGTCAAATATTACACGAAAACATGGTCAGACGGTTAACATTTTCAAGCCTGAAAATGCCCCGTCAGCCGGGGCTCAGGCCACGCAGGCGCTCGTTGCGGCGGCGCAGCAGCTCCAGCGCCGTCATCAGGCAGATCGAGAAGATGATCAGCAGAGTCGCCACGGCGAGGATCGTCGGGCTGATCTGCTCGCGGATGCCGGCCCACATCTGGCGCGGAATCGTGCGTTGCTCGAAGCCGGCCATGAACAGCACGACCACGACCTCGTCGAACGAGGTGACGAAGGCGAACAGCGCGCCGGAAATCACGCCGGGCAGGATCAGCGGCATCTGCACCTTGAAGAACGTCCGCGCCGGGTGGGCGCCGAGGCTCTGGGCAGCTCGCGTCAGGCTATGATCAAACCCCACCAATGTCGCCGTCACCGTGATCACGACGAACGGCGTGCCCAGCACGGTGTGGGCGAGGATGAGTCCGGTATAGGTCTGCGTCAGATGAAGGTCGGAGTAGAAGAAATACATCCCGGCCGCGGTGATGATCAACGGCACGATCATCGGCGAGATCAGCACACCCATGATCAGCGTGCGGTACGGCAGGTAGGAGCGGCTGAGGCCGAGCGCCGCGGTGGTTCCCAAAACCGTCGCCAGGAGGGTGGCGGAAATGCCGATGACGAAGCTGTTGCCGATCGAGTGGATCCACTGCTGATTGTTGATGATGTCCTCGTACCAGCGCGTCGAAAATGCGGCTGGGTCGAGGCTGAGCATCCCCCTGGTGAAGGTGAAATACGGCTCGGCGTTGAACGACAGCGGCATGATCACCAGGATCGGCGCGATCAGGAACAGGAATATGAGCGCACAGATGAAGCGGAACCCGTAGTACCACACCCGGTCGATTGGCCTCGCATATGGGGGAGGTCCGGCCATCGGTCTAGCCAAACTTGAGCTTGTCGACGCCGACGAGCCGGTTGAACAGGACATACAATGCCAGAACACCCGCCAGCAATATGCCGCCGAGGGCAGCGGCCAATCCCCAATTGAGTGATTTCTGCATATGGAAGGCGATGAAATTGCTGATCAGCTGACCGGTCCGCCCGCCGACCAGGGCCGGCGTGATGTAATAGCCGATGGCGAGGATGAAGACGAGCAGAGACCCCGCCGCAATGCCCGGTCTGGTCAGCGGGAAATAGATTTTCCAGAAGGCGCGACCCGGCGTTGCGCCGAGCGACTGCGCCGCCCGCAGGTAGCTCGGCGAGATCGTCTTCATGACGCTGTAAAGCGGCAGCACCATGAACGGCAGCAGGATGTGAACCATGGCAACGATGGTGCCGGTCATGTTGTAGATCATCTGGATGCGGTTCTCGTCGCCGATCAGGCCGAGCGCGACCATGATGTCGTTCAGCACGCCCTCGGTCTGCAGCAGCACGATCCAGGACGTCGTGCGCACGAGAAGAGACGTCCAGAACGGCAATAGAACGAGGATCAACAACAGATTGCTGATCCGCAGCGGCTGCGTCGCCATCAGGTATGAGATTGGATACGCGAGCACAGCGCAGATGCTGGTGATCAACAGGCTCACCCAAAACGTGCGCAGGAACAGCGTGACGTAGATGCGCCGGTCCTCCGACTGCGCGGTGATATTGCTGTTCTCGTCATAGGTCATGTCGAGCGCGGCGAGGTAGAAGTCCGGCGTGAAGCGCGCCGAGACGCGCTGAAAGGCAAGCCAGGTCTCGCGCTTGCCCCAGTCGCGGTCGATTTCGATCATCGCCTCACGCCACGGACCCGCCTCGACACGTGACAGCTTGCGCGCGCTCGATGTGATCAGCGACCGCGATCCGGGAAGCTCGTAATTGAGGCGCGTTGCGACCCTGCCGACGGTCTTGTCGTCACGGGCCCGAACGAGATCCCGTGCCACCACGGCGAAGACCTCCTCCGGCGGCAATCCGCCGTCGGAACCGTCCCAGGACTGCAGCGCGCGAGCGGCATTCGGCATGTATTCGCTGACCACCGGATTGTCGACGCTGCGGTAAACCATCAGGCCGATCGGCCACACGAAGGTGATCAGGATGAACGCCAAGAGCGGCATGACGAGGCTGAAGGCGCGACGCTTCATCTGCTGCTGCGTCTGGCGCAGCTTGCGCTTCAGCGGCACGCCGTCCGCCGTTGTCAGTACGATTTTGCCCGCCGTTGCCTCAGCCATGTCACATACCGCCGCCCCCCCTTCCACACGAAATCGCACGAAAGGCCCGGTGCGGAAATTGAGGCCGGAGGGACGATTTCCGTTCACCCCTCCGGCAGTTGCACTACCTCGCCAGCCAGGCCGCGAACCGTTCGTTCAGTTCGTCCTGGTGATCCGCCCACCATGCGAAGTCGTTCTGGATGGCATTCTTGAAGTTGGCCGGTGCCGTCGGCATATGCGGGCCCATCTCGATTCCGGCCTCGGCATGCTTGCCGATGAGCGGGATCGACGACGCGCGCGCCGGACCATACGAGATCCATGCCGCCTGATCGGCCAGACGCTGCGTATCTGTGGAGTACTTGATGAACTCCAGGGCCGCCGCCTTGTTCTTCGAGCCCTTGGGGATGCCCCAAAGATCAAGGTCCCAGACCTGGCCGTCCCAGACGATCTCAAACGGCTTGCCTTCCGTCGCGACGGCATTGAAGATGCGACCGTTATAAGCCGTGGCCATGACGACTTCGCCATCCGCCAGCATCTGCGGCGGCTGGGCACCGGCCTCCCACCACAGAACATCGTCCTTGATGCGGTCGAGCATTTCGAAGGCGCGGTCCACGCCCTCGGGCGTCGACAGCACGTCGTAGACCTCGCTGGCCGGAACACCATCGGCAATCAGCGCGAATTCGAGATTCGGCTTCGGCCCCTTGCGCATGGCGCGCTTGCCGGGAAACTTCTTGGTGTCGAAGAAATCGGCCATCGTGGTCGGCTTCGCGTCCGGGAACTTGGTCTTGTCATAGGCGTAGACGGTCGACCAGATGATCGTCGCAATGCCACATTCGTGGATCGTGCCGGGCAGGAAATCCTTGGTTGCCGGCGTGCCATCGGGCGCCGGCGGCAGGATCGAGGTGTCGATCGATTCGAGCAGTCCCTCGTCGCAGCCACGGACGACGTCCGACAGTTCGAGATCGACCAGATCCCAGACCACGTTTCCGGACTCCACCTGCGCCTTGATCTCGGCGAGACCACCGTTGTAGTCCTCCGAATTGATGGTGACACCGGTTTTCTTGGCGTATGGCTTGTGGTACGCCTCGATCTGGCTCTTGGTATAGGCGCCGCCCCACGAGACGACGGTCAGGCTGTCCGCCCGCGCCGCCGTCGAGGCGGCCATCGCTCCGGCTGCGACCAGCACTGCGTATCTGAAAAACGCGCTCATATTGTCAGCTCTCCCTTGTCTTCCGGTTTTGATTACGCCGGCTCGGCCGACGGCTGAAGTATCGGACCCGTCCACCCGACCCGTTTGCGAAAACGGGACGACGGAACTTCCAGTCCGCGTCAATCGGCGTCAAGCGCCCTGCAATCCTCCTTGTCCCAACCGACTTTCACCATTGCCTTTTCCGCCAGTGCGGCTTGTCCCGAAGCATTGGGAACCTTAACGATGAAGTCGTCATGCCCGCACACGTTGACGCGCGTACGGATGTGATCTCCCAGATAAATCAGCTCCTCCACGGTGCCATCGAACACGTTGGGCACCGAACCTTCCGGAGGATTGATGGTCACGCGCTCGGGCCGCAACGACAACGTCGTCCGTTCGCCGTTGCTCGACACGTTGACCGGCACGGCTTGCACGATCCCGCTACCGTCGATCTCGACGGTGCAGCTGTTACCGTTAATCGCCTTCACTGTCCCGAGCAGGCGGTTGTTCTCGCCGATGAATTGCGCGACGAACGCGTTCTGCGGGCGTTCATAAAGTTCGGCCGGGGTCGAGAGTTGCTGGACGAGGCCGTCGTTGAACACGGCAATGCGGTTCGACATTGTGAGTGCCTCGGACTGGTCGTGCGTCACATAGACGACAGAGACGCCGAGACTCTCGTGGATATGTTTGATCTCGTACTGCATCTCCTCGCGTAGGTTCTTGTCCAGCGCACCGAGCGGCTCATCCATCAATACCAGGTCAGGATCGAAAACAAGGGCGCGCGCAACGGCAACGCGCTGCTGCTGGCCACCGGAAAGCTGGCCGGGACGGCGCCCTGCCATTTCCGGCAAACGCACCATTTCCAGCGCGCGCTTGATGCGCCGCTCGATTTCCGGCTTGTCCATGCGGCGGACCTCAAGCGGAAATGCAAGGTTCTCCCAGACGGACATGTGCGGGAACAGGGCGTAGTTCTGGAACACCATTCCGATGCCGCGCCTGTAGGGCGGCACGTTGTTGATCGGCCGGCCGTTCAGCTTGATCTGGCCGTGCGTCGCCGGCTCGAATCCAGCCAGCATCATCAAGCAAGTGGTCTTGCCGGAGCCCGACGGCCCCAGCATGGTCAAGAACTCGCCCCGCGCGATGTCGAGGTTCAGATTCTTTACGACCAGCACTTCGCCGTCGTAACTCTTCTGAACATCGATGAACCGGACAATCGGCTCGTTATTATTTATCATAACCCAGATTACAGGTCCCTGTCTGTTCCGGCGCAGAGGCTGCGCCATGCCGGCCGGCTGCCCCGGCTCTCGGCCTTATGCTTATTCAAGGACGGGAAAAAGTAAAGACTGTCGTGGGTTAACGCGGCGCGAATGGGCGGCGACACCGCCAGCTCTTTGCGGTGCGGCGCTCAACGACGCCCGGCGTACACCGCGGCGCGAAGCGCCGGGAGGCTCATGCGGCGCGCTTCAGGGACAGGACTTGCCAGACGTCGACGAGGGCCCGCACCAGGTCGTCCATCATTGCATCGTCATGCAGCGGGCAGGGTGTCAGACGAAGGCGCTCCGTTCCCCTGGGCACGGTCGGATAGTTGATGGGCTGGACGTAGATCCGGTGCCGTTCCATCAGCAGGTCGCTGGCCCGCTTGCACAGGGCCGCGTCGCCGACCAGAACCGGCACGATATGGCAGACCGACGGCATGACTGGCAGTCCCGCCTCCTTCAGCCGCCGCTTCAGCGTCTCAGACCTCTCCTGGTGGCGGTCGCGCAATTCCTGTGTGTTGCGAACGTGGCGCACGCTGGTCAGCGCGCCGGCGGCCACCGCCGGCGGCAGCGCCGTGGTGAAAATGAACCCGTCGCCGTATGACCGTACGAAATCGACCAGGTCGGCGGAGGCAGCGATATACCCGCCGATCACGCCGAACGCTTTGCCGAGCGTACCCTGGATGACGGTGATCCGGTCCATGACGCCGTCGCGCTCGGCAATTCCCGCACCGTTCGGTCCGTACATTCCGACCGCATGGACTTCGTCGAGGAAGGTGATGGCATTGTGCTTGTCGGCCACATCGCAGATCTCCGCGATCGGGGCGACATCACCATCCATCGAATAGACGGATTCGAAGATCACGACCTTGGCAGCCTCCGGATCGTCGGCCGCCATCAGGCGATCGAGATCCTCCGGATCGTTATGCTTGAAGATCCGTTTCTCGGCGCGCGAATGGCGGATACCCTCGATCATCGAGTTATGGTTGAGGGCATCGGAGTAGAGAATGCAGTTCGGCAGCTTGGCGCCAAGGGTCGACAGCGCGGTCATATTGGCGACGTAGCCGGAGGTGAAGATTAGCGCAGCTTCCTTGTTGTGAAGGCTCGCCAGTTCCTGTTCCAGCAGGACATGGTAGTGGTTGGTGCCGGAAATGTTCCGGGTTCCGCCGGCGCCGGCGCCACAGCTGTCGATCGCCGCCACCATAGCGTCACGGACCTCTCGATTCTGGCCCATCCCGAGGTAGTCGTTGGAGCACCACACCGTGACATCGGCGAGCGTGTCACTGTCGTGGTGCAGGGCCGTCGGAAAATTACCGCACTTTCGCTCCAGGTCGGCAAAAATCCGGTACCGGCCCTCCTTTTTCAGATCCTCGAGCCTCTCATGGAAAAAACGGTCGTAATCCATTGTTCCAGAACCCTTTTGCCCGCGCGGTTGCCTCCATTCGCCAATAGATCATAGCGACGCACAACTATCGCTTGGTTGACCTGCGTCAAAAACGCGACAATTTGTCGCCGCTCCCGCACATCAGAGCTTGGCCGTCATCTCCGCGGTATCGTCCAGCGCCTTGGCGAAGCGCTCCATGATCATGTCGATCTCATCCTCCTTGACGACCAGCGGCGGGCAAAAGGCGACCGCGTCGCCGGGCAGGGCCCGTATCAGCAGGCCGTGATGCTGCGCCCGGGCCATGCAGTGGGGTCCAACCGCATGTGCCGCGTCGAAGTTCTCGCGGCTGGCCTTGTCCTTGACCAGCTCGATCGCGCCGATCAGACCGGTGCCGCGCACTTCGCCCACCAGGGGATGATCCGAGAACTTGTGAAGGCCCTCCTGAAAGCGCGGTACGATGGAACGGACATGGCCCAGAATATCGCGTTCCTCATAGATTTTCAGGGTCTCGAGCGCGACCGCGGCGGGAACGGGGTGGCCACTGTACGTGTAGCCATGGCCGAACGTGCCGATCTTGCCCGAATTGTCCCGCACGACGGAATAGACCTTCTCGTCGATCATCACCGCCGAAATCGGTAGGTACGAGGAGGACAGAGCCTTCGCCATCGTCATCATGTTCGGTTTGATGCCGAAGGTCTCGCTGCCGAACATGTTCCCGGTACGGCAGAACCCGCAGATGACCTCGTCGGCGATCAGGAGGATGTCGTATTTGTCCAGAACTTCCTGGACTTTTTCCCAATAGGTCGCGGGCGGCACGATGACCCCGCCGGCGCCCATGATGGGCTCGCCGATCATCGCGGCAACCGTATTCGGCCCCTCGTCCAGAATGAGCTTTTCGAGGTTCGCCGCCATCCGGGTCGCGAACTCCTCCTCGCTTTCGCCGGCATCTCCATACCGGTAGTGGTGCGGGCAGTCCGCATGGATGATGTTCTTGATCGGCAGGTCAAAATCACGATGGTTGTACGGCAGTCCGGTCATGCTGGCCGATGCGACGGTGACCCCGTGATAGGCCTTCATCCGGCTTATGATCTTCTTCTTATCCGGCCGGCCGAGCGCATTGTTGTAGTACCACACCAGCTTCACCACGGTGTCGGTTGCCTCGGAGCCGGAATTGGCGAAAAAGACATGCGACATCGGCAGCGGCGCGAGTTCCTTCAGCCGCTCTGCCAGGTCGATCATCGGCAGATGGCTCTTCGAAGCAAACCCATGGTAGTAAGGGAGTTCGCGCATCTGTCGCACAGCCGCCTCGATCAGCCGTTCCTCGCCGAACCCGAGCGCCGTGGACCACAGCCCCGCCAGTCCCTCGATATAGCCATTGCCGGCGTTGTCATAGACCCACACCCCGTCTCCGCGGGCAATGACCAACGGCCCAGTTTCTTCATGCTTTTTCAAATTCGTGTACGGATGCAGTACGCTGGCGATGTCGCGGGCTTCAGGAGAGTTCCCAGGTGCAATGGCCATGGTCCGTTGTCCTTTTCTTGAATCGCGGCGGGCGCCCCGGCCCGGGATAGTGGGCGCAACCTACACCGGGCCCGGGCGCTAGTCCATTATCGACTTGCCTGCCCTCGGCGCCGGCCCGATTCCCGCCTCGCCGTACGGTCCCAAACACACCCTGATACCCCCGCGCGGGCGGACCGGACAGGGCGCCTATCAGGAAAGATCGATCCGGTTAAGCCGATGGCAAGGAGAACCGGCACAAAATGGCCCGCGCAGTCGACATGTCGATTCTCTCGGTGTCGTGGAGGTGGGGTAGCTTGCGAATCGTCGGTATTGCATTCACGGTGCTGATATGTCTGGCCACCGCAGGACTGGCGGCGCCTGCAAAGACGCTCGTCTTCTGTTCGCGGGAAAGCCCTGACACCTTCAACCCGCAGCTTTCGACCAGCCAGGCGACCTTCGATGCCAGCGCCCGGCAGGTCTACGACCGTCTCTTGATGCTCGACGCCGAAAGCGGCGAAGTCGTCCCGGCACTCGCCGAGACATGGCAGGTTTCTGACGACGGTCTCGACTATGTGTTCCGCCTGCGCGCTGGCGTTGCGTTCCACACCACGCCCCTGTTCCAGCCGACCCGAAATCTGACGGCGGAAGACGTCGTGTTCAGCTTTGCCCGACAGCTCGACCGAAAGCATCCGTGGCACGCCGTGTCCGGCGGCCGTTACCTGTACCTACGCGCCCTGGGACTCGACGATCTGATCGAATCCGTGGCCGCGGTCGACGAATTGACGGTTGCGTTCCGCCTGCGACGACCCAGCGCCTCGTTCCCGTCCATTCTTGCGATGGATTTCGCCTCGATCCTGTCCGCCGAATATGCGCAGGTCATGGCCGATGCCGGCACGCCCGAACGGCTCGACCGCGATCCCGTGGGAACGGGTCCGTTCATGCTGGTGCAGTATCAGCGCGACGCCCTGATCCGGTACGTGGCGCATCGAGATTACTGGCGCGGCCCGGCCCGACTCGACAACTTGGTTATTGCAGTCGTTCCCGACGCCGCCGTTCGCCTGCAAAAACTTCGCAACGGAGAATGCCACGTGATCGATCGGCCCGATCCCGCCGATCTGCCCGCGCTTCAGGCCGATCCCTCCATCCTGGTGACGCAGAAAACGTCCAACGATATCGGGTTCCTGGCCTTCAATACCGACAAACCCCCTCTCGATGATGTGCGCGTCCGTCGTGCCCTCTCGCTCGCCATCGACCGGCAGGCAATTGTCAACCGGGCCTACGGTGGCGGCGCGGTCGCCGCGGCGGCTCCGTTGCCCCCGAACGTCTGGCCCGCCGGCAGGGACGTGCTGCCGGCGCCGCCCAATCCCATACGAGCCCGCCAGATTCTGTCGGAGGTCGGTGACAACCGCATCGCGGTTGAGATCTGGGCGATGCCTGTCAGCCGTCCATATATGCGGAGCGCCCGCCGGGTCGCGGAAATGATCCGCGACGACTGGGCGGCCATCGGCGTCGATGCGACGATCGAGATTCCGGACTGGGAGACGTTCCTGAAGCACTCGATGCTCGGTCTGCACGAGGCAATCTTGTTCGGCTGGGTCGGCGAAACCCTGGATCCCGATGCCTTCCTCTCACCGCTCTTGTCTTGCGCGGCGGTCGGCAACGGGGCAAATCGGTCGCGATGGTGCGATGCCGGATTTGACCGTCTGCTTTACGAAGCACGGCGCAGCAGCGACCGTGCCGAACGCGCGACGATCTACGGGCTCGCGCTCGATCGCCTGCATGACGAGGTGCCGCTTGTGCCGCTTGCGCATTCGGTCGCGTTCACCCCGATGCGCCGCGGCGTCACCGGATACAAGGCCGCGCCGCTCGGCGGGCATTACTTCTACGAAGTCGACCTGCCATAACCGCGCTCACCTTGCGTGTATGCAATGCGCTTCGGTAATTGACATAGCGCGAGAAAGGGGCATAGCCTCTCTATCAAATGGTTCGAGATGCGCCTCCCCGCGAGGCGCCGAGGGGAAGATTTGAGCCATCTGAGGGGGTTGCCGTAGGGCAGCATTCGACAATCAGGGAGCAAGAACGTGAAACACCAAATATTCGCAGCAGCGGTCTGCGTGGTCGCAACCGTTGCCATGTCCTCCGTCGGGTCGGCAAAGACCCTTGTCTATTGTTCCGAGGGTAGCCCTGAGGGCTTCAACCCCTCGCTTTATACGTCGGGTACGACGTTCGATGCATCGTCCCGCCATCTCTTCAACAAGCTGGTGGAATTCGAGCGCGGCAGCACCAAGATCGTGCCGGGGCTGGCCGAATCCTGGCAGGCTTCGAAGGACGGACTGCTTCACACATTCCGCCTGCGCCGGGGCGTGAAATTCCATACCACCAGGAACTTCACGCCGACACGGGATTTCAATGCCGACGACGTGCTGTACAGCTTCCAGCGCCAGCACGATCCGAATCACCCCTACCACAAGGTTTCGGGCGGCACCTACGAGTACTATCAGGGTATGAGCATGCCGTCGCTCATCAAGGACATCCGCAAGATCGACGACTATACGGTGCAGTTCGTGCTGAACCAGCAGGAAGCGCCCTTCATCGCCAATCTTGCGATGGATTTCGCCTCGATCATGTCGTCCGAATACGCGGACAAGATGCTGGCCGCGGGCACGCCGGAGAAGGTTGACCTGGAACCGGTGGGCACCGGCCCCTACCAGCTGGTCCGTTACCAGAAGGACGCGGTGATCCGCTACAAGGCACACCCGGACTACTGGGCGGGCAAGGCGCCGATCGACGATCTGATATTCGCCATCACGCCGGACAACAATGTGCGCTATCAGAAACTGAAGGCGGGCGAATGCCATGTCATGCCCTATCCCAACCCCGCCGACATCGCCGCAATGAAGGCCGACCCCGACATCAACGTGCTGGAGCAGGAAGGCCTCAACGTCGGCTACCTTGCCTTCAACGTCGAGAAGAAGCCGTTCGACGACAAGCGGGTGCGCCAGGCACTCAACATGGCCGTCAACAAGCAGGCGATCATTGACGCCGTCTTCCAGGGTGCCGGCAAAGTGGCGAAGAACCCGATTCCGCCAACAATTTGGTCGTACAACGAAGCCACCAAGGACTATCCGTACGACCCGCAGGCAGCCAAGGCGCTCCTGACGGAGGCCGGGGTCACGGACCTGAAGACCAATATCTGGGCCATGCCGGTACAGCGGCCGTACAACCCGAATGCCCGCCGCATGGCGGAGATCATTCAGGCTGACTGGGCCAAGGTCGGCGTCCAGGCCGAGATCGTCAGCTTCGAATGGGGCGAATATCTCAACCGTTCGAAGAACGGCGAGCACGACACGGTGCTGCTCGGCTGGACCGGCGACAACGGCGATCCGGACAATTTCCTGTACGTCCTCTTGGGCTGCGATGCGGCGAAGGACGGCACGAACCGGGCGCGCTGGTGCTATCCGCCGTTCAACGACCTGTTGGTCAAAGCCAAGCAGACCAGCAATGTCGCCGAGCGGACGAGGCTCTATGAGCAGGCGCAACTGATTTTCAAGGAGGAGGCGCCCTGGGTGACGATTGCGCATTCGGTCGTGTTCATGCCGGTGCGCAAGGAAGTCGTCGACTACCGGATCGACCCGTTCGGTGGCCACGTCTTCTACGGTGTGGACCTGCAGTAGCGCAGGCGCAGACGGATAACGGCGGGCGGAGGCCCCCTCCGCCCGCCGTTTTCTGACTGAGCAAGGCGAGCCCCTCGCGTGTTACGTTTTATCGTCAGCCGCCTCGGCATGGTCATCCCGACCTTCATCGGGATCACATTCGTCGCGTTCGTCCTGATCAGACTGATTCCGGGCGACCCCATCGAATTGATGGTCGGGGAACGCGGCATCGACCCGGAGCGCCATGCGATGCTGCTTAAGCAGTTCGGGTTCGACCGGCCGCTCTGGGAACAATATCTCGCCTTCCTGGCCAATCTCCTGCAGGGTGATCTCGGCAAGTCCATCGTCACCAAACAGCCGGTCCTGAGCGAGTTCATGACGCTGTTCCCGGCGACGATCGAACTGTCGGTCTCGGCCATGATATTCGCGGTCGCCGTCGGCCTTCCGGCGGGCATCATCGCCGGCGTCCGGCGTGGCTCCACGTTCGACCACACCGTCATGACGGTATCGCTGACCGGCTATTCGATGCCGATCTTCTGGTGGGGACTGCTGCTGATCATCATGTTTTCCGGGACGCTCGGCTGGACTCCGGTCTCGGGCCGCATTTCCGTCATATACTTCTTCGAGCCGGTCACGGGCTTCATGCTCATCGACAGCCTGTTATCGGATCAACCCGGTGCCTTCCAATCGACACTGTGGCATCTGGTCCTGCCGACCATCGTGCTCGGCACCATCCCGCTGGCGGTAATTGCCCGGCAGACACGGTCGGCGATGCTGGAGGTGCTGAGTGAAGACTATATCCGAACGGCCCACGCCAAGGGCTTGGCACCGCTGCGTATCGTGGGATTGCACGCATTGCGCAACGCGTTGATCCCGGTCGTCACAATCATCGGCCTGCAGACCGGGCTCCTGCTGGCCGGCGCCATACTGACCGAGACGATCTTCTCATGGCCGGGCATCGGCAAATGGCTCGTCGACTCGATCTCGCGCCGCGACTACCCTTCGGTCCAGGGCGGGGTCCTGCTGGTGGCGTGCGTGGTCATCGGCGTGAATCTGCTGGTCGATCTCGCCTACGGTCTCATCAACCCGCGCATTCGGCACAGAGGCGGATCATGACTGAAGCCCTGCAGCGCACGGCAGCGGGCGCCCCCCAACATCCCCTGCAGGAATTCTGGAGTTACTTCAGCGAAAACAAGGGCGCGGTACTTGGTCTCGCGGTCATCGTGGTCATCGCGTTTCTGGCGATCTTCGCCGACTTGATTGCGCCGCATCCGCCAAACGAGCAATACCGGGATGCCCTGCTGCGCCCGCCTTTCTGGCAGGACGGCGGGTCGCTCGCCTATCCGCTCGGCACCGACGCGGTGGGCCGCGACATGCTGTCCCGTATTATCCATGGCGCCCGCTATTCGCTTACGATCGGGGCCATTGTTGTGACGCTGTCACTGGCGGCGGGTGTCGCCCTCGGCCTCCTCGCCGCCGTCTTCCGAAGTGTGGTCGGCGGCGTGCTGGGCGACGTCGGCGAATTCCTGATCATGCGCCTGATGGACATCATGCTCGCGTTGCCCAGCCTGCTCCTGGCAATCGTCGTCGTCGCCATACTGGGGCCGAGCCTCGTCAACGCGATGCTTGCCATCGCGATCGTCTATTTGCCGCATTTCGTGCGCTTGACACGTGCGGCGGCGATCTCGGAACTTTCGCGGGACTACGTGACCGCCAGCCGCGTCGCCGGTGCCGGCCTGTTGCGTCTGATGCTGGTCACAGTGCTGCCCAACTGCATGGCGCCACTCATCGTCCAGGCCACGCTGGCCTTCTCCAGCGCCATCCTCGACGCGGCGGCGCTCGGCTTCCTCGGTTTGGGGGCGCAACCGCCGACCCCGGAGTGGGGCACTTTGCTGGCGGAGGCACGGGAGTTCATCCTGCGGGCATGGTGGGTCGTGACCTTCCCGGGGTTGGCAATTCTGATCACCGTTCTAGCATTCAACCTCATGGGCGACGGCCTGCGCGATGCCCTGGACCCGAAACTGAAACGCTGATGGCGTTGCTCGAGATCAACAACCTTTCGGTCGAATTCCGGACCCGGACCGGGCGGTTCCGCGCTGTCGACAGCATCGATCTCGAAATCGACGAAGGCGAGGTGGTCGGCATCGTCGGTGAATCGGGCTCGGGCAAGAGTGTCGCAATGCTGGCGCTGATGGGTTTGCTGCCGTGGACCGCTGACGTCACAGCGGACAGGCTGCGGTTCGACGGGCACGACCTGCTGTCCTTCTCCGCCCGCGCTCACCGCGCGATCCGCGGCAAGGACATGGCCATGATCTTTCAGGAGCCGATGACAAGTCTGAATCCCTGTTTCACTGTGGGATTCCAGATCACCGAGATGCTGGCGGCGCACGAACCGGGAACTCGGACGACACGGCGCAAGCGGGCCATCGAGCTGCTGGAAATGGTGGGCATCCCCTCGCCGGAAAGCCGGTTGAGCGCGTTTCCGCACCAGCTGTCGGGCGGAATGAGCCAACGTGTCATGATCGCGATGGCGATCGCGTGCAACCCACAGCTGTTGATCGCCGACGAACCAACCACTGCGCTGGACGTTACGATCCAGGCACAGATTCTTGACCTGCTGCTAAATCTGCAGCGCGAGCGCGGCATGGCACTGGTCCTGATCACGCACAATATGGGGGTGGTGGCGGAAACGGCCCAGCGCGTCGCCGTACAGTACGCAGGACAGCAGGTGGAAAAACAGGACGTGGCCGGGCTGTTCGCCCGCCCCAGGCATCCATACACGGCGGCCCTGCTCGACGCCCTGCCTGAGCGCAGTACCGGCCGACGCCTGCCGACAATTCGCGGCGTCGTTCCCGGCCAGCACGACCGGCCAGCGGGATGTCTTTTCAATCCGCGCTGCCAGTTTGCCACGGACCGCTGCCGGACGGATCCGCCCGCGCTCGAGCAGCTGCCGAACGGCGGTGTCGTGCGCTGCTATCATCCGGTCGGAGCGGACACGCCATGACCGCGGCCCCTGTCGTCGAGGGAATCGACCTCGCCCGTCATTACCGCGTCAGCCGCGGGATGTTTGCGAAGAGCGCGGAACTCAAGGCGTTGCGAGGCACGAGCTTCTCGCTCGCCGCGGGAAACACGTTGGCAGTGGTGGGCGAGTCGGGTTGCGGAAAGTCGACCCTGGCACGCCTCGTCACATTGATCGAGCGGCCGACGGCGGGGCGCCTCCTGCTCGCCGGCATCGACGCTGCGGCCGCCGACCGGGCGACTTTGAAGGCCTTGCGCCGGACCGTCCAGATCGTTTTCCAGGATCCCTACGGATCGCTCAACCCGCGACGCAAGATCGGCGCAATTCTCGAGGAACCGTTGGCGATCAACACGCGGATGAGTCGTTCGGAACGGGCCGACGCCGCGCGCGACATGATGGCGCGCGTCGGGTTGCGGCCCGAACATTACGATCGGTACCCGCATATGTTTTCCGGCGGCCAGCGCCAGCGCATCGCGGTTGCCCGCGCGCTGATGCTGCGGCCGAAACTGGTCGTCCTGGACGAGC
Source organism: uncultured Flavobacteriales bacterium (assembly GCA_964347475.1). Classification (GTDB taxonomy): domain Bacteria; phylum Pseudomonadota; class Alphaproteobacteria; order UBA8366; family JADFVY01. Next base: position 30,469 of record CAYFYY010000016.1, read on the forward strand.
CGGTCTCGGCTCTTGATGTTTCGATCCAGGCACAGGTCCTTAACCTGCTGGTCGACCTGCAGGAGGAGTTCGATCTCGCCTATCTGTTCATCTCGCATGACCTGAGCGTGGTGCGCCACTTTGCAGACGAGGTCATGGTGATGTATCTTGGCCGGCCGGTCGAACAGGGGGGCCGCGATGCGATCTTTCGGTCGCCGAAGCATCCGTACACCCGGGCCCTGTTGTCCAGCACGCCGGTCGCGGACCCGGCCCGTCGGGGCGACAAGATCAAACTGACGGGTGAGCTGCCGTCCCCCATAGCGCCGCCGGCCGGATGTGCGTTCAACCCCCGCTGCCCCTATGCGGACGATCGTTGTCGCGTTGAACCGCCGCAGTTGCTGCCATCGGACGGTCGCCTGACCGCCTGCCATGCCGTCGCCGAAGGACGTATTGACGGGACCTCGCCGGCACAACCGGCCATTTGACCCGAATCAATGCGCGGCGGCCCGCCATCGGGCAAGAACATGTTCGTAGTCTCATGAATACGAGGAGTTGATTTCGAAATGCCGCTTAAGGACATACTGGTATATGTTGACGGATCTCGGGAAACACCGGCCACCGTCACCGCCGGCTGCAGTCTGGCGCGCGATCACGATGCCCATCTGACGGGTCTGGCGGTCGACCGCCCGCCGGAAATCCCTGGCTATGCGGCGATCGAGATACCGCCGTCCGCCCTCGAAATCATACAGTCCCAACGCAAAGAGACTGCCGAAAAGGCGCGCGAGGTTTTCGAAAAGGCGGTGGCCGCCGCCGGCATCACCAATCGGAGCAGATGGTCGCTTGCCAAGGGCATGCCGCTCGAATTACTGTCGTTGCGCAGCCGTTACGCGGACCTCGTCATCGTGTCCCAGGGAAATCCCGAGGCTCAGCATGGCAGCAGTGAGGATATGGTCGACGACCTGATCCTGGTCAGCGGTCGGCCGGTACTCGTGATCCCGTATATCGGGGCACCGGACAGGTTTGGCAAGAAAGTGCTGGTGGCCTGGAATGCGAGCCGCGAAGCGGCCCGCGCAGTGGCCGACGCGATGCCGATTCTGGAGAGCGCGGATTCGGTCGAAGTCTTTGCGGTCGAGCCGAACGGCATCGGCGATGCTCCCGGCGCCGACATCGCTGAACACCTTGCCCGCCACGGCGTCAAGGCAACCGCCAACCGGACCACAGGGCTGGACATCGACGTCGGTGACGTGCTGCTCAATCAAATTGCGGATAGCGGTGCCGACCTCATGGTCATGGGTGCCTACGGGCATTCGCGCATGCGCGAACTGGTGCTCGGCGGCGCGACGCGCCATATGCTGCAGCATATGACCGTCCCGGTGCTGCTGTCCCACTGACGCGCCGGGTCTCGTGATCGTCGTCTTCGGTTCGATCAATGTCGACCTGGTTTTTCGGGTCGACGCCCTGCCGCGAGCCGGCGAGACGGTACTATCGGAATCATACGGGATCTTTCCCGGCGGAAAGGGGGCCAATACCGCGGTCGCCGCGGCGCGGGCGGGTGCCGCGACGGCGATGATCGGCCGGGTCGGGAAAGACCGGTTCGCCGAGGATGCCCTGCTTGGTCTGCGCAGCGCCGGCGTCGGTCTTGGCGCCGTATCGGCATCGCGGCGTCCGACGGGCTGCGCCACGATCTGGGTGGACCGCGACGGTGAAAACGCGATCGCCGTGGCCAGCGGTGCGAACCGGGATGTGGCGGCCGATCAGGTGCCGGCTTCCCTGCTTGACCAGCGCACGCTGCTTTGCCTCCAGATGGAGGTACCCGCCGAAGAGAACTGGTCATTGATCGAACGCGCGAGGAGAGCCGGCGCGAGGGTGCTTCTGAACCTGGCGCCGGCACGGCCGGTGCCCGAAACGGCTCTGGCCAACGTCGATGTCCTGGTGGTCAACCGGTCGGAAGCGGCAACCGTAGCGGACGGTCTGGAGCTGCATACGGCAGCGCCAGAGGATGTAACGGCTGCCCTGTCGCGCAGCTTCGGCTTGACGTGCGTTGCGACGCTGGGCGCGGACGGCGCCATTGCGCACGGTCCCGATGGGGGGTGGCGGGTCGCCGCGCTTCCGGTCGATGTCGTCGACGCGACGGGCGCAGGGGATGCGTTCTGTGGCGGGTTGGCGGCGGCGCTGGATCGTGGCTTGGACATGATGACCGCGTTGCGCCACGCGTCCGTCGGCGCCGGCATCGCCTGCACTGTTCCCGGTGCCCAGCCTGGCCTGCCAAATCTTGAGTTCGTGCAGGCACGCCTCAACGACCTGCCCGACCTGCAGAGCATGTCCTGACGGAGCGATATGCGGGAGGGTGCGTCGGCGCCCGTTGCCGGCGACGGGCTGACGGCCTAAAGCGCAGCGAGCCGGTTGAGCTCGCCGATGGCCCGCTGCAGGCCCTCATCGACCTCCGTTGCGCGGTCGTCCTCGACCTCGACATCGGGAACGATGCCACCTTCAACCGACGAACCGGACGGCCGGAAATAGGCCGCCGTCGTCAGTTTCAGCGCCGTACCCCGGCCCATCGGCATGACCGTCTGCACGGTACCCTTGCCGAAGCTTGGCATGCCGATCAGAACGGCGCGGTTATGGTCCTTGAGCGCACCTGCGAAGATCTCCGCCGCAGAAGCAGAGTTCTTGTTGATGAGGACCGCGATCGGCAGCCCGGCAACGATGTCACCGCTGGTCGCACGATATCTCTGCGTCCTGTGTCGTCCCTTGGTGACGACGATGTCGCCGGCCTCGATGAACGCATCAGACGCCGCGACGGATTCGACGAGGAGTCCCCCCGGATTGTCGCGCACATCGATGATGAGCCCCGCGAGGCGCCCACCGAGATGCGACCGGATCTTGCCGATTGCCTCTTCCATCTGATCGGCCGCGTCTTCACTGAAACCGGCAAGATGGAGATAACCGAAATCGCCTTCGAGACGCCACTTGACCATCTCGAGATGAATGACCGAGCGAGAGAGCGGCACATCTAACACCTGGTCCTCACCACGCCGGATCGTGAGGACGACGCGGCTGCCCACCGGACCGCGCAGCCGGCGCACGACCTGCCGCAAGCTGTAGCCTTCGAGCGACACGCCGTCGACATGCGTGATCCGGTCGTTGGCCAGCAAACCCGCCTTTTCCGCCGGTGTGCCGGCGAGCGGAACCACCACCAGAACGCCGTCACCGTCTTCTGGCATGGTGATCTGAATGCCGAGCCCGCCAAACTCGCCGCGCATCGAGTCCTGCATCGCCTCGTATTCGTCGCGCGGCAGATAGATGCTGTAGGGGTCGAGCGAGGCGAGCATCCCGTTGATGGCCTGCTCGACGAACCAGCTGTCGCCGACCACGCTGCTGGGCGGCGGCGCATCATCCAGCGCGTGAGAGGCCGCGGCGAGCAGCATGTCCTCATCCACAGGTCGCACATACTCGGACTTCACGCGCTCGAATACCCGTGCGAACAACTTGACGTCGGGCTGGGATCGGTCGGTTTCGCCGCTGTATTGCCTCTGCTTTCTGTCAATATCCGCGGCAAGCTGATCGGCGGCGGCGCGCGCCTCCGGGCCCGGTGTCGGCCCCAGCGTGCAGGCACTGAGGGTCAACAGGATCAGGAGTGATAGTCCGTAACGCAACCGTGTCATGATACCGTGACCTCTTCGAGGCGCCATTCGACTAGCATTGTTGCCGATGATGCAAGATGCAACTCGTAATGTGGGCTGCTCTCTCCCCCGCGTCCATGATGACTCGAAAAAGTAAACGAATATGTTACAAGGGGCCGCCGTTTGCCCCGTCCGATCACATTGGGACCGAACCAGCATGAACAGCAATCATGTCGTCGTCGTGACACGCAAGCTGCCCGAAGCAGTGGAGGAACGGTTGCGGCGCGACTATGTTCCGCGCCTCAATCCCGACGACAGACTCTATACCGCCGACGAACTGCTGGCACTGTCCGACGGGGCCGATGCGATCATGCCGTGCCATACGGAGAAGCTGACCGCCGACGTGATTGTCCGCCTGCCGGCAAGCGTCAGAGCCATCGCCAATTTCTCCGTCGGCGTCGACCACGTCGACCTGAACGCCGCACGGGACCGCGGCATTGTCGTCACCAACACGCCAGACGTATTGAGCGATGCGACCGCCGAGATTGCCATGCTGTGCCTGCTCGGTGCGGCGCGCAGGGCAAGCGAAGGGGAACGGCTCGTGCGTAGCCGCAAATGGAAGGACTGGAGTCCCGCGTTCATGGTCGGCCTGCAAATCACCGGCAAGCGACTCGGCATTATCGGCATGGGTCGGGTCGGCCAGGTCGTCGCGCGGCGCGCCCGCGGTTTCGGTATGCAGGTCCACTATCATAACCGCCGGCGCATCGATCCGGCTCTCGAACAGGGGGCGACCTATCATGCCTCGCTGGACGATATGTTGCCGCTGTGCAGCGTGCTCTCACTCAATTGTCCGGCGACGCCGGAAACGATCGGGCTGATGGATTCCCGCCGCATAGGCCTGCTGCCGGACGGCGCAATCGTCGTCAATACGGCGCGTGGCGCACTTGTGGACGACGATGCGCTGATCGCTGCCCTCAGATCTGGCAAGCTCTACGCGGCGGGGCTGGACGTATACAACAACGAGCCAGAGATACATCCGGAGTACCGGGAACTGAACAACACCTTCCTGTTGCCGCACATCGGCAGCGCGACCCGCGAGACCCGCGATGCCATGGGCTTTCGGGCCCTCGACAATCTCGATGCGATTTTCGCAGGGCGTGAACCGCAGGACCGCGTGGCATGAGAACAAGGTTAAAACTGTATACAATTTTCCGTTTCAAATCCGTGACTTGGCGATTCCTGTTGCGGACTCGTGGAAAATGTTGAAACCTTGGCCCGCCGGAACGAGAGAAATCGTTGCGGACAAGTCAACGGATCTGACAGGGAGCAACTCATTTCCAATTTGTTCAGATCAAGCTTGTGAAGGGTGGGTCGGTGCCGAGGCGCCGGACAATTCGTCCGGACCTCGCCTGTTGACGTGCCTGTAGAGACAGCATTCCTTGAAGTCGGGAGGAGGAAACAATGACGAACAAGGACAGGACGGCCGAAACGGCCAGCCGCAGAAAATTCCTGAAGATCGGCGCCGGCGCTACAGCGGGTGCTGCTGCAGCTGTCGCCATGCCCCAGATATCGCGCGCACAGACCGTGACCCTGAAGATGCAGGGTTCATGGGGCGCGGCGGATATCTTCAACGAGATGGCCATCGAGTACGTCAATCGCGTTCAGGACATGGCCGGTGGTCGACTCAAGATCGACTACCTGAACTCAGGCGCCGTCGTCCAGGCCTTCCAGGTGCAGGACGCCGTGCACAAGGGAGTTCTCGATGCCGGTCACACCGTCACGGCATACTGGTACGGCAAGCACAAGGCTGCGTCGCTGTTCGGCACCGGCCCGGTGTTCGGCGCCAATGCCGCGCAGATCCTCGCCTGGATCCACAAGGGCGGCGGCAAGGATCTGTATCGCGAGTTGGTTCAGGATATCCTGAAGCTGAACCTTGTCGGGTTCTTTGCCATGCCGATGCCGACGCAGCCGCTCGGCTGGTTCAAGAAGGAGATCAAGAGCGCGGACGACCTGAAGGGCCTGAAGTATCGCACCGTCGGCCTGGCGACCGACATTATGCAGGGAATGGGGCTTTCCGTCGCGCAGTTGCCGGGCGGCGAAATTGTGCCGGCGCTGGAGCGCGGCGTTATCGAGGCGTTCGAATACAACAACCCGACATCAGACAGCCGTTTCGGTGCGCAGGACGTGTCCAAGATCTACATGATGGGCTCGTACCATCAGGCCGCCGAATTCTTCGAGATCATCATCAACAAGAGCAAGTACGATGCTCTGCCGAAGGAGCATCAGGCGATTCTCGAATACGGAGCCGAGGCAGCCAATACCGCCAACTACGCGACCGCGATGGACAACTATTCGCGCGATCTGCAGAAGCTCATCAATGAAAGCGGCGTGAAGGTTTACCGGACCCCGAGCAGTATTCTGCAGGCGCAGTTGAAGTCGTGGGATACCGTCCTCGACAACCTCAACAAGGATGCGTTCTTCAAGAAGGTCGTGGACTCGCAGCGTGAATGGTCGAAACGCGTCGCCTTCTATGACCTTATGAATTCTGCCGATTACAAGCTCGCCTACGAGCATTACTTCGGCAAGCTCGGCTTCTAGGAAGGGGCGAGCATTCGAGGCCCGGGTGGGGGCGGCGCGGCGATCGCGCCGCCCCGCCTGTGATATGGCTTGGCACGTCCCGCACTGTGCCAGTCGGGGACCGTTCAATGGATCGTTTTCTTTTTACTATCGATGGGATCAGCGCCTGGGTCGGCAAGGCCTTTGCCTGGTGCATCATGATCATGACCTTCGGCGTCAGCTACGAGGTCTTCGTCCGGAAGATTCTCACCAGCCCGACGTCCTGGGCCTTCGACATCAGCTATATCATGTACGGTACATTGTTCATGATGGCGGGCGCCTACACGCTGTCGCGCGACGCCCATGTCCGCGGCGACGTCATCTACCGCCTGCTGCCCGTCCGCACCCAGGCAACGATTGAGCTCATACTGTATTTCTTATTCTTCTACCCGGCCGTCCTCACGCTGATTTACGCCGGCACCGACTACGCGATGGAGTCGTGGAGCTACAACATGGGCAGCGGAGAGGTCAGCGTCATGAGCCCGGCCGGCGTGCCGATCTCACCGTTCAAGACCGTCATGCCCGTGGCCGCGTCGTTCCTGCTTCTGCAGGGATTTGCGGAAACCGCTCGCTGCATCGTTTGCCTGAGGACCGGCGCATGGCCGCAGCGCCGGCACGACGTCGAGGAAATGGAAACCATCCTGCTGCACGCGCAAGAGGATGAGGCTCGAAAGCACTGGGATCAACCGTCCGATACCGGGTCCCCGGAAATCGGCAAGGGAGATGCCTCATGACCGACCCGCAGGTCGCAATCTTCATGCTGGGCATCTTCATCCTGACGATCCTGCTCGGCTTTCCGATCTTCCTTACGCTGATGGCGATGGGGCTCGGGTTCGGATTCTATGCCTATCACACGCCGGGGCAGGAGTTCCTGCACAACCAGGTCTTCTTCCTGTTTGCCAACCAGACCTATTCGGTCATGGCCAACGACGTGTTGACGGCAGTGCCCCTGTTCCTGTTCATGGGATATATCGTCGAGCGCGCGAACATCGTCGACCGTCTGTTCTATAGCCTGCAGATGGCGGCGCGTCACTTCCCTGGCTCGATGGCAGTGGCGGCGCTCGCGACCTGCTCTCTGTTCGCGACCGCGACGGGCATCATCGGGGCTGTTGTCACCCTGATGGGTCTGCTGGCCTTCCCGCAGATGCTGAAGGCGAGATACGACACCAGCTTTTCGGCCGGCGTGATCTGCGCGGGCGGTTGCCTGGGCATCCTGATCACGCCCAGCATCATGTTGATCGTCTACTCGGCTGCGGCCGGTGTCTCGGTCGTCAAGCTCTACGCCGCCGCGATGTTTCCTGGGTTCATGCTGGCCGGCCTGTACATGATTTATGTCGTGGGCCGGGTCATCTTCAATCCGAAGCTGGCGCCCAAGCCGGAATACGACGAGGACATCCCGTTCTTCCGGGTGCTGTTCATGATGCTGACCTCGTTCTTCCCGCTGTTCATCCTGATCATGGCGGTGTTGGGTGCGATCCTGTTCGGCTGGGCGACACCATCGGAAGCGGCGTCGCTGGGCGCGCTGGGCGGGCTGGTTCTGGCCACGGCCTATCGCGCGCTGACCTGGGAGCGGTTGAAGGAATCCGTATACCTGACCGTACGTACGTCCGCCATGGTCTGCTGGCTGTTCGTCGGGTCCTGGACGTTCTCGTCCGTGTTCTCCTATCTGGGCGGG
>CAYFYY010000016.1:38371-62123 GCA_964347475.1 uncultured Flavobacteriales bacterium
CACGACGTGGTCCAGGAATTCGTCGTGGGCATGGACCTGTCGCCGATCACCTTCCTCATCATGGCGCAGATCATCATCTTCCTGCTCGGATGGCCGTTGGAATGGTCGGAAATCATCGTCATTTTCGTGCCCATCTTCCTGCCGATGCTGCCGCATTTCGGAGTCGATCCGTTGTTCTTCGGCATCCTCGTGGCACTCAACCTGCAGACCTCGTTCCTGACGCCACCGATGGCCATGGCAGCATATTATCTGAAGGGCGTCGCACCACCGCACGTACAGCTGATGGAGATCTTCAAGGGCGTCATGCCGTTCCTTTCGATGGTGGTCCTGTCGATGGTGGTCCTGTACGTGTTCCCCGAAATCGCACTGTGGCTGCCGACACAGGTCTACGGGCGGTGATGCCCGAAGGGCAATGGAAGCACCTGAAACGGGAAGTCCGGCGCGGTTGAGCGCCTTCGAGGCGGCAGAAGCGATCCGCGAAGGATCGCTCCGCTCAGAAGAACTGGTGCAGGCCTGCCTGGACCAGATCGGTGCGGTCGACGAGCAAATCCAGGCCTGGGCGTTCCTGGACCGTGACTATGCGTTGGAACAGGCGAGGCGCTGCGACCAAATGCATGCAGCCGGGCTGGCTCAGGGACCGCTGCACGGCATTCCCGTTGCTTTGAAGGACATCGTCGACACGGCGGACATGCCGACCGAGAACGGCACCGTCCTGCATGCCGGCCGCCGCCCGACCGAGGATGCGTTTATCGTCGCGACACTGCGCCAGGCGGGCGCTGTGATCATGGGCAAGACCGTGACCACCGAACTCGCGACGTATCATCCCGGCAAAACGCGCAATCCGCGCGATCCTGAGCGCACGCCGGGTGGGTCGTCCAGCGGTTCGGCCGCCGGCGTTGCGTCGTTCCAGTTCCCGCTGGCGGTCGGCTCACAGACGAATGGTTCGGTTTTGCGGCCTGCGTCGTATTGCGGGGTGTGGGGCTTCAAGCCGACGCGTGGCCTGACCTCGCGCGTCGGGGTTCTTAGCCAGTCGCCGCTGCTGGATATCCTCGGGTATTTCGCTCGGGATATCCGCGACATCGCCCTCATCACCGAGGTGCTGGCGGTGTACGACGCGCGCGACCCGCTGATGCGGCCGCGGGCCAAGCCGCCGCTGCAGGCTACCGCAGCAAGCGAACCGCCGATGCCGCCGCGCATCGCGTTCGTCCGCACCCCGGTCTGGGACGAGGCCGAGCCCGATGCGCAGCAGGCTGTTCGAGAGCTTGCGGATTTGCTTGGGGAACACGTCGCGGAGATCGACCTGCCGGAGGCGTTCGAACACGCCGTTGCGTGGCACGGCACCATCATGGAAGCCGACATCGCACGCAATTACGCCCCGCTCTACGAGCGTGGCGCCGACAAGATGAGCGGCTCGCTGCGCGGCCAGATCGAGCGCGGCCGGACCACGACGGCCGTCGCCTACAACGACGCCATTGCCAAGGTGGACCTGCTGAACTACGGGCTGGCCGGACTGTTCCGCGATTTCGATGCGATCCTGACTCTGCCGGTCACCGGCGAGGCGCCGGTCGGGCTGGACAGTACGGGCAGTCCCATTTTCTGTACCATCTGGACACTCTGCGGCACGCCGGCAATCACCATACCGGTCATGCAGGGCGCGAACGGCATGCCCATCGGTGCGCAGCTCGTCGGTGCGCCGGGAGACGACGCGCGGTTGCTGCGGACGGCGGCGTGGCTGATGCGAAGGGTGGAAGAGGCTTGATCGCGCACGGCTCCGGCGACATAGTCTAGCCTGCTAACGGAAGGGAGCGTACATGATTGAAAAGGCCGTCGGCATTCTCGGGCTGTGCACGTTCATCGCGTTTGCAGGGTTCATCACGGCGAAGATCGGCGAGGTCGATCTCTGGATCGTCTTTCTTCTGGTGAGCGCGATGGCCGCCTATGACTTCTATCTGGACATTTTCCGGGCCAAGGGTCCGAACGGAAACGGAAATGATCCGTCGGGGTCATAAATCGTAATTTTCGGATTTTCTTGGAACGGGGCCTTTACGGGGCCCCGTCTTTTGGTGTATAAGCCGCCCCCTTCGCAAATCACCGGAATACCAAGGAGCGAATGAATGTCGGGGAACGATCGCAACATAGACCCGAGCGGCGACCGGAGCGGTCCTGCCGCCGGTCCTGCGTTTGCGCTCCTCGGCGGCTAACCGCTGCTCGCAGGTCCCGGCCGCAGACCGGCCCGCGGGGACCGATATTCGATTGCCGCTCGAATCCCGGGCGGTTTCCGTTCCGGAAACCTCCTGAAACGTGGAGAGCGGGACCCCCGGGGTTCCCGCATCGAAACCTGTCGGGTCCGCGCGTTCGCGCGGCCGTGCGGAGCGAATGATGTACGAGCAGTTATCCTCATGGCTGACGCAGCAGTTGGCCGGGAACGATGTGTTTGCGGGGCTGGTGGGCGCTTCGGCGATCGGCACGGTGATGCTGCTCGCCCGATCGGTGCCGGCCCGGCTGTGGCGACTGGCCGTGCGGTTCGGGTCGGTCACCCTGGAGATCGACAATACCGACCCCGGCTTCGCCTGGATCTGAGCGTGGCTGTCCCGGCACCCGTATGTACGGCGCAGCCGGCGTCTTCGCCTGTCGGGCCGCCACAGTCGGATCGACGCCCGGCGTGGCGGGGAGCACGAATCCTGGGATCTGGTGCCCGGCGAGGGTCGACACGTCTTCCTGCATCGCGGGCGACCGGTGGTGCTGACCTATACCGTCGATGACGAGAACTCGAAGGGATCGTTTCTGCGCCAACGCTTCCATATTCGGACGCTGGGCCGCAACCAGACGTTCCTGCGGGAGCTTGTGACGGAGGCCGCGAACCTGTGCGCCGCGGACGACCGGGTCAAGGTTTACGATTTCCGGGACAAGTACTGGCAGCTGTCAGCAAGCAAACGACCACGCACGCTGGATTCGGTGATCCTGCCGACGGCCCAGAAGGCGCGGCTGATCGAAGACGCGCGGTGGTTCTTCGGAGCCGCCGACTGGTATGCCGAGCGGGGAATTCCGTACCGTCGCGGCTATCTGTTCTCGGGGCCTCCGGGGACCGGTAAATCGTCAGTCGTTCTGGCCTTGGCCAGCCACTTGGACAAGTCCGTCTATGCCCTGAACCTTGCGTCGGTGGCACAGGACTCGGCCCTGATGGAAGCCTTCGCGGAGGTTCCGGCCAACGCGATCCTGCTGGTCGAGGACATCCACGCGATGCGGATTTCGAAGAGCCGTGCGGAAACGAAGGCTCCAGGCGAGCCGCCCACCGTCGCTCTGACGACGCTGAGCGGCCTGCTCAATGCGATCGATGGCGTGGCGGCGCCGGAAGGCCGGCTGCTGGTGATGACGAGCAACCATCCCGAACGGCTTGATCCCGCGTTGATCCGGCCGGGCCGCATCGACGTGCACGAGCGGTTCGACCTCCTGGGACCGGCAGAGGTGCGACGAATGTACCTGCGCTTCCATCCGGGCGCGCACGCGCAGGCCGAACGGTTCGCGGCGGCCATCGATACGCCGATTTCGCCGGCGGAACTGCAATGCCTGGTGTTGGCCGAGGACCCGGTGCGGCGGCTCGATGCAGACCGGCGAGGAGACGTGTCCGCCGCGGCGGAATGATCGCAGGCGCCGCCTCCGCATAGGGGGCAGGACGGACTGAGGTATTGATCGGAGAACAGGAATGGCAGGATACGAGTACATTGAAACCGACGGCGCGGGGATCAGGGCCTGGACCGACGGCACGGCATCACACCGGCAGACGAGCTGGCGGACCTTGTCGCGCAGCACCCGAAGATCGGCCCCGCCGTCGGCTTCGCGGTGGTGCTCAAGACGCGTGGCGGGATCGCCGTCGGGCCGGCGCCCATCAAAATGCGCCCGGTCGGTGCATTACCTTGCGCCGGGCTTCATCCGCCCTTCAGCCCATCCAGGCGGCTCTCCATGGCGGTGCCCTTTTATCGAGCCTGTCAGACACCCGAACGATGAACGACAATCGACGCGCCCTGCGACTGCTTGTGATTGTCGTAGCCGATCAGGCGAATCAGATGGTTGGGCCAGGCCTTGTGGCACTGGTCGATTTCCGCGAGCACCCGGTCGATATTCTTCTCCCCGAACATTGGCAGCTTCCACATGTACCAGTAATTGTCGGCGGAGCGCGTCGGCTCGACATGCTCGATCGCCGGGTTCCAGCCGCACGCAACCATGTACTCGATCTGCGCGCGCAGACGGCCGGCATCCATCTCGGGGAGGTAGGAAAAGGTCCCGTATCGGCGGCTGCCGGGATCGTCTTGGCTCGACCTGTAGTCCCGGATATTCGCAACTTTGCTCATATTGCCCTCGTTCTCTCGTTACCCGGTTTGGCTCACCGCCAGCTTGTCGACGGTTTCGAACTCGAACTTGATCTCCTTCCAGGTTTCCATCGCAGCCGACAGCTCAGGGCTGTGTTCGGCGGCCGCTGTCAGGATACTCTTGCCTTCGCGCTCGACATCGCGCCCCTGGTTACGGGCTTCGGTGCACGCTTCGAGCGCGACCCGGTTGGCAGCCGCACCGGCGGCATTGCCCCACGGATGGCCCAGCGTGCCGCCGCCGAACTGGAACACCGCGTCATCGCCGAAGATCGATACCAGTGCCGGCATATGCCAGACGTGGATGCCGCCCGAGGCGACGGGGAACATGCCGGGCATGTGGCCCCAATCCTGATCGAAGAAGATGCCGCGCGCCCGGTTCTCGGGCACGAATTTTTCGCGCATCAGATCGATCCAGCCGAGCGTCGCCTCGCGATCGCCTTCCAGCTTGCCGACGACCGTGCCCGAATGCAGATGATCGCCGCCCGACAGGCGCAGTATTTTGGCCAGGACACGGAAATGGATGCCATGATCGGGGTTGCGGTCCAGCACCGCGTGGAGTGCGCGATGGATGTGCAGCAACATGCCGTTCGCGCGACACCAGTTGGCGAGCGACGTATTCGCGGTGAACCCCGCTGTGAGGTAGTCGTGCATGATGATCGGCATGTCGAGCGACTTGGCGTGCTCGGCTCGCTTGAACATTTCCTCGACGGTCGGCGCGGTCACGTTGAGGTAATGGCCTTTTTTCTCACCGGTCTCCGCGGTTGCCTTATGCACCGCCTCGGCAACGAAATCGAAGCGCTGCCGCCAGCGCATGAAGGGTTGGCTGTTGACGTTCTCGTCGTCCTTGGTGAAATCGAGGCCACCGCGCAGACATTCGTACACCGCCCGGCCGTAATTCTTGGCCGAGAGGCCAAGCTTGGGCTTGATCGTGCAGCCCAGCATGGCCCGGCCGTACTTGTTCATGATGTCGCGTTCGACCTGGATTCCGTGCGGCGGACCGCCGCAGGTGGTGACGTAGGCGATCGGGAAGCGGATGTCCTCAAGGCGCAGGGACCGCACCGCCTTGAAGCCGAAGACGTTGCCCGCGATCGAGGTGATCACGTTCACGACGGAGCCTTCCTCGAACAAGTCCAGCGGATAGGCGACGAACGCGTACCAGGCGCCGTCCTGGCCCGGTACCGGCTCGATCCGGTACGCCCGGCCCTTGTAGTATTCAAGGTCCGTCAGCAGGTCCGTCCAAACCGTTGTCCAGGTCCCGGTCGAAGACTCTGCGGCGACAGCGGCCGCCGCTTCCTCCGGGTCGACGCCTTGCTGCGGAACGACCTTGAAGCAGGCGAGGAGGTCGGTGTCCTTGATCGCATAGTCGGGTTCCCAATAGGTTTCCCGATATGCCTTCACGCCAGCGCTGTAGTTCTTTGCAGTCATGTACTTACTCTCCTTCTCCGCCCATTACTCGGCAGCCTGTGCAGCGCCTGCAATCTTTGGCGAAAGCGCCCCCGACTGGTACCGCCTGGCCATCTCGGCGAGCGGAATGGCCTTGATCTTCGAGGCGTTGCCCGCCGTCCCGAAGGCCTCGAACCTGTCGGCACAGAGCTTGCTCATTTCCGCGATCGCAGGCTTGAGGAATGCGCGGGGATCGAACTCCGCCTTCTTTTCCGTCGCGACCCTGCGAAACTGCCCGGTCATCGCCATGCGGCAGTCGGTATCGATATTCACCTTGCGGACGCCGTTGCGGATGCCGACGACGATCTCCTCGACCGGCACGCCGTAGGTCTGCGGCATCTCGCCGCCGAACTCGTTGATGATGTCCTGGAGGTCTTGCGGCACCGACGACGAGCCGTGCATCACGAGAGGCGTCTCGGGCAGGCGTTCGTTGATTGCCTTCACCACGTCCATCGCCAGAATGTCGCCGGTGGGTTTGCGGCTGAACTTGTACGCCCCGTGTGACGTGCCGATGGCGACGGCCAGCGCATCCACCTCCGTGCGCGCGACGAAATCGGCGGCCTGGTCCGGATCCGTCAACAACATTTCGCGGTCGAGCTTGCCCTCGAATCCGTGGCCGTCCTCCTTGTCGCCCTCGCCGGTTTCCAGCGATCCAAGGCAGCCGAGCTCACCTTCGACCGACACCCCCACCAGATGCGCCGTCCCTGCCACCTGTTTGGTGACCGAAACGTTGTACTCATAACTCGCCGGCGACTTGGCATCTTCCTCCAGCGATCCGTCCATCATCACGGAGGTGAATCCATTCGTGATCGCGGACAGACAGGTCTGCACGTTGTTACCGTGATCCTGATGCATGCAAATCGGGATTTCCGGGTGCATTTCGACCGCGGCCATGACCAGGTATCGCAACACCGTATCGCCGGCATACGACCGTGCCCCCCGGCTGGCCTGAAGAATAACCGGCGCGTCGGTCTTCTTCGCCGCCTGCATGATGGCGATCAACTGCTCCATGTTGTTGATGTTGAACGCCGGCACGCCATACCCGTTCTCGGCAGCATGATCCAGCAATTGCCGTAACGATATCATCGGCATGATTGATCTCCCTCAGACGTCTGCGCTCAGATCGCATGCACTCCCAGCGCCGCTTTCACCATGTGGTAGGTGATGAACAGCTGCGAGAGCGCCAGCGAATGGCTAATGACGGTCTCGTTGTGCGCGTCGATAAACTCGCCCAGATGCTCACGCAGGTACTGCGCCTCGGGGATCAGGCCCCAGAGCAGATCCTCCATGGCTCTGGCGCGCCGCGAGTCGATGTCGCCCGCGATGTCCAGAACATCGACGGGCTTGCCGTCGATGTCGCGCGAAAGCTCGAGTTTCAAGCCGTTGCGAACGCCGAGATCGAGCACCGGCGAGAGATCCGGATGCGGCAGTGTGGGGCGCAAGGTGTGGCGCACGTTCAGGTGCGCGCCGGTCTCGTCCGAGTGCCCGGCGGGTGGATAGAATTGCACGACGATGTCCGCGAAGGTGCGCTGCGGGCGAATGAAATCCGCACTGTCATGTTCACGCTTCTTCAGGGACTCCCGAACTTGCGCCTCTGTATATCCGCGCTTGGCGGTGTCCCGCTGGATCTTCCAGACAACACGCAGGGCCTCGACCGGCTCGAGATAGACCTTGACGTCGTAGCAGTCGCGCATCGCGCGGGTCGAATAGCCCAACAACCCCTCGAATATGATGTACTCTTTGGGCACGACGTATTCCGGCGCATCGAGCGTCCCGCCGTGGTGATTGTAGATCGGCTTAAGTATGGGATGGCCGTCACGCAGTTGCTTGATGTGCTGTTCAAGGATGTCCATGTAATTGCCGCGCGGGTCGAGCGCAGAAATCCCGGTCTTTGCCCGTTCCTCCCGCGAATATCTGTGGTAGTCGTCGGTGCAGATTGTCACCACGCGTTCGGGACCGAGGATGTTGGCGATCCCGGCCGTCAAAGTCGTCTTTCCCGCCGCCGAATCGCCGACGATTCCCAGTATGATCGGACGGTCAACCCTGCGGTTACGTGGCATCGTGTCGGTCCTCCGGGAAATTCCTCAATGAACCGCCGGGCACGGGTGCCATGTCGTGAGGATCTGACGCTCCCCCAGCGGCCCTGCGATCATCAGGGTCTGCGTCTTCTCATGGGTGCGCGCGCGTTCCACGCCCTCGAACAACAGGCCCGTGGTGATGCCGGTCGCGCAGAAATATGCCTCGTCCGACTGGATGAGCTCGTCGACGCCGTACCACCTGCTGGTATCAAGGCCCGCTTCGCGCACGGCGACGATTTCACTCGGCAGCTGCGGGTCGAGGCGGCCCAGGAACTCACCGCCCATCAGACGGATCGCGCAGGCGGATATGACGCCCTCCGGCGTCCCGCCGGTCCCCATCAGGGCATCGATACCGGAATCCGGGATTGCCGCCATAAGTGCGCCCGCAACATCGCCCGCGGGGTAAAGGGCCACGCGTGCGCCGGCGGAATGGATGCGCGCAACCAGTTCCTTGTGGCGGGGTTTTTCCAGAACATACACGGTCAATTCCGAGGCCGGCTTGCCAAGCGCGTCGCTCAATGCCCGTAATTTCTCCTCGACCGGCGCGTCGGGATCGATCCTGCCGCGCGCCTCCGCCGGGCCCGCGAATTTTTCCATATAGAAGGCAGGGCCAGGATCGAACATGGTGCCCTGCGGGGCCATTGCGATGACGGCCATCGCGTTCGTCATGCCCTTGGCCAGATAGCTGGTCCCTTCGACCGGATCGACCGCGATGTCGAACCGCAGCGCCGCATCGGGGCTGCCGAGTTCCTCACCCTTGTAGAGCTCGGGCGCCCGATCCTTCTGTCCCTCCCCAATCACCACGACCCCGCGCACAGGAAGCGTGTTGAGCACCGTGCGCATGGCCTCGACGCCGGCAAGGTCGGCCTGCAACTTGTCGCCGCGACCGATCCAGTCGAACGCCGCCCGCGCCGCGGCCTCCGTCACGCACCGCAACGTATAGGCAAAGGCGGGGTCTGATCTTGCCGTACTCAGTGGTTCGGTCATTGGATTCTCAATAGCCAGATACGTCATCCGGTTTCTCTGATCCGGAGACTGACGCCGTATCGCCGAATTGCGAACACCCCGAGGGGTAGGCCCAGGTTATCTTGTGGATAGGTAATTTCCTACCCGATGCGGCCGATTTGCCGGCAAAGTCAGCGCATTGCGGAATCGAAATATTTCGCAACCGCCTGAGCGCGGTTGTCGACGTCGAGCTTGCTATAGAGGTTCTTGAGGTGGAACTTCACCGTATTGAGGGAGATGTCGAGGGCACTGGCGAGCTGTTGGTTGGTCATGCCTCGCGCGAGCGCGGTCAGGATTTCGCGCTCGCGGTCGGTAAGGCCGGCAAGCGGGTTCAGCTCGAGCTGTCGCACATCGACGAAGGGAAAGGCCATGCGGCCGTGCGCCACGGTGAGCACGGTCTCGAAAAGACGTTCCGGCGGATCGCTCTTGTGGCAGAAGCCGGCCGCACCCAAGGCCATTGCCTGGCGCGGCACGTCAAGTTCCTTGCTGCCGGTATAGACCACGATACGCGGCCCATCGTCCTGTCCACGAAGGCGCTGCAGAACAGCTCTGCCGTCGAGAAAAGGCATTTCCCACCCGATGATGCCGATATCGAACGACAGGCGCTTCACCGCCTCCATGAATCGCTCGCCGTCCGCGGCCACCGCGACAACGTGAAATCGCTCATCGGTCTCGAACATCGCGCGCAGTCCGCTCTGCACGATCGGACTCTTATCGGCGATGGCGATATCTATGATTTCGCTGTCTTCCGGGTTGCTCATCCGGATCCCCCAGCCAGATCTGGCTCCATGGTGCCCGCCGGGACTCATCTAGACAAGCATGACGCATTTTGCCCGGGCTGAGGAATCGAAAACACATGTGGCGGTTCTGTTCAAACGTTACGCGGATTGCAGCGAGGAAAGGTTGCGCACCGACCCGTTGCCGGCCGGGAAGACGGGATGAGGATAGGGGAGACCGAATTGGGGGCTGTCGCGACGCCCGGATTTCGCGGGGAGCAAGACTGCTCCGGCATGGCCGCGTCGGGGAGGGACACGGCGCCACCAGGCGTGCTGCTGAGGCGGGAAAGCGCGGATAGTTCAGGTTGACGGCCGACCGGCCCGGAAAACCCCCAATGGGGAGTGCCACGGGCCCCGGCACCGGCCGACTACGAAACGCTCAGCGCTCGGCCAACGCCACTCAGTAACGTTGAGCCGGCATCGATAAAGCCGGCCTGCGCCGCCGCGCGACCAGCCTGCTGATAGGCGCGGGCGCGGGCGGCGCCGCCAGCCAGGATGTGCCGCATCTCGATTTCAGCCTCGCGCGCGGAATCCTGGACGATCAGAAGCGGCGAGCCCTCAAGCGTCGTCCCGGAGACACCGGTGACAGCCCGTTGCCGCCCGATCAACGCGTCGGATTGACGTTTCGCGCGACGCGCATCTTCTTGCGCTTGCATGCGGGCCGATGCGGCGTTCTGCTGGGCAGCTGTCTTCTCGGCGTTCGCCGCCGATATGGACCCGGCGGCGCCGATGACGGAGCCGACGATTATCGATGCTGGTGTAGCCATTTCACGTATCTCTCGTAGCGTTCAGGACCGATCCGCAGGTCGCCGTCGTAACTGAGACCCAGATGTCTTACCCAGCATCTGCCGGGCTCGTAGCCATTGCGTACGGCGGCCAGTATTCTTCCGTCCGGGATCAGGCGTTCGGCCTGCTCCAGATGACGCTTTGCCGCCCGATGCAGCCCGAACCGGTTGGCCCGAGCCGCATCGGACAGTGCCGCCCACAGAATTCCGCTGCCACCTGCCAGCAGTAGGCCAAAGCATCCCAGAATGCTGTCGTCGTCGCCGATCAGGGACCAGGCCGGACCGGTCCATTCCTCCAATGCATCGAACATGAGGGGCCCCAACAGAGCATGCTGTTCCTGCTCTTCGAGGCCGAGTTTCAGACCAGAAAGGTGTGCCGGGACGAACGGTCTCGTCTGCATCGATCTCAGAGATTGTCATTGGTTTCGACCTGAGGGACGACAGCAAGCACTGTCATGGGCAGCGGCGCGTCACTCTCGATCACGATGCGCGGATCGGTCTCCCAGTCGCCGGGGAAATCCTCGACGATGGTTTCTCCCGTGAACAGGGGGACCGCGGCATCCATGGGATCGCCGACCACGCGGAACGGGATTTCCCGCAACTGCGACGCGCCCGGCCCGACTTTCAGGCCCAGCGCATTGTGCAGGACCAGCCCGACCCGGCCGATCCGCTTCGTCTGCGTCAAGGCCGTGCCGGTCGTCCCGCCGCCCTCCAGCTTCAAGGATTTATAGGTGCTGGTATACGGCAGGCCCGCATGGACGTTCGAGTACGCCGCGTCCAGTGTAACCTGACCGTTCGTAACAACCCGATCCGGGTGGTTCGCGCCGTCAGCCAGTATCTTGACCGTCTCGCCTTCGAGGTGTTCGAAACCGCCGAGCGTATTGGTCGCAGCGCCGACGTAACTCAGTCCGCAATCGAGATAGAAGGCATCGCGCTGACTCTGGCCATCCTCGTAAGAAGCTTCAAAGAACTCGATGTAGCGCCTGGTCGTCCCATCGATGGTTCGCCGCACGACCAGCCACATCTCGTCGCGATTCGCGCTGTCACCCGCGACGCTTCCCGGAATTGTCGTCATGCTTTCGACGGACGCGCGTCCCGCCGCGGTCGAGCCGCCCAGCCAATGACGCGACCAGCCGACGACCTCCTCTGCCGGACGATACGTCAGCGCGGCGAGGCCGCCATCGGCGCGCAGGGCCCAGACGATCGACCACGGTTCTTCCTGATACTCGAGCGCGACGAAGCCGCTGTCGCTCACATGGTCGGCAAGGATCGTAAGATCACGGGCTTCGTAGCCGCTGATATCGGAATTGTAGCCGTATTGCAGCAGCTTGCGTTTTCCGGCCTGGACAAACAGCGTTGCCTCGTCGAGCTGCAGCGCGTCCAGGTCGGCGCACTGCCGGGTCGTTTGGGCCTTGGCATTGACGCTCGCCGGGGTGATCGGCTCGTCCTGAAGCGAAGCGCGCACCGCCCACTGCGCGCCGGAGGTGCCCAGAACCAGCGTCGGACCAGGCGACATCCACTGGATGCCGTTCACCTCGGTCGTGCCGATCGTGCGCACGATTGCGTCGTCGTCCGCGACGGCCCCACCGGGACTGTCGGGTCGCATGTTCTCGAAGTCCTGGCTCTGGGAAAGCCAGAAACTCTGTGGGCGGCTCCTGGTTCCGGCAAAGGCGAGCCGCGATTCATAGAAGGCAACCGTTCGCGGATAACCCGTGGTCTGCGACCACGCACCAAGCGCCCAGTCGAGAGATCCCGCCGTGCCGCCGAAATCGCGCTTGACGTCGACGGACACCTCGGTTGCCGACATGACGGCCACGATGCACGCATAGCCCCACTCGGAGCCGTGCATGATCCGCAACAGCCGGCCGACATCGGTCGGTTTGAACCCGGATCCGCCGTTGATACCGTCGGTTCGCGACGCGGCAACGGAGATTCCGGTCCCCGCCGTAGCCGACGGGGTCAGCGTAGTCTTGCTGACGTTGGCATCGAAATACGGGCCGTCGGAGAAGTCGACTTCTTCAAGCGACCAGCTGGTGTGACCGTAGCGCAGCAGCCGGTAGACCGGATAGTCATCGTGCGTAAAATAGCGGATGTCCGCGCTTTGCGCGCTCCGCAGACCTGCGAGGTCGCCGGAGGCCCAGGGCGTCGCGATTTCGATCGGTGTGCTGCTGAGCAGGAATGCGTCATCGATCTGCACCGTCTTGTCCTTTGCCCGGAACTGCACGTAGAACGGGCTCGTCGAGGGCGTGAACGCGAACGCATGGTAACCGGCCGCGACATTTGTATCCTCCAGCAAGTCGTTTCCCGTGGGGGTCGAGCCAACGCGCAGCTGCGCCGTGTCACCGGCCACGCCCAAAACCCGAAACTGCAGAACATGCTCCTGATCCATTTTGGTCGTCGCAACCGCCTGCTCCGCCCAGGCATAATCGTCGACCAGCCCGTCGAGATTGAGGCGTCCGTTGACCAGATCGTGGCTGATCCCGGCAGCGGTGCCGAGAGGCGTCGGGACGTTGGCCTGCGCTGAGCCGGTCGCGGTGTCGGTAATCGTCTCATTGTCCTGAAACGCGCCCGTTACACCGGACACCGTCAACACGCCGTAATTCCCGGTTCCCGCCCCGCCCTTGTTGACGGACACGATGGTACCGGACGCTGCCGAGGTGCCGCCCGTCACCACGAGGCCTGCCGTGAAGGCACCGGATTCGGAGTCGAACGGGAGTTCGAGGATCCCAGATCTGTCCGTCCAGTCCGTCGCCGCGGCG
Source organism: uncultured Flavobacteriales bacterium (assembly GCA_964347475.1). GTDB lineage: Bacteria > Pseudomonadota > Alphaproteobacteria > UBA8366 > JADFVY01. The sequence goes on from CAYFYY010000016.1 coordinate 51,585, forward strand.
AAGTCGCCGTTGGCAATCACGGCATCGGTGGCATCCACGAAGATCTGGCCCTGGTCCTTGAAGAACCGGAAATACCGCTCCCCTGCTTCGATGACATAGGCTTGTCCGGTTGAAAACCGGAACCGCATCAGCCGCGTCTTGATATTGGGGTCCTTGACTTCGGCGACGAAGCGCGTGCCGGGCCGGCGCATGAAGCCGCCCTGCGGCAGGAGGATAAGGTTCTCGAGCGTCTCCGCCGCGAACGGGTATTGCTGCATGTCGACCCGTGCGGCCATGCGTGGGCTGAACTCGCCGGCATTGACCGACGGACGAAGCAGGTTGGCGCGCGCCATCGCTCAGTGCCTCGCTGCCACCCAGGCGCCGGCGGGCAATGCCTGCGGCGGGTCGTCCTGCCCGTCGATGCTCTTGGCCACGGCCAAGGCGTCCTCGAAGCCACGTTCCATGCGATCCCGCAGCGAGCCCGACTTGGCCAGCGGCACCGCCAGCTCCATCGCCAGGCGCCAGGCCAGGGCCTCGCGGAATGCCGGGTCCATGACATTCGGATCCGTCAGTCTGCGGACATAGCGCAGATAGACATGCGGATGATCGGTGCGCAGGACGCGCCCCTCGGCCTCGGTGGATTCGATGGCATAGTCGGTCAGCACATCGTTGCGGCTGTCCGTGGGATGCACGCTGATCGTGCGCATCCAGTCCGACGGCAGCGCGTACTGGAAATCGTATCCGAAGGCCGGCGTGTTCGAAAGCTGCGCCAGCTTGACCCGGCTGGCCGCGAAATTCCAGTCGTGCGCGCGCAGAAGATGATCGCGCAGCTTGCCGTACTGCTCGAGGCACAGATTGGCCGCCGGCGTGCCCTCGGTCAGCGAGACGATGCGGTTGTTGCCGAGCTTCGAGAGCGCGGAATTGCAAATGCCTGCTTCGGTCGCCATGATCGACGTGACCTCTCTGCCAGAGAATTCCTGATGATGTGACGCGGCGGTTGTCGCCGGCCGAAGAAAAGGGCAACGGGCCGCCCGCGAGGACGGCCCGTTGCAGGTTCGGGTAGGGATCAGTTGAAGCTGTAGAAGAACATCACCCGCAACGTGCCGGACGCCGGCAGGGCCGCCGTGCCGATGGTGATGAACACCGTTTCCTCCGCGCCCAGCGCCTGACCCACGCCCGCTGCCACTCCGAACGGATCCGGCGTATCGACTGCGGTGAACGGTGCCGCCGCGCGGTATTTCCCGGCATTTCCGGATACCCCCACCGCGACGGTCGCGGTGCCGAGCGACGTGTCGGTCAGCAGCACGCCGTAGAGCGGGACCGCCCCCTTGGGCAGCCGTGCGACCTCGATGACGTCCGTCGTCGGCTGGCCGGAAAGGGTGATCTCCTCACAGAACACGCGCACCGTGCCGTCGACGAAACCGGGATCGGGAACCGCCTGCGGCGCGACGCGCAGCTTGGCCATCTGGGTGCCATAGAGCGTTGCCATGTCTCTCATTCTCCTTGGATTTATTCAAATTTCGCGGCACCGGCCCACTCCCCCACCCGGCCACCCATCGCGTACGATGCCGTTGGGTGGCCGGGTGGGGGAGTGGGCCGGTGCGATCCCGCGCTAGCGGGAAACGATCACGAAGTCGGGATGGTGGCGGTGTCGTTGAGGGTGCCGGCGATGACGCCCGCATCCTCGATCAGGCACGCGCCGCCCGACATCCAGTGGTTGACGAAATGCGAGGCGCGGTCGCCGTGCCAGGTGATGTCGGCGGTGATCTGCGCGCCGGAGCCGTAGCCGATCGCCGACTTGTGATAAGCGAACACGCTGGCCGCGGCCGTGCCCTTGCCGGGCAGGCCGGTATGGCGCAGCCAGTTGACGCCGAGCCAGGTGCGCGCCTGAGCCCGCTTCATGTACGGGCGGTCCTCGCCGACATAGTCGGACGACGCGAACTCCTTGACGGTCAGCGCCATCGACCAGGCCCGCGGGGTCAGCAGGCCCCAGCGGTCGCCGTCGTCGGGCACGTCGGCATCGTCGAGCGCCTCGACCATCTCGATCAGCGCGTTGCGGACGGTCGCCGCGGCGGTCACGTTCCAGGTGACCGGCGCCTGCGTGGTCTCGCCGAGCCTGGCGATGATCTGGTCGTCGACCTTGCGGCCGAGCGCCCAGGCGCCGCCCTTGGCGACCGCACCCCGCTCGTCGATGTTGGTCTTCAGCTCGTCCAGCTTGTCGACCCAGTCGCCGGCGTAGAAGTCGCTGAGCGCGCATTCGATCGCGGTGTGGTCCTGGTTCATCGGCGTGATCACACCGTGCCGCGCCTTGGTGGTCGCGGTGCCGGTACCGATGCGCTGGAAGGTGGTGGTCGATCCCTTCACCCCCGGCTTGTGCCGGACCGTGTTCAGGATCTTCGAGCCCTGGCGCTGGAAGGCGTCGTGGGCATCCGCCTCGTACTGCTTGACGAAGCTGTTGTCGATCTGGGTACTCATTGCTGTTCACCCTTGCGATTGCGGATTGGTTCGGGATCGCAGCAGCGCGCGATGGGCCGGCGATTGGGCAGGACGGGAACGATGGGCCGCGCGGCGCCATGCGCGGGTCGCCCCGGCCCCGGATCAGGGACCGCCGGGTCACGCGAAATGCGGAACGCCCCGCCCCGGGTCGCGCAGAAGGGCGCGGTGGGCCGGTGTGGGACAGGAAATCTCAGAAATCCAGGGAGGACGCCGGCGACAGGGGCGCCGGACGCAGCCCTCCGACAATACGAATTTTACGGATTGCAGGGTCTACCTTCAAGCTGCGGGTAGAGCCTCGGCGTGAATTTGAAAGCGCTGCGGGCAGGAAGCGGACTCCTATGTCTTCCTCTGATCCATAAACGGTCATCGTTCCGGCGCAGCGGATGGGTCCGGGCCCAGCCATGACCGGACTCCGGAGTGACGTGTCGATTACTCCGGCAGGCCCGCCTTGTGCAGCGCATCGAGGAGGCGCTCGACATAAACCTGGTCCTTGTAGAAGAGCCACTTTCTGTGCCCATTCACCGAGAAATCCGGCTTGATCTCCAGCAATTCCGTCGCAATCGTTCGCGCCTCGTCTTCCTGCCCGAGCCACATGTAACTTACGATGAGTCCCGCATGGCCGCTTATGGAATCCGGCTGGCGCTCGAGAAATTGCCTGTATGCTTCGGCCGCCAGATCGTACCGACCCGCTGCGTTGTACGCGTCGCCCAGTGAGTTCAGGTACCACGGCTGATAGGTAGGGCTGAGGCGCATCGCCTTCTTGAGCATGGGAATTGCTTCGTCGGCCTGCCCGGCCTCGGTCAGATTATAGGCGAGGATGGCGTGATAGACCGAGATATTGGGTCCCAGCGCCACGGCCTTCTTATGGTAGGCGATGGCCTGCTCGATCTCCCCCTTTAACTCGTGGACACCGCCTAACGCGGCGTAGACTCCCGGATATGTGTCGTCCAGGGCCAACGCCTTCTGCGCGGCTTCAGCGGCCAACTCCATGGATTCGGCGGGGGAGTCCGTCCAGTCGAGCCGCGTGGCGTCCCGGTAATGCGTCCAAGCGAGGGTGGTGTAGGGCATCGCCCAGTCCGGGTCCATGTCGATGGCTCGCTGGATCAATTGCCGCGCTATGGCGTTGTCGTCCTTGGTGTTACGCCGGAAATGCTTCCAGCCTTGCAACCAGACCAGGTACGCATCGAAGTTGTCGGTGCCCTTCTGCCATACGCGCCCGTGTTCGCCTGCCACCAGCTCGACCTGCAGCGCCGTAAAAATCTCCCGTATGATCTCGTCCTGGACGGCGAACATGGCGTTGACGTCGCGGTCGAACTTGTCGGCCCACAGGTGGTATCCTTCGAGAGCGTCGATCAGCTGCGCGGCGATACGCAAGGTATCACCTTCTCTTTGGAAACTCCCCTCCAGCACGTAACGGACCCCCAGCTCCTCGGCCACCTGCTTCACCTTCACCGGCTCGCCCTTGTAGGTGAAGGTCGAGTTCTGGGCGATGACGAAGAGTTCCGGCATTTGGGCGAGGGTCGTAATGAGGCTCTCGGTGAACCCGTCGGCAATGGCATCTTGCCCAGGATCGCCGCTCAAATTGTCGAAGGGGAGCACGGCGATGGAGGGCTTGTCGGGGAGCGGATAGGCCATCTTTTCGACGGACGCCCGCTCCACGTCGGGGGCCCACGGCTGCCAAATAACCAGCCCTCCAGCCGCAACCAGCACCACAAGACCGACCGCCGCTGCCGCAGCTATCCAGGGACGGAGAACATTTCGCCTAACGCCGATGACCTTGCCGGCATCCTTGGGGTCCAATAAGGCGCGGTATACCGGCACCGGCTTCTCGATGTTCTTGACCCGCTGCTCGCCGAGGTATTCGTAGCCCACCTCCACCTTGGCCTTGAGGTGCTCGTAGGCCGTACCTGAGACACTTACCCCACCGGGCTCTGTAAGCTCCTGCAAGCGTGCCGCGATGTTGACCCCGTCGCCGTAAATGTCGTCCTCGTCGATAATGATGTCGCCGAGGTTGATGCCGACGCGGTAGTGAATGCGGCGCTCCTCGGGGACGTCCGCCTCCCGCTCGCCCATTGCGCGCTGGATCTCGACTGCGCAGGCGACGGCATCGACGACGCTGGCAAACTCCACCAGCAGACCGTCGCCCGCGGTCTTGACGATGCGTCCGTGGTGCTCGGCGATCTTGGGGTCAATCAGCTCCGCGCGATGGGTCTTTTGGCGCTTAATCGTCCCGGTCTCGTCTGCCTCCATGAGCCGGCTATAGCCGACCATATCGGCGGCGAGGATCGCGACAAGCTTTCGGGTGACGCGCTGCTCTGCCATGCGGCCTCCCAAAGAACGCGCATGGGAACAAAAAGCTTACTATCGTTGTGGGATTAAGTCTACCGTCCGCTGTGTCGGAGTCGGGCCGGCAGCGGGGGCGCGGATGGCCGCGCGCTGAGGTCTGCCTTCGGGCGCCCTCACCCCGCCCCCGCGATCCGGCCCCACAGTCCGCGCTCTTCGGCATCCAGCCGTTGCGCGGCGTCGCGGTCGCCGCGGCTGAGCGCGTCCTGCTTGGCCGCGCGGAGGTCCTTGACGCGCTCCTCGAGTGTCGCGCCGCCGGCATCGCTTCCGGCGAGCGCGATGCTGTCCTCAGCCAGCCGCTTTCCGGCCTCGGCGAAGGCGCGGACGAGGCGCGGATGGTCGGCGAGGCGCACGCCGTCCACCGTCACGTTGGCGAGGAACTCGATCATGCCATCGCCGCCGAATTCCGCGGCGGCGCGGTGCGCGGCGGCGAGGTTGGCCTCGTAGTCCCCGCCCCATTCGCGCCGCAGCGCGGCCTCCGACTGCGCCCGCCCGTCGCCCAGGCGCCGCGCCAGGATTTCATGCTGGTCCACCGTCGTCTCGTAATGCCAGTCGAGGATGCCTCGCGCCTGTTCGCGGGTCAGACCCAGCGCCAGCGCCTGCTCGAGGAAGGCCGCCTCGCGCGCGGCGACCGCCTCATCCGGCACAAGGTATTCGGGCAGCGCGGGCCGCTCGTAGGCGTAACCCTCGACGTTGTCCGGCACGCCCAGCCTGCGGCGGAAGGCCTGGATCTCGTCGGCGTCCGCATCCTTGCCCGGCGGCGTGACGGCGCGCGACAGCTTGCGGCGCAGGTCGAAGGCCATCTTTACCGCATCGGCGGGGCCGGCCATGCGCTCGGCGAAGGCGCGCAGCTTCGGCTCGGCGATCGCCGCGCGCCAGTCGGCGCCTGCGCCGGAGGCTTCGGCCGCCGGTGCTCCGGCATCCCGTGCCGGCGCGGCCGCCGCGGCACCCGTCTCCGTTTCGGTCTCGCTCATGGTGCATCCTCCGGCTCGGCCCGCAGCTCGGACTCGGCGTCGGGCTCGGCGTTGAGGACGGCGAGGATGTTGAGGCCGATCGCCCGCTCGCCGTCCTGGAAGTGGGACATGTACGGGTCGCCCGGCACCACGCAGCTGTGGAACAGATGCGCCCATTCGAAGATCTGGTAGAGGCAGCGCCGTCCCTCGGGCGTTGCCAGGAAGACCCGGCGGAAATCGCGGTAGCGGTCGGCGTCGGAGTAGCGCGCGCCGAATTGCACCTCGCGCAGACGCTTGAAGAAGGCGAGCGGATCGGGGTTTCCGGGACCGCCCCTGCGGCGCAGGCGTGCGAAGATCATGACTTTCGGGCCCGCAGCGGCAGGCGCCGGACGGCGATGCCGCCGGCGCCGGGCGTGCCCGAAGCGGTGACGACGAGGGTCGCGTATTCCACCGTCTCCGCCGCCGCCGAGGCGTTGACCCAGATGCGGTCGTGCCGGCGCAGGCCATGCTCGGCGACCGTCTCGAAATAGCCCTTGCACAGCACGCTGCGCAGCGGGTGTGGCGTCGTCAGGATCCACAAGGCCGCGCCGCGCCCGTCGGCGGCGCGCTCCAGGTTCGCCGGGTTGCAGCGGTCCATGTCCGTCCTCCTTCTCGTCCTAAAGGTTGCGGCCGGCGCGGCCGACGATCGGCGCATCGCCAGATACCCGCGCCCAGGCCGCGCGCTCCTCTTCGTCCAGCGCCTGCGCCCGGCGATAGTCGCCGGCCCGCTGCGCGTCCTGCCGGCGGCGCCGCAGCGCGGCGGGATTCTGGTCTGCGTCCGCGGCGCCATCGCCATCATGGCCGCCGGTTGGCGCCGCTTGCCGTTCCTGCCCGTCGGCGGCGAGCTTGCGGCCCATCCGCGCGGCCATGCGCACGAGGCCGGGGGTGACGACCATCGAATCCCGTTCGGCCTGCGTGTACTGCGTTACGAACCACAGATGCGCATGGCCGAGATGGGCCCCCGCCTCGCCGCCCCACTCGGCGCGCAGGCCGGCGGTGCCGTCCGCATCGACGGTGTCCAGGAAGGCGAAGACGCCTTCGGCCTCGTCGGCGGTGAGCGGCCCGTGGGTTGCTTCGTCGAAGTTATCCGTCGCCGCGCCGCCAGAGCCCTCCACGCCCGGATCGCCGGTCTCCGCGCCCGCCGCGCCCGCGCCGGCGTCGTAGAGCTCGCGCTCCAGCGCGTCGAACTCCCGCGCCGTCTCGCGGTCGCCGAGCCCCAGCGCCGTGTCCCGTTGCCGGCGGATGTCGGCGATTCGATCGTCGACGCCCCGAAGTGCGGTCGCGTCCTCTTTCGGCCCGCCCGTCGCGGGGACCGGTTCGCTGTCGGTCATGACTGTCTCCGTTTTCGTTTGAGAGCTTCGTGCTCGGTTTCGCAGGCAAGGGTCCCGCTTCCGAAGCGCCTGATGAACTTCGCCGGGACCCGACCCACGCGACCAGCCCGCCAGTCGACGCGCGGGTTGCGCTCATCAGGCCCCTTGCATCGCGTCTTGAGCCGGCTGTGCGCACGGGCTCATCGCGAGCAATCGTCGTCAACCGACGCCGTCGACCCGGGCGGACGCGACGTGCCCCCGTGCCGTCACATCACAAGGCAGAAGGCGATACGTTCGATGCCCTCTCTCTTGCAGTTGTTGGCCGTGTGTATCACCCCTTGCAGGCCGTCCAGCAGGATCGCAAGCGCATCCAGTCGAAAACGCGCGACCTCTGCCGGGTCTTCCCCTTCCAGCACCCGCGGGATGGGTTGGCCAACGGGTGGGCGCGGGCCTCTCATCGCCCTGTTGTGCCGCATGAACCATTCGACGAGCGCGAGAGCGTCCGGATCCTCGTTGCCGATCAGCGACTGCAGTTTCCAGGTCGCCGCGATGATCTCATCCGGGCTGAACCACTCATCTTCATCCTCGGGGAATCCGTTTTCCTCGAAGGAATCATACGAGTTCGCAAATTCGTATGGCCTGATGCCCATCTTGGCCACCAGATTAGCGTGGTCACCCATAAGGCAATCGACGAACCAGGGTCCCATGCTCTTTTCGTCCCTGATGTCGTCGAGCCGGGAATAGATCCGCTCAGCTTCATCCCATGCCGGTGCGGGCCCCTCCAACGGCCAGATTATGTGGAGATACATGGTCACGGCCAGTTGCCTCCATACGTCTTTAAAGTTGTATTAGATATTTATAGAACAATTTTTAATATATGCAGCACAGCATGTCAATCACTTCCCAACTTGGTTGTCTTTTCCCGATGACAGCGCCCGGCTTCGATGCCCGGCCGCGGCCAGCAGATTCACGTAAAGCCCGGCGTAATCGAACAGGCCGATGAATTTCGTGCCGCGTTCGTACGAGGTTTTCATGGCATTGAGCAGCTCGCGGCTGGTCGTCACGTCGATCACGTTATTCGCGACAAGCTCCGCGAAACGCTCCTGCGCATGTCGGATCGCCAGGCCCATCGGAATCTGTTCCGGGTAGATGCGGGCCCTTTCGACGCGTTCTACGGCATTGCCGAACACATCGGTCAGCTGGCCCGGATTGTTGTTAGCGAAAGCGTCGACTATCTCCTGAAATCTATTCCAGGCCGCGCCGGTCTTGAATTCGTAATGCTTGAACCCGGCCTGGAACCTGTCCCATTGACGCCCGATCAGGGGATCAAACCATCCCATGATATCCTCGACGAACAAGTCGGTGGCGTCGCGCGCCAGACCGTCATATCGTCGGAATTTTCGGCCTCCCAGCATAGGCTGCAGGTGTGGGGGAATGTTCACATGGGTTTGCCCTTGCGCGGCCGGATCCATCCGTCCCAACAGGCCCTGCTGATACTCCTCGCCCGCGCCGCCGAACGCAAAATTGGTTTTGCTGCGAACTTTCCCCTGAATATCTGGCGGCAGTTTGTCGAAGATGGCTCCGAAAATCCGCGACGGATCGATCTTGTGCTCGCGGTTCGGCCATTGAAGTCGGTGTCGCCAGAGCTGCGCCTGTGCCGCCAGCCCGTCGAGGCGTGGAAGGGCCGCGCCGACGGCTCTGGCACCCTTCTTCAGCGCGGTGCGGACCGGGGCGAAGGCGCTGCCGACGATCGGGATCATGCCCAGACCGTCGAGCAGGAGCAGCAGGCTGTTGCCGGCCAGCCCGGCGATATCACCTTCCTTCCACTCCTCCTTGATCTCTCTCAGGTCGTTCCAGAAATGGATGCCGCTGCGCAGGTTGTTCAGGCCCGGCACCATGTCCTTGACGAATTCCTTGAGGAACCGGCCCGCACCCATCAGTTCGGGCAGCATGATCTCCTGGAAATCGCGGATCAACTGCGCCACCTCCTCGTCAGAGGCGCCGCGGCGTATCCCTTCGATCATCTCGTCGAAGGCGCGCATGCGCAGCCGGGCGAGATGTTTCTGGGCGCCGTATGGATCTTCGAAGTCGTAAGTCATCCCGTCCGGTCTCAGCGCGGCGGGTTCGGACCACCCGGATTCGGGGATGCCCTTGAAGACTTCCGCCTCGATCAGGCGACGCAGTTCCGATAGCGTCAGGTCATCGGCGAAGAGCCGCGACAACAACGTCATCCGGGTTTTGAAGTCGTCCCAGTTGCGCAACAGAACCGCAGCGGCGTCATCCGGCAGAGTCAGAAAGACAGGGCCGTCCCCGAGACGAAACGACACCTCGTCGTCGCCTTGGGCGGCCCACAGGCCTTCGGTGTTTTCACGGTTGAATGCCCCGATGTCCGGCTTCTCTAAGAAGACCGCGGGCATGAAGCCACCACCGGCCATAATCAAGTTGAGAAAAAACTTCCGTCGTTGATCCGCCGTCGGCTGCCCCGAGACGCCGGAGTAGGCATCGAGGTCGGCGACGCTGCGGAAGTTCCAATCCGACTTTCCGTCGTAATTGTAGAACAGGCCATTGGTCCATCGCCCGAGTCCGCCGCCGGCCGACTCCGGCATGCGGTAGACCTGGCCCTTCCGCAGCGCATCCGTATCGACCGCCCCGTCATCCGTGAGCGGCACGGCGGGCAGACCGGCGGCCCAAATATCCCGGGCATTTGCCGTCGCGGCGGCCGGCCCGCTGTTGCGCGTGCCGCGATCGCCGCTGGGGGCAGCCGGTCTCTGTCCGCTTTTCTTTTGAATCGGTGCGCTCTTGGGGCTGTCTGCGGCCGCCCTTGGGAAAGATGTTGGTGCGGGCCCGATGTGCATCTTGCCGGTGTTTTCCGGGGAGACTGACGCGGGACCAGGCTGTAAGGAACGATTTTCGCTCGCTGTCCCGACGTCGGTCAGTTCACCGGCGGGCCCCGGCAAGCCCGGTTTCGGCTTCGGTTGCGCAGGCAGCGATATCGCCCGGGCTTCCGCCTCCAGGTCACGTCGGGCAGTCGTCAGCTGCGCGATCTCCGCCTCCAGCCGGGCGACCTGGCGCCGCCTGATCTCGGGCGGGCGATCCGTGTCCTGGCGCAGCGACCGCAGACGGCGTTGCCGGTCGTCGAGGCGCTCATCGATATCCCGCAGGCGCTGCACCAGATCCGTATCGGCCCTGATCTCGTCCAGCGGCCCGGACGCCGCTGCAAGGGCGTATCGGTCCACGCCGGGTTCCGCCGCGGCCAGCGCCGCGCGGGCGCGCCGCGCGGCGTCCCGGCTGCGTTTCATGATTGCGTCAATCGCCATTCGGTCATTCCTCTCAGATCTGCGCCGGTGACGACGCAAGGGGGCCGCGCAGCGCCAGGGGCGCCGGATCGCCGATCCGGCGCCCGCTCCCGGGGCCAGCCC
>CAYFYY010000017.1:0-62104 GCA_964347475.1 uncultured Flavobacteriales bacterium
AGATCGAGCTCACCCCCGGCGAATACGTCTATTCCTGCCCCCTGAACCCGACCCCGGACTACAAGCTGGTGGTCAAGGAGTAGGGGGCGGGGCGGCGGTACGCCCTGTTTCGATCACGTCCCGCACTCTTCAAAGGCAATGCCGTCCAACGTTGCGAGGCGTTTCAGCATGGCCAGTGCCGCCTGCGTCGCGGGATCGTCGCGCGTCAATTCAACGCGTATCTCGCCATCGACCTGCAAGGCCCGCGCGGCAACCGTATCCAGCCGGAAGGACAGCGTCCGGCCCCCGACCGAGATCGCCAGCAGCCCGCCATAGGCGCACCGCGACTGGGATTCGACCTCGAGGTAGATCCGGTCCATCCCAAGCCGCCGGTCCTGCGCGTCGCAATCCAGCTGCCTCTGTTATGAGGAGATACCGAGACGGGGATGCCGCATCGTCGGCGAAACCGACGGTCAGCACACCGTCCTCCTCTCCGGCGCTGCTGTGGGTGGCTTTGAGATTGTATGGCATGGGCTGGCCTATAAAGGCGTACGCAACGCGTCGCTCAATCTCCCCGTCCCCGACGAACCAGGTCGTATGCCCGTATTTTACGCCATGCGTTCCACGGGAGCGCCAGTATAGCGGACTTGGTGCCTCGATTGGCGTTATAGATGAGAGCCGGCATCGATACCTGTTGCCGGCCGACCGCCCCCCGCAAACCCGCAGAAAACGCCTTTGCATGGGCTCGTTTCACCGGCGCGGGGCGGCGGGCGGCGGCGATTTGGAGATTATCACTGCAATCCGTATCATCCCTGGGGGGTGGACAGGGACGGCGCCGGCGAGAGCGGAGAGGAGGCGATGGGCGGGACAAGGCTGGACGGCTGGTACGGTACGGCGGGCGAGCAGGCGGCTTAGACTGGCTAGCGACCTCGCCCTTCGAGACGCGGCTGCGCCGCTCCTCAGGACGAGGCTCAAAGGGACTCGTTGACACATGCCTCATGCTGAGGAGGCGCGCAGCGCTGTCTCGAAGTATGAGGTCGCGCCGCCAGCACCACCTGCCGCCGGCGCCCCGCGCCCGCTACCGGCCCTTCCACACCGGCTCTCGCTTCTCGGCGAAGGCGCGGGCGCCTTCGAGCTGGTCCTCGCTGGAGTAGAGCGTCTCGATGGTCCTGAGTTTCCGGCCTGTGATCAGGTCCATCGCCTCCTGCACCGGCAGGTGCGCGGTCTCGCGGTCGACCTCCTTGATCGCGGCGTAGACCAGCGGCGGGCCGGCGGCGAGCAGGGCGGCGACCTCGCGAGCCCGTGCCATCAGCTTGTCCGCCGGCACGATCTCGTTGACGAGGCCCCAGTGCTTGGCCTCCGCCGCCTCCATCCAGCGGCCGGTGAACAGGAGCTCCATCGCGACGTGGTACGGGATGCGGCGCGGCAGCTTGACGGTGGCGGCATCGGCGATGGTGCCGGAGCGGATCTCCGGCAGGGCGAAGCGGGCGCTCTCGGCGGCGACGATGATGTCGCACGAGATCATCAGCTCGAAACCGCCGCCGAGCGCCATGCCGTTGACCGCGGCGATCACCGGCTTGTTGAGGCCGGGCAGCTCCTGGAGGCCGCCGAAGCCGCCGACGCCGTAGTCGGCATCCGGCGCCTCGCCCTCGGCCGCCGCCTTGAGGTCCCAGCCGGCGCTGAAGAAGCGCTCGCCGCCACCGGTCAGGATGGCGACGCGGAGCTCCTTGTCGTCGCGGAAGCCGGCGAAGACCTCGCCCATGATGCGGCTGGTCGGCGCGTCGATGGCGTTCGCCTTGGGCCGGTCGAGCGTCACCTCAAGCACCGCGCCGCGGCGCTCGATGATCACCGGTCTGGTCATGGCTCAGGTCCTCCTCAATCGGGTTCCGCGACGCGCACCATGGCGTCGGCGGCGACGGCGCCCTGCCCTTGCGCGCGCACGATCAGCGGGTTGACGTCGAGCTCGAGGATCGTCTCGGCGTGATCGGCGGCGAATGCCGCGACCGCCAGGACGGCGTCGACCGCGGCGTCCTTGTCGGCCGGCGGCAGGCCGCGATAGCCGTCCAGCATCGGCGCCGTCTTCAGCGCGCCGAGCGCCGCCAGCACCTGCTCGCGAGTCGTCGGTAGCAGCAGGGTGCGGCTGTCGCTGATCGCCTCCACGAGAATCCCGCCGAAGCCGACCACGAGATAGGGGCCGAACTGCGCATCGCGGTCGATCCCGACGATGAGCTCGGCGATGCCGTCGCTCACCATGCGCTCGACGAGGATGCGGGGCGAGAGCGCTGCCATGCGCTCGGCGGCGTCCTGCACCGCGTCGGCATCGATGAGGTTGAGTGCGATGGCGCCGTGCTCCGTCTTGTGCACCATCTCGGCCGAGACCGCCTTGACCGCGACCGGGTAGCCGAAGGCTTCGGCGGCCGCTACAGCCTCGGTGGGCGAGGCGACCAGCGCACCCTCCGGCACGGCGAGTCCGTGCGCGGCGAGCAAGCGCTTCGACTCCCACTCGTCATGGACCCGGCTGCCGGCATGCGTGACCGGGCCGGGGCGCAGCAGGGCAGGGGGGTCGCCGTCGGCCATGGCGCGGCCGACGCGTGCGGCGGACTCGATTGCGGTCAGCGTCTCGGCGATGCCCTGCATCGGTGCGACGCCCTGCTCGACAAGAAAGCCGCGCACCTCCTCCGGCAGGCATTCGGGCAGCGAGGCGACGACGGCTGCTTTCTGCCCGGTGCGGCGGGCCGCGTTGACGATGGCGTTGACCGTGCGCCACCAGTCGTCGGGCCGGCAGCGGTCCGGCCGCGGGAAGTCGAGGACCAGCAGCGAGAGGTCGTAGCCGCCGCGCAGCATCGCCGTGAAGGTCTCGGTCTGGCGCTCCTCGTCGCCCCAGATGAAGGTGTGGTAGTCGAGCGGGTTGGAGACGCTGACCAGCGAATTGAGGGTGGCGGCGACTTCGGCGCGGTGGTCGTCGGTCATGCGCGGGAAGGCGATGTCGCGGCCCTCGGCCATGTCGGCGATCAGCGAGGCCTCGCCGCCGGAGCAGCTCATCGACGAGATGCGGGTGCCGGGAAGCGGCCCCGTGACCGACAGCAGCTTCAGCGTCTCGAGGAACTCGGGCACCGAATGCACGCGGGCGACGCCGAGCCGCGCGAAGAAGGCGTCGTACAGCCCGTCCGGGCCGGCCAGCGAGGCGGTGTGGCTGAGCGCGATCTCGGCCCCGGTGACCGAGCGGCCGGTCTTCAGCGCCACGACGGGGAGGCCGCGGCGGCGGGCGAGTGCGACCGCGCGCTCGAACGCGGCGAGGTCGGCGAGCCCCTCGATGTGCAGGCCGATCGCCGCGATCCGATCGTCCGCCGACAGGGCGGCGATGCATTCCGGCATGCCGATGGCGGCCTGGTTGCCGAGGGTCATCAGATAGGCCAGCGGCAGCGAGCGCTGCTGCATGGTCAGGTTCAGGCCCATGTTGCCGCTCTGCGTGACGATGGCGACGCCGCGCGCGACGCGCTCGCCGCCTTGCTGGTCGGGCCACAGCGCCGCACCGTCGAGGTAGTTGATGAAGCCGTAACAGTTGGGCCCGAGGATCGGCATGGCGCCGGCGGCGGCGACCAGCCGGTCCTGGCGGGCGATTCCGTCCGCGGCGACCTCCCGAAAGCCGGAGGCATAGCAGACCGCGCCGCCGGCGCCCATGGCGGCGAGCAGCGCGACCGCCTCGATGGTCGGCTCCGCCGGGATCGCGATGAAGGCGGCATCCGGTGCGCCCGGCAGGTCCTCGAGGCGCTTGAAGCAGTCGCGCCCGGCGATGCTGTCACGCTTGTGGCTGACCGGCCAGATCGTGCCGGCGAAGCCCAGCTTGTCGCATTGATGGACGACCTCCGCCACCTCGCGCCCGCCGATCACCGCGAGGGTCGCCGGGCGCAGCAGCCGCTGCAGGGCGTCCGCGGTCATGCGGGTCAGCTTTCCAGCGGGCGCAGGATCGCGCGCGAGATGATGTGGCGCTGGATCTCCGACGTGCCGTCCCAGATGCGCTCGACCCGGGCGTCGCGCCAGAAGCGCTCCAGCGGCAGGTCGTCCATCAGCCCCATGCCGCCATGGATCTGGATCGCCTGGTCGGTGACCCGCGCCAGCATCTCCGAGGCGTAGAGCTTGGCCGAGGCGATCTCGCGGTTGGCGTCCTGTCCCTGATCCAGCTTCCAGGCTGCCGCCAGAGTCAGCCAGTCGGCGGCGTCGATCTCGGTGATCATGTCGGCGAGCTTGAAGGACGTGCCCTGGAACTTGCCGATGGTCTGGCCGAACTGCTTGCGGGTGGCGCACCATTCGGCGGCGAGGTCGAAAACCCGGCGGGCGCGGCCGACGCACATCGTCGCCACCGTTATCCGCGTCGCATAGAGCCAGTCGTTGGCGACTTCGAAGCCCTGGCCCTCCGCGCCCAGGATCTGGGCGTCCGGCACCCGGCAGTCGTCGAAATTGAGGATGCAGTTGTGGTAGCCGCGGTGCGACACCGAATTGTAGCCCGGCCGGATCTCGAAGCCTTGCGTGCCGCGGTCGACCAGGAAGCAGGTGATGCGCTTGCGTGGCCCGCGCGGAGTCTCCTCCTCGCCGGTGGCGATGAAGGTGATGACGAAATCGGCGACATCGGCGTGGCTGATGAAGTGCTTGGTGCCGTTGATCACCCAGTCGCCGCCGTCGCGGCGTGCGGTGCATTTCATGCCGCGCACGTCGGAGCCCGCGTCCGGCTCGGTCATCGCCAGCGCGTCCATCCTCTCGCCCTTGACGCAAGGGATGAGGTAGCGCTCCCGCTGCTCGGGCGTGCAGGCGCACAAAATGTTGGACGGCCGGCCCCACCAGTGGTTGAGGCCCATGGAGGTGCGGCCGAGCTCGCGCTCCAGGAGCGCGAAGGTCAGGTTGTCGAGCCCGCCGCCGCCGAACTCCTCGGGGATGTTCGGGGCATAGAAGCCCATCGCCAGCACCTTGTCCTGGATCTCGCGGCCGATCTCGCGCGGCAATTGGCCGCTGCGCTCCAGCTCAGCCTCCAGCGGGTACAGCTCGGTCTCGACGAAGGCGCGGACCGTCTCGACCACCATGTTCTGCTCTTCGGTCAGCCCGAAATCCATTGCGTTTCTCCGGTTCTATCGCGGCGCTGGCGGAGCGGCCTTACCCCTCGAGACGCGGCATCGCCGTTCCTCAGGATGAAGACACGGACGGCGGAGCCTCATGCTGAGGAGTCCCGAAAGGGGCGTCTCGAAGCATCAGGTCGCGCCGGGATCACGATCCGCCTTCCGTCCTGCGCAGCGCGGCGTCCTCGGCCAGCACCTTGCCGGCACCGATGTCGTATTTCTCGAGCGCCCGCATGATCTCGATCAGGCAGTTGTCGCGCAGGCGTTCCAGCTCCTTGACCGTCCGGCCCTCGGCCTGGGCTTCGGTGCCGGCGACCATGCGGTCGATCAGCGCATCGGTCAGCTCGGGCGCCTTGAGCTTCGTCCAGGGCAGCTTCAGGGCCGGCCCGAACTGCTCCAGCATGTGGCGCATGCCGGCATCGCCGCCGGCCATGTGGAAGATCAGATTGGTGCCCATGAAGGCCCAGCGCAGGCCGGGGCCGTAGCGGATGGCGTCGTCCAGCTCGCCGGTCGTCGCCACCTCGTCGTTCACGAGATGCAGGATCTCGCGCCAGATCGCCTCCTGCAGCCGGTCCGCAAGGTACCCCTCGATCTCGGTGCGCACGTGCAGCGCATGCATGCCGATCGAACGGTAAAACGCGCAGGCCCTATCGATCGTCTCGGGCGCGGTCTTCTCGCCGCCGACCACTTCGCAAAGCGGCAGCAGGTAGACCGGGTTGAAGGGATGGCCGATGACGACGCGCTCGGGATGCCGGCAGTCGGCCTGGATGCGCGTCGGCAGCAGCCCTGACGAGGAGGAGGCAATGGTCACCTCGGGCGACGTGGCGGCATCGATGCGCGCCAGCAGCGCGCGCTTCAGCTCCTCGCGCTCGGGCGCGCTCTCCTGCACGAAATCGGCGTCGTCGACCGCCGCCTCGACGCGGTCGGCGAAGGTCAGCGTCCCCGGCGCGACGCCCGGTGTGACATGGATCTTCTCGACCGCAGGCCAGGCGTTGTCGATTGCGGCGCGCAGCTTCGCCTCGGCGTCCGGGGCCGGATCGCTGGCGATAACGTCGATGCCGCGGCCAAGGCAGCGCGCCGCCCAGCCGGCGCCGATCACCCCGGTCCCGATGAGGGCCAGACGCCTCACGTCAGCCATGTCGCGGTTCTCCCGTCAATTGCGTGGGCGCAGGCCCAGCGTCTCGCGGGCCTCGCCCGGGGTGAGCGTGCGTCCCCCCATCAGCCGGATGATCTCACAGGCCCGTTCGACCAGTTGCGCGTTGGTCGCGAACACGCCCTTGTCGAGGTAGAGGTTGTCCTCCAGCCCGACCCGCACGTTGCCGCCCAGCACCGCCGCCGTCGCTGCCATCGGCATCTGCGCCCGGCCGATCCCGAAGGCGAACCAGTTGGCGCCGTCCGGCAGCTGGTCGCGCATGATGCGCATGGTGTCGGCGTCGGCCGGGGCGGCCCATGGGATGCCGAGGCAGATCTGGTAGAGCGGCGGCTGATCGACCAGGCCCTCCTTGACCAGCTGGTTGGCGAAGCGCAGGTGGCCCATCTCGAAGACCTCGAGCTCGGGCTTGACGCCCAGCTCCTGGATACGCGCGGCCATCTCGCGCAGCATCGACGGCGTGCTGATGTAGAGACTGTCGCCGAAGTTCAGTGAGCCGCAGTCGAGCGAGCAGATCTCCGGCCGGATTGCCTCGACATGGGCGAGGCGCTGGCGCGCGTTGACGAGATCGGTGCCTTCGACGCCCTTCGTCGGGTCGTCGGCGTCGGGCACGAAATCGCCGCCCATGCCGGCAGTCAGGTTGATGACGACGTCGACGCCGCTGGCGCGGATCCGCTCGACGACCTCCTCGTACAGGTCGACGCGCCGGCTCGGCTTGCCGCTGCCGGGCTCGCGCACGTGGCAATGGGCGATCGCCGCGCCGGCCTTGGCGGCTTCGATCGCCGCGGTGGCGATCTGCTCCGGCGTGATCGGGATATCCGGGTGCTTGCCGACCGTGTCCCCCGACCCGGTGACGGCGCAGCTTACGATGACGTCCGTGTTCATTCGAATCTCACTCCAGCGCCGGCCGGCGCTTTGCTCCGAAAAGCGCATCTCGATGGACCGTCGCTCAGGGTATTTGCGTTCGACCGACCAGGGAAAGCTTTTTTGCGACGAAGATCTGTCTGTGTCTGCCACGGCATTCCGGCGACCGGCCGTGCGCCGGACAGCGGTGGACGGTACGACAGGATCTGTCCGCGACTGAAGGACTTGTCCACATGAAATACACGTTCTTATCCACAAGAATATAGGATCTATGCACAGCTTAAACACGAAATAATCCACAAGAAATTGGGCTTTGAGTGCATTTTTTTATTGTATTTTTATGAAATATCGCCGAGCATTCCGTTGCACGCCGCGAGGTTCTCGGACCGGGCGGCGTGTGGATCGGGAAGCCAGCAGGTGGACCGGTCCGGAAGGCCTCCGGGCACTTCGGATCGAGATATCTGCAGACGGAACGGTTCAGGAGGCGTCAAGATGTGCCCGCGAGGGTGCGATGCGAAGACTCCGCGTCTGAGCACTTGGCGCCTCCTTCTATTTGGCGAATACTTGTTTCTGGTTGCGGGACTGGATCCCGGCTCCCCCGTTCTACATGAAGGTATGCAGCCAGGATTTTGCTTCCTCCAACGAAGCAAAGGCCGCGATCGGATACGGCGCACGCTGGCTGTTGAGGAAAGCCTCCAGCATCTTTCGGCCAGTGGGCGAATGCGACACGATCGCTGACGCAAGGACGGCGTTCTTGGGCTCTGACCCCGCAACGTCGGCCAAGCGCTGCTTGCCGAACCCGGAAATGGCGTCGGCGAGAATCGCGACCGGGACAGGCTGGCCTTCACTCAGCTCGAGGATTTTCTGTTCCGAGAAGCGCATCCGCGCCGGTGAAATCGCGAGTCCTTCCGACCGGTAGTCGACGATGAATATCCCGTCGAGGCCGAGTGAGACCGTCGGCAGCTCCAGGACGGGCCGGACGAACCTGACGACACCGGCAGATGTCGTGTGGTAAGGCAGCGGTGTCCCATGAGCTGCGCCGATCAGAAACCGTACGTCCTCGTTGCCGTCCCCGTGCAGCGGCAGCAGGACCACCTCGTAATCAATGAAAGCTTTTTTCTGCCAGCCCAGGTTTTCATGCCGGACATAGATTCTGCCCTGGCAGGCCTCGTCGTAATGCCGCCACACCCCGGCATGGCGCCTGCGGTCGCCGAACAACTCGGTCAGACGCCTTCCCGTACATTCGCCCTCGATTCTGACGATCTGCGTGCCGACCAGTCGGAAGCGGTAATCGCACTCATCGCCGTCGGCTCTCTCGACGATGAACAGGTACGGCAGGATCTGCTTGATATCGCAGGGCTCAATGGCGGAGCGGGCCGGAAACCGTCCGTCCTCGCATTTCGATACCCAGTAGTTCAGCAGCACTCTTGCGGGGTCGGACAGAGAGTCCGGCCACGTCCCTTCGTCTTCAGGCCGGATCCGCACCAGATTAGACGTCGGATGCGTCACGGACGGCCTCCTGTTGATCCCGGATCACCACATTAATAGTAATAGTTGCGGCCGTTCCTTCAAGTACCCGTAAGACATCGTACAATCGAAATTGCGGTTCTGCGCCGCGCTGGCGCACCTTGCTGCGCGACCGAATGCGGACGAAGACCTCGCGTTATTTGCCGGCCAAGAGAGTGATTCCGATGAAAGGGCTTGGCGTTGTTCTGGACGATGCTGTATTTGGCGTCACCCGACAGAGGGGACTGGGACCATGATCGACGCACCCCTGCGCCTGTATCGCACGACTGTGAAGCCGGAATGGCTCGACTACAACGGCCATATGAACGAGGCCTATTACGTCCTCGTTTTCAGCCATGCGACCGACGCCTTCATGGACTATGCCGGGCAGGACGAGACTTATCGAGCGTGCAGCAATTGTTCGATCTACACGCTCGAAACGCACGTGATGTATCTGCGCGAAGTCTCGGAAGGCGAGGAAGTGCGCGTCGAAACCCGCCTCCTGGAGCATGATGCCAAGCGCTATCGGCTGTTCCACGGCATGTACCGGTCCAACGGCGACGACCTCCTGGCGACAGGTGAGCACATGCTGCTGCATGTCGACATGGCCGGCCCGAAATCCGTGCCGTTTCCGCAGGACATCGCGGAAAGGCTGGCGGCGATCCGGGCTGCGCACGCCGATCTGCCGGTCCCTGAACAGGCGGGCCGCGCCATCGCCCTGCCAGGCCGCCGCAGGTGACAAGGAATCCATCGTATTTTACGTTTATGCAAGTTAGTTGACTTTTTCGTTATTAGATTGACGTATAGGTGAACGTGCGCTACGGTGCACGCCATGGACGCATCGAACCATCCTGAGCTTTACTCGGTGACCGAGCTGGCCGCGGACCTCGGCGTGACGGCGCGGACGCTGCGTTTCTACGAGGACAAGGGACTGATCGAACCGCGGCGGATAGGCAACACGCGGGTCTATACCCATCGCGATCGCGGCCGTCTGGTCCTCATCCTGCGCGGCAAGCGCCTCGGTTTCACCCTGCGGGAGATTCGCGACTGGCTGGCCCTTTACGAGGCCGGGCCGGGCCAGCGCCGGCAGCTGCAGGCGCTGCTTGCCAAGGCGGCGGAGCGCATTGCGACGCTCGAGCAGCAGCGCAAGGACATCGATGCGACGATCACCGAACTGAGGGACATCATGGGCGCCACCAAGCGTTGGCTGGCCGACCCGAACCGCAAACTACAGCACACCCGAAAGGCGCGACAATGACCAGGAACGTCGTCATCGCGGGCTATGCCCGGACTCCCTTCACCTTCGCCAACAAAGGCGAATTCGTGCGCGTGCGACCTGACGAACTGGCTGCCGCGGCGGTCCGCGGGCTGATCGAGCGCACCGGCGTCAAGCCGGAGGACATCGAAGACCTGATCTGCGGTTGCGCCATGCCAGAGGCGGAGCAGGGGCTCAACGTAGGGCGGCTGATCGGGCTGCTGTCGGACCTGCCGATCAGCGTCGCCGGGGCGACCATCAACCGCTTCTGCGGCTCCTCGATGAACGCGATCCACATGGCCGCCGGCGCGATCAAGATGGATGCCGGCGACGTCTTCGTGTGCGCCGGCGTCGAATCGATGACAAGGGTGCCGGTCGGTGGCTACAACCCGATGCCAAATGCTGGCCTCGCGCAGGCGGTTCCCGGCGCCTACATGTCGATGGGCGAGACGGCCGAGAATCTGGTCGAGAAATACCAGGTAACCCGAGACGAGCAGGAGGCGTTCGCGATTGCCAGCCAGGCCAAGGCGGCGGCCGCGCAGGCCGAGGGGCGCCTCGCCGAAGAGATCGTGCCGGTGGAGACGAAGGACGGTGTCGTTGACAAGGACGGCTGCATCCGCGCCGATACGAACAAGGAGGGGCTGGCCGGCCTGAAGCCGGCGTTCCGCGAGGGCGGTTCCGTCACTGCCGGCACCTCCTCGCCGCTGACCGACGGCGCCTCGGCGGTGCTCGTCTGCTCCGAGGATTACGCATCGAAGAACGGCCTTGCGCCGCTGGCCAGGGTCAAGAGCATCGCGGTTGCCGGTTGCGCGCCCGAGATCATGGGCATCGGACCGGTCGTGGCCACCAACAAGGCGCTGGCGCGGGCCGGTTTGAAGCTCGATGACCTCGACGTGATCGAGATGAACGAGGCCTTCGCCAGCCAGGTCATCGCCTGCCACCGCGAGCTGCCGTTCGACTATGAGAAGACCAACCTCGACGGCGGGGCCATCGCGCTGGGCCATCCGCTCGGCGCGACCGGCGCGCGGATCACCGGCAAGGCGGCGCAGATCCTGAAGCGCGAGAAGGGCAAGTATGCGCTGGCCACGCAATGCATCGGCGGTGGCCAGGGCATCGCGACGATCCTGGAGGCAGTGTGACCATGGATATCAAGCGTGCCGCTGTCATCGGGGCCGGCGTCATGGGTAGCGGCATCGCCGCCCATATCGCCAATGCCGGAGTCCCCGTCCTTCTGCTTGACATCGTGCCCAAGGACGCGCCAAAGGACAAACGCAGCGCCATCGCCGAAGGCGCGATCGCCAAGCTGCTGAAGGCCGACCCGGCCCCGTTCATGCACAGGCGCAACGCCCGGCTGGTGACCCCCGGCAATATCGAGGACGATCTCCAACAGCTTGCGGACTGCGACTGGATCATCGAGGCGGTGCTCGAGGATCCCAAAATAAAACAAGACCTCTACAAGAAGATTGAGAAGCACCGCAAGAAGGCCTCGATCGTCTCGTCGAACACCTCGACCCTGCCGATCGCGGTGCTCACCAAGGGGTTGCCGGAAGGGTTCGCCAAGGACTTCCTGGTCACCCATTTCTTCAACCCGCCGCGCTACATGCGGCTCTTGGAGATCGTCGCCGGCCCGAAGACGAGGGATGCTGCCGTCGAGACGATTCGCGGGTTCTGCGACCACCGGCTCGGCAAGGGCGTGGTCGACGCCAAGGACACGCCCGGCTTCATCGCCAATCGTCTCGGCGCCTTCTGGATCGAGGCCGCGGTGTCCGGCGCCGTCGCGGGCGGCCTGACCGTCGAGGAGGCCGACGCGGTCATGGGCCGGCCGATGGGAATTCCCAAGACCGGCGTGTTCGGGCTGCTCGACCTCGTCGGGCTCGATCTCAGCCGCCACGTGTCACGCGAGATGACGGCGGCGCTGCCCAAGGACGACGCCTACCACAAGGTGAAGACGGACCTGCCGCTGTTCCAGAAGCTGATCGACGAGGGCTACACCGGACGCAAAGGCAAGGGCGGCTTCTACCGGCTCGACACCGCGGACGGCAAGCGCGAGAAGCAGGCCATCGACCTTGGCTCCGGCGAGTACGCGCCGGCGCAACGACCGCGGCTGGAGAGCGTGATGGCGGCCGGAAGGGATCTGCGCAAGCTCGCCGAGTACCCGGACAAGACCGGCGAATACGCCTGGCGGGTACTTTCGCAGGTGCTGACCTATGCGGCGTCGCTGATCCCCGAGATCGCCGACGACATCGCCGCCGCCGACGAGGCGATGCGGCTCGGCTATGCCTGGAAGGAGGGGCCGTTCCAACTCGCCGACCGGCTCGGCGCGGACTGGCTGGTCGAACGCCTCGAGGCGGAGGGCCGCGAGGTGCCGGAGCTGCTGCGCAAGGCGGCCGAAGCCGGCGGCTTCTACCGGGTCGAGAACGGCGTGCTGCAGTATCTGACCGTCGATGGCGATTACGTCGACCTGAAACGGCGCGACGGCGTATTGCTGCTGGAGGACATCAAGCGCGCATCGGAGCCGGTCAAGCGCAACGGCTCTGCCAGCCTTTGGGATCTCGGGGATGGCGTTCTCTGTCTCGAATTTCACAGCAAGATGAACGCGCTCGACCAAGACTCTCTGAAGATGGTCGAGGATGCGGTGAAACTCGTACCGAAGGCGCACAAGGCGCTCGTGGTCTACAACGAGGGCGCCAACTTCTCGGTCGGCGCCAATATCGGGCTTGCGCTTTTCGCCGCCAATGTCGCGCTGTGGCCGATGATCGAGGAGCTGGTCGGCACCGGACAGCGCGTCTACAAGGCGCTCAAATACGCGCCATTCCCGGTGGTCGGCGCGCCGTCGGGCATGGCTCTCGGCGGTGGTTGCGAGATCCTGCTGCATTGCGATGCGATCCAGGCCCATGCGGAGACCTATACCGGCCTCGTCGAGGTCGGCGTCGGGGTGATCCCGGGCTGGGGCGGCTGCAAGGAGCTGGTGACCCGCTGGGCGCGGGCGCCGAAGGCACCGAAGGGGCCGATGCCGCCGGTGGCCAAGGCCTTCGAGGCGATCGGCACGGCAAAGGTCGCGAAATCGGCGGCCGAGGCGCAGGAGATGATGATCCTGCGCGACGGCGATGCCATCACGATGAACCGCGACCGACTGCTGGCCGACGCCAAGGCAAAGGCGCTGGCGCTTGCCGACGGCTATGCGCCGCCCGAGGAGGCGAAGCTGCACCTGCCCGGCGAGACCGGCCGCGCCGCGATCGAGATGGCGGTGCGCGTGTTCGAAATGCAGGGGCTGGTCACGCCGCACGACCGGGTCGTCGTCGAGGAGCTGAAGCAGGTGCTGACCGGCGGCGACACCGACATCGTCGACGAGGTCGGCGAGGACGATCTACTGGCCCTGGAGCGCAAGGCGTTCATGAAACTGATCCGGCATCCCGGCACGTTGGCCCGCGTCGAGCACATGCTGGACACCGGCAAACCGTTAAGGAACTGAGCGATGACTGTCTACAGCGCACCCGTCGAAGACATGCGGTTCGTACTCAGCGAGCTGCTGCATGCGGAAACGCTGACCGAACTGCCGGGCTACGAGGAGGCAACCCCGGATCTCGTCGATGCGGTGCTGGGTGAGGCTGGAAAGCTCTGCGAGGAGGTTCTGCTGCCCCTGAACCGCTCAGGCGATGAAGAGGGCTGCACCTACGAGAACGGCGTCGTGCGCCTTCCCAGCGGCTTCAAGGAGGCCTATGAGGCCTTCGTGCAGTCCGGCTGGGGCTCGCTCTCCGCCGATCCCGAGTATGGTGGCCAGGGCCTGCCGGCGACCCTCGGCGCCATGGTCAAGGAGATGGCCTGCTCGACCAACATCTCTCTGGCGATCCTGCCGGGCCTGACGGAGGGCGCCTACCACCTGCTGGAACGCTGGGGCTCCGACGAGCAGAAGGCGAAATGGCTGCCGAAGATGGTCGAGGGCGCCTGGGCGGGCACGATGTGCCTGACCGAACCGCACAGCGGCACCGATCTCGGCCTCATCCGCACCAGGGCCGAGCCCGCCGATGACGGCACCTACAAGATCACCGGCACCAAGATATTCATTTCCTGCGGCGAGCAGGACGCGACCGAGAACATCGTCCATTTGGTGCTCGCCAAGCTGCCGGACGCGCCGGCCGGGATTCGCGGCATCAGCTTGTTCCTGGTGCCGAAGTTCCTGGTCAAGGAGGACGGCACGCTGGGCCCGCGCAACGGCGTTTCCTGTGGCTCGATTGAGCACAAGATGGGCATCAAGGCCTCGCCGACCTGCGTGATGAACTTCGAGGATGCCGAGGGCTACCTCGTCGGACCGCCGCACAAGGGCATGCGGGTCATGTTCACGATGATGAACGACGCCCGCCTCGCGGTCGGCATGCAGGGGCTCGGCCTCGCCGAGATTGCCTATCAGAGCGCCGCGGACTATGCCAAGGAGCGCCTCCAGGGGCGCTCGCTGGCTGGCGCCATGGCGCCAGACAAGCCGGCCGATCCGATCATCGTGCACCCGGACGTGCGGCGCATGCTGCTGACCATGCGCGCCTATACCGAGGGCGGCCGTGCGCTGGCCGCGTGGACGGCGCTGAACCTCGACATCGCGGCCAAACACCCGGACGAGGCGGCGCGCCAGGAAGCCGACGATCTGGTCTCGCTGCTCACCCCGATCGTCAAGGCATTCCTTACCGATATCGGCTCCGAATGCGCCAATCTCGGCGTCCAGGTGTTCGGCGGCCACGGCTATATCCGCGAATGGGGCATGGAGCAACTGGTGCGCGACGCCCGCATCGCGCAGCTCTATGAGGGCGCCAACGGCATCCAGGCGCTCGACCTGGTCGGCCGCAAGATGGGCCAGCACACCGGCCGCCTGCTGCGCCGCTTTTTCCATCCCGGCATGGCCTTCATCGAGGCCGAGATGGAGAATCCCGCGATGCAGGACTTCGTGCTGCCCTTCGCCAAGGCCTTCGGGCGGTTGCAGCAGGCCACCGCCTGGATCGCCCAGCAGGGCCTGCGCGACCCGGAAGAGGCGGGCGCCGCGGCGAGCGACTACCTGCGTCTGTTCGGCCTTACCGCCCTGGCCTATCTGTGGGCCCGCATGGCCGCTGTCGCGCTGAAGAAGGCAGGGGACGACGAGACCGGGTTCTACAAGGCCAAACTCGCCACCGCGCGCTTCTACATGACCCGCATCCTGCCGCAGACGTCCGGCCTGTTCGCCGCCATCATGGCCGGCAAGAAGCCGCTGATGGACCTGGAAGCGGAACTGTTCTAGGCTGGGCGCAACAACGGCGAAGACAGCCGGAGGCGCCATGTCTGGATCATTCCGACGGATCGCCGCGTGGTCTGCGGCGGGTATTATACCGGTTATTTTCGCAGCGCAGGCCCAGGCCTACGAGCCGCCGTCCGGGACGGTCGAGTACCGCATCAACCATTCGAAATACGACGAGATCGGCACCCACCGGGTGACCTTCTCGCGCAAGGGTGCGGATCTGGTCGTCGATGTCCGTATCGAGATCAAAGTGAAGCTCCTGTTCCTGACGGCGC
Organism: uncultured Flavobacteriales bacterium; assembly: GCA_964347475.1. GTDB lineage: Bacteria > Pseudomonadota > Alphaproteobacteria > UBA8366 > JADFVY01. The sequence continues at coordinate 15,395 of CAYFYY010000017.1, forward strand.
ATTCGCTGAAATCGGACCGCCGCGAGACGTGGCAGGACGGCCGGCTGGTCGCCTATACCGCGCATACGAAGGAAAACCGTGATGACATCAAGGTCAGTGCGCGTGCGAACGGGCCGAAATTCGTCATCGACGGCCCTTCCGGCCGGGCCGAGGCGGACGGCGTGGTATTTCCCAGCCATCCCTGGCATCCCGGCATCGTCGAGCGCACGCTTCTGATGGACACCAAGACGGGCGCCCTGCTGAAGGTGTCGATCGCGCCCGCGGGGGAAGACGAGGTCACGGTTGCGGGGAAACCGGTCAAGACCCGGAAATTTACCGTGTCCGGAGATATCGAGCGCGAGCTCTGGTTCGATGACGCCGGCAACTGGATCCAGCTGCGCTTCGTCAACGACGGCGCCACCCTCACGTTCACGCGGACGACGCCGCTGCCTTGAGGGGGCTCGTCGGCCCCGCTACTCCTCCATCATCGAGGCGAGCTTGAGAGCCACGCCGAGAGAGCCGTCCACTTTCAGCTTGCCGAGGGTGTAGGCCAGTGTCGGGTTTAACGTGCCGGCCATGAGCTTCTCCATGTTCTCGACGGACAGGCGCAGGGTGCAGTCGGCCTCGCCATCCTCGGTGGCCAAGGTCGGCGGCGTCACGGTCCCGTCGAGCAGGAACGTCGGGCCGTCGTCGAATACGAACTTCACCTTGTAGCCGAGCCCGGCGAACCGCATCAGCTTGCTGCGGACCTCCTGCTCGATGGTATCGAGGCTCATGTCCTTACCCCAGATCTCGTTGCTGATCAGGTGTTGACGGCGCGAGCTTGCGCCGGCGCGGCCTCGTCGATCTCGATCTCGTCGCCGAGCGGCGGCAGGCCCTTGTTGAAGCGGCGCACCTCCTCGGCCACCAACTCGCGCCGCGAATGCTTGCCGATGAATGTCTTGGGCAGTTCGTCGCGGAACTCGATGCGCCGCGGCTGCTCATAGGGTGCCAGCTTGTCCTTCAGGAAGCGCTTCAGTTCGCCGGCCGTCAGCTGCGCACCGGCGCGCGGTTTGACATACGCCTTGACGAGCTCGCCGCGTTGCTTGTCCGGAATTCCGCAAACCACGGCTTCCTCGACGTCCGGGTGCAGGTAGATCGCTTCCTCGACCATCCGCGGATAGACGTTGAAGCCGGCATTGAGGATCAGGTCCTTGATCCGGTCGATCAGGAAAACATAGCCCTCGTCGTCGATATAGCCGACATCGCCGGTATGCAAACGGCCGCCGCGGAAGGCGGTCTCCGTCTCTTCCGGGCGATTCCAGTATCCGGCCATGACCTGCGGGCCGGTCACGCAGATCTCGCCCCGCTTGCCGACCGGCAGCAGTTCGTCGGGATCGTCGAGCGACGCGATTTCGATGATTGTGCCCGGCACCGGCATGCCAATCGAGCCGGGCTTGTTGACGCCCTCGAACGGGTTGATCGTGCACACGGGCGACGCCTCCGATAGACCGTATCCTTCCACCAGTACGCAGCCGGTAAGCCTCTCGAAGGTCAGCTTGACGTCGACGGGCAGCGGTGCGCCGCCGGAAATGCAGTCGGTCAGGCTTGACAGGTCGTACTGGTCGAGTTCGTCGAACCCGTTGATGGTTGCGTAGATCATCGGCACCCCCAGGAACACGCTGGGTTTGTCCTTATCGATGATCTTCAGCACCTCGGCCAGCTTGAAGCGCGGCACCAGAATGATCTCCGCGCCGAGGAACAGGCCGACGTTCATGACGCCGGTCATCCCGAAGACATGGAACAGCGGCAGCACGCCGAGGAACTTCTCCTCACCGGGGCGCGCATTGACCGCCCACATCCGCGTCTGCACGGTATTGGCGTAGACATTGGCGTGCGTGAGCATGGCCCCCTTGGGCAGGCCCGTGGTGCCGCCGGTGTACTGCAGGACAGCGATGTCCGAGGCGATGTCGACCGGCTCGTCGGCGAAATTGCCCTTGTTGTCGATCAGGTCGTCGAAAATGATGTGGCGCCCGTCATTGGGCACCTTGGCGATTTCCTTGCGCCGGAACAGGTTGAAGAACGTCCGGGCGACCAAGGGGAGCACGCTGCCCATGGGGCAGACCACAACTTTTTCCAGGGCCGTGTGCTCGAACAGTCCGGCGAGTTTCGGATAGGTCGCCGTCAGTTGCAGCGTCACCATGATGCGGGTGTCCGAATCCTCGACCTGGCGGGCAATCTCGCGCTCCGCGTAAAGTGGGTTGAAGTTGACCACAGTGCCGCCCGCCTTGAGGATCGCGTAGTAGCTAACCACGTAGTACGGGGAGTTCGGCAGAAACAGGCCGACCCGCACGCCCTTGGTGACACCGATATCCTGAAAACCCCTGGCCGCCCGCGCCACCAACTTGCCGACCTGCGCATAGGTGTATTCCTTGCCCATGAATGTCAGGCACGGGCGCTCGGGCCATGTGGCAACCGCCTCGTCGAGGATCGTCTGGACCGGTGCCGTCGGGATCTCGGCGTGCCAGTCGACGTCGTCGGGATACGTCGCTTCCCAGGGGTATGGTTGCGGCTCGGTGGGGGCAGGCAGGGCCGGCGGAAACTTCCGACGGGCGACACGATCGCGCAGCCGGCCCGCAAAGTTCTTGAGGCGGGTCAGAACCACCGACGCGATGGGTAATCTCTCGCTCACAACACTCGCACCAATCCGTTGCTATCGCCGCCGGACAGTTCATATTTCATATGGGCGCTCCGGAGACAAGGTTTCAGCCCCAACATTTCGATCACGCTCGAATCGAACCGAACAGGGCGATGGCGTCGCGGATTTCGGGCATGGCGCGCTCGACCGCCGCTTCGCCGAGCGCAATGAGCTCGTCCGCGCGATGGAAGTCGAGCAGGCCGATATGGCCCACCCGGGGGTTTATGCTGACGTCGGGCGGCTCTCCCGCCAGTCGGCTGCGCGCGATTCGGTCCTGGACGATGTTGAGTGCGGAGACCATGACCCCGAACGTGCCCGGATTGCCAGGCCTTGCCAGTGTCGTGGCGGAGAGAACCGGCATCGCCTCGCGGTTGCCGCCGACGGTCCGTTCCGCAAGGAGCGGCTCGGGAACCGAACCGGTCTCCTGATGCTTGCCGATGATGTCCGCATTGAGGTTGACGCAGATCACCATCTGCGCGCCGAGCGCGCGGCATGCCGAGACCGGGACCGGGTTCACGAGGGCGCCGTCGATCAGCCAGTGCCCGTTTATCCGGACCGGTTTGAAGACTCCCGGCAGCGACAGAGAGGCCCGCATCGCATCGACCAGCTTGCCGTCGCGCAGCCAGATCTCGTGGCCGGTCCACAAGTCCGTTGCGACCGCGACGAATGGAGCCTTGAGACTCATGATATCGATATCGCCGAGGTACCGCTCGGCTTCCTCGAACAGCTTGTTGCCGGAAATAACGCCGCCGCCGAGGCTGAGATTGAGATAGCGCAGCAATCGCAGTTTGGTGAGCCGCCGAGCCCAGCGCTCCAGCTGCTCGCCACAGCCAGCGAGATAGAAGCCGCCGACGAGGGCGCCGATCGAGCTGCCGGCGATGATGTCGGGGACCAAGCCGAGCCTGGCGATCGCCTTCAGGACGCCGAGATGCGCCCAGCCGCGGGCGACGCCGCTTCCCAGGGCAAGGCCTATGCAAATGCGCCGCATGATTCGATGACCCGATGGCGGCGCCGCGTCGACGGATAATATGTTCTAACTCCCGACACGATCCCGAAATTCCGTAAATCCCAATCCTCCATCATGGCAACCAACTGGTAAACATCGGGTTTCGCCCTGGCAAAAATCAGCAGGATTGAGATCGAATTGCCTTGCAACATCTGTTTCCAATTATTTGAGATGATTTTTTATTTTTACTTCGCAGGTTGTAGATTTTGTCGATTTTGTTAAAAATTATGCGCAATTATTTTATTTTTTGCATTTTGCACGGACACCCTGTCATTGGAAGTACGAACTGGGCCTGGTTTTTCATTGCGCATGATTCTTGAAAGAGCTTACGGGTGCCGTGCACGTCGGACTGCGCCCTTTCGGCGCTACTCAACCACCCTGACCGTGTTGGAATGGTCACGGCGGTTTGCCATTACAGCCGCGCCTTGCGAACGAACGAAGGCGCTGCGGTCAATTGTTCGAAACGACGATGTCGACGGCCCAGATGTAGGTGCGGTTGTGCGGCCTGTCGGTGTCGACGCTGAATTGTCCGGCGAGGTTGATCTGGGTGTTGCCGCGCAGGCCGAGCGACGGTGTCTGGCCGGCATCGTGGGTGAAGGCGCGGATGCCGGGGCCGGCGCCGCCCGTCTGCAGCAGGGTCGCGCCGGGCACCGAAAGCCCGAATGCCTGGTTGGGCCGGCCGGAGAGCGTGAAGGTGGCCGAGAACGCGGCCTTGAGGTGCGGATTGCCGCCCCCCGTCGCCACCAGGTGTCCACCGGGCCTGAGGGCCATGCCGGCGGCATCGCGCGGCGGCGGCGCGCCGCGTCCGAGGTCGAGGAACGGGGGGGTGCCGAGATCGATGGTCGTGGTGGCGGTCTCGGTCACCACGACGACGCCGCCATAGATGTTGGCGCCGGCCAGGGCGTTCGTCGAAGCCGCACCGGCATCGGCGGCGCCGGCGCTCATCAGGAATCCCGCCGCCGCCGTGGCCGTCAGGGCGCGCCGCACCGGGGAAGCGGTGCGGCGGCCCGCGTCTTTCATGAAGCCTGGCCGCATTGCGAGCCTCGCAGGACGCTCAGTAGTTGACCGTCACCGTGAAGGTGCCGGTATACGCCCCCGCGACCTGGCCCAATGCAACGGTCAGATCGGCGCCGACGTTGAACGTGTCGGCCCCGGCGGTGAGCGCCGGCGCGCCGCCGGCATCGTGGGTGAAGTTGTTGACGGTCATCGTCGCGCCGCCGGCCTCGGTCACCGTCGCCGCGGCCGGCAGGGTGATCGTGTAGGCGCGGTTGCCGTCGCCGGTCACGTTGAAGCTGGCCGCCTGCACCGTGCCGCCGATCAGCTGGGTGCCGTCGGTCGCCGAGCGGGCGCCCACGGCGCTGACCGTCACCGTGTTGGCGGCGCCGTTGAGGATGTCGCCGAATTCCAGGCTGTTGACGGCGGTAATGCCGATCGCCTGGACGATGGTCGCGTTCGCCGTGCCGGTGTCGCTGGCCGCCTGCGCGCCGCTCGACGCGAACCCGGCCATCCCGATCGCCGTCAAACCGGCGGCCACTATGCCAATGCTCTTACCAAACTTCATGACTTGTCTCCGTTAATGCTGCTTGTTTCAAATACTGTCGGCCGTTTTGTCTGCTCATCGCTCGAAAGCGGGCAACCCGTGTTGGCGGCACCGCCACCGAAATTCCGATTCACTAGAACTCGATAACCCAACATCACTCCAAACTCTGTATTCCAACATTTTCTTTCTATACTTCAACGAGTTACGCACTGTTTCGTTCGCTCTTTTCCCGATACCATTGCCGTGCCAGGACAGCTTTCTAGCTCAGCCCCACACCTAGTAATTTACCGTGATATCGATGAGTCCGCTGTATGTGCCCGGCGCCTGGTTGGCCGCGACTTGTAGTGTGCCGCCAAGTTCGATGCGATACATGCCCTTCACGAACACGCCGATGAGCGGGGTATCCGTCGTGAAATTGCCGAGCGTCATCGAACTGGTGCCGGAGGTAAGGGTAACCGACGATGGGAGCGTGATTGTGTACGGCATGCCCTTGTCGCCCCTTATGTCGAAATGCAAGGGCCGGTCCCCGCCGCCGAAATCGTAGACCCCGCCGCCCACGGTCTTGGTCTTGGTCACGGGGTCGATCGTCACGTATCCCGGCAGCGTGGCATCGGCAGCGATGGTTCCGAATTCCATACTTTTTAAGATTTTGATTTGGGCAGGCTTTGAGTAGGCGTTCGGAGCAACCAAAACTGTCGCGAGCGCTGCAATCGCGATCGCAATGCGACATTTCAGAAGCTTGTGTCCGGTAAAGGCATCACGCGTTCCACGAGGTGTGGATCGCTTCCCGCACGCGCTGGGGATCGCCGCCTGAACCCGATCGATTATGTCGCCTGTCTTCCAAGTCATCCCGCTATTCCTGGCAGTTTCTAGGGTTTATCATGCAATTAGTGTGCCAGGAGTTATACTCTCGACAAAATCTCGCAAAAAAGAAAAATTACAATAGCGTTGAGAACAAGTTGAGAAATTATGCTGACAGATTCCTTAAGATATCGTAAAAGCAAAAGTTAACAACAAATATAAGTAGGCAAACATATTATATATTCTATCGTCAGTTGCGTTTACTATTAAAGGATGTAAGATTATTTCGCGTACAATTTATCGTTGTTGCACGATTATGCTACAAAAAGACCAAACGGTCGCGATCGTTCCTCTTGACGAGGGACTCATGATTGCCCGCAGCTATTGAATGGCTTTCACTCGCACGGTCGGCCCGTATCAAGACAGGTCAACGTCATTCGAGGAGGCCTCATCGCACGGCAAATCACATGTGGTTCGGGCCGTGCTCGTTATGACGTGTCGAAACCCGCGTTGGCCGTTGCCCGGAGCCCTCACTTTGTGTGCGGGGAATGGGCCGATCACCGCAGCTGGCCGGCACATTTCTTGCGCTCAGTTCTTGTGCCTTTCTAGGTTTGAGCGCACCGAGAACTGACGATTCTTGGTTAATGTCTTTTAAAACAATTTCTGTATTCATGCTTTTCATGGCCGAAAGATCGGATCGCATTCGTCGGATATTGCTTGTTGGGAACGCCGACCACATCGCTCCGGTCGCCGAAACCGGCCGAAGTCGATCCGCCTTTTTCCTGCCGCACCGGAACGATGCCTGCTGCCGTACCCTCGCTGTGCTGCTGCTGGCCGGCGCGTTGACGGCCTGCGGCGGACAGAGCGCGTCACCAACCAAGTCGACCAAGAATGTCGCAACGTCGCCACCCACAGCTGAGTCGCCTGCACAAGGGGGACCGGCGGCCGGATCGGGGGCGCCCAGCCAATCCCAAGAGCTGGTCGTGGTCAGCCGGTCCGATGACAAGCTCTATATTCTCGAACTGCGGCTGAATGACATCGTCCTCAACGAAGGACTGATCGGCTATGTGGACAACAGCACGCTGTTTCTGCCCCTCGGTCAGCTCGCGGACTCGCTTGAATTCCCGATCAGCGTCGATCCGGCCAACGGCCAGGCGAACGGCTGGTTCTTGAGCGAAAACCGACTGTTCTCACTGAACGTAAGGTGGGGTGAGGTGGTCGTCGAAGGTCGCCGCGACACCTACGACCGGCGGTCCGTCGAAGTCCATGCCGACGATATCTATATCGACTCGCGACTTTTGTCGCGCTGGTTCCCGGTCGATCTGCGTTACAGTCTCTCGAACTCGATCGTGCAAGCGGAGTCACGCGAGCCCCTGCCCGTCGAATCCCGCCTCGCGCGCGAGGAGTTGCGGGCGCGTCTTGCGTATCAGCAGGACGCCGAACGGCCCGGCTTCGAGCAGCTTGACGCGCCGTATCACTGGTTCGCCTGGCCGTTCGTCGATTTCAGCACTGAAGGCGGTTATACCAACGATCCGGACACCGGCGAGGCTTGGGTAGGCCGGTACAACGCGCTGTTTACTGCGGATTTGGTTAAGATGAGCGCGAGTGTCTTCCTCGCTGGCACCGAAAACGATGGTCTCTCGCAGGCCCGCTTGTGGCTTGGCCGGAGCGACCCGATGGGGGAATTGCTTGGCCCACTGCACGCAACCGAGTATTCGTTCGGTGACATCAACAGCCCCAAGACGACACTGGTGTCAAACAGCCGCTTCGGTCGGGGCGCCGAGATATCCAGTTTTCCGATTGGCCGGGCCGGTGAGTTCAGCCGGACGAATTTGATCGGCGACCTTCCACTTGGCTGGGATGTCGAGCTTTATCGCAACGAGGTACTGATCGATTTCCAGTCTGCGCGCCCCGACGGTCGTTATGAATTCATCGATGTCCCGCTCGTGTATGGGGTGAACGTGCTGCGGCTCGAGTTTTTCGGGCCACAAGGCCAGCGTCGCACCGATGTGCGGCGCGTTCTGGTGGACGCCGGCCAGGTTCCGAAAGGCAAGTTGAACTACCGTTTGGCGGCAACGCAACAGGACACGGGACTTTTCGATGTAGATGACAACGATGTGGTGACCGCGGAAAGCCAGCTTGACGGCGAAGGCCGCTACTTTGCCCAGCTGGAATACGGCCTGACCCGTCATTTCGGATTGGCCGCCGGGGCGAGCAGCATACCGCTGCTGTCCGGGCGTCGGACGTATGGGACGGCCGGCATCCGCCTCGGCCTCGGCAACACGTTCTCCGAGCTCGATATCGTGCGCGACAACGGGGGCGGCACCGCCGGCAAGCTGGGCATGCAGATCGTCCTGCCGGCCAACCTGTCGCTGTTGCTGGAACACTCGGAGTTCAGGGATTTCATCAGCGAGGATGCCGACGACGTAAACGGTCTCCTGGAGCGTCGCTCCAACCTGCGTCTCGATGGTATTCTCTCGCCGCCTGTTTTGCCGCGAATCCCGTTCAGCATCACGGCCAGGCACGAGGGCCGGGCGGCGGACTACCGGGAAACGGAGATCAGCAATCGGCTATCGATGGGGATCCGGATGCTCGCGCTGTCGAATTCATACACGTGGCTGCACGTCGACAATGCCGGAGTCGAGACCGAAACGGCCAACGGATCGCTCCTCGTCGGTGGCCGCTTCGGACGCGCCAACATCCGTGGCGAGGTGCGTTACGATGTCGAACCGGAGTCGCGCGTGGCCGCCAGCGGGCTGACGGGGGACTGGTATTTCGGCACCGACATGAGCGCGCGGCTGAGCGTCCAGCGGCAGTTCATAGCGCCCACGCGGACCGTATACGGTGCCGGTATAAGCCGCAGGTTTCGGCATGCGTCAATCGGGCTGAACGGGGAGTATGGATCTGACGAAAGCGCGTCGGTGTTGCTTACGATATCGTTCGGCCTGGGACGCGATCCACGCACCGGCACCTGGTTCGCAAGCGCGCGTCCGGTGGCCGAACAAGGTGCGGTCTCGGCGCGCGCGTTTCTCGACCACAATCTGAACGGTACGTACGACGAAGGCGACGAGCCGCTCGCCGGCGCACGGTTCGAAACCAGCAGCGGCAGGTCTCGCGACGTCACCGACGAGAGCGGCCTTATATTCATCCCCAATCTTCCCGCGCATGAGTCGGTTAGTGTCACCTTGCCCGCGCGCGGCCTGCTCGATCCGTACTGGGTGGCGCGGCCCGAAGGATACACGATGACGCCGCGCCCGGGTCATGCAGCTGTCGCCGACTTCCCGGTCGTCACCACCGGCGAGGTCGACGGTACCGTCTATCTGGTGCGCGACGGGTCGCGGCGGGAGGTCTCCGAAGTGGTTCTGCAGCTTCTTCACGAAGACGGCGGTGTCGCCCAGGAGGTCGAGACGGCCTATGACGGCTTCTATCTCTTCGAGGCGGTCCTGCCGGGGCGGTATAAAGTCCGCGTCAGCCCCGAGCAATTGGCGCGCCTCGACCTTTCGTCGTCGCAGCCGATCAACATACGCATCGGTGGGGACGGCACCGTAGTCAGCGGCATCGAATTCACGCTTTACGACGGCGAATTCATACCTGACCTGACCGACTTAGAACCCCAAAACTAAGGCAGCAATTCGAGCTCGGTGCAAGAAAGCCTGTGGCATCCGCACGCTCGACTATTTGTGCGACGAAGGGGCTCCCGACTTCGTGATAACGCGCATAATGGTCAACCGACGATGAAGAATTGTTCATCGGCCAGCGTCTCTCTCGATGAGGAAAGACTAAGCGCGCCATTGCGAACGGCGAAGGATGGTCGCTTCGTGGATGCCGCCCGCAGTCTACGGAACGTTCATCTCAGCAGTTGCGACCACGTCGCCCTTGCCATCGTCGTCGCGTGCGCGGAACTGAATCGCGATACGGCCGCCGGAAAGCTTGACGCTTTCAGGGATGTGCAGCGGCAGGGTTACGATGCGGTATGCGTTCGGAGTGTAGACCGCGAGTTGCGAGATCTCGCCAACGATGTACTCCTCGCCGTCGCCGGGCGGGCGGTAAGCGATCATGATATCGCCGAACACCGAATGCTTGCCACTGCGGTCGATCTGGAAGGTCAGGGTGGGCTGGCCTTTGAAGGTTGCATCGCTCTTCGCCAGGCGCAGGTTGCTCAGTGAGGCGGTTGCGTCAAGGGTACCGTGGCGAACAATGAGCGGGATGGTGATTGCCGGTACGACGATCAGGCGAATACTCATACCCTCTTCCTTGGTCGTCACCTCGACACTCTGGCCGACTGTCGGATCGGGGACCGCCTGGAACAGGATGTGCGAGCGGTACTCGCCCTCCTCGAGCCCGCTGGGCTTGCGCAGGATGATGCGCACCGTCTGCGACTTGCCGGGGGCGAGCTGGACCTGACGCGGCGCATAGCGCACCAGAGAATCGGCGTAACCCCCGCCGACGCCGGTCTCCTCGACGCGACGGTATTCGCCGGTTTCGGTCATCTGCATGTTGATGATCGAAATGCGATAGGTGGCGGGTATGGTTCCCTTGTTGAGCACCGAGACCTGTGCGGCGCGGTCACGGCCCTCGAGAACCACCCGCGTCGGCACCACAGCCAAGTCGCCTATGCCCTGGGCGCGTGACGGGCTGGCGGCGGGCAAGGCAAGCAGGACAACGCTGAACGCCAGCAAGAGGGATTGCCAGGGTCTGCCCGAGCGGGCGGCCGTCAGGGTCAATCCGATCGGCATGAATATCCTCCACCGCAAGCGCTTTGCCAGCGCGTTCGATCTCGCGCCCTACAATACAATCGAAATTGGTTGATAAATGACGAACGAGCGCGATCGGGTCAATTGTTCGAAACGACGATGTCGACGGCCCAGATGTAGGTGCGGTTGTGCGGCCTGTCGGTGTCGACGCTGAATTGTCCGGCGAGGTTGATCTGGGTGTTGCCGCGCAGGCCGAGCGACGGTGTCTGGCCGGCATCGTGGGTGAAGGCGCGGATGCCGGGGCCGGCGCCGCCCGTCTGCAGCAGGGTCGCGCCGGGCACCGAAAGCCCGAATGCCTGGTTGGGCCGGCCGGAGAGCGTGAAGGTGGCCGAGAACGCGGCCTTGAGGTGCGGATTGCCGCCCCCCGTCGCCACCAGGTGTCCACCGGGCCTGAGGGCCATGCCGGCGGCATCGCGCGGCGGCGGCGCGCCGCGTCCGAGGTCGAGGAACGGGGGGGTGCCGAGATCGATGGTCGTGGTGGCGGTCTCGGTCACCACGACGACGCCGCCATAGATGTTGGCGCCGGCCAGGGCGTTCGTCGAAGCCGCACCGGCATCGGCGGCGCCGGCGCTCATCAGGAATCCCGCCGCCGCCGTGGCCGTCAGGGCGCGCCGCACCGGGGAAGCGGTGCGGCGGCCCGCGTCTTTCATGAAGCCTGGCCGCATTGCGAGCCTCGCAGGACGCTCAGTAGTTGACCGTCACCGTGAAGGTGCCGGTATACGCCCCCGCGACCTGGCCCAATGCAACGGTCAGATCGGCGCCGACGTTGAACGTGTCGGCCCCGGCGGTGAGCGCCGGCGCGCCGCCGGCATCGTGGGTGAAGTTGTTGACGGTCATCGTCGCGCCGCCGGCCTCGGTCACCGTCGCCGCGGCCGGCAGGGTGATCGTGTAGGCGCGGTTGCCGTCGCCGGTCACGTTGAAGCTGGCCGCCTGCACCGTGCCGCCGATCAGCTGGGTGCCGTCGGTCGCCGAGCGGGCGCCCACGGCGCTGACCGTCACCGTGTTGGCGGCGCCGTTGAGGATGTCGCCGAATTCCAGGCTGTTGACGGCGGTAATGCCGATCGCCTGGACGATGGTCGCGTTCGCCGTGCCGGTGTCGCTGGCCGCCTGCGCGCCGCTCGACGCGAACCCGGCCATCCCGATCGCCGTCAAACCGGCGGCCACTATGCCAATGCTCTTACCAAACTTCATGACCTGTCTCCGTTAATGCGTTTTGTGTCTAATGCAGTTCGCTGATCTTTCGCCAATGCTGGCTCGAACTCCGACCACCGGAATGTGTGATGGTCAACGCACACGAAGCAAATTTCATGCCGAAAAAAGTTTTCTTATTGTAAATCAGGTAGATATGGTAAATCGCTTCAGCAATTGACGACGACCGTGAACGCGCCGCTGTAGGTCCCCGCCGGCTGGTTTGCCCCGACCTGCAGCGTCGCGCCGACGTACAGGATCCTGAAACCCAAACCATTCAAAGTGCCGACGCCCGACGGGCTCGACGAGAACCCGTTGAGCGTCATCGAATTGGCACCGGACGTCACGGTCACCGACGACGGCAGGATCACCGTAAACGCAACGTTGGGGTCTCCTGTGACCAGGAACGAGGCACGCCTGTGCACGCCCCCGACATCCGAGACCCCGCCACTAACGGTCTTGGCGTTGGTCGCCGGATCGATCGTAGCGGTTCCGGCCATTGTCGCGTCGCCGGCCAGCGTTCCGAATTCCAGGCCCAACACGCTGTTTATAGGGATAGGAGCGCCAAACACCTGAGTCCGAGAGGCGACCAGCATGGCTCCGAACAGGACCACCGCAACGGCAATTGCACCCGCCGCCAGGCGGCGTGGACGCGTACGACGCATGACGGAAACGATGCCGGCAAGGCCCTCAAAGCTGCCCGATATCTCGTGCTGATGGGGGCTAACGTCCTCGTGCATTGTCCACACCTTCAACGAATTCCAATCGGTCGGTGAGCGGGCCGACTGAATCATTTCGCCAAGTTGTCGCAGCTGCAGGTTTCTCGGCATATGGTGGCTACATGGCAGCGATTCCTCCCTTGTGTACCCCTTGTGTACCAACTCGATGTTAAGAATTCTCTAAATAGTATCATGTTGCGTGTTTATTTGCAGAATGCAAAATAAAACCGGAGTACATAAATATAGAAGCAAGATAATTTTGTTTTCTCTTGTCATGACGTAAATTCTTGTTACACGGTTGAAAATTGCGCTGGTGAAAGCCGCGCTTCCCAGGGTGGGACATGCACCTTGATTCCCGCGCGCTTTATCCCTAGGAGTGCGCCACCATCCGCACCGACCGGGGCGGCTGATTTCCGGTTCGGTGCAGATGTGTGGGTATACCAACAGCTCGGGGCGGCTCGGCTTGTCATCGTCGGAAAACACTTTCGGTCCGTGCGCGGGCGGCGAAACGGGTTCAATCCTGTCAATCCGCAACGTCGGCAAGCACTTCGGCGGGGTCCGCGCGGTCGAGGCGTGCGGTTTCGATGTCGGCCACGGCACGATTACCGGCCTGATCGGGCCGAACGGCGCCGGCAAGACGACGCTGTTCAATATCGTCGCCGGGTTCATCAAGCCGAACACAGGACGAATCATGCTCGATGGCGACGATGTGACCGGACTGGCGCCGCATCGTCTGTTCCGGCGCGGTCTTGTGCGGACATTTCAGATCCCGCACGAGTTCGAGCGGCTGACCGTGCTCGACAACCTCATGCTGGTGCCGGGCGGTCGGTCCGGCGAGAGCATCGTTGCATCGTGGTTCCACTGGCGTCGGGTGTGCGAAGAGGAGCGGCGGATCCGCGACAGGGCGGAGGAGGTCCTGGCGTTTCTGCAACTGAGCCACGTCCGCGACGAATTTGCCGGCAACTTGTCGGGCGGGCAGAAGAAGCTGCTCGAACTCGGGCGCACGATGATGACCGAGGCCCGGCTGGTGCTGCTGGACGAACCGGGGGCCGGCGTCAATCCCACGCTGATGGCCCGGCTGGTCGCGGATATCCGTCGCCTGAATGCGGAGCGCGGCTATACGTTCTGCATCATCGAACACGACATGGACCTGATCGCCGCCCTGTGCGATCCGGTGATCGTGATGGCCGAGGGCACCGTCCTCACGCAGGGCAGCATGGAGGCGGTGCGGCGCGACCAGCGCGTGATTGACGCGTATTTCGGGGGCGCCCGAAAAGCGCGCGAGGCAGGCGCATGAGCCTCCTGGCGATGACCGGTATCCGTGGCGGCTACGGCGGGGCCGACATCCTGAACGGTGTCGACCTCCACGTCGAGAGGGGCGAGATCGTGGTCATCGTCGGCCCCAACGGCGCCGGCAAGACGACCGCGATGAGGGCGGTGTTCGGACTGGTCAATGTCCGGCAAGGGACGCTTGTCTTTGACGGAGTCGATATCACCCACTATCGGTCCGACCGGCTGGCCCGCCTCGGCATTTCCTACGTGCCGCAGGAGAAGAACGTGTTCGCGTCGATGACGGTGCACGAGAACCTCGAGATGGGCGCGTTCATCCGGCGCGACGACTTCGCGGCGCAGCTCGAGCGCGTTTACGATATTTTCCCGCCGCTGAAGGAGAAGCGGAACACCCGTGCCGGGGCGTTGTCGGGCGGCCAGCGGCAGATGGTGGCCATGGGGCGGGCGCTGATGCTGGAACCCAGACTGCTGCTGCTCGACGAGCCGACGGCCGGACTGTCGCCGGCCTTTACCGATCTCATCTTCGAGAAGATCGTGGAGATCAACGACGCCGGTGTCAGCATCCTGATGGTCGAGCAGAACGCGAAGCAGGCTCTGGGTTTCGCCCACCGCGGCTACGTGCTGGTGCTGGGTGCGAACCGGTTCGAGGATACCGGCGCGAACCTCCTCGCCAACCGTGAGGTCGCCGAAATGTTCCTGGGCGGGCAGGGGGGTCATGCTGCTTGAGATTTCGCAGCTCACGGTCTACGGGATCGTGCTCGGCAGCATCATCGCGCTGGGCGCGATCGGCCTGTCGCTGCTCTACGGTATCCTTCGCTTTGCCCATTTCGCGCATGGCGACGTGATGACCGTCGGCGCGTATCTGGCGCTGGCCGGCGTTGCCGGGCTGGGCTTGCCGATGTGGGCGGCGTTCGGGCTGGCGCTCGCCGGCGGCATCGGGCTTGCGGTGCTCATCGACCAGGCGCTGTACCGCAGGCTGCGGCGGACCGCGCCGGTGATCCTGCTGATCGCGTCGGTCGGCGTGGCGCTGATCCTGAGGAGCCTGGTGCAGCTCGTCTGGGGGCCGGACACGCAGGTCTATACTCAGGAGCTTCAGATGCCCATGCGAATACTGGACATACGGCTGAAGCCCAGCCAGTTGCAGATCCTGATCGGCACCGGCGTCCTGGTCGTGCTTCTGCACCTGTTCCTGACGCGGACCCGGACGGGAAAGGCGATGCGCGCGATGGCGGACAATCCGGACCTGGCGCGGGTCGTCGGGATCGATACCGAACAGGTGGTCGTCTGGACCTGGGTCATCGGCGCCGGGCTGGCGGTCGCGGCGGGCATATTCCTCGGCATGGACACTCGGCTGCAGCCGACGATGGGCTGGCACATCCTGCTGCCAGTCTTCGCGGCGACCATCCTCGGCGGCATCGGCAAGCCCTACGGCGCCATCATCGGCGGCATGGTGGTGGGCGTCGCCTCCGAGCTGTCGACCATGGTTTTTCCGCCGGTCTACAAGCCGGCGGTCGCGTTCGCCCTGATGGTGGCCATGCTGCTGGTGCGGCCGACCGGATTGTTCGGAACCCCGCGGTAGGACCTCGCAATGGACCTGTTCGAGCTGTTCACCTTTGCCGTGTTCTTCCTGACCCTGGTTGGCATTTACGGGATCCTGGCGCTCGGCCTCAACGTCCAGTGGGGCATGACCGGACTTTTCAACATCGGAATCGCCGGGTTCTTCGCCATCGGCGCCTATACCAGCGCAATCCTGACGACTGCGGGCAGCGGCGTCCATGTCGGCGGGTTCGGCCTGCCGATGGCGGCGGGCCTGGCTGCGGGCGTCATCCTGAGCGGCGTCATTGCACTGCTGATCGGGCTGATCACGCTCAAGCTGCGAGAGGACTATCTTGCGATCGCCACGATCGGCATCGCCGAGATCATCCGTCTCGTCCTTAAGAACGAGGAGTGGCTGACCAACGGTGTGCGGGGCATCCCCGGCGTTCCCCGCCCGTTCGCCGGCTGGTTCGACGATCCGACCGGCGTGACCAACCTGCTCGTCGTCGCGCTGGCAATCGTGCTCGTCTACGCCGCGTTGGAACGCGGTCGTCAGTCGCCCTGGGGGCGGGTCATGCGGGCGATCCGTGAACGCGAGGTCGCGGTCAAGGCGGCGGGCAAGGACATCGTAAGGTTCCGTCTCGAAAGCTTCGTGCTGGGCTCGGCGATCATGGGTCTCGCCGGTGGCCTCTATGCCCATTTCTTCGGTTTCGTCAGTCCGGAAGCGTTCGATCCGATGTACACGACCTTCCTGATCTGGGTGATGCTGATCGCCGGCGGCAGCGGCAACAACCGCGGAGCCCTGCTGGGCGCGCTCGCCATATGGTCGATCTGGGCCGGCACCGAATACTTGACCAACAGGTTCGCGCCGCCCGAGTTCCTGACGCGTGCCGCGACCGTGCGCATGCTGCTGGTCGGACTGCTACTGGAGGTCATCCTGTTGATCCGGCCGCAGGGCCTGCTGCCGGAATCCCATTTCGTGGCCCGGGCCGACGGACGTCGACGCAATGGAGCCGACGGTCCATCAAAAGTGCCGTCGGAAGACGCCTGAGCGACGGAAGCCCGCAGCACGCTGCGGGCTTCCGACATTCCATGATTGTGTGGACCGTGCCTAGGGTTCGACGATCTTCAGTGTGGTGATCTCGCCGCCCCTGACCGTCCAGACGCCAAAGGTGCCCGGGACGTCGCCGGCCGCATCGAAATTCTGGCTGCCGGAAGCGCCGACATAGTCGATGTCCTTGCCTTCGGCGATCAGCTGCTTGGCCTTGGCCCATTCGCCGGGCAGGATCGGCTCGCCCGGCGGGTTGGCGATCGGACGCAGGGCGTCGCGCACTTTCGCACCGTCGGTCGTGCCGGCCTTTTCGATGGCCAGCGCCATGAGATAGGCCGCATCGTAGGCAGTGTCGATGAAAGGCAGGGGCGGTTTCTTGCCGTATGCCGCTTCGTAGGCTGCCTCGAACCGGCGCTTCGCCTCCGACTCCTGGGCCTCGGGCGACGTGCCGATCGAGCCCTCGAGGTATTTCGCGGGAATCGCCTTCGTCATGTCGAGCGACTTCATGCCGTCCGTGAAGATGAAGCGGCTGAAGAGGCCCTCCTCGATCGCCTGTTTAAGCATCGGTACGCCATCGCCCGGGTAACCGATCAGGGCCAGCGCCTCGGGCCCGCCCTTGGCGGCCTGGGTCAGCTCGCCGCGATAGCTGGCCTGCTTCTCCTCATAGGCGATTGAGGCGGTCACGGCGCCGCCCAGCTTCGCGAAACTGTCCGCGAATGCATCGGCCAATCCCTTACCGTAGTCGTTGTTCACGTAGATCACGGCAACCTTCGCATATCCCGCTTCCTTGACGACGTCGCCGAGAACGACGCCTTGCAGCGCGTCGTGCGGGGTCGTCCGGAACAGGAAATCCTTGTCGTTGAGGGTCGTGATCGTGGGCGCGGTCGACGCGCTCGAAATCTGCGGGATCGCCGAGACGCTGGTGACGCTCTGCGCGACCGGTATTGTCACGCCGCTTGCCAGCGGGCCGATGATGCCCGTCACCTTGTTGGCGGCGATCAGCTGCTTGGCAGCGAGAACGCCGGCTTGCGGATTGGTCTGCGTATCGCCGACGGCGATGTTCAGCGAACCGCCGAGGATGCCGCCCGACTTGTTGATCTCACTTGCCGCCAGCCTGACGCCGTTCAGCGAGCTCTCGCCATATTCGCCGAGCGGGCCGGTCAGAGGCATCAGTGCGCCCACGGTGACATCCGCCTGTGCCGCTGGCGCCGCGAAGGCGACGACTGTTGCGGCCAAAGCGCCTGCAAGACGCCTTCCAGTTAGATGATTCATTCTTGTCTCCCTGATTATTGCGCTGTCGGCTCTCTGCCCGAGTTTGCCCCGTGCAGGTCCGGGTTGTGGAGAGCTGTCATGTTCGCATATCAGCCAGCCCGATGCCACTGCCATCGTGCGCACGAGGGCGTTGCCCACGAGGAGCCGAGACTGGATTTGGGGAATGGCAGGACGGCTGCATGCGGGCCCGCCCGCGCTGCGTTCAGGATATCAGTCCTGGACGGTCCAGCCGTTCTTGATGGCCAACAGCTCCTGCTCGTCGCTCAGAACCGAATTCTCCCCCAGCGAGAAGATTTGCCTGACGGTCGGGAGCGCCGCGGCCGCCGGACTGCCGATCCCGTCGTCCGCCAGATGACCGGTTTCGGCAACCGCATCTGCGAATGAAGCCTCATCGGCTTCGCCGAATTCGCCTGCGCCACCGCCACCGCCACCGGGACGATCCTCGGCTGCCGGCCCGGGCCGGTCCTCGTCATAGCCGTGGTCGTCGTCGTCGCCCTGGTCGTCGTCATCGCCATCGTAGTCTTTCGGCGGCTTCCGACCGATGCCGTTTTCGTCGCCCCGGCCCTTGCCGTTGTTTTTGCCCTTGCCCTGGCCGTCGCCATTACCGTTCCCATTGCCGTTGCCAGCCGCCTGCGCGACAACCAGCTCCGGCGCCAGGGACGCCGTATCGATCGTAACCGGCAGAGCTACGGCCGCGAGAAAGGCGAGCGCCGAAAAGCCGCTCAACAATCGCCAACGCAAGCCTACACGCTGCGGCCACGTGCCGTGCGCCGTCCTGTTATCAATTCCTATCTCTGCAACTTTTCCTGTCTTGGCCATATCGCCCTCCGGGCTTGTTTCGGGCCTTTGCTTGCTTTGGCCTCGTTTTTTTCGGATCTGTTTCATGCCGGGTGGCATATGGTGAACGGCTTATCCAGGCGCCAATGATGTTGCGGCTATCATCGTGCGGCGCGATTGCCCAATTTTCACCCACTTATCCGATCATCCCATGTTATGCCGCGAAATCTTTACGCTCTGTTAACACCCATCCCTAACAAACCGCTAACGACTGATTCCGGCCAAAAAAAGCCGGGGCCGTCGCTCCGTGATCAACATCCAGTTCCCACCGCCATCGGTTTCCTTTCCGCTCCCCGCACCGCTCGCCCGGCTCATTGTGCCAGCAAGGTTTCGGGGCCGTCCGCCGTACGCCAGGTCCCCCATCCGCTGCGGATCGCCTCGCGCTCTTCCTCGTCCGAGAGTTCTGCGTCCGCCGGCAAACCGGACAGTTCCCTGATAACGTTCGTCGTCGCCGGCCGACTCTTGGCCGCCGGTGCCGTCGCGGGCTGCGACGGCGGTTCGCCGGACTCCGCGACCGCCGCTTCCGTATCGTCGTTGATGGCATCCTGTGCATTGGGGCGGGTGCCGGATTTCGGACGGACGGTCTCGCCGTCATCGCCGACCGCGGTGGCGTCCGCGGCGGCCGCGCCGGCCAGGCCAAGGTGAGGGCGGGCGCCTTGCAGGCTTACCGGCAGTGCAAGCGCCAGCAGGGCAAGACCGCCTGCTGTCGCCAGAAGGGCGATACGCCGCATGCCGATGGCGGCACTCACCTGCCGGTCGTTCCTTTGAGCTGCACTCTGCATCGCAGTTGCTCCGGACCTCGCACCCCGAGAATCGATCCCCCGATCGCACAGATTTTCCATGCATTTGAACCAATAACGATCCACGCGCGCGAATATTCCCGCGGGACCGGCGGATTCTTCACGACCCGTCCGAAGACGGGATGAACCACCGCCAGACTATCGCCGTCGCTGCTAAGGATTGGTAAATGCCAGATAATTTGCACCCGACATCGCACGGCTCCGTCGCCGGGGACGCATCAGCACCACGACAGCGCGACACCATGTCGCGTCCCGTTTGTGGAATTGTCGTCGGGTCCGCCGATCTACGCACCAGCGCCCATTTACGGATTCTTTAAATTGCGGGGAATAAACTCGTGGCCTGTTCGTTAGGAACTAAAGACTGTCAGAACGGGGACTATCCCTTTTGGACAAGCGAACGAAGGCCGAAATGATCGCGCTGCTGCCAAGACTGCGGCGGTTTGCGCGTGGTTTGACCGGCTCGGAGGAGGAGGCTGACGATCTCGTGCAGGCCGCCTGCGAACGGGCAATCCAGCGCATCGGTCAGTGGCAGCCGGGAACACGGCTCGACAGCTGGATGTTCCGTATCATGCAGAACCTGTGGATCGACGCGATCCGGGTCGGCAAGTTGCGGGGCAGCCATCTTTCGCTGGTGGAACCGGACGGCGACAAGACACCGGGCATGGACGGCGAGCAGGCCACCATGAATCGGCTCACGCTGGAGGCGGTGCGTCGCGGTGTGCAGCGGCTGCCGCCCGATCAGCGATCGGTCCTGCTGCTCGTTTGCGTCGAAGGGTGTTCCTACAAGGAAACCGCAGAAACACTCGGCATTCCGGTGGGGACGGTCATGAGCCGGCTGTCTCGCGCACGGCTTGCGCTCAACCGGATGGTCGGCGGCTCCGAATCGCCGATCGTCGCCGCCAAGGGTGGCGAGGCGTGAGGACGTCTGCGGGCAATGAAACGTGATGGCAACGACATAAGGAATGGGCAGAAGGACGAGGCTACCATGAAACAGCTGGACGCAAATACCCTGGTCGCCTATGTCGACGGCGAGCTAGACGTGGAATCGGCGACCTTCGTCGAGACCCTGCTGGCTGACGATGTCGAAGCGTCGCGCACCGCCCGGCAACTCCAGGATGGCGCGCGAATGATCCGGGCGGCGCACAATCATGTGATCTACGAGACGGTCCCGGACCGGCTGGTCGATACGGTGATGATGGCGGTGGAGAGCGAAACGCGGTCCACCGAATCCACGGTGCCGCAGCATCTCGTCGACATGATCCTCGAGGCTCCGGAGAACGACGACGCGGTGGCCAGCCTTGTCGGCCGGACCGTTATCGGCACCGAAGGCAAAGTACCGGCGATTTCGATGGCGCGCCGCGGTTCGGTCGTGGCCATGGCATCCACGGCGGTACTCACCGCGGTCATGCTGGGCGGCGGTTTCCTTCTCGGGCAACACCAGGCGATCGACTCCCGGCAGGCCGCGGGTGGGCAACAGGCGACCGTGGCGGCCGCGATCAACAATCCGTGGCGCGAGGCCGCGTTCCAGGAAGCGCTGGAAACCAAGACGAGCGATACGGCGGTGATCTGGACGAATCCGGCGACCGGGTTCGGCGGCGCCATCATTCCGGTGAAAACGTACCGACGTGATGACGGTACGTTCTGCCGGGCATTCCGGACCGTGGAAACCAGCGGTATTCCTCAGCAGCCCAACTTCGGCGTGGCCTGCCGCGAGCAGGGCCCACAGGGCCGCTGGGTCAAGACAGTCGAAGCCGTGGCGGAGGTTGGTGCGGTTCCGAAGCTGAGCTTCTGACGCGGTCGACGGGCTCGACGCGCCTGCCGGCCGTGCGCAGTGGCGACACGGTAGGTCGGGGCTCCCGCAGGGGAGCCCCACATACATAGGGTGGAGCGCGAAACCGCGCGAGGCGGAGACTTTGGCTGACCAGCTGGCCCGTGTCTTGTTTCTGTGTGGATCGATCGCGGCAACACTTGCGGCGGGCGGGTGCACCGCGTCCTTTGACTTGCAGGGCGCTCGCGATCTTGTGGGTGACCTCGGGTCGGCCCTGAACGAGCGCGTCTCAGCCGACTACGACCCCGTCGACTATGACGGGCCTCCGTTGGGCGAACTGCCACAATACCATCTCGGCGACGCCTACACCTACTCCAGCGGTCGCACGGAGACCGTCGCCGAATTCCGCAACGAGCGGGTCCTGTGGCGCAACGACCTGGAATCGGAATTCGAGCGCTATCCGAATTTCATCCTGCCGACCGCCGTGGCGCGGACCAGCAAAGGGATCATCACGCGCACGGCCGACGCGGCGCCCGACGTGATGTGGCCTCTCATTCCCGGAACGCGGCGCCAGTTCAACAGCACGGTCAGCGTGCAGCTCGAGGGGCAGAATGGAGCACGGCAGTTTCGACGGGACTGGATCTGCACGGTTGTCGGTCCGGAGCGCATAACCGTGCAGTTCGGTGACTTCGATGCGGTCAAGATTTCTTGTGATCGGTATGGACGCGGCAGGTGGCGGCAGACGCGCACCTGGTATTACGTGCCGGAAGTCGGGCACTACGTGCGCCGTGTCGACCGGTTTCGCGGCCGGGAGTCGCAAGGCATCGAATTGCTGTCGGTCCAGCAGGGCCTGAACGGGTTGAACAGTACCGAGCGGCGCGCGATCCAAGATCTCGAGCAGGCGACGCTCGAGCGCATGCCCTCGGGCAAGCCTGCGAGCTGGCGGTCTTCGGCCGGCGATGTATCGGTCACGATGACCGTGACCAAAACGATGCAGACCGACGCAGGTCAGTTCTGCAGGGCGTTTCGGCAGGAAATCGAGGACAATGGAGCCGCCCGGCTCGTACCCGGCCTGGCGTGCCGAACCTGGAACGGCCGCTGGGTGCGCCTTTGATGCCCGAGCGCGCGAGCGCGAGCAAAGAGACCGGCGCCGTCAATACGACCGCGGCATCCCCATGACGTGCTGGGCCAGATAGGCCAGAATCATGTTGGTCGAAATCGGTGCCGTCCGGAAAAGCCTGGTCTCCCGCCATTTTCTCTCGATGTCGTACTCTCGCGCAAAGGCGAATCCGCCGAAGGTCTGGAAGCACCGGTCCGCCGCATGCCACCCGGCGTCGGCCGCGAGCAGCTTGGCCATGTTTGCTTCCGCGCCGCACGGCAGCTGTGCATCGAACAGGGCCGCCGCCTTGCGTGCCATCAGATCGGCAGCCTCGGTTTCGGCATAGCATCGGGCGAGCGGAAACTGGATGCCCTGATTCTCTCCGATCAGCCGGTCGAAGACCCGGCGCTCGCTCGCATACTCGGTGGCCCGGCGCAGGAAGAACCGGGCGTCGCCGAGGGCTTCGGCGGCGATCAGGATTCGCTCCGCATTCATGCCGTCGAGGATGTGGCGGAATCCCCTCCCTTCGACGCCGACCAGCGATTCGGCGGGCACCCGCAGGCCATCGATGAACACTTCCGTGGTGTTGTGGTTGATCATCGTATCGACGGGGTGGATTTCGATGCCGTTGCCGAGCTTCTCGCGCAGGTCGACAAGAAACACCGACAGGCCGTCGCCGCGCCGGACCGCCTCGCCGGGCTGTGCCGTGCGAGCCAGCAACAGCATGAGGTCGGACTGCAGCGCCCGGCTTGTCCACAGTTTCTGTCCGTCGATGACGTATTCGTCGCCGTCTCGCACCGCGCGGGTCTTGATCTGGGTCGTGTCGGTGCCGGTCGACGGTTCGGTGACCCCGAACGCCTGCAGGCGGAGCTCGCCTGACGCGATGGCCGGCAGATAGCGCTGCTTCTGCTGCGCACTGCCGTGCCGGAGCAGCGTGCCCATGATGTACATCTGGGCATGGCAGGCACCGGCGTTGCAGCCGCTCGCATGGATCGTCTCGAGTATCACGGCGGCGGCGCGAAGCGGCAGGCCGGCGCCGCCGTATTCCTCGGGGATCAGCGCGGCGAGGTAGCCGTCCTTTGTCAGCGCCGCCACGAACGCCTCCGGATATCCACGTTCATCTTCCAGCCGGCGCCAGTATTCGCCCGGGAAATCAGCACAGATGCGGGCTACCGCTTCGCGGATTTCGGGATAGTCATTGCCCAGCTCCATGGTGACGTGGCTGTCGCTCATTGTCTCCGATCCTATTGTCCGCGGAAGACCGGGCGTCGCTTCTCGTTGAAGGCAAGCATTCCCTCGCGCCGGTCGTCGGTGGTTACGGTGCGGTTGTAGCACTCGATCTCGATGGCAAGTCCGGTCTTGATGTCGGTGCCCGTGGCGGCGGTCAAAGCGCGCTTCGCCGCACGGACCGCGATGGGGGCGTTGCCGGCGATCCGCGTGGCCACGGCGATTGTCTCTTGCATCAGCACGGCCCGCGGCACGACCCGGTTCACGATGCCCCATGCCAGCGCTTCCGTTGCCCCGAACGGCGTGCCGGTCATGATGATCTCCTTGGCCCGGCGCACGCCGCAGGCGCGCGGCAGGTTCTGGGTGCCGCCGACGCCGGGGATGATCCCGAGCGTGGTCTCTGTCAGGGCGAACCGCGCGTCGTCGGCGGCATAGGCGAAGTCCGCAGCGAGGACGACCTCGAAGCCGCCACCGAAGGCGGCGCCGTTGACTGCGGCGATGACGGCGATGGGGCAATCCATCATGGCGTAGAACGCTTCTTCGAAGAGGACGTGTTGCCGGCGCGACGCGTCGTCCGGCATGTCGCGCCGCTCCTTGAGGTCGGCTCCGGCGCAGAACGCCGCGTCGCCAGACCCCGTAACGACGATGCAGCGCAAATCTTCGTCACCTTCGATGAGCGCCGTCCAGAAATCTCGCAACTCCTCACCCATACGGGTGTTGAAGGCGTTGGCTGCCTGCGGTCGGTTGAGCGTCAAGACCAGCAGATGCGGTGCGGGTCGTGCGATATCGAGGGTTTCATAGTCGCGACGTGTCGGCATGGCATTCCGTTTGTGTTCGGTTGTGTTTGAAATTCAGCGCTTTGTGCCCATTGAAAGGGGTGGCCAAATCGGTCAATCTCCCATAGTTTAGCGAACCTATCGCGAAGGCGATGCGAAAACCAATGGCCCGGTCTACCGGGCGCCAACGGGAGGAAGCAATGGTATTCGACATCCACAAGATTACCCGGCGCGGAGCGCTCGCCATCACAGGCTTGGCGGCGGCGGGCCTGGTGGCGGCCACCGCAACCCAGGCCAAGGTCGAGGGCGACACGATCATCCTCGGCTCGGCGATCTCGCTGACCGGGAAATACTCGTCGAACGGCGTGGACAGCCAGAACGGTTACGATCTCGCGGTCAAGCGGATCAACGAAATGGGCGGCGTCAAGGTCGGCGGTAAGAGCTACAAGCTGGCGGTCCAGTACTACGACGACGAATCGACGCCGGCCCGCACCGCGCAGCTCCTGGAGCGTCTGATCAAAC
This sequence comes from uncultured Flavobacteriales bacterium, assembly GCA_964347475.1. Lineage (GTDB taxonomy): Bacteria > Pseudomonadota > Alphaproteobacteria > UBA8366 > JADFVY01. The sequence continues at coordinate 40,237 of CAYFYY010000017.1, forward strand.
AGGACGGCGTCCAGTATATCCTTGGTCCGTACAGCTCGGCGACGACGATTGCCGCGGCCCCGGTGACCGAAAAATACAAGGTTCCGATGGTCGAGGCGGAGGGCGCATCGCGGGCGCTGTTCAACAAGGGATACAGATATCTGTTCGCGGTGTTGTCGACCTCCGAGCAGTACCTGGCTAGTGCGGTGTCGCTCGCGGCTGAGATAGCGGAAAAGAACGGGAAGAAGCCGTCAGATGTTCGGGTTGCCCTGGTGTTCGAGAACGATGCATTCTCGCAGGACGTTCGTGCCGGTGTGCTCGAGGACATGAAGAAATACGGCATGCAGACCGTCATCGACGACAAGATGCCGCCAGACCTCTCCGACATCTCTGCGACACTGACCAAGGTCAAGGCGGTCAAGCCCGACCTTCTGGTAATCTCGGGGCACAACAAGGGCGCGGTCACGGCAGCTCGGCAGATCAAGGAACTTCAGGTGGACGTCCCTATGATCGCCATGACGCACTGTGAAGGTGCCAAGATTGTCCAGCAGTTCGGCGCCGCGTCGGACGGCTATCTCTGTCCGACCCAGTGGGCCGAGACCCTGAGCTACAGTGACAAGTATTTCGGTTCGGCTGCCGACTACGACAAGCTGTTCAAGGCGACGTTCGAGGGATACACGAATGTGCCCTACCAGGCGGCCCAGGCCTCGGCCGCGGTGCTCGTGTGGAAGGACGCGTTCGAGCGTGCCAACTCTTTCGATGTCGAGAAGGTGCGCGACGCGATCGCCGCGACCGACATGATGACCTTCTACGGTGCCATCAAGTTCGCGCCGGAAGGCAACAATATCGCCAAGCCGATGGTGCTGCGGCAAATCCAGAACGGCGAATATAACGTGGTGGCGCCGTCCAAATGGGCATCGCATGCGGTCCAGTGGCCGCGCATGGCGAATTACTGAGGCAGCGTCGTAGCCCGGTCTTGCCCCCGCCCCGCAAGGGCGGGGGCAAACGGGCACACGTCCGTTTCAGCTGAAAAGTCGGAGGGGTAATGCTCAGCAACATCGATTTATTGGTGCTGGCGCCTGTTCTTAACGTGCAGTTGCTGCTGGACGGCCTGTTCATCGGCGCGGTCTTCGTACTCGCGGCCTATGGTCTGGCGCTTGTCTGGGGCGTGATGAACGTCAAGAACCTGGCCCAGGGCGAGTTCGTCATCATGGGCGGATATTTCGCCTGGCATCTGGGAACGTTGGGCCTGCATCCGATTCTTGCGCTACCCCTCATCATTGCCTTGATGTTCGGGTTCGGCTGGATCGTCTACATCACGATCATTCGGTGGGTCGTCACGCGCGATCTGTTCACGTCGTTGCTCGCCACGTTCGGCATCGCGCTGGTCGTGCAGCAGGCGCTGAACCTGGCCTACGGGCCGGAGGTCCGGACCGCCGAGTCCGGCTTCACGACCGTTGCCTTTTTCGGCGGGCTGGTGACCATCGCAGAGATCAAGTTCGTGTCATTCGTTCTTTGTATCGCGCTTGCCGCCGCGGTGGTGGTCTTCATGAAAAAGAGCCGCATGGGACAGGCGATCCGGGCGACGGCCCAGGATGCGCGTGCCGCCAAAGTAATGGGGATCGACACGGAACGTGTCTACGCCTTCACCTATGCGCTTAACGCTGCGATCTGCGGGGCTGCGGGGGTGTTGGTTGCGATGATCTGGGTGATCCAGCCCTATTACGGCGTCGTGCATTCGATCCGCGCGTTCGTGATCGTCACGGCGGCCGGCCTCGGGAACCTGCCGGGCGTGATTCTGACAGGACTTGGACTGGGCATGGCGGAACAATATTCCGGATTCGTCCTCGGGGCCGAGTTCCAGCAGGCCACCGTGGTGGGTCTGCTGGTGATCGTTCTCGTCGCGCGCATGCTTCAGTACGCGCGTCATCGCCAGGTGGTCCAGTAAGCCATGGCAACGGCACGCAACACCTGGCTGCTCTATGGTGCGATCCTGATCGCAGGGATTGCCGCGCCATTCGTGTTCGAAGGTTATACGACTCAGATCGCCTTCCTGTGGATGATGATCCTGTTCGCTTTGACCTGGGACATCGTCGGTGGGCAGATGGGCTACAATTCGCTTGGCAACATCTTCTTCTTCGGCGTGGGCATGTATATCTCCGCGGTTACCCAGGTGGGCCTGTTCACGGATGTCGGAACCTACACCTCGGCCCGCGGCGGCGAACAGCTGGTCCTCGATTACGGCGATTACTTCTACGGACTGGGATTGGGACTGGTGTTCGCGGCCATTGGCTGCGTGATCCTGGCCGTAATCATCGGCGGCGTGGTGTTCGGCCTGCGCGGTCCGTACTTCGCCATCGGCACCCTTGGCATCGCGTTGTCGGCGCGCGAGCTGTTCGCCACCTGGGAATGGGTTGGTGGCGGTAGCGGAATCGCGATGCCCGTTTACCCGGGATACCCGGACGAAAAATCGCTCGTTTTCTATGCCATCCTGTTTGTCCTTGCGATCATGACGTTCCTGTTCGTGCGATGGCTTTATTCGACCCGCTTCGGCCTCGCGATAAACGCGATCCGCGACGACGAGGAAAAAGCGGAAGCAATGGGCGTCCATACGACGCGGCACAAGGTCCTCGCCTGGTCGGTGTCCGCGTTCTTCCTGGGCATGTCGGGCGCCGTGTTCGGCAACATGACCGGCTTCGTCGAACCGTCGGAGGTGGCCTTCCCGACGATCACGTTCGGTATCTTCATGGTCGTGATGTCGCTCCTTGGCGGCAAGGGAACGCTCTGGGGGCCGGTCATCGGCGCCACCGTCTTCCATATCATCAAAGAGGTGACGTGGACGTATCTGTTGGGCTGGCAGTGGGTGGCCCTCGGCGTCCTCATCGTCGTCAACGTCGTGTTCTTCCAGCAGGGAATTCTCGGCTGGGTGCAGGAAAAATGGCCCGAGAGGTTCGGCATCGTGGTCGAGGACGTCCCCGCGGCACGCGAAGAAGAGGCGGCGTGATGGGCACGATGATCGAAGTCGTCAAGGTCTCGAAATCCTTCGGCGGCGTGCAGGCCAACAAAGACATCAGTATGCATGTCGAGGAAGGCAGGATCACCGGCCTGATCGGCCCGAACGGATCCGGCAAGACGACCTTGTTCAATTCGATCGTCGGCTACCATCCCATCGATGCCGGATCGATCAAGTTCCAGGGGCGAGAAATATCGGACCTGAAGGTCCCGCAGATCGCCCGCCTCGGCATGCTGCGCACCTTCCAGCAGACGCGCATCTACGGGAACATGAACTGCGTGAAGAACATGCTGATTTCGGTGCCCCACCGGGCCATGGGCTATCGCGACATGTTTGGCAAGTATTCGGCCGCGGACATTGATAAGGCGGAGCGTCTGCTCGAATTTGTCGGCCTGTACGCCAAGCGCAAGCTGCTGGCGGGCGATCTGTCGTTTTGCCAGCAGAAGCTGCTGGAATTTGCCATGGCCCTGATGAACAATCCGAAAGTCCTGTTGCTGGACGAGCCGACTGCCGGCATCAACCCGACACTGATCAACGGGCTGATCGATCGACTGAAGCGGGCGAACGAGGAATTCGGAATCACCCTGTTCGTTATCGAGCACAACATGCGCGTCATCATGAATCTGGCCGAACATATCTACTGTCTGGCCCATGGCCAGATGCTGGCCGAGGGCAAGCCCGAGGAGATCAAGACCGACCAGCGGGTCATCGATGCATATCTCGGGGCGCACTGATGGTGGGGCCGGACAAGAATAAGACCGCCGGCGCAACCGGATATCACGAAGGTTCCGTCAAAACGGTCATATCGGTCGAGGACGTAAACCGCCAGGCGGCGGCGCTGGCAAAGGAAGGCGTGCGGCCCGAGCGTATCGCACAGCTTGCCAACAACGATCCCTATGTCACGATCGAGAATCTGCGGGCCGGCTACGGCAAGATGGAGATTCTGCACAATTTCAACCTGCAGGTGGCCAAAGGGCAGTCGCTGTGCCTGATCGGACCGAACGGCGCCGGCAAATCGACGATCCTGCATTCCATCTTTGGGTTTACCCGCATTTTCGACGGCCGCATTCTGGTCGGGGAAAAAGGCAAACAGACGGATGTCACGGCCCTGAGCTCCAAGGACAAGCTGCGGCGTGCCGGCATCGCGTACATCCTGCAGGACAAGTCGGTTTTTCCCGGCATGACTGTCGAGGAAAACCTCTGGATGGGCGGCTATCTGATGAACAGCCCCAAACAGGCAAAGGCCGCGGCGGAACGGGTATTCGACAAATACACGCGCCTAGCCGATCGGCGCAAACATCCGGCCCGCGTGTTGTCCGGCGGCGAGCGCCGCCTCCTCGAAATTTCGCGTGCCCTGGTGATGAACCCGGAAGTTCTGCTGGTCGATGAGCCGTCGATCGGGCTGGAGCCGCGATTCATAGACATGGTTTTCGACATTCTGGATGATCTTCAGCACGTCGAGGGCAAAACCATCATCATGGTCGAGCAGAATGCCAAGAAAGGGCTGGAGTTCGCCAATATCGGCTATGTTCTTGTCGCCGGCAGCACAGCGATGGCCGGTCCGGGGAACGAACTGCTCAAGGATCCGGAAGTCGGAAAACTGTTTCTCGGCGGTTAACGTCCAGCACGCCTGCCGTCTTGATTGCGGCGGAATATGCATACTTCAGTCTTGTGTTAACCATACCGTAAGGCCTATTCCGTTATTGAATCGATCCAGGAAAACCGGTGTTGCCAGGAACACGGCGACGCGGGCGGAACTGTCAAGGTCTTGCGGTTGCGCACGGCGGAGCCACAAGATATGTTGGCAACCGTAGGGGCGGCTGCGCGACGGCGACGGCCTGAGTCTGGAGGACGATGCGCATGAGTCGGTGGTCGGGTTTTGCAGGCGCTCTGTTCGGTGCCCTGCTCGTCGCCGGATGCACCTCCGACCGATCGACGGGCGAGCAAGAGGGATATGGCATAGACGCGCCCGGCCGCTACATGGTCGGCGACTCGTTCACCTTCGACAATCCGCAGGAAACCTGGACGGTCGTCTCGATCGAGGGGGAACGTGTCTACTGGCGCAGCGACCGTGGCGACGAACATGTCACCGGGCACGATCCGCTGATGCCGGCCCTGGAATGGAAATTCGTCGGCAAGGGTGGCGGTCGCCGCCAGTTCAGCGATATCAAGGGGTCGCTGTTTCCGCTGAAGAGGGGCAATCTGCTGACCTATACCTCGAACGTCGAGAACTGGACGGTGAAGGATGGCGTGCGACAGCAGCCGCAAAGCTGGCAATACAACTGGTCATGCAACGTCGCCGGCACCGAGCGGATGGAAGTGCCGGCGGGCAGCTTCGACACCTACAAGGTGGTCTGCGGCCGTTACAAGCCGAGCGAGATCGAATTCTTTTATGCACCCCGCATCGGCTACTTCGTGGTGATGCGGATCGACGATCCGGCGAATGAGGGGACCGTTGTGCGCAACCTGCTGTCGTTCAGCCGTGTTGCGCTCGGCGGCGAACCGGTCGCCGTAGCGCCGCCGCCGCCGCCGCCGCCGCCGCCGCCGCCCCCGCCCGAGCCCAAGCAAGCGGCGGCGCCGCCGCCGGTCAAGCCGCTCGGGCCGGAAACGGGGAGCGGCCCGCGTGTCGTGCTGGGGGCGTTCAGTTCGGAGGAAAATGCCGAGCGTGGCTGGCGGATCTATATGGAGGCCAATGACGACCTGTTGGGCGGGTTGAATCCGGTCATTTCCCCGGTTAGGTTCCGGGGACAGGGCACCTTGTTCCGCCTCGCGACCGAGCGGCTGGAAAGCGGAAGCGTCGCACAGTCGCTGTGCAGCAAATTGAAGGCGCGCGGGATGGAATGCCTGGTTTCCAACAAATAGGGGGCCGCGCGACGGCCTTGTAGGAATGGACATGGGCGGACTGGGGCGGAAGTTATTGATTCTTCCGCCCATTCTGGTTGGCATCGCTGTTCTCTTCTGGTTCGCCCGCAGCGGCGAGCCTCCCGCACAAGTTCCTCTCGACGAAATTGTCCGGCCCGTCCGCGTGATCGCGGTGCCCGCCGTCGATTTCGTGCCGCGCACTCTGGGGTACGGCCAGGTGCAGCCCGGCCGCATCTGGGAGGCGGTCGCCGAGGTCGGCGGCCGCATCATAGAAAAACACCCGCGCCTCGAGCCGGGCGAACTGCTGGCATCCGGCGAGGTGATTCTGCGCATCGATCCAACGGACTACGAGCTCGCCCTGGAAAGCGCACGATCGCGGATCCGCGGCGCCGAGGCCGAGATCGCGGAACTTGCGGTCCGCGAGGCGAACACGAAGCGTTCGCTGGAAATCGAGCAGCGCGGGCTGACTCTTGCGGAGACGGATCTGGCGCGCAAACAGACCCTTGTCGCGCGTGGCAGCATTTCCCAGGCGGCGGTCGATGAGGCCGAACGTACCGTTCTGTCGCTGCGTCAAGCGGTGCAGAGCCAGCGCAGCGCACTGGCTCTTATCCCGGCGGAGCGAGAGGTTCTGACCGCCAATCTTGCTCTCTATCAGTCGGAACTGCGGCAAGCGGAACGCAATCTCGAGCGGACCGAAATCGTTACGCCGTTCGAAGGGCGGGTGGCGGCGGTCAATGTCGAGGAGCGCCAGTTCGCGGGCTCGGGACAGATTCTGGCCGTGCTCGACGGAGTGGACTTGGCGGAGGTCGCGGCACAGATCCCGCTCGATCGGGTGCGGCCGCTTGTGGCCGGATCGCGCATCGATTTACAGGACGTCGGTGCCGAGAATCTCAGTAAGATCTTCGATCGGCTTGGCCTTACGGCCACCGTGCGGCTTAGCGCCGGGGACTTTCAGGCGTCCTGGCCGGCCCGATTTGCGCGCATACGGGAATCGGTTGACCCCAGTACCCGCACCATCGGCATCGTCGTGGCGGTGGACGAGCCCTACAAGCTGGTCGAGGTCGGCCGCAGGCCGCCGCTCGCCAAGAACATGTTCGTCGAGGTCGAGCTGCAGGGCAGGCCGGTGCCGGACAGTCTCGTGGTACCCCGGTCGGCGCTCCATGACGGCATGGTCTATGTCGTCGACGCCGACAGGCGGCTGCAGCGCCGGCCGGTCACGGTCGGCGTACGTCAGTCGGGTTTCGTGGTAATCGACAAGGGCCTCGCCGAGGGGGAGATCGTCGTCGTTACCGACCTCATTCCTGCCGTCGACGGCATGTTGCTCGAGCCGATCGAGGATACGGACCTGCGCGAGCATCTGGTCGCCGCGGCGATCGGACAGGGATCGGTTCGGTGATCCGTCTGTTCGCCGGCCATCCGACGGCGGCAAACCTGCTGATGATCGGGATCCTGGCGCTCGGCCTGTCAACGGCGCCGGAGCTCGAGCGCGAAACCTTCCCCGATCTGCCGCTGAGCGATGTGCAGGTCAGCGTCGCCTATCCGGGAGCCAGCGCAGAGGAGATCGAAAACGCGATCTGTCGCCGGATTGAGGACGCGGTGGACGGGATCAACAACGTCGCCGAGCTTCGCTGCGAGGCCCGGGAAGGCATAGCGACCGCGGTCGTCGAGATGGACCGGGACGGCGATATCGATCGCTTCCTTGAGGACGTGAAAAGCGAGGTCGAGGCGATCGACGATTTTCCGGACCGGGCCGAACGCGCCAATATCCAGCTTCTCGGCCGCAATGATTTCGTCGCCGCGGTGTCGGTATCGGGTCCGATGTCCGAGCCGGACCTCAAGGCCTACGCCGAAGACATGAAGGAACGGCTGCAGCGGATCCCGCAGGTCACACAGGTGAAAATAACCGGGTTCTCCGACCATCAGATCCGCATCGAAATACCGGCCCAGACATTGTTGCAGTATGGGCTCAGCGTCTCCGAGATTGCCGCCGTGATCGGGCGCCAGAGCGTCGACCTGCCGGCCGGCAGCATCGAGACCGACGAGCGCGACGTGCTGATCCGGTTTGCAGACGAACGCCGGCGGGCGGCGGATTTCAGCGATTTGATCGTGGTCGGCGCAGAGAGTGGGGCGGAGATCCGCCTTGGCGAGATCGCGGAGATCAGGGACCGGTTCGAGCTTGCCGAGCAGACGGTGTACTACGGAGGCCAGCGGGCGGCCCTGCTCGAGGTCAGCAAGGCGCGGTCCGGCGACACGCTCGTCGTGGTCGACGCGATTAATGCGTTTCTCGAGCGCGAGCGTGCGACGGCGCCGCCGACGATGCAGTTCGGGCTGACGCGCGATGTCTCGACCATCGTGCGGGACCGGCTCAACATGGTGCTGAAGAACGGGGCGCAGGGCCTGGTGCTGGTTGCGCTCGCCCTGTGGCTGTTCTTCGGAATGCGGTTTGCGTTCTGGGTCGCGATGGGACTTCCCGTGTCGTTTCTCGGCACGCTGTTCGTCATGGCCATCGGCGGTTACTCGATCAACATGATCACGCTGGTCGGGTTGCTGATCGCGACCGGCCTCTTGATGGACGATGCCATCGTGATCTCGGAGAACATCGCACGGCACCGCCGCGAGGGTAAGGCCGCGCTGGACGCTGCGGTCGCCGGGGTCCGCGAGGTCGGGCCCGGGGTCCTGGCGTCGTATCTGACCACGATCTGCGTGTTCGGCCCGCTGACCGTCCTGAAAGGCGACATCGGCAGCATTCTCAAGTTCATCCCGATCATTCTGATCATGACGCTGACCGTCAGCATGATCGAGGCGTTCCTGATCCTGCCCAATCATCTGCGGCATTCGCTGGCGCACGAGGGCGACGTGAGGGGATTGCGGCTGCATGTGGAGAACGCGGTCACGTGGGCGCGAGACCATATTGCGGGGCGGATCGCCGATCTCGCCGTCGAATGGCGGTATGCCGCCGTCGGGCTGATCCTGTTTGCGCTGCTCGGGTCGGTGGCGATGATCGCCGGCGGCATTCTCAAGTTCCAGGCATTCCCCAAGCTCGACGGCGACGTGGTGCAGGCCCGCCTGCTGCTGCCGCAGGGCACCCCGCTGGCCCGCACCGAGGCCATTGTCGGCCGGCTGGTTGCGGCACTCGAGGAGGTGAACCGGAACTTCACGCCTCGGCAGCCGGGCGCGCAGGAACTCGTCCGCCAGGTCGGGATTGAATACGGCGTCAACAGCGATGCGTTCGAGTCGGGACCGCACCTGGCTACGGTGACAGGGGATCTGCTCGCCGCCGAGAGCCGCAACACGAGTGTTGCCGAAATCATCCAGGCCTGGCGCGCGGCGATGGGGACGGTGCCCGACGTCATCGCCCTCAAATTCGCCGAATTCCAGATCGGCATCGCCGGCCGGCCAATCGACATCCGGCTGAAGGGCAACGATCTCGGCAAACTGAAGGCGGCGTCGCTGGAGTTGCAGGCCTGGCTCGGCGGTTATCCGGCGGTCTTCGACCTGTCGGATGACCTGCGGCCGGGAAAGCCCGAGATCCGTCTGCGCCTGCGTGAAGGCGCGTTGGGCCTCGGCCTCGACGCTTCACAGATCGCATCGCAGCTGCGTGCGGCGTATTTCGGCGAAGTCGTCAGCGAAATCCAGGTCGGACCGGAGTCCTATGAGATCGACGTCCGGCTGTCCGCGGCGGACCGGGATAGTCTCGCCGACCTCGACTATTTCCTGGTTGCGGGACCCGGCGGCGCCCAGGTGCCGCTCGGCGCCGTTGCAGTCGTCGAAAGCGGACGCGGCTTCGCCCGGATCCACCGCATCGACCGGCAGCGCACGGTTTCCGTGCAGGGCGATGTCGACACCGACCGGATGAACGTGTCCGAGGTTCTGGCCGATACCGAGCGGCGGTTCCTGCCGGGTCTTCGCGACCGCTTCCCCGGTATTTCGATCGCTGTCGAAGGCGAGGTGAAGACCGGCACGGAGGGCGCCTCGTCGGTCCGCCGGGCCTTCGCCATCGGTGTCGTCGGGATCTTCCTGCTGCTCAGCTTCCTGTTTCGCAGCTATGTCGAATCGCTGATCGTCATCGCCGCGATTCCGCTGTCTCTGATCGGCGTGGTTTGGGGCCATCTGTTGATGGGGCTCGACCTGTCGATGCCCAGCATGGTGGGGTTCGCGGCGCTGTCCGGCGTGGTCGTCAACAACGCCATCCTCCTGGTCGATTTCATCAAGCGCCGGGCGGTCGACGGCGCGACGATCGAGGACGCCGCCCGCAGGGCCGTGCGTATCCGCTTCCGCCCGGTCTTGCTGACGTCGCTGACGACGGTGCTCGGTCTGTTGCCGATGCTTCTGGAGCGCAGCCTGCAGGCACAGATTCTGGTGCCCCTGGTGACCAGTCTGGCGTTCGGCCTGTTCGCCGCCACCGTGCTGGTGCTGGTCGTTGTGCCGGCGCTCTATGCCATCCTGCATGATTTCGGGGTGACGACCGTAGCGCGCGAGCAGGCGGCCGCGCCGGCCGGTTGAACCGGCCGTTAACCTGGCGACGTCATAATGGCCGCGCATTTTCCGATGGGTCTTGGGCGCGCGAGGGGAAGAACGCCGACATGACGACATTCCTGATTCTGGCGACGGCCGGTTATGGGGCGCTGGTCGCGGCGCTTTACCTTGCGCAGCGCGCTCTGCTGTACCGCCCGGACGACACCGTGCCGGTCCCGCGCGAGCACGGCGTCGCCGAGATGGCGGCGGTCCGAATTCCGGTTGGCGACGGAGTCGAGATCCTCTCCTGGTGGCACCCGCCGCGCGAGCCGGGCCGACCGGTCGTCGTCTATTTCCACGGCAATGCGGGCCATATCGGCGAGCGGGCCTACAAGGCGCGCCGAATGATAGATGCCGGGTTCGGCGTGCTGCTGGCGGGCTACAGGTACAACGCCGGTGCCGGTGGCGCGCCGAGCGAGCCGGCGCTGCTCGCCGACGGACAGATGGCAATCGGAAATGTGATCGAGCGGGGTTACGCGATCGGCCAGCTCGTACTGTATGGCGAGTCCCTGGGCTCGGGGATCGCCGTGGCGCTGGCGGCGGACAACGACGTGGGCGGGTTGATCCTGGAGACGCCGTACAGCAGCATCGCCGAGGTGGCGCAGGCTCACTACTGGTACGTGCCGGCAAAGTGGTTGATCCGGGACCGCTACGATTCGAGGGCCCGGATTGGCCGGGTACGGGCGCCGATCCTGATGATTCACGGCGAAGCGGACATCACGATCCCTGTCCGCTTTGCCCGCCGCCTCCTTGAGGCTGCGCCCGTGCCGAGGGAAGCTCACTTCCTGCCCGGCGGCGGCCACACGGATCTTTACGATTTCGGGGCCGGCGATCTGGTGGTCGATTTCCTCGAACGGCGCGCCGCCGCCGCAGCGGCAGAGTGAGCGCTGATGGCCGGCGTGGCGAGTGTGGTCAAGCGTATCGTGGCGAGCCTCATCGGGGTCGCGCTGGCGCTCTACCTCGCTGGCCTTGCCATGCTCTACACCTATCAGCGCGATATCCAATACCACCCAAACCCGATCGTGCCCGAACCCGCGGTATCAATGGTGCCCGAGATGGCAGCGCTGCGCATCGACACCGTCGACGGGCCGCGTCCCCTCGCGTGGTGGGCGCCACCCCCCGACCGCGACAGCGGGGTGATCGTCTATTTCCACGGCAATGGTGGGACGGTGGCGTCGCGCGCCCCGCAGGCCAGGCTGTTGATCGACGCCGGCTACGGCCTGTTGCTGGCGGGATACCGCTACAACGCCGGAGCCGGGGGCGAACCCAGCGAGGCGGGGTTGATCGCCGACGGCCGGGCCGCTGTCGACTTCGTTCGCGCGCAGGGCGTACCGAACGAGCGGATCGTTCTGTACGGCGAATCGATGGGGACCGGCGTCGCCGTTGCCATCGCCGCCGACCAGCCAACCGCCGCGGTCATCCTGGCGATGCCGTTCACCAGCATTGCCGACGTGGCGCAGGACCACTACTGGTACTTCCCGGCGCGCTGGCTGGTGCACGACACCTTCGATTCGTTGTCCCGGATCGGTCGGATCCGTGCGCCCTTGCTCATTTTCCATGGCGAGGACGACCGGCTGATCCCGGTCAAGTTCGCCCGCGCATTGTTCGCGGCCGCACCCGAGCCGAAGGAGGGCCATTTCATTCCCGGCGGCCGGCACGGCGGCCTCTACCAGCTCGGCGCCGGCGAAATCGTGCTCGACTTTCTCGAACGGTATGTCGGCGGACAGCTCGGCAAGGAGCCGCGGCCATGAGCCGTATTCTGAAGAAGGTCACAGCTGCGCTGCTGCCGACTGCATTGGCGGTCTATCTGCTTCTTCTCGGCGCGCTGTTCATCTTTCAGCGTGACATCATGTACCATCCGAAACAGCAGACCGTCGATCCGGCCCGCACCGCGGCCCCCGAAATGCAGGTGGTGCGGGTCGAAACCGCCGATGGGTTCCGGCCGCTCGCCTGGTACGCCCCACCGCCCGTGAAGGGGCGGCCGGTCGTCCTGCTGTTCCATGGCAACGCCGGAGCCGTGCATTTCCATGCGCGCCGCGCCCGCATGCTGCTCGATGCCGGCTACGGCGTGATGCTGGCCGGCTATCGCTACAATGCCGGCGCCGGGGGAACGCCGAGCGAGGACGGGTTGCTGGCCGATGGCCGGGCCGCGTTCGAATTTCTCCGCCGGCGGGGCGTGCTCGAGAATCGCATCGTCGTCTATGGGGAGTCTCTGGGCACTGGGGTCGCCGTGGCCTTGGCCGCCGAATTCGGGGTCGGAGGCGTAATTCTCGATATGCCCTTCAGCAGCATCGCCGACGTGGCGCAGGACAGGTACTGGATGTTTCCCGTCCGCTGGCTGGTGCTCGACAGCTTCGAGTCCGAGGCGCGCATCGGCAAGGTGCGTGCGCCGATCATGATAATCCATGGCGAGGCCGATACGCTGATCCCGGTCAAGTTCGCGCGCAAGCTCTATGAGGCCGCACCGGATCCGAAGGAGGGCCACTTCATACCCGGTGGCACACACGGCAATCTCTACCGGCTCGGCGCCGGTCGGCTGGTGCTGAACTTTCTGCAGCGGCATGTCGGCCGCGGGTCGGCCGGCTAGCGATCCGTGTCCATCGGCTTCCTGGGCGGCAGGAACGCGCGGGCCTCCTTCTCGTAAAGGCCCGCGATATTCCGGATGTAGCCGCGCGCCTCGACATGCTGCGGCTCGTAGTCCCACAGGGTACGCTCGCCGCTCATCAGGGCCTGGAAAACCAGACGCCGGCGCTGCTGGCTTGCCACGACATCCCGATACAGCCGGTCGGCATCCCAGGTGGCGTGCACGATGTCGGCGAGAGCCTGTTCCGCTTCGGCGTGCTCCACCGCGCCGGCAATGTTGGCCAACTCCACCGGATCGGCGCCGAGATCGAACAGAAGCGGCGGGTCGGCAGGGCAGGAAACGTATTTGTAACGGCCCCGTCGCACCATGAAGAGCGGCGCCACGGACCCCTCGGCACAGTACTCGCCGAGCACCGTATCCGGCCAGTCCGAGACGGAACCGTGAATTATCGGCACGAGGCTGCGCCCATCGAGCTCGGCCGTTTCCGGCGCCGCCGTGCCGGCCAGCTCGAGAACGGTCGGCAGCAGGTCGACGAGGGAGACGTTCTGGGTGCGGCGCGCCGGTGCGACACGGCCAGGTGCATGGAAGATCAGCGGAATGCGGCTGGCCCACTCGAAGAACGTCATCTTGAACCACATGCCGCGCTCGCCGAGCATATCGCCGTGATCGGACGTCATGATGACGATGGTGTTCTCACGCTGCGCGGTCTCGTCCAGCACGCGCAGCAGTTCGCCGATCCGGTCGTCCACGTACGAGATCGCACCGTAATAGGCATGTCGCGCATTGCGGACGTGATCGTCGGTGATGTCGAACTCCGCCCGGTCGTAATTGTCGTAGAGGCGCCGGCTGTGCGGGTCGCGATCCGCGGCGGCGATCGACGGTACCCCCGGCAGGTCGATGGCCTCGTGGTCATAGCGATCCCAGTATTGCCGCGGGATGTTGTACGGATCGTGGGGGTGCGTGAAGCTGACCAGCAGGAAGAACGGCCGCTCGTCGGCACCCCGTGCTCGGTCGTAGAGCCAACGCTCGGAGCGGAATCCGACCTCGTCGTCGAAGTCGATCTGCAGGGTCCGGGCGGACGGTCCCGCCGCGATGACGTTGACGAGATTGTGAAACCATTCGAGATGCTCGTCGGGCCGCTGCCAGTCCGGAGTCCAGCCGAAGTCGGCCGGGTAAATATCGGTGGTCAGCCGCTCCTCGAACCCGTGCTGCTGATCGGCGCCGATGAAGTGCATCTTGCCGGCGGTACAGGTCCGGTAGCCCGCCAGCCGCAGGTAATGCGCCATCGTCGGCACGGCGGAAGGAAACTCGGCGGCATTGTCGTAGGCCCCGATCCGCGTGGCGAGGCGTCCCGACAGCATCGAGAAGCGCGACGGCGCGCACAGCGGCGAATTGCAGTAGGCGTTCCCGAACACGACTCCGTCCGATGCCAGACGCTCGATATTGGGGGCGTCGACCAGCGGGTGTCCGTAGACGGGGAGGGCCGGCGCCGCCATCTGGTCGGCCATGACCATCAGGATGTTGGGCTGCGTTGCGCTCATGACGTCACTCCTGGCAGGGCCCGCATCTGGCGGGCCGATGCGAAACGGATTTCGGACGAAATCTATTGCCCGGCGCAGGCCGCGTCGAGCGCCCGTTGCAGGGCGGTGAACGGCAGCAGCACGCAGTGGTGCCGGTTGCGGTGGGCGGCGACCGGCGCGAACATGGAAAGTTCCGCCCACCGGCCGCCGGGCGTCGCGCCGGATCCGTCGAGCATGGCCGTGATCGCAGTGCAAACGGCCTCGATCTCGGCGCGGCTGCATCCCGGCGCATGGGTGCCGATGATGGCGGCGGCGGCCTGGCTCAGCACGCAGCCGCGGACTTTATGGGCGACGTCCGTGAGCCTGCCCCCGGCGACGCGGATCTCAAGCGTCACGCGGTCGCCGCAGACCGGGTTGTCGACGACCACGCGGGCATCGGGATTCTCCAACTCGCCCGCGCCGGCGGCGTCATGGGCGCGCGCGAGGACAGCCTTACGATGTCGGGCTGCGCTCATTGTGCCGCTCGGTCGCGGATTTGGGCGAGGGTCTGGGGCGTGTCGATGTCCAGCAGCACGCCGTCGCCCGACATCTCGACCTCGCACACGACGTCGGCCGACTCGCCGATCAGGTGCCGGGCACCGACATCTCCCGTGACCGCCGCCATCTCCGCGAAAAAGCGGCGCGCGAACAGCACCGGGTTGCCGCGCTTGCCATGCACGGTGGGCACGCAGATCGCCCGGCCTTCGACCGGGTTGAACGCGGCGATCAGCCGGTCGACCTGCTCGGTCGAAACCCGCGGCATGTCGCCGAGGCAGATCAACGCCCCGTCGATGTCGTCGGGCAGGGCCTGCAGACCACGCCGCAAAGACGTGCTGATGCCCTCGGCATAGTTCGGGTTGTCGACGAACCGGACGTCGTGCCCGGCCAGCGCCGAGCGGATTCGATCCCCCTCGTGGCCGACCACGACGACGACCGGACGCGCCCGTGACGCGAGCACCGCCTCGACCGCCCGCACGATCATCGGCTTGCCGCCGACCTCCGCGAGGAGCTTGTTGACCATGCCCATGCGGCGCGACTGACCGGCGGCAAGAACGACGGCGCCGACCCCCTTTGCGGGCGGAGGCGCGGCCGGTGCGCAGGCTGCGGCCCGAGGCAGGGGGCGGGTGGGAATTTCCGTCAGCAGGCCGCCGGGGCCCATCGCCATGACATCGTCGGGAGTCACGGCCAGCCCCGCGGCCAGACGCTGGAGGACCCAGTCGAAGCCGTTGAGCTTCGGCGAGCGGACGCAGCCCGGCAGCCCGACGACGGCAGCATCCCCGTCATGGCCAAGCAGCATCAGGTTGCCGGGATCGACGGGCATGCCGAAATGGTCGACGGTTCCTCCCGCAGCCTCGATGGCCGCCGGGATCACGTCGCGGCGGTCGGTGATCGCAGAGGCGCCCATCACCAGTACGGTGTCGCATCCGCGGTCGCGCCACGCGCGGATCGCGCCGGCAACATCCGAGATCGTGTGCGCGCATCGGATTTCGCCCAGCAACTTCCCGCCGAGCATCTCGATCCGGCCGCTGAGGACGCCAAACGTCTTGTCCAGCACCTTGCTGCGGGTGCCCGGCAGCGTGCTTTGCACGAGGCCAACCGTGCGCGGCGCGAACTTCGCCACGGAAAACAGGCCGCCGGCCGAACGTATGGCCCTCAGGCAGCGTTTCAGCACGCCACCCGGCACGGCAAAGGGAATGATCTTGATGGTCGCGACCATCTGGCGCGGCTCGACCCTTGCATAAGGTGGCAGCGCCGCGATCGTGATCGACTCGTCGAAGCGGTTGATCCTGTTGAGAAGGTCGGAATCGTAGACCGCGAGTCCCCGCACGGCAGCAAACAGATTGACGCGGCCGGTGAACGCTTCGGTCGCCGTGAGGTTCGGCCCCGCCACTTGCGTTCCGATGGCCTGTGCGGCCTCGTCCTCACCGACGTCGCCGCGCTCCAGGCGTGCCGCGACGACGGTTGCGATTCCGGCCGCCTGCAGCGCCGCAATGTCGTCGTCCGACAGGATGCGCCCTTTCTTGAAGGTCCGCCCGGCGCAGGCGAGACCGTGCGCGAGAATCGCGCCGGCGGCCAGTTCGACCGGAATTTCTCCGAATTTCATGGCGTCGTCCTCGACGGCTTGCGGTGCAGCGCCTGCGTCATTTCCGCCAGGATCGACAGGGCGATCTCCGCCGGCGACACGGCACCGATGTCGAGGCCGACCGGCGCGTGGATGCGCGCGATGTCGGACTCCTCGAAGCCAACCTCGCGCAGGCGCGCGACCCGCTTGGCATGCGTGCGCGTGCTTCCCAGCGCGCCGATATAGAACGGCGCCTTGCGGAGCGCGGTTTCGAGGGCCGGATCGTCCAGCTTGGGATCATGCGTCAAGGTGACGATGGCGGTGCGGCGGTCGATTTCGATGGCCTCGAGGGCGTCGTCCGGCCATTCAGTGTTCAGCTCCACGCCGGGGAACCGGGCTTGGGTCGCAAAGGCGCGGCGCGGGTCGATCACCGTCACCGCATAGCCGGCGAGCGCCGCCATCGGCGCCAGCACCTGGCCGATATGCACGGCGCCGACGATGATGATGCGCCGCGGCGGGTTGAAGACGTGGATGAAATAGTGACGATCGCCGATCTCGGCCGACATCGAGCGGTCGGCGGACAGGGCATCGTCGACGAACCGACGCAGTGCCTCACTGAGCGGCAGATCGCCGGCAGGTGCGTTCGGTGCCAACAGCGTCTGGGCGCCGCTTTCCAGGTCGGTGACCAGCGCCGCCGGGGCTTTTCCGGCCTGCGCCTCGAGAAGGGCGCAAAGCGTGGCCGCCTTCATTCCAGGGCCTCGACATAGACTTCGATGGTCCCGCCGCAGGCAAGCCCGACTTCCCAGGCTTGTTCGTCGCTGACGCTGAACTCGAGCAGCCGCACCTTGCCGTCGGCCATCGATTCGCGGGCTGCATCCACCACTGCGCCCTCGACGCATCCCCCCGACACCGAGCCGACCATGGCGCCGCTTTCGTCGACCGCCAGCTGGCTGCCGACCGGCCGCGGCGACGATCCCCAGGTGCGGACGACCGTCGCCAGCCCGACCTTCCGGCCGTCCGCGCGCCATGCGGCAGCCTGTTCGAGTACATTGTCGGCGGCGCCGAGAGTCGGCGGCACCGTGATCGTCGAGTCGCTCATGCGGCCATCTCCCGCCAGCGGGCCATGCCGTCCATGCGGCGCGGGCCCGGCCGTTTGAGGGCCTCGATCAGCGTCTGCAGGCTGTCGAGGTTATGCACCGGCCGAAATTCGTCGACATGGGGCAGGATCGCCCGGATCCCTATAGACTTGGGCTCGAACGCCTCGTAACGCAACAGCGGATTGAGCCAGACCAGGCGCCGGCAGGACAGGTGCAGGCGCTGCACTTCCAGCGCCAGCCCCGCACCGGCGTCACGGTCCAGCCCGTCCGAGATGAACAGGACGACCGCGCCCTGGCCCAGGACCCGGCGCGACCAGTCGCGATTGAAGTCGTGCAGGCAGCGTCCGATGCGTGTGCCGCCGGCCCAGTCTTCGACGACGTGAGACACCTTGTCGAGCGCAACGTCGATGTCACGATGACGCAGATAGCGGGTGACATTGGTCAGCCGCGTCCCGAACAGGAACGTGTGCACGCGGTCCCGGTCGTTCGTGATTGCGTGCATGAAATGCAGGAACATGCGCGAATAGCGGTCCATCGAGCCGGAGATGTCGCACAGGATGACCAGCGGCGGGTGGCGGCGCTGGCGACGGCGCTTGCGCAGCGGGATGACCGCCCCGCCCGACCGCAGGGCCGCCCGCAGGCTCGCCCGCAGGTCCGCGCGCGCGCCCGTTGCGTCGGGCCGCCAGCGCCGGGTCGGCACGGACATGATCGGCAGGCGCAGGCGCCGTATGTGCTCACGTGCAGCACGCATCTCGTCCGCGGACATATCCTCGAAGTCCTTTGTCTGCAGGACCTCGCGGCGACTCCAGGTGAGGGTCGCGTCCGCCGCGACCGGCGCGTCGCGGTCTTCGCCGCCGTGGGCCGGCGCGGATCGGCGCAGCGCCTGCATCGCCTCCGCGACGCGGCGCAAGGCCCTGTCGTGGTCGCGCGCCGATGCGGGAAATGGCAGTTCCACCGTACTTTCCGGAATATCGGGACGACTCCAGAAGATGGCAAACGCCTGGTCGAACACGGCGCGCTGGTCGCGGCGGCTGACGAGCACGGCATGGAGGGTCCAGTAGAAATCGTCGCGGTTTTCAATCCCGACCCGGGCGACCGCATCGATGGCCTCGAGGACGCGGCCGGGGCCGATGGGCAGACCGGCGGCACGCAGCACCCGTGCGAAATGCAACATGTTGGCGGCAAGACGTCCGCCGTTTCCACGTGCGGTCATGTCCCCGGCTCCGCGACACCGAGTTCGGATCTGACCTCTGTCAGGATGCGGCTCGCCTCGCTGCCCTGTATCCGGGCGACGTCGTCCTGGTATTTCAGGAGAATGCCCAAGGTGTCGTCCACCGTCGCGGCATCGAGCTCGGCCCGGTCGAGCTGGACCAGCGCCTCCGCCCAATCGATCGTCTCGGCCACCCCGGGAAGTTTGAACAGGTCGATCTGCCGCAGCTTCTGAACGAACCCGACCAGCTGTGCGGACAGGGCCTCCGGCAGGCCCGGTGCCCGGACACGCAGGATCTCGAGTTCGCGGTCGGCCGTCGGGTAGTCCACCCAGTAATAGAAGCAGCGGCGCTTGAGGGCGTCGTGGATCTCCCGCGTCCGGTTCGAGGTGATGATGACGATAGGGCGCTGGACCGCCTTGATCGTGCCGATTTCCGGGATGGTGATCTGGAAATCCGACAGGACCTCCAGAAGATAGGCCTCGAAGGGTTCGTCGGTACGGTCGATCTCGTCGATCAGCAGCACCGGCGGCCCGTCCACATGCGGCCGCAGCGCCTGCAGCAGCGGCCGCTTGATCAGAAACCGCTCCGAAAAGATGTCCTCGGTGAGCGTGTCGCGATCTCGGTCGCCGGCCGCCTCGGCGAGGCGGATCTCGATCATCTGCCGGGGGTAGTCCCACTCGTAGACGGCGGACGCGACATCCAGGCCCTCATAGCACTGCAGGCGCAGCAGACTGCGGTCGAGTGTGCGCGCCAGCACCTTCGAAATCTCCGTCTTGCCGACGCCGGCCTCGCCCTCGACGAAGAGCGGCCGCCCCAGGCTCAGGGCGAGGTACAGGGCCGTGGCAAGGCTGCGGTCAGCGACGTAGTCACCCCTGCGCAAGAGTTCCAGCGTCTGGTCCGGCGAAGCGGGAATCGGCTCTGTCATATGCGAATGGCGTCCCATCGCCCTGTTGCATGTTGGACCACGGATGCGACCATAAGCCATCGGTGGCGCAAGCAAAACAGCCAATGACATCAAGGCTGTCTTTGGCCGTGCTGCAGTCATCGGGCACCGCAGGTTCCGGTGGTGTCAGGAGAGCGCAAAACCGGCACGTCCTGCAACCGCGATTAACCTTCCCTTAGCCCGCGAATCGATATTGTGGCGACCGAGGGGCGGCCGGTGGCGCGCAATTCCGGGAGATCGGCGTAAACCCGCCATGATCTCGCCGGCTTTCCCCTGAATGTTTCCTGTTGCCGACCCGTTTCCGGCTCTCCGTTGCGGGTCGCGCTGCAAAGGGGGTCCACCATGACTTTCGTCCGCCGTGCCTTTCTCGTCGTTGTCGCTTTTGCGTATCTTGCGCCATTTGCGGCCGACGCGGCGCGCAACGACATGCGCTTCGACAACGTCGATGTCGAATCGGAAACCGATTCGCCGCGTGCCTGCTTCGTGTTCACGCGCAAGTTGGCGGAACGGACCGGCGTCCGCTACGACGACTATCTGCGCTTCGAGCCGGACATCAAAGCCGAAGTGTCGGCGCGCGGCAAACGCCTGTGCGTCGCGGGACTCGAGCACGGCAAGGTCTATGCGGTCACGCTGCTCAAGGGCCTGCCATCAGGCGACGGGCAGAAGACAACCGACACCGAGAATTTCAACATCACCGTCCCGGATCGCCAGCCGAATGTCAGTTTCAAGGGTGCGTCCTACATCCTGCCGAGCCGCGGCAAACGCGCGCTGCCCATCGACGCCGTCAACGTGCGCGAAGCCGACCTCCAGATCCTGCGCATCAACGACCGCAACCTGATCGCCGAAATCAACAAGGGCAGCATCAGCTCGTTGATGTCGCGCTGGGACGCCAACCGCGTTTCCCGGCTGGACGGCGAGCTGGTCTGGGAGGGGACGATCGCGTTCGACATGGTGCGCAACAAGCGTGTCGAGAGTGCCATTCCCGTCGATGAGATCCTCGAGAAACCGGAGCCTGGCATTTACGTCGTTATGGCGGTTCCGCGCGAAGAGCGCCAGGGCTATGTCTATTACGAGGCGACGCAGTGGATGGTGGTCACCGACATCGGCATGGGGACGATGACCGGCGGCGACGGCATGCACGTCTTCCTGCGTTCGCTGCAGGACGCGACACCGCTGGCCGGCCATGAGGTTCGTCTGATCTCGGTCAGCAACAAGGTTCTCGGCACCGCGACCACAGACGCGAAGGGCATGACACGCTTCGATCCCGGCCTATTGCGCGGCAGCGGCGGCGCCCGGCCGGGGGCCGTGATGGCGTTCGGTCCGAATGGCGCCTTCAATTTTCTCGACCTGACGGCGCCCGCCTTCGATCTGACCGACCGTGGCGTCGGCGGCCGCCCCGATGCGGGGCCGGTGGATGCGTTCATCTATACCGATCGCGGCGTCTACCGGCCGGGCGAGACGGTGAACGTCGTCGTGCTGGCGCGCGACGAGGCGGCCGTGGCACTGACCAACCTGCCCATGAAATTGCGGATCCTGAAACCTGACGGCACGCAGCACAACCTCGTCGACCTGTCCGGCGAGGCGACCTCCGGGGGCTACCACCTGGAGATTCTGCTGGCGCGTTCGGCCCGCACCGGCGAATGGTCGGTGCAGGCGGTGCTCGACCCCAAGGCGGCGCCGGTCGGGCTCGGCACCTTTCAGGTCGAGGACTTCGTGCCCGAACGCGTGGCGGTCTCCCTCGAGCCGCGAAGCGCGGTGCTGGAGCCCGGCACGGACAATGCGATCGACGTTGCGGCCCGGTTCCTCTATGGCGCGCCGGCGGCGGGGCTCGGCGTGGAGAGCGAGCTCGTCCTCATGCAGGATATGAACCCGTACCCGGCGTTCGCCGGCTACAAGTTCGGACTCGTTCAGGAGGAATGGCGGCCGCGCCGCGAAACGCTTGATGCCGAGAACACGGACGCCGACGGCAGGGTGTCGGTCCCGGTCCATCTGGACGAGGCGCCGGACAGCACGCGCCCGCTCAAGGCGATGGTCCGCGTTTCG
>CAYFYY010000018.1:0-59005 GCA_964347475.1 uncultured Flavobacteriales bacterium
CGGGCGCGTTTCCTGCCCGCCAGGCGGCGTCAGCAGGCGCAGCACCGCCTTCTTGAGCCACTGGTTGACGATCCAGCCGTCCGGGCCCTTCTCGGCGACGCGCGCCGCGCCCGCATCCAGCAGCTCGAGCGCCGCCTCGACGGCGTCGCGCACCGGCCCGCTCGTCTTGAGCCCGATATTGGCCCGGTCCTCCCAGGCGGCATCGATGGTCGCTTGCAGCTCGGCGCGGCTCATGGCGTCGGTGTCCCCCTATGCATCGTTGTCCGTCGTGCCCCGGAATCGGCGGCGACAATGGTGCGCCAGCCTCGGCCTGTCAAGCGGGCGGGCGGCGCGATGCGCGGATAAGGGGTCGGTCAGTCCGGCAGACCGGCGTCGCCGAGGGCGTCGGCGAGGTGCTCGATGACGGCCGCCGCCCCGAACGGGTTCTCCCGGCACTTGGCGCACGACATTCCCGGCGCATGCGCAAGGAGGTCGTTTACCGCGACGCGCGCCTCGTCCCGCCGTCCGAGCCTGGACAGGACCGCAGCATGACAGGCCAGCGTCATCGACCTCGGAGTCGGGCCGCGGCGCGCCCGCTGTGCCCATTCGAGAGCCTCCTCATAGCGCTCCAGCCCGAACAGCACGAAGGCCCGGCCATAATCGGTCCAGCGCCCATCGCGGTCGAGCAGCTGGCGATCGATCAGATCGCGGATATCGGACCCGGCGACGGCGATCTTCCGGCCATTCCAGTGGCTGACCCGCGCGCCGTGCAGGTCGATGGCGGGCCAGTCCCCATCGGATTCCAGCATCTCGGCGGCCAGGCGCAGGACTTCGTTGCCGGACTCGAAACGCCTGCCCGGCGGTTGATGCGGCTGTGGTGTCAGCAACAGCTTCACGGGACCACCCGTTTACGCCGCCGACCGGCCGTCACTGTGCAGCGCCCGCCCGGCCGCAGCCGTGAACGGGCCCTGACGGACCATGTCTTCGGGCAGCCAGATCGCTGCCGTGGTGCCGATACCGAGCGTGCTGGTCAGCGTCAACCTGCCGCCATGTGCTTCGATCATCTTCTTGGTCAGCGGCAGCCCCAGGCCGACACCGCCATTGATTCGCGCCATCGACGACTCGACGCGTTCGAACGGCTCCATCACGCGGGCGATATGGTCTTGCGGAATGCCGATACCGGTGTCGCTCACCGCGATCTCGATCGACGAGTCGTTCAGCGTGTCGACGGCGATCGAGATTTCGCCTTCCTGGTCTGTGTACTTCACCGCGTTGGAGATCAGGTTGATCAGCACCTGGCGGAGCAGCTGACGATCACCGAGGATGACGAGCTCTTTGTCCGGACGCTCGTTGCGGAAGGAGATCTTCTTTTCCTTCATGGGTTTGCTGAGCATGGCGGCGGCTTCTTCCGTCAGATCGACATAGTTGATCTCCTGCGGCTCGAGTTCGAGCTTGCCGGCTTCGATCTTCGTGATGTCGAGGATGTCGTTGATGATCTGCAGCAGATGCATTCCGCTCTGCTCGATGTCCCTGCCGTATTCGACATATCTCGCGTGCCCCACCGGCCCCACCGCCTCGAGGTTGATCATCTGCGAGAATCCGATGATCGCGTTCAGCGGCGTGCGCAACTCGTGACTCACCGAGGCCAGGAACTCGGACTTGGCGCGGTTGGCGGCTTCCGCGTCCTCCTTTGCCGAACTGATTCGCGCGATCGAGAATTCGTAGAGGCCGATGTACGCCGACGCCATGGCGGTGAGGTATCCGGCGGCGCAGACGAACAGGATCAGGGTGATGACGCCGGTATCGTCGGTTCCGAAACTCTGGGGAAAATCGTGGCCGGCAAGATAGAGGCCGCCCAGGATCACAAAACCGAGGGCAAAGCTCAGCAAGGCGATGATGCGATAGGCGCCGTCGACGAAGAACATGGCGACGATCGGCACCGTCAGCGTCCACGAAAGGGCGGGGGACTGGATGCCGCCGTAATGATAGGAAACGAAAAAGATCAGGACCACGAAATGGAGCAGCGAGGCCAGACCGATTTCGCGTTTCGCCTTCGTCCAACGCAACAGGAAGGGGAACACCAGGAACAGAAGATCTCCGACCAGCAGGGTCCACGCGGCCAGACTGGGATATTTGATGAGCAGCGACACGGCGATCATCGCGCCCAGCGGCGGACCGCAGACATGGCTGATCACGAAAGCGCGCAACCGACGATGCTCTTCCTCGCTTTCGCGCAGATCGTCGGGGATGAACCAGTCCAGGAATGCGGCGAAGCGTCCGTCGGAAATGTGGAGAAGCGTCATGTCGCCAACAGACCCTCCCTGAAAAAACCCCCTATCAGGCCACATTGCTCGCCCATCCGTTAATATTTCATCAATATCCGGGCCGCCGGCCCGCGAAAATTAAATATATGGTTAAGGCACTTCGTTAATTTTCCGTTAATTGATTAAGATTTGTGGAATCGAAAATGGTTTTAAGAATTTTCTATTTGGTTGTGCCGCGAAAAGATTCGGAATTTTCAGGGAAATCCAAGAAATTCCTTTGTATACCGGAATATTTTTTGGTTAATATCAATTACTTTCCTGTTCATCTGTCGCGACTATTGTGTATGAATACTAATTTCAGAACCGTTGCGACGGAATCGCAACGCCTGTATAATTTCCGGCACCTGCAACAACTTCGATCATCCGCAAGTGTTCGATGTGTGGAAACGTGTAGTACGAGCGGTAATGCAATCAATGCGAGTAAACGCAACACATGCATTCAAGGGGCAAAAAGCACACGTCCAGCGGGGGCCTGGCATCACTGCGCAACCGAATTGACCGTCATTTCGAGCTGTATCCCAACGGTCACGTTGTCCATGGCCGCGCCGCGACGGAGTCCGATATCATATTGTCGGGCAACGATTATCTCGCCATCGGCAACGATCCGAGGATCGCGCGCAGGCAGATCGACTCGCTGGCGGAGCTGCGCGAGAACGTCTTCATGTCCGGCGTCTACACGCAGTTTCTCGACGCACAACTCCGGTTGGAAGAAGCCTACGCCGCCTGGCTGGCCGCGGAAGCGGCGGTGCTGTGCCAATCGGGCTTCGCAGCCAACGAGGGTCTGATTCAGGCCACGGCGGGGCCGGACACGCCCGTCTATATCGATATGTTCGCCCATGCCTCGATCTGGCAAGGCGCCGCGGTCGCCGACGCGCCGGCCTACGCGTTCCGGCACAACGATGCGGAACACCTGCGCCGCCAGGTCGCCAGGCACGGCCCGGGTGTCGTCGCGGTGGAGGCGATCTACAGCACCATCGGCGACATGTGCCGGCTGCACGACATTCTCGACGTCTGCGAAGAAACTGGCTCGATGCTGATCGTCGACGAATCCCATTCGATCGGCGTGATCGGCTTTCAAGGCGAGGGCGTGGTCAGCCACCTCGGTCTCGCCGGACGCGTGCCGTTTCGCGTCTTCAGCCTGTCGAAAGCCCTGGTCGGGCGTGGCGGCGTCGTCGTCGGACCGGCCC
This sequence comes from uncultured Flavobacteriales bacterium, assembly GCA_964347475.1. Taxonomy (GTDB): domain Bacteria; phylum Pseudomonadota; class Alphaproteobacteria; order UBA8366; family JADFVY01. Next base: position 3,491 of record CAYFYY010000018.1, read on the forward strand.
GCTTCGCCGAGTATTTCCGCTATGAATCCGCCGCGTCGGTGTTCTCCTCCGCGGTCTTCCCCAACGAGGTGGCCCGGTTCGAAGAGACCTTGTCCGTGGTGCGCGGGGAGGCGCGTCGGCGCGCGCGACTGGCGGGCTTGAGCGAACGGTTGCGCAACGGCCTGCTGCAACGGGGCTACGAGGTCTCGTGCAGCGAGAGCCAGATCATACCGCTGGTCGCCGGCCCGCAACGCGCAACCGCCCGGCTGCGCGACGCCCTGGAAGCGAACGGCGTCATCGGATCGGTGTTCTGTGCCCCGGCCACGCCGCGCAACCGATCCCTGGTCAGGCTGTGCGTCCACAGCGACCTGGCCGACTCGGCCATCGACCGCATGCTCGATGTGTTCTCGAAAATCCGCGACCGGGTCCGCCCCAACCGATGGCCGGCCATGCCCGGTGGACCCGCGGGACGCGGCGCGGCCCCGGGCCGGCGCAAGGCCGGCCTGGCACCCTGGGCCGCAGGTATCTGAGCGGACGCGGCTTACGTCGCCCCCACGACCCGCTCTAACCAGCCGGTCAGGTCCTCGGTCGCGTGATGGATATGGGCGGGGTCGTCGCCCTCGTCGCCGGACCAGTCGTAATGGGTGCGCACCCACACCGTGGTCATGCCCATGGCGGCGGCCGGGGCGAGGTTGGCGGCCATGTCGTCGAGCATCACCGCACCGCCCGGCACGATGTCTTATTCCCTAATGATCCGCACGTCGTGCACCAGTCGGCATTCGGCGCCGAGGTCGGCCAGGGAGCCCCGGACGAACCCGATGAGGTCGAGATTCGACTCGCGGCGGTTCGTATCGAACGCGATCAGCCGCGCAATCATGTCGAGGCTCTGCGGCTTGCGCGACTTCGCGCTCATGAGCGGGTTTTCCTGGTCGTCATGGGCCGACATCCCTCTTCGCGCAATTTGAATCCTGCCGTGCTTTCGGCGTAACGGCAGTGACGGCGGTCACACTGGCATCGTTTTGTCCCGGGCCTTCGCGCCCGCCGCTTCCGCCTGGGCCATCCAGAATTGCATGTCCATGTCACGGTACAACGCCGCAGCGGTCGTTAGGTGCTCCTGACCCGCCGGCCGCTTGCCGCTGCGCAGGTAGAGCCGGCCAAGGCCGAGGTGCGCGTGGGCGGCGAGTGGGCGCATGCCCCGCTCCTCCGCCAAGTCCAAGGCACGTCGGTATTGCGCCTTGGCCCCGGCTCGGTCAGGGGGATTGCGGCGTGCCCCGATATTTCCCCGCAGTTGGCAGACCCAGCCTTCGGTGCCGCGGAATCCGCGCGCCGCAGCGAACTCGGCGACCGCCGCGGTGGCGGCCTCGGCCTCGTCGAGCCGGCCGGCCAGCAGATAGCCGGCGCCGAGAGCGGTTCGCGCGCTCGCGGTATCAAAGATCCGGACCGAGGAGTCCTGGCCGCGATCCGCCTCCAACAGCGGCCAGGCCTCGGCAAGCTGCCCATCGAGCGCATAAGCCAGGCCCAGCAGGGCAGCGGCCGTCGGTTGGATTACGCCGAGGTCCCAGACCCGGCAGAGTCCGACACCGCGGGAGAGTGCCGGGATCGCTTGGTCGAGCGCACCCCGGAGCAGTTCGACCTGGCCGACCCCGAGGCAGCCTGCGGCCACGCTGTATGGCTGGTCAGCGGCCTCGGCGATTGACAGCGCATCCTCGGCGTGCCTTAGCGCCTCGGCGAACTCGCCCCGTTCAGCGAGCGACCAGGCGAGCCAGATGCGCGAGAGCACCGAGGGTAGGCCGGTGAGGCCGAGCCGCTGGTGCGCCCGCTCACCTTCGAGGAGCGCGATGTTGGGCAGGCAGCTCTCAATCGCGCGCCGATATTCGCCGGAGTTGAAGTGGCCCTGCCCGAGGAAGAAATTGACCGCGACGGAGAGCGCAAAGTCGTCGAGTGCCGAGGCGATGGCCCGTGCGCGTTGCCCAACCGTGTTGGCCTGCGCCGGGTCGCCCATCCGCCAGAGGTACTGGCTCAGATAGCCGGAGGCCCAGCCCAGTCGGACCTGGTCGCCCAGGGTGGTTGCCAGTTTCTCGGCTTCGCGCAGAAGCTCGAAGACTCGGTCGTGCTCGCCTAGCGCCTGCAGCGAGCTCCGGATCTCGAATCGCAGGTCGATCCCCTGCTGCAAGGTATCGAGCGTTTCGGGCAGTCGGCCGAGCGCGCCCAACGCCTGCTCAAAACTTTGGGCAGCCTCGCGGTAGGCACTGCGCCCCGCTGCCTTTGCCCCCGACTGGTGCAGGAAGTCCATCGCCCGGTCCCAGTGCTCGGCGCGCAGGGCGTGGTGCGCCAATCGCTCGACGTGCTCTACCAAACGGCCGGCATAGTGCCGTTCGATCGCGTCGACGATCCGCCCGTGCAACGCGCGCCGTCTCGCGGCGAGGAGGCCTGCGTAGGTGACCTCGTGGGTGTGCGCGTGCTTGAAGGTGTACTCGAGGTCTGGGAACAGGCAGGACTCGTAAAGGAATTCGTTTTCCTGGAGACGCGCAAGCCCGCGGCGCAGCGAATCCTCCGGCAAGTCGGCGATCGCCTCCAGGATCGGGTAGGGGACGTCCTTACCGATCACCGAGGCAGCTTGCAGGAGCTGCTTGTCTTCGCGCGCCAGGCAGTCAATGCGCGCCACCAGAACGCCCTGCACCGTATCCGGCACGTCTATTGACACGACGTCCCGGGTCAGCCGGTAGGCGCCCGGATCGCCGGCGAGCACGCCGGTCTCGACCAGGGTGCGGACGCTCTCCTCGACGAAGAACGGGTTGCCCTCGGTGCGCGCGACGAGCATCCGCTTGAGCGGTGCCAGCTCAGCTTCGTGGCCGAGCAGCGCATTCAACAGCTCGGTCGCGCTATCCGGTGGCAGCGGATCAATGCGGTGCTGGTTGTAGTAGGTCTTGCTGCCCCATGTGTGGTGGTACTCGGGGCGATAGTTGACCAGAAGTAGGACCCGCACCGCCGGCAAGCTCTCGATGAAGCTGTCGAGGAAAGCCTGGCTCTCACCGTCGATCCAGTGCAAGTCCTCTATGACCACGACCAGCGGCTGGACCCGGCTTTCCTGCAACAGTAGAACCCGCACTGCCTCCAGCGTGCGCTGACGCCGCCGCGTCGGATCCAGCGCCTCCCAGGCCGGGTCCTCGACCGGTACATCGAGCAAGTCGAACAGCGCCGGCAGGACCGGCTTCAACGCCTCGTCCAGTGTCAGCAGCTTGCCCGTGACCTTCTCTCGGATGCATCGGGCGTCGTCGCGATTTTCGACGTCGAAGTAGGCCTTAAGCAGCTCGACCATGGGAAAATACGCTGTTGACTTGCCATAGGAGACCGAGCGGGTCTCCAGGATCAGCGCACCCTTCGTGCGGTGCGAGCGGGTGAACTCGTAGAACAGCCGCGACTTGCCCACACCCGCCTCGCCGACCAGGGCGAAGACCTGACCCTGGCCATGGGCGGCACGGTCGAACGCCCGGGCGAGCGCCCCAATCTCGGTGTCGCGGCCGACGAAGCGGGTCAGGCCGCGGGCGACCGCGGCCTGGAATCGGGAGCGCGTCGGCGTGGCGCCCACGAGCTCATAGATCTCGACCGGCCGTGCCAATCCCTTGACCGGCACCGGGCCGAGCGGATCGACCTTGATGAAGCCCTCGGCCAGATGCAGCGTGTTCTGCGTCAGGCGGATCGTCCCCGGCACGGCGAGCTGCTCCATGCGGCCGGCCAGATGAGTGGTTGCGCCGATTGCGTCGTAGTCCATGGAGAGGTCATTGCCGATCGTGCGGACCACAACCTCACCCGAGTTGAGACCAACGCGGACCTGCGGCTCGACGCCGAACTCGGCGCGCGCCCGCGCCGCGGCGCGCCGGGCCGCGTCCTGCATCGCCAGGGCTGCATAGCAGGCCCGCACCGCGTGGTCCTCATGCGCCAGTGGCGCCCCGAACAGGGCCATGATGCCATCGCCGAGGACCTTGTTGACCGTGCCCTCGTAGCGGTGCACCGCGTCCATCATCGTGCGTAGCCCGGCGTCGAGCAGCCGGTGGGCATGTTCCGGATCGCTGCCCTCGATCAGCTCAAGCGAGCCCTTAATGTCAGCGAAGAGCACCGTGACCCGCTTGCGCTCGCCCTCCAGCGCGCTACGCGAGGTCAGGATCCGGCTGGCGAGGTGTTTGGGGGTAAAGCTCTCGGGCGCGGCGAAGCGCGGCGCTTTCGTAGTCCGGTCCAAAGCCGTGCCGCACTCGCCGCAGAACTTCTGCCCGGGCGGGCTCGCGGCGCCGCAGGCCTGGCAGCTGAGAGCCAGTGCCGAGCCACATTCGCCGCAGTACTTCTGGTCTGCGGGGATTTCCTTCTGGCACCGGGGGCACTTCATTCGCGGCCTCGCGCGAGCTTGGTGCGCCACGCGTAACCAGCGCGTCACCGTGCAGGGAAAATAGCACGGAGACAAGGATTAGCGGCGCACACCCGTTTCAATTAGGCAGTATGCCACCGAGGAGGCAGCCGGTCCACGCTCCGCGCGGCACGCCAGTTCCGGCGCGTCTGCAAGGGGCCATGCAACGGCCGGACTACAAGCCGACATGCGAGACCACTTCCAACCGTCGCCACGATCAGATCCAAAGTCAGGCGGCACCGCATCACCCCGCCCCCGCGACTCCCTTGAGCCACGCCGTCAGATCATAGGTCGCGTGGTGCACATGTGGATGGTCATCCGTGCGGCTGGACGACCCGTCCCAGTAAGTGCGCACCCACACCGTGGTCATGCCCATGGCGGCGGCCGGGGCGAGGTTGGCGGCCATGTCGTCGAGCATCACCGCGCCGCCGGGCAGGAAGCCGTAGTCCTTGACGATCTGCGCATAGGGCAAGGGGTCGGGCTTCGGCAGGTAGTCCGCGTCGGCGATGTCGAAGATGGCCTCGAAGTGACGGGAAACGCCGAGCCGCCCGAGGATGTTCTCGGCATGGCCGCTATCGGCGTTGGTGAAGATCAGCTTGCGCCCCGGAAGGCGCGCCAGCGCCGCGTCCAGCACCGGGTTCGGCGTGACCGCGCTGACGTCGATGTCGTGCACGAAACCGAGGAAGTCGTGCGGGTCGATGCGGTGCTCCTTCATCAGCCCGGACAGGGTCGTCCCGTAGGTCACGAAATAGTGCCGGCGCAGCCGCGCCGCCGCGTCCTCGTCGATCGACAGGAGGCCCATGATATAGGCGTTCATCTTCACGTGGATCTGGTCGAACAGCCGGCAATCCGCCGGGTACAGCGTGTTGTCGAGGTCGAACAGCCAGACCTCCGCCGCGGCCAGCGCCCGTCGCTGTTCCTCGGTCATCGGATCTTCCCCGCTGCTCCGGCCCGCTCTCCCATCCGGCCGCCCATAGCATACGATACCGTTGGGCGGCCGGGTGGGGGAGCGGGCCGGTGCCGACTTGAAATCATGGGCCTCAGCCCCGGATCAGGGTGCCGGAGCCGTCCGGCGTGAACATCTCGAGCAGCATGGTGTGCGGGACGCGCCCGTCGAGGATGACCGCCGCCTTGACGCCGTCGGCGATCGCCTGGATGCAGGTCTCGATCTTGGGGATCATGCCGCCGCTGAACGTGCCGTCCTCGATGCAGCCGCGCGCCTCCTCGACCGTCATCTCGTGGATCAGCTCGCCGGACTTGTCGAGCACGCCCTCGACGTCGGTCAGCAGCAGCAGCCGCTCCGCCCGCATGGCGCCGGCCACCGCGCCGGCCGCGGTGTCGGCGTTGATGTTGTAGGTCTGGCCCTCGCCGTCGGCGCCGATCGGCGCCACGACCGGGATGAAGCCGGCGGCGTCCAGCGCCTCCAGGAGCTGCGGGTCGACGGTCTGCGGCTCGCCGACATAGCCGAGGTCGAGGATCTTCTCGATGTTGGAGTCCGGGTCGCGCTTGGTGCGCCGCAGCTTGCGGGCGCGAATGAGACCGGCGTCCTTGCCCGAGACGCCGACGGCGCGCCCGCCGGCCGCGTTGATCCCGGCGACGATGCGCTTGTTCAAGAGGCCCGACAGCACCATCTCGGCGACCTCCATGGTCGGCTCGTCGGTCACCCGCAGCCCGTCGACGAACTCCGTTTCGATCGCCAGGCGCTGCAGCATGCTGCCGATCTGCGGGCCGCCGCCGTGCACCACCACCGGGTTGATGCCGACCTGCTTCAGCAGCGCGATGTCGTGCGCGAACTCCGAGGCCAGCATGTCGTCGCCCATCGCATGGCCGCCGTACTTGACGACGATGGTCTTGTCGGAATAGCGGCGCATGAAGGGCAGGGCGTCGGTCAGGATGCCCGCCTTCTCCAGCCAGTCCTTCTGCCGCTTCGCCTTGTCGCTCATCGCCCCGGTCCCCGCCGTTTCCAAGCGGCCCTGTTTACCGCAAAGCCTGGTCGCTGGCCAGCGATGCGAGCAGCGCCCGCAGCGTCGCGATGCCGTCGCCCCTGGTGGCGCTGGTCGCGACGATCCCGGGGCTGGCCGCGGCGCGCCGGGCGATCTCGCCGGCGATCCCGGCGCGGCGCCGTTCGAGCTCGCCGGGTTTCAGCTTGTCGGACTTGGTGAGCACGATCTGGTAGGCGACCGCGGCCGCGTCGAGGAGGTCCATGACCTGCCGGTCGGACGGCTTGACGCCGTGCCGGGCATCGATCAGCAGGCACAGCCGGCGCAACCCGACGCGGCCCTTCAGGTACAGCCGGATCAGCCGGTTCCAGCGGTCGACGTCGCCCTTCGGCGCCTTCGCGTAGCCGTAGCCGGGCAGGTCGACCAGCATCAGCCGGCCGCCGAGGTCGAAGAAGTTGAGCTGCTGCGTTCGGCCCGGCGTGTTGCTGGTGCGGGCCAGCGTCCGGCGCCCGGTGAGCGCGTTGATCAGGCTCGACTTGCCGACGTTGGAGCGGCCGGCGAAGGCGACCTCCGGCAGCGTGTCCGGCGGCAGGTCGGCGGCGCGCGCAACGCCGGTGACGAACCGGCATTCGCCGGCGAACAGCAGTCGGCCGGCCTCAAGCGCGCTGTCGTCATTTCCGCCGGCGGCGCTGTCCCTTGGCCTTCTTGCCGCGGGTTTTGCCATGGCGATGTTCCACGCTCGGTTTCGGCTCGTTGCTGACGTCCGGCGCCGCGGGCGGTTCCGCAGCGGACGACTGCGGCATCTCGGCCGACTCCCGCGCGGCCGGGGCTTCCTCGGCGTGCGGCTTCGGCTTGGGCTTGATCCCGGAGAGCTCCGGATAGTCGCGCTCGACGCCGCGCTTGATGAGCCACTGCTGGCCGATCGTCAAAACGTTGCTCCACGTCCAGTAGATCACCAGCCCGGCCGGGAACTTGGCGAGGATGAAGGTGAAGATGAACGGCAGCATCATCATGATCCGCGCCTGGGTCGGATCGGGCGGGGCCGGGCTCAGCTTCTGCTGCAGGTACATCGTGATGCCCATCAGCAGCGGCCAGATGCCAATATTGACGATGTCGAGGATCGCCGGCACGTTCCAGTCGATGAGCCCGAACAGGGTGAGGATGCCGAGCGGGTCGGGCGCCGACAGATCGCGGATCCAGCCGTAGAAGGGCGCGTGCCGCATCTCGATCGACACGAACAGCACCTTGTAGAGCGAGAAGAAGATGATGATCGTCGGGATCATCGGCAGGCAGCCGGCGGCCGGGTTGACCTTCTCGCGCTTGAAAAGGGCCATCTGCTCCTGCCCGAAGCGCATGCGGTCGTCGCCGTAGCGCTCCTTGAGCTCCTGGATCTTCGGCGCGAGCAGCTTCATCTTGCTCATCGACCGGTAGGCCTTGTTGTTGAGCGGGAACAGGATGCCGCGGAAGATCATGGTCAGCGCCAGGATGCCGAGGCCGAAATTGCCGAGCGCGCCGTGCAGCCAGTGCAGCAGGTAGAAGATCGGCTTGGTCAGGAAGTAGAACCAGCCGAAGTCGACCGCGAGGTCGAAGTTGGGGATGCCGAGCTCGGTCTCGTACCGGTCCAGCAGGGTGACTTCCTTGGCGCCGGCGAAGATGCGGCTGGTCACCTCCGCCGTGCCGCCGGCCGGAACGGTGACGGTCGGCGCGAGATAGTCGGCCTGGTATTTTTCCAGGCCGTTGGTCCGACCCATCCGGAAACTGGTCTGCACGGTCTGGTCCTGGTTCGGCACCAGCGCCACGAGCCAGTACTTGTCGGTGATGCCGAGCCATCCGCCGGTGGTTTCCTGGCGAATCGGGCTGCCCGGCTCGAGCTCGTCGTAATCGACCTCCTTGAGGGTCTCGTCGAACACGCCGAGCAGGCCCTCGTGGAGGATATAGAAGCCGAGGATGTCCGGCGTTCCGGTCCGCGAGATCAGGCTGTACGGGCTGAGCGTGACGGGCGACGGCCCGGTGTTCCGCACCCGCTGGGTGACGGTGAACATGTAGTTGTCGTCAAGCGCGATCACGCGCTCGAAGACCAGCCCGTCGCCCCGGTCCCAGGTCAGGGTCACCGGCCGGTCCGGGGTCAGCCGCTCGGACTCCGTCTGCCAGACGGCGTCGTGGCCGAGGAAGGTCCTGTCGCCGGTCAGCCAGCCGGTCTGCACATAGTACGGCCGCTCCATGCCGGTCGGTTTGAGCAGCACGATGTTGCGGCTGTTCGGATCGACGGTCTCGCGGTAGTCGCGCAGCGACAGATCGTCGATCCGGGCGCCGGTCAATGCGATCGAGCCGGTGAGCCGGCGCGATTCGATGGCAATGCGCGGCGTCGCCTTGAGGGCCTGCTCACGGGTCGTCACCGCGCCGAGGCCGGGGGTCTCCGCGCCGGTCGCCGGCAGCTCGACGCCGAGCTGCGGCTGCTCGCCGGCCTGCGGCGGCGCTTCGGCCTGCTCGGCCGCCTGGCGCTCCCGCTCCGCCTGCAACGCCCTTTGCTGGGGCTGGATGAACAGGAAGTTCCAGCCGAGCAGGATGGCGCCGGACAGGATGATCGCCAGGATGAGGTTCTTCTGATCGCTCATGGCCGACCGCCTTCCCGGCCGGGCGCGGCAATCCGGGCCGCCGGCGCGCCGACGTGGCTGCAGCCGTCATGCGGCGCGGCCTCCGGCACCGGATCGAATCCCCAGCCGCCCCAGGGATGGCAGCGCAGGATGCGGCGAAAGGTCAGCCAGCCGCCCTTGAGCGCGCCATGCCGCGCGATCGCCGTCATCCCATAGGCCGAACAGGACGGCCAGTACCGGCAATGCCCCGGGATCAGCGGCGATATGAACAGCTGATAGAACCGGATCGCACCGCGCATCATGGTAGCGGCAATCTTCATGAGCTGGCCTTCACGTCTTCTCCTTCCGGCATGCCGGGCGGCGGCGTTCCTGCATCCCCGGCGGCGCCGGCCTCGTCATCGCGCCACGCGCCGACCCGCTTGAGGGCCGCCTCGAGGTCTTCGAGCAGCGCCCGGAACGGACGCTTGATCGTGGCGCCGCGAGCGATCAGCACCAGGTCGAGGCCGGCCTTCGCGTGACCCGGCACGAGATGCCCGGCGACCGCCTTCAGCCGGCGCCGGGCGCGGTTTCGCTGCACCGCCCCGCCGACCTTCCGGCTTGCCGTGAATCCCACGCGCGTTATGCCGCCGACGCGGTCGCGACGGCGCACCTGCAGAACCAGTCCGGGCATCGCGCACTTGCGCCGCGCACCCGCAACTCGCAGGAAATCGGATCGCCGCTTCAGCCGCAGCACGGCTTACGGCCCGGGATCAGGCCGAAAGGCGCTTGCGGCCCTTGGCGCGACGGCGCGCAAGCACGCGCTGGCCGCCCTTGGTCGCCATACGGGACCGGAAACCGTGGCGGCGTTTGCGCACCAGACGACTGGGTTGATAAGTACGTTTCACGTCGCTCTCCAAGCGCAGGCGGGAATTACGGCCCGCTGTATAGAGACTTGCCTCTGGCAAGTCAATTGCGTGCGGCCGGGCGCGCTCACGGCCGTGTCACGGCATGGTGACTGGCGCCCGCAAATCGTTCAGACTAGATGTGGTGTCATGACGGAGGTTCAAGCGATAAATTCCGAGGGGCAAACCGAACCGGACCGGCACATGGGCGCTGCGGCGCCCGGAACCGACAGCCGCGCCCCGGTCCGGCACGACGCGGAAGGCAAGCCGAACGGCGAGATCAGGCTGCTGACGGCCCGACGGGTCATCCCGCTGGCGGTGATCGTCGGCGGCTTCGTCGCGTTCTTCGCCTTCGATCTCGATTCCTACATCACCTTCGAGACGCTCAAGCAGAACCGGCAATGGTTGATCGACCAGGTAGCGGCGCACAGGATGGCCGCGGTTCTGGCGTTCATTGCGATTTATGCGGCCTGCGTGACGTTCTCGCTGCCCGTGGCGGCCGTCGTCTCCATTTCCGGCGGGTTCCTGTTCGGTCTGTGGTTCGGCACCGTCTGGAACGTCATCGCGGCGACGCTGGGGGCCACCCTCCTGTTCCTGGCCGCGCGCACCGTGTTCGCCGACATCCTGCACAGCAAGGCCGGACCGTGGTTCCACAAGGTCGAGGCGGGTTTCCAGAAGAACGCCTTCAACTACCTGTTGTTCCTGCGACTGGTCCCCGCGTTTCCGTTCTTCGTGGTCAACCTGGTGCCCGCGTTTCTCGGCGTGCGGCTGCGCACATTCGTGCTCGCGACCTTCATCGGCATCATTCCCGGCGGCTTCGTGTACACCTCGGTCGGGGCCGGCCTGGGCAGCGTGTTCGACGCCGGCGAGGCGTTCAGCGTGAGCGGCATCCTGACCCCGGAAATCGTCACCGCGATGGTCGGGCTCGCCCTTCTCGCCCTCGTACCCGTTGCGATCCGCACCTGGCAGGCAAGGCGCCGCTGACGCCAGGCGCGTCCCGCGCGAAGGCCCGATTTTTCTTGAAATGCGCGCACCGGACGCGAAATGCTGTGCGGTGCCGCCCCGGTCGGGGCGCACCGACCCGGTGACCGCAACAGGCCGCAGCCCATGCACAGCCTCTCGGCGCGACTCCTCGTTCTGACCGTCTTCTTCGTCATGCTGAGCGAAGTGCTGATCTTCGTGCCGTCGGTCTCGCGCTTCCGCATCGAATGGCTGGGCGGCCGGATGAGCGCCGCCCACCTCGCCATGCTGGTCGTCGACGCAGCGCCGGACCGCGCGGTCGGCGAGATGCTGACGTCCGAGCTGCTCACCCAGGTCGGCGCCCACGTCGTGGTCATCCACCGCGCCGACATGCGGCTGGTGCTGAGCGGCGGGGCGCCGCCGCCGGTCGACGAGACGTTCTACCTCGCCACGCAGGGGACGTGGGACATGGTGCGCGACGCCCTCGCCGTCTACACGCGACGCGGCAACCGGATGATCCGCGTGATCGCGCCGTCGCCCGCGGACCCGGCGATCTCCATCGAGCTGGTGCTGGACGAGGCGCCGCTGCGCAGCCGGATGATCGGCTACGGCCTCAACATCTTCGGGCTGTCGGTCGTGATCTCGCTGATCACCGCCTCGCTGGTGTACCTGTCGCTGCACTGGCTGCTGGTGCGGCCGATGCGCCGCATCATCGGCAGCATGGCCGAATTCAGCGAGGATCCCGAGGATGCGACGCGCATCATCGAGCCGTCCGGCGGCCGCGACGAGATCGGCGTCGCCGAGCAACAGCTGGCCGCCATGCAGCGCGAGCTGCGCGCGGCGCTGACGCAGAAGGGGCACCTTGCCGCGCTCGGCACCGCAGTGGCCAAGATCAACCACGACCTGCGGGGCATCCTGTCCTCGGCGCTGCTGGTGTCCGACCGGCTCGAGACGAGCGGCGACCCCGACGTGCAGCGCCTCGCCCCGACCGTGATCACGGCGATCGAGCGCGCCGTTGCGATGTGCAGCCAGACCCTCGACTATGTCGGCCAGGGCGCGCCGGAGGGCAGACGCACGCGCTTCCCGCTGCAGCCGCTGGTCGACGAGATCAAGACGTCGATGGAGGCGCCGGCGCGCGGCGGCCTGCAGGTGGAGAACCGGATCCCCGGCTCCCTCGTGGTGAGCGGCGACCGCGACCAGATCTACCGGATCCTCAACAACGTCGTGCGCAACGCGGCCGAGGCCGGGGCGGACTCGATCACCGTGTCCGCCGAGACGCGCGGCGACGGCGTCGAAATCGACCTCGCGGATGACGGCCCGGGCCTGCCGCCGCGGGCTCGGGAAAAGCTGTTCCAGCCGTTCGAGGGCTCGGCGCGCGCCGGCGGCACCGGCCTCGGCCTGGCCATCGCGCGCGAGCTGGCGCGCGGCCACGGCGGCGATCTCGCGCTGCTGTCGACCGGCCCGGACGGCACCGCATTCCGCCTGACGATCCCGCTGGACACGGTTCATCACGGTTCAGTGACAAAATCGGCGGCGCCGGCGTGAGCCGGTGTATGATAGCCACACAAACCCCCTCATCGGCCCTGGGACGGCCGGCCCGGTATTGAAGCGGGCCGCCGTCCCTTTTTGCGCGCGGCCGTGCGGGCGGCGACGGGACCGGGTGGCCGGGCCGCGCGGCGAAACAGGTCAATCCAGCTGCAGGACCAGCGTCTTCAGATAGCCGGATTCCGGCAGCCACGGATGCGTCGGATGGTCGGCGGCGGCGCCGGCGCGGCGCAGGATGCGCGCCGACCGGCTGGCGTCGGACAGGGTCTTGCGCACCTGCTCGTCGAACAGTTCGGCCGTCATGTTGTGCGAGCACGAGGCGACGAACAGGTAGCCGCCCGGCGCCGTCAGCCGCGTCGCGAGGCGCATCATCTTGCGGTAGCCCCTGATGCCGGCCTTCAGGTCCTTCTTCGATTTGATGAAGGCCGGCGGGTCGGCGATCACCATCTGATACCGCTCGCCGGCAGCGAACAGCCGCTCCATCTCGTTGAACGCGTCGGCCTTCTCGAAGCTGCAGCGCGCCGCACAGCCGTTGCGCTGCGCCGCCTGTCCGGCCAGCGCCAGGGCCGACGCTGACGAGTCGACCGCGACCACGGCGTTTGCGCCGGCGACGGCGGCGTGCACCGCGAAGCCGCCGGTATGGCAGTACACGTCGAGGACCTGCGCATCGCGTGCCAGCGCCGCAACGAAACGCCGGTTGTCGCGCTGGTCGTAGAACCAGCCGGTCTTCTGACCGCCGGCCAGGTCGGCCAGGAAGCGCACGCCGTATTCGCGCAGCTCGACCGGCTCGGAGGCGTCGCCGGCGACCGTCTCGACCGCGGTCTCCAGTCCTTCCAGCCGGCGCACCGGGCTGTCGTTGCGCAACACGACGGTGCGCGGCGCGAGGACCGCTTCGAGCGCGGCTAGCACGGCGTCCCGCTGCCGCTCCATCAGCGCCGCGTTGAGCTGCACCGAAAGGGCGTCGCCGAACCGGTCGACGACGAGGCCCGGCAACCCGTCCGCCTCGGCATGCACGAGCCGGTAACAGGGCGTGTCGAACAGACGCTCGCGCATCGCAAGGCACCGTCCCAGGCGGTCGGCAAGATACCCGGCATCGACGACCGTGCGCGGCCGGCGGTCGATCAGGCGCGCCGCGATCAGCGAATGGGGGTTGAAACCGGCGACACCGATCGCCTCGCCGGCATGTGTCGCCAGCACGACCAGGGAGCCGGGCGGCAGGGCCCGCGCCTCCGCCGTCATGTCCAGCTCGTTGGAATAGGCCCAGGGGTGACCGCCGGCGACGCGCTTGTGGCGCCCGGGCAGCAACCGGACCTGCGGGTAGTCGTTGCTCATGGCCGCGACTGTTAGGACGCGGTGACGCGCCAGGCAAGCGGTTCGTGACGCGGACCCGATCTAGCGCCCGGCGACCGTGCCCTCGCGCCGCGGGTCGGCGCCGCCGGTCAGGGTGCCGCCCGCGATTAGGATCGCGTGCAGGCCGCTGGTCAATTCGCGCACCCCGACCTCGTGCCCGCGCGCCTCGAGTGCACCCTGCAGCGCCGCGGCGCCGGTGCCCTCCTCGAGGTCGACGGTGCCGTTGCGGCTGACCACGTGCGGGCGCGACACCGCCGCCTGCGGGTCCATGTTCCAGTCCAGGACCGCCATCACCGAACGCGCCGTATAGTTGATGATCCGGCTGCCGCCCGGCGAGCCGGTGACGAGGCGCAGCGTCCGGTCGGGGTTGAGGACGATGGTCGGGGCCATCGACGAGCGCGGTCGCTTGCCTGGCTCGACGCGGTTGGCGACCGGCGCGCCGTCCGCTTCCGGCGCGAACGAGAAATCGGTCAGCTGGTTGTTCAAGAGGAACCCGCGGACCATCATGCGCGAGCCGAAGGCGCTCTCGATCGAGGTCGTCATCGAGACCGCATTGCCCTGCCGGTCGACGATGCTGAAATGGCTCGTCGAGGGGATCTCGAGGGCACCGCCCGGGACACGTCGCTCAGTCCTGCGCTCCGGTGGCGATCCCGCGGCGGCGGTGCCCAGGGAGGTGCCGGCTGCGATCAGGCCGCTGCGCTTGGCAAGGTACGTCTTGTCCAGCAGGCCGGCGACCGGCACGCTTACGAAATCGGCATCGGCCATGTACAGCGCCCGGTCCGCGTAGGCGAGGCGGCCGGCTTCGATGAACAGGTGTTCCGCCGCGACCGAGCCCGGCGCCAGCTGGGACATCGGGAAGCGCTCCAGCAGGCCGAGGATCATCGCCACGGTCAGGCCGCCCGAACTCGGCGGCCCCATACCGCAGACGCTGCTGCCGCGGTACGAGATGCAGACCGGCGGGCGGATCTTGGCGCGGTAGCCGGCGAGGTCGTCCTCGCTCAGCAGCCCGGGATTGTCGTTGGCCCCGCGCACGGCGGCGACGATGTCGCGGGCGATGGCGCCGCCGTAGAACGCGTCGGCGCCGCCGGCCGCGACGGCGCGCAGCGTCGCCGCGTACAGGGCGTTTTTCAGGATGTGGCCGACCGGCAGCGGCTCGCCCGCCGCGCTGTGGAAATAGGCGGCGGTCGCCGGGTAGCGCTTCAGGTGCTTGTCGTTCGCGATCAGTTCGCTGAGCCGCGGCGAGACCGGAAAGCCGCCTTCCGCCAGGCGAATCGCCGGCTCGAACAGGGCCTGCCACGACAGCGTGCCGTGCGTACTGTGCGCCAGCTCCAACATTCGCAGCACGCCGGGGGTGCCCACCGACCGGCCGCCGACGACGGCATCCCAGAATTTCATCTTCTCACCCGCAGCATCGAGGAACAGCGCGGACGTGGCCGCCGCCGGGGCGGTCTCGCGACCGTCGAAGCTGATGACGTTGCGCTCGTCGGCGTCGTAATACAGCATGAAGGCGCCACCGCCGATGCCCGAGCTTTGCGGCTCGACCAGCCCGAGTACCATCTGCACCGCGACCGCGGCGTCGACAGCGCTGCCGCCGGCCTCGAGAACCTGGACCCCCGCCGCCACCGCGTGGGGGTTTGCCGCCGCGACCATGAAACTGCGCGCCGCGGCGCTGTCGGCATGCGCTGAGCCGGCGTGGCCGACGCTTACGAGGACAAGGGCGGCGAGGAACAAGCGCGGGGCGAGCATGGCAGCGGTCCTGGCGAATTAGCGGGAGCCGCCATGGTAATGCCCTCGGGCCGCGGCGCAAAGGCGCCGGGCCGGATTTTCAGATCACTTTTGGTCGAGAGGCCGGCACAGCGCAACAGATTCGAACTGGTACCCGGCGCCCTTGAGCATGCCGGCCAGGCCTTCCACCGGCTGCGGGCCCTTGCGGGGGGCTTCCGGCAGGTCGACGTGGACCGCGGCGCAGCCCTGGTCGCGCGCCATCTTCAGCATCGAGTCGATCATCCGGTCCATGATCCCGGCGGCATCGTACAGATTGGCGGCGATCAGATTGCTCACCTTGAGGATGCGGCCGTGTTGGATGTCGGTGCTCACCTCGTGGCAGTAGATGCCATAGATGTAGCCCTCACCGTTCTGCGCCGACATGACACCGGTTCCCGGCGACGTGCTGCGCGCGGTCTCGCACACCACCTTCGCATAATCCAGCCACTGGTCGAGCGTCAGGTGCGGCACCGCCGTCTGCACCAGCGGATATGCCTGCAACACCTGTCCCTCGCCCAAAGGCTTGACCACGTATCTCTGAGACATCTGTGTCACTATCGTTACCTCATCGCGCCAGCGATGGTGTCGGGTTGTTGCCACGGTCGCGGCTCCCTCGCGACAAGGACGGTGTCTGATCCGGAGCCACCACAAGCATGTCCCGCCCGCGGTCCAGGGTCTTTGACCTAAATCAATGTATGGCGTACAACGTGCAGGCGGTGACGCGGCCGCCTGCCGGCCGCTGCGACGGAAAGCCGCGGCAATCGGATTACCCATGACATCGGGCGCAACTTAGTTGCATATGTAACCGGATTGTGCGGCGCGAAATGGCGTCGCGCCGCCGGACGGGGGGACCATGCGATGGCGACAGCAGACGCAACCGTCGACGATATCGGCGCGATGGCCGGATACAACGAGGCGGTCGTACGGAAGTTCACCCTGGCGGCCACCTTCTGGGGCGTGGTCGGCTTTGCCGCGGGGGTGCTGATCGCCCTGCAGCTGGCGTTTCCGCTGCTGAACTTCGATCTCGAATGGCTCAGCTTCGGCCGTTTGCGTCCGGTGCACACCTCGGCGGTGATCTTCGCCTTCGGCGGCAATGTCCTGTTCGCGACCTCGTACTACGTGGTCCAGCGCACCTGCCGGGCGCCGCTGTTCGGAGGCAGGGCGCTTGCCGACTTCACGTTCTGGGGCTACCAGCTGTTCATCGTCATGGCGGCGCTGGGCTATGTGCTCGGCGTCACCCAGAGCAAGGAGTACGCGGAACCCGAGTGGTTCGTCGACCTGTGGCTCACTGTCGTCTGGGTGGTCTATCTGGTGATCTACCTCGGCACCCTGATGATCCGGCGCGAGCCGCACATCTACGTCGCCAACTGGTTCTTCCTCGCCTTCATCGTCACCGTCGCGGTGCTGCACCTGGTCAACGGCGCGGCGGTCCCGGTCTCCTTCTTCGGCGCCAAGAGCTACACCCTGTGGTCCGGCGTCCAGGACGCGCTGACCCAGTGGTGGTACGGCCACAACGCCGTCGGCTTCTTCCTGACCGCCGGTTTCCTCGGCATCATGTATTACTTCGTGCCGAAGCAGGTGAACCGGCCGATCTATTCCTACCGGCTGTCGATCGTCCACTTCTGGTCGCTGATCTTCCTCTACATCTGGGCCGGGCCGCACCATCTGCACTACACGGCGCTGCCCGACTGGGCGCAGACCCTCGGCATGACGTTCTCGGTGATGCTGTGGATGCCGTCCTGGGGCGGCATGATCAACGGGCTGTTCACCCTGGCAGGCGCCTGGCACAAGCTGCGCACCGATCCGATCCTGAAGCTGCTCGTGACCTCGATCGCCTTCTACGGGATGAGCACGTTCGAGGGGCCGCTGATGTCGATCAAGGCGGTCAACTCGCTGTCGCACTACACCGACTGGACGATCGGCCACGTGCATTCCGGCGCCCTGGGCTGGGTCGCCTTTGTCAGCTTCGGCGCGATCTACTACCTGGTGCCGCGGCTGTGGGGTCGCGAGCGGCTGTACAGCCTGCGCCTGGTCAACACGCATTTCTGGATCGCCACCATCGGCATCGTCTTCTACATCACCGCGATGTGGGTGTCGGGCATCATGCAGGGCCTGATGTGGCGCACCTACGATGCCCTCGGCTTCCTCGAATACGCGTTCGTCGAATCATCCGAGGCGATGTACCCGTATTATCTGATCCGGGCTCTCGGCGGCGTCCTGTTCCTGATCGGTTCGCTGATCATGGCCTACAATCTGTGGCAGACGATCCGGGGCCGGACCCGTGCCGAAAAACCCCTCGGCATGCCCGAGTAGTACAGGGAGGATCGAAGATGTTCATCAAGCATTCGACGATCGAGACCAAACCGCTCCTCCTGCTGGTCCTGATCATCGTCACCATCTCGATCGGCGGGCTGGTCGAGATCGTCCCGCTCTACACCGTCGAGACGACGATCGAGCGGGTCGAGGGCGTGCGGCCCTATTCGCCGCTCGAGCAGATGGGCCGCAACATCTACATCCGCGAAGGCTGCTATGTGTGCCACAGCCAGATGATCCGGCCGTTCCGCGACGAGGTCGAGCGCTACGGCCACTACAGCCTCGCGGCCGAGAGCATGTACGACCACCCGTTCCAGTGGGGTTCGAAGCGGACCGGGCCCGACCTTGCGCGGGTCGGCGGCAAGTACTCGAACGAATGGCACGTCACGCACCTGATCGACCCGCGCTCGGTGGTGCCGGAGTCGATCATGCCCGGCTACCCGTTCATGATGCGCGAGCTCGCCGCAGACGATATCGAGGCGCACCTTGAGACGCTGCGCATCGTCGGCGTGCCGTACAGCGACGACATGGTGCTGAACGCCGCGATCGACCTCGCCGCGCAGGCCGATCCCGAGGCCGACCACGAGCCGCTGCTGGCCCGCTATCCCAAGGCGGTGATCGGCGATCTCGACGGCGACCCGACCCGGCTGACCGAGATGGATGCGCTGGTCGCCTACCTGCAGATGCTGGGCACGCTGGTCGACTTCGCCGACGTGCAGCCCGGCGATCTGACACAGTAGGAGGGCGCCATGACACTGCTCGAGCTGTCCGAGCTGGCCCGCGCCTGGTGGGGCGTGTGGCTGATGCTGCTGTTCGTCGGCATCGTCGCCTGGGCGCTGTGGCCGTCGGAGCGGCGCCGGCACGAAATGCGCGACAATGCCCTGATCCCGCTGCGCGACGACGACGCGCCCGACGTCGACGCCCGTTAAGGAGAGCGTGCCATGCCGACGAACGTGGAAAAGGATTCCGTGACCGGGACCGAGACGACCGGCCACGAATGGGACGGCATCAAGGAACTCAATACGCCGCTGCCGCGCTGGTGGGTCATCGTCTTCTGGGTGACGATCATCTGGTCGGCGCTGTACTACATCGTGTACCCCACGTTTCCCGGCTGGGACGGCCTGTGGCAGTACACCGCCCGCAAGGACATCGCGTCAACGATGGCGGCGGTCCAGGCCGACCGCGCCGTGTGGACCGGCAAGCTGGCCGCCGCGCCGCTCGACGAGATCGAGCAGAATCCCGACCTGCTCGAGTTCGCGGTCGCCGGCGGCCGCGCCGCCTTTGCCGACAATTGCGCACCCTGCCACGGGGCAGGCGGCGCCGGCGGGCCGGGCTATCCCAACCTGCTCGACGATGCCTGGATATGGGGCGGCACGCTCGATGCCATCCACACGACGATCGTGCACGGCGTCCGCTGGCCCCGCGACGACGAGACCCGCCTGTCCGAGATGCCGCGGTTCGGTGTCGACGGGCTGCTGACACCGGCGCAGATCGACGACGTCGCGGAGTACGTGCTGTCGCTGTCCGGCAACGCCACCGACGCTGCGGCAGCCGAGCGCGGCCGGGACCTCTTCGCCGAGAACTGCGCCGCCTGCCACGGCGAGAACGGCGAGGGCAATCCCGAGTTCGGCGCGCCGCGGCTCAACGACGCCATCTGGCTTTACGGCGGCGACAAGGACACCATCGTGCGGACCATAAACCGCAGCCGCAGCGGCGTCATGCCGGCCTGGGGCGACCGGCTCGATGCGGCGACCCTCAAGCAGCTGGCGGTGTACGTGCATTCGCTCGGCGGCGGCGAATAGGGATGACGCCCGGGAACATGAACACGGTTCCCCCGTCCCTCGTCGACAGGCCCGGAAGCGCCGCGGAAGCCGGCAGCCCGCCGCTCTACGCCGACCGCGTGCGGGTCTATCCGGCATGGGTGTCCGGCCCGTACCGGCGCTTCAAATGGGCGTCGCTCGTCGTCCTCCTCGGCATCTACTACGCCGGGCCCTGGCTGCGCTGGGACCGCGGCCCCGGCGCCCCCGACCAGGCGCTGCTCATCGACATGCCGTCGCGGCGCGCCTATTTCTTCTCGCTCGAGATCTGGCCGCAGGAGATCTACTACCTGACCGGCCTCTTGATCGTCGGCGCCGTCGGCCTGTTCCTCGTCACCTCGCTGTTCGGACGGGTGTGGTGCGGATACAGCTGCCCGCAGACCGTCTGGACCGACCTGTTCATGTGGGTCGAGCGCCGCATCGAGGGCGACCGCAACGCCCGCATGCGGCTCGATCGGGCGCGCTGGACGGCGGGCAAGATCGCCAAGAAGGTTGCCAAGCACGGCGTCTGGATCGCCATCTCGGTGGCCACGGGCGGCGCCTGGGTGATGTATTTCACCGACGCGCCGACCCTGGTTGCCGACATCGTCCGCTTCGAGGCCTCGGCCGCCGCGCTGTTCTTCATCGGCCTGTTCACCGCAACGACGTATCTCCTCGGCGGCATCGCGCGCGAGCAGGTGTGCACCTACATGTGCCCGTGGCCGCGCTTCCAGGCCGCCATGTTCGACGAGGACACGTTGATCGTCACCTACGAGGCCTGGCGCGGCGAGCCGCGCGGCAAGCACAAGCAGGGCGACAGCTGGGAGGGCAGGGGCCATTGCGTCGACTGCCTGCAATGCGTGAACGTGTGTCCGACCGGCATCGACATCCGTGACGGCAACCAGCTGGAATGCATCGGCTGCGGCCTGTGCATCGACGCCTGCAACCGGATCATGCACCGCCTCGGCCTGCCGCCCGGGCTGGTGCGGCTGGACACCGCCAGCAACCAGCTGGCGCGCGAACGGGGGCGCACGGCGCCGTTCCGCGTGTTCCGGCCGCGCACCATCATCTACGCCGGGATCCTGGCAGCCGTGCTGGCCCTGATGGCGTTCGGCCTGGGCAGTCGGTCGACCCTCGACGTCAGCCTGCTGCGCGACCGGAACCCGCTGTTCGTGACCCTGTCGGACGGCGCAATCCGCAACGGCTACACCTTTAAGATCGTCAACCGCGCGCGCGCCGACCGCGAGTTCGTGCTGACGCTCGAGGGCATGCCCGACGCCACGATCAGCATCCGCGGCGGCGAGACCGACGTCACGCAGGCGGTGCTCGGCGCCCGGCCCGACCGGGTCGAGGCCTACCGGGTGTTCGTCCGCGCACCGCGCCAGAGCCTTGCCGGCGAGTCGACGCCCCTGCGCTTCGTCCTCGAGGAGAACCTGGCGGACGGCGAGCGCTCGGTGCAGGACACCGTGTTCCGGGGGCCGCACTGACCATGGAACCGCGGGACAACATCCGGGACCGGCGGCAGGGCCGCTGGATTCCGTGGCTCATCGTCGCCTTTTTCGGCGTGGTGATCGCCGCCAACGGCGTCATGGTCTATATCGCAACGACCACGTTCACCGGTCTGCAGACCGAGGGCCATTACCTCAAGGGGCTGGCGTACAACCGGGTGATCGAGGCGGAGCGGGCCGAGCAGGCGCTGGGCTGGCAGGTCACCGTGCGGTTCGAGTCGACCGGCGAACGCCGCGGGCGTATCGTCGCCCATGCGGAGGATGCCGCAGGCGCCCCGCTGGCCGATGCCGTCGTCGTCGCACACCTGGTGCGGCCGACCCAGGACGGTTATGACATGAGCATCACCCTCACTTCCGAGGACAACGGCCTCTACGCGGCGGAAATCGAGCTGCCGCTTCCGGGATTATGGGAAATCCAGACACAGATCGTGCATCCATCGGGCACCTATCGAACGGCACAGCGGCGCGTCACGCCGTAGCGGTCTGCCGGCACTGCGGCGGATTGCTGGACGGCGGCGCCGGCGAATTCTGCTGCCCGGGCTGCGCCGCGGCCTGGCAGACGGTGCGCGGGCTCGGCCTGGAGGCGTATTACCGCCGCCGGGTGCTGGACCCGACGGTGCGGCCGACACGGCCCGACGAGCAGCAGCCGCGCTTCGACTTCGCGCCCTACGTGACGACGGCCCCCGATGGCCGGGCGGCGCTGACGCTCGCGGTCGACGGCCTGCACTGCGCCGCCTGTGTGTGGCTCATCGAATCGGTCCTGGCGCGCGAGCCGGGGCTCGAATCCGCCCGCGTCAACATGACGACGCGCCGCCTGCGCCTCGTCTGGCGGCCTGGCGCCGCCGATCCCGCCCCCTCCCCAACCCCTCCCCCGCCCGGGCGGGAGAGGGGCTATGAGGCGCGATCCGGTCATCCGAGCCCCTCCCCCTCGAGAGGAGGAGGGGATGGGGAGGGGGCCGACGTTCGGGCTTCCGAGAGTTGCGAGGGACTGCAACGGGCCGTCGGCAAGATCGCGGCGCTGGGCTACCGGCTGACGCCGTTCGACGAGGCCGGCGCCGACGACGCCGGGGCGGCACGGCAGCGGGCCCTCTTGCGCGCCATGGCGGTGGCCGGGTTCGCCGCCGCTAACGTCATGCTGCTGTCGGTGTCGGTGTGGGCCGGCCACGTGCAGGACATGGGTCCGGCCACCCGCGACCTCATGCACTGGATCTCGGCACTGATCGCCGTGCCCGCGATCGCCTATGCCGGGCGCCCGTTCTTCCGCCCAGCGCTGGCCGCGCTGGCGGCGCGGCGAGTCAACATGGACGTTCCGATCTCGCTCGCCGTCCTGCTGGCCACCGGGATGAGCCTCGTGCAGACCGCGACCGGACAGCCGCACGCCTATTTCGACTCCGCGGTCACGCTGCTGTTCTTCCTGCTGATCGGGCGCTACCTCGACGCGCGGTCGCGCGGCCGCGCCCGCCTGGTCGCGGCGAACCTGCTGGCGCTGCGGGCGCGCGCCGTGACCGTGGTCGATGCGCACGGCGGCACGCGCGTCGTCGCGCCGTCGGAGGTCCGCGCGGGCATGACCGTGCTCGTCGGGACCGGCGAACGGATACCGGTCGACGGCCGCGTCGTCTCCGGGCGGTCGGACCTCGACACCGCGCCGATCACCGGCGAGAGCGTGCCGCGCCCTGCCCGCAGCGGCGATACGGTGCTGGCCGGCACGGTCAACCTGACCGGGCCGCTGCGCGTCGCCGTCACCTCGGTGGGTGAGGACACGGTGCTGGCGGAGATCCTGCGCCTCGTCGAGGCCGCCGAGCAGGGGCGCGCCCGCCATGTCGCGCTCGCCGACCGCGTCGCCCGCCTGTACGCGCCGGCGGTGCACAGTCTTGCGCTGGTGACCTTCCTCGGTTGGTGGCTGGTGCTCGATGCCGGGGTGCAGGCGGCGCTGCTCAACGCCATCGCGGTGCTGATCATCACCTGCCCCTGCGCCCTCGCGCTGGCGGTCCCCGCGGTTCAGGTCGCCGCGGCCGGCCGACTGCTGCGCGGCGGCGTCCTGATCAAGTCGGCGACGGCGCTGGAGCGCCTGGCGAGCGTCGACACGGTCGTCTTCGACAAGACCGGGACCCTGACGGAGGGCCGCCCCCAGCTGCTGCGCGACGGCGGCTGGGACGACGACGACCTCGCCGCGGCGGCGGCGCTGGCGGCGGCGAGCCGGCATCCGCTGGCGCGCGCCCTGGCCTTCGCGGTTCCCGGCGTTGCCGCGGCCGACGACGTCGAAGAGGTCCCGGGATCGGGCTTGCGCTGCGGCGCGGTGCTGCTCGGCAGCCGCGACTGGTGCGGGGTGACGGCGGAGCCGGAAGCGGAGGGACCGGAGCTGTGGCTGGTCCGACCCGGGATCGCGCCGGTGCGCTTTGCCTTCCGGGACGCCCCGCGTCCGGATGCGGAGAGCGTGGTCGCCGAGCTGCTCGGCGCCGGCTATCGGGTCGAGCTGCTGTCCGGCGACCGGGCGCTCGCCGTCGCCGCGCTGGCCGGCCGCCTCGGCATCGCGCGCTGGCGCGGCGGCTCCACGCCCGCCGAAAAGGCGGCGCATCTTGGCCGGCTGGCGAGCGAAGGCCGCCGCGTGCTGATGGTCGGGGACGGGCTGAACGATGCGCCCGCGCTCGGCCATGCCCAGGTCTCCATGTCTCCCGCCGACGCCGTTGACATCGCCCAGAACGCCGCCGACGTGGTCTTCCAGGGGGACCGGCTGGCCCCGGTGTCGGAGACGATCGGGGTGGCCCGAAGATCGCGTCGTCTGGTGCTGCAGAACCTCGGGCTCGCCTTCGCGTACAACGCGGTGACGGTGCCGCTGGCGATGCTCGGGCTGGTCACCCCGCTGATCGCCGCGGCCGCCATGTCGGCATCATCCCTCGCGGTGGTCGGCAATGCGCTGCGGGTCGGCCGCAGGCCGCGGCGATGAGCGCGCTCCTGTTCCTGATCCCGATCGCCGTGCTGCTCGGCCTGCTCGGCCTGGTCGCGTTCCTGTGGGCGCTCAAGAGCGGCCAGTTCGACGATCTGGACGGTGCGGCGAGCCGTATCCTGTTCGACGACGACGGGCCACCGGAAGACAGAGATTCCTGAGGTTCGCCCGTGCCCGATGCGGCCAAATGCCGCTTGCGTATACCCATTCTTAACGCATAGACTCGGAAACTGGATATGGCGGGAAACAATCCGAAGGTATGGTCTTTTGATGGGTCTCGGTGAGCCAAAACCAGGGCCGTCCCGGGCGGAGGCGGAGGGGCTGAGTCCTTGCGCGGCCTGTTCCGTGCGGGACATGGCGTTCTGCGGCGTCCTGACGGACGAGGAACTGCCGCGCCTGCTGGCGATTTTCACGACCGTCGACGTCGACCCGCACCAGCCGATCATCGACGAGGGCGAGGTCGCGGACTACCTGTTCAACGTCACCGACGGTGCCGTCAAGCTCTACAAGTTGCTGCCCGACGGGCGCCGGCAGATCACCGGCTTCCTGTTCGCCGGCGACTTCCTTGGTATCGCGATGAATGAGAAATACGCCTACAGCGCGGAAGCGCTGGGCAAGGTGTCGCTGTGCCGGTTTCCGCGGCGCAAGCTGGAAGCGTTGCTCGACGAATTCCCGAAACTCGAGAAGCGCCTGCTCGGCATGGCGTCGAACGAGCTCGTGCAGGCACAGGACCAGATCCTGCTGCTGGGTCGCAAGACAGCGCAGGAAAAGATCGTCTCCTTCCTGTTGAGCCTGTCCGATCGCGCCGTCAAGCGCGGTGCCGACCCGTCACCGATCCTGCTGCCGATGGGCCGCGCCGACATCGCCGACTACCTCGGGCTGACCACCGAGACGGTCAGCCGCACCATCACCCATCTCAAGCGCGACGGGCTGATCCGCCTGATGCAGGGCGGCCGGGTGGACCTGCCGAACCTGACCGCGTTGCGGGATCTCGCCGACGGGTCGTGACCGGCGCGCCACTGCACGACCACCTGTTTTCCCGCATCGATGCCGCGCGCGACGACCTGGTCGCGCTGACCCGCGAGCTGATCCGCATCCCCACCGTCAATCCACCCGGCGACGCCTACGCCGCGTGCTGCGAGGCGATCGGGAAACGACTGGCGCAGCGGGGCTTCGCCGTCGAATACCTGCGCGCCGAAGGCGCGGTCGGCGACCGTGACCGTCACCCCCGGACCAACGTGGTGGCCCGCATCGAGGGCTCGGTGCCGGGCCCGTGCCTCCATTTCAACAGCCATGTCGACGTCGTGCTGCCGGGCGGCGGCTGGACCGTCGACCCGTTCGCCGGAGAGATCCGTGACGGGCGCCTCTACGGGCGCGGCGCCTGCGACATGAAGGGCGGGCTCGCCAGCAGCATCGTCGCGGTCGAGGCACTGCTCGAGGCGTGGCCGGACTTCCCCGGCGCGATCGAGATCTCCGGCACTGTGGACGAGGAGACCGGCGGCTATGCCGGTGTCGCCTGGCTGGCGGAGCGCGGCTACTTCTCGAAGCCCCGGGTCGACTACGTGATCATTCCCGAGCCGCTCAACAAGGATTGCGTCTGCCTCGGCCACCGCGGCGTGTGGTGGGCCGAGCTCGAGGTCACCGGACGCATCGCGCACGGCTCGATGCCGTTCCTCGGCACCTCGGCAATCCGCGGCATGGCCGCGGTCCTCGAGCGCATCGAGCGCGAGCTCTACCCCGCGCTCAACCAGCGCCGCACGGCGATGCCGGTCATCCCCGAAGGGGCCCGCTTCTCGACCCTCAACCTGAACTCGATCCACGGCGGCTCGGCGGAGGGCGGGGAGGGATTCCCGTCGGCCCTGGTCGCCGATTCCTGCCGGCTGGTGCTCGACCGGCGCTACCTGATCGAGGAGTCGGAGGACGAGGTGCGGCGCGAGATCGTCGACCTGCTGGATGCGGTCCGGGCCGAGCGGCCGGATTTCCGCTACGCGCTACGCGATCTGTGGTCGGTGCCGCCGGTGATGACCGATGCGGAGTCGCCGCTGGTGCGAGCGCTCGACCGCGGCATCGAGCTTGTGCTCGGCCGGCCGGCGCGCCACGTCGCCTCGCCCGGCACCTACGACCAGAAGCACGTGCAGCGGATCGGGCGGCTCAAGGACTGCGTCGCCTACGGCCCCGGCATCCTCGACCTTGCGCACCAGCCGGACGAGTATGTCGGCATCGACGACATGGTCGAGGCGGCCAAGGTCATGGCGGCGGCCGCGGTGGCGCTGCTGTCCGGCGGCAAGGTTGCGGCATGATCACGCCGGGCCCGCGCAACCTGATCACCGACGTGCCCGGCATCAGGGTCGGCAATGCGGGGCACGCGCGCCACCTGACCGGCGTGACCGTGGTGCTCCCGGAGCGCCCGGCAGTGGCCGCCGTCGACGTGCGCGGCGGCGGGCCCGGCACGCGCGAGACCGACGCCCTCGATGCGGCCGCGCTGGTCGATCGCGTCGACGCGGTGGTGCTGTCGGGCGGCTCCGCCTTCGGGCTCGACGCCGCTTCGGGCGTTTCCGCCTGGCTCGCGGCCCGGGGCCGCGGCTTCGCGGTCGGCGAGGCGCGGGTGCCGATCGTGCCTGCAGCGATCCTGTTCGACCTGCCGCACGCCGGCCAGGCGGACTGGGGTGCCGCGCCGCCCTACCGCGCCCTAGCCGCCACCGCCTGCGACAGCGCCGCGGCGGATTTCGCCCTCGGCAACCAGGGGGCCGGGCTGGGCGCAAGCGCTGGCGCGCTGAAGGGCGGCCTCGGCAGCGTCTCGGCGGTCGACGAGGACGGGCTGACGGTCGGCGCGCTGGCCGCGGCCAACCCGGCCGGCGCGGTAGTCGTGCAAGGGCAGTCCGCTTTTTGGGCCTGGGCGCTCGAGCAGGACGGCGAGCTCGGCGGCCAGACGCCACCGCGACAGCCGGTGCCGCTGGAGCCGGACCTGCCGGAAGAGCTGCGGCCCGGCACCAACACCACCCTTGCGGTGGTCGCCGTCGGCGAGCGCCTGACCCGGGTCCAGGCACAGCGCGTCGCCATCATGGCGCAGGACGGCATCGCCCGCGCCGTGCGCCCGGCCCACACCCCGTTCGACGGCGATTCCGTGTTCGTGCTGGCGACCGGCACCGGCCACCCGCCCGGCCCGGCGATGGTGGCACGGATCGGCGCCCTCGCCGCCGACTGCGTCGCCCGCGCCATCGCGCGCGGTGTCTTCGCCGCCGAACCCGCCGGCGGCCTGCCCTCGTATCGCGAGACATACCGGTAGAACCGGCCACGCTCACGCCCCGTCCGCGCGGCCATGATTTCCCGGTTTGTCGGCACACAGCCCTCCTGTTATGCTGCACTGCGAAAGCCCGCGCTTCAGGCGGGGGCCGGCAACAAGGATGGGGGTTCAGGTCATGCGCAAATGGTCGGTCGGCATCGCCGTGCTCGGGATCGTTGCGATCGGCGCGCTCGTCGTGTCCAGGCCGTGGGAGTCGACGCAGCGGGACAGCCTCGTTCTCGGCATGCCACTCGAGCCGCCGCATCTCGACCCGACCGCGGGTGCCGCCGCGGCGATCGACGAGGTGGTCTACGCCAACGTTTTCGAGGGGTTGACCCGGATCGACGAGTCCGGCGCCGTGCAGAAGGCCTTGGCCGCGGGCTGGACGATCTCGGAGGACGGACTGACCTACACCTTCACACTGCGCGGCGGCGTCGCCTTCCATGACGGCACGACGTTCGATTCGGGGGACGTGAAGTTCTCGCTGGACCGCGCCCGCGCCGCCGATTCGACCAACGCCCAGAAGGGTCTGTTCGAAGCAATCGAATCGGTCGAAACCCCGGACCCGCTGATCGTCGTCGTTAGGCTTTCGCGTCCGGAGGGCTTGTTCCTGTGGAACCTGGGCTGGGGCGATGCGGTGATCGTGGCACCGGAGTCGGCAGCGACCAACAAGACCAATCCCGTCGGCACCGGGCCGTTCCGCTTCGTCGAGTGGAAGAAGGCGGACAGCGTCCGCCTCGCCCACTTTGACGCCTATTGGGGCGAGACGCCGGCGCTCGTCGCGGTCACCTTCAAGTTCGTCTCCGACCCGTCGGCCCAGGTCGCCGCGTTGCTGGCCGGCGACATCGACGCCATCCCCAATGTCGGCGCACCGGAGAGCCTGGAGCGCTTCAAGGCCAACGACCGCTTCGAGGTGCGCGTCGGCACGACCGAGGGCGAGACGATCCTGGCGATGAACCACCGGCGCGAGCCGTTCAGCGACGTCCGCGTGCGCCAGGCGATCAGCCACGCGGTCGACCGCCGGGCCGTCATCGACGGCGCGATGTTCGGTTACGGCACGCCCATCGGCAGCCATTTCGCACCGCACCATGCGGCCTACCGGGACCTCACCGGCGTCTATCCCTACGATCCCGCGGCGGCCAAGGCACTGCTGGCCAGGGCCGGCTACCCCGACGGCTTCCGGGCGGTGATGAAATTGCCGCCGCCGTCCTATGCGCGGCGCGGCGGCGAGATCATTGCGGCACAGCTCGCCGAGATCGGCATCGAGGTGGCGATCGTGCCGGTCGAATGGGCGCAGTGGCTCGACGAGGTGTTCCGCAACCAGCACGACTTCGACTTTACCATCGTCTCGCACACCGAGCCGCTCGACATCGGCATATACG
The DNA here is from genome assembly GCA_964347475.1 of uncultured Flavobacteriales bacterium. GTDB lineage: Bacteria > Pseudomonadota > Alphaproteobacteria > UBA8366 > JADFVY01. Next base: position 32,129 of record CAYFYY010000018.1, read on the forward strand.
GCCGCGACGACTACTATTTCGGCTACCGCTCCGCCGATTTCAACGCGGTGATGGAGCAGCTCAAGGGCGAGACCGACGCGGCCCAGCGCGCGGCGCTGTACGGTCTTGCGCAGGAGATCATCGCCGATGACGCGGTCAACGTCTTCCTGTTCCAGCTCGCCCGCACCGGCGTGCAGAAGAAGGGACTCAAGGGCCTGTGGCTGAACGCGCCGGTGCAGGCGAACGACGTGACCAAGGTGTATTGGGAGTAGCGGGGCGCCGGACCGCCTACCCGCAGCAGGCCGCGCCCACCAGGGCGGCGAGCCGGCCGATGTCGGGGATCGCAAGCGCGCCCCCGCGGCGCACCGCGATGCCGTCGCGGGCCAGTGCGCCGAGCGCCCGCGCCACCGTCTCGCGCGTCGTCCCGGCCCGCGCCGCGATCTCCGCGTGGAGCGGCGCGGGCTCGATCACCGCGCCGCCGTTTGGTACCGCATGGTCGCAGGCGAGGCGCAGCAGCTCGCCGTGCACCCGGCCGGGGGCGCCGAGGGTGCTGAGATCCATGATCCGGCGGTCGGCGTCGCGCACCATGGCCGCCAGTTTCTGCATGATGGTGAATGCGATATCGAGATGGGCGGCGACCAGACGCCGGAACGGGCCGGCACCGAGACTTGCGGTCAGCGTGTCGTCGAGCGCGAAGACACTGGCCGAGCGCGGGCCGCCGTCGATGGCCGAAAGCTCGCCCACCGTGCCGCCGGCGGCGATGTCGGCGAAGCTCACCTCGCGGCCACCGGCGGAATAGTTCACGACCCGCACCCTGCCGGCAACGATGAAGCAGATCTCGCGACTCTCGCTGCCGTGCCCGAAGAGTTGCTGGTGCGGCGCCCAGCGCCGCCAGCCGCAGCTGCGGGCGACCCGGGCCCGTTCCGCCCCGGTCAGTCCGGCGAGCAGGGCGATGTTGTCGAGGGCGAAGGCGCGGTCGGGCGCATCCATGTGCGTGGGAGCGTCGTGGCTCATGGCTGCAGCATAGCCCGGCCACGGGCGTCGTTCAGACCCGGTCCGGTCATCGTGATCAGCCGTGAAGCGTCGCGACCGGAGACCGGGGGCCGGGGCGGGGACGGCCGACCAGCAGGTCGAGGACACCGTCCCAGCCGTTGGCGCGACAGGCGAAGATCGCGCCGTCGATACCGAGACTGTCGATCAGCGTAAGCGCGAGCCGGGCCTGCGCGCGGCGGTCGGACTGCAGGATGTTCTGGCGTTCTGCGATGATCATGTCGGGGGACTCCATTGCGGTGTGCCGTTGCGGTCGCGACGTGCGGCGGGTGGCCGCTCAAGCCTGTGGGCCGTCGAGCAGCGGCCGTTTGATCTCCAGCCAGTGCTCGCCGACCGCGATCACACAGCTCTCGCCAGCGGGGGTGGTCGTCACCAGCGTCCAGCTGGCGCTGTCCGGCGAGGCGAACAGCTCGATCAGCCGCCCGCCGGCCTCGAGCCCGGCGGCGACCGGCCGTTCCGCGAAACGCTCCTCGAGCAGTCGGACGAGCCTGTCATGCGCCTGGCAGCCTGCGGTCTGGGCCGCGGCGTCGGAGGCGGTCGCGAGGATCAGCGCCAGCCCCAGGGCCAGCCCGCCGGCGAATCCGACGAGGGCGCCGCGGACGATGTGGAAAATCAGGGAATGCCGTGTCATATCGCGTTCCTCCGTTGCTGTTCCCGGGCAGCGTCCCACGCGCCGCGCGGCCGCGCTGTGACGGCAGTCACAGCTCACGGACATGTCAACGGAGAAGGGCGCAGCGACGGAGAGATTCGCGTGACGGGCGGCTGCGCGGCCGGTTCGCGACGGCGTCAGTGTGCGTCGGGCCTGACCGTTCCGTCGCTACCGCGCCGCGTCAGGGCCGGCGCATCGCGGCGCTGCCTGTCGTACCCGGGCGCTCGGCACCGCTGCGGGCCGCCACCGCGGTGCGCCAGCGGGCTTCGCGGCCGCCGGCGACCAGGAAATCCAGCACACCATGCCATCCGCCGGTGTGGCAGGCAAGGATCGCCCTTTCGAGGCCGAGGCTGTCGACCAGCGCCACGGCCAGGCGCGCCTGCTCGGCGCGGTCGTACTGCGGGACGGATTCGATTTCGACGGGGATCATGTGGCACTCCTTCACGATCCGTCTTTTACGGAACTGTGCCCCGGTCCCCATCGCCAACGGACTTTCGGCAAAGCGGTCGCGTTCCGTGCGGGCCGGGCCTCCGCAGACCCGGATCGGCGGCGTTCAGCCCACCGTCGCGGCGCTCAATACGAGGATCACGGCAAGCCCCAGCGCGAGCCCGCCGGCGAACCCGACCAGGGCGCCGCGCAACATATGAAAGACCAGGGAATGCTGTGTCATGTCGCTGTCCTCCCTCGGTAACGACGCTACCGTCGCACGGGCGGGCGGGCCGCCGCAGTGGGGAAACTCACACGTCGCGGGCCTTTTTTGCGGCTGATTCGCGGGCGGGGCAGCGTTGACGAGCTGCCCCCGCGTCGCGCCGCGGGCAGATAGCGTCGTCGGCGTTGTAGTTGCGCCCCTTGCCCTCTCGGCTATGCTGGCAGCAAGCGCGGGCACGGCCCGGCGGGCCATCCGCGCCAAGAACGTTGCGGCCAGACGCCGCGGAACAGCGAGGGAGAGACATCATGCCCGACCGATACGAGACCGGTTACGAAGTCGGCCAGGACAACCTGCAGAAGTTCGGCCTCGACATCCACCATCCGGTGTTCTGGATCGCCAGCCTCCTGGTTCTGGTGTTCGTCATCGGAACACTGATCGTGCCCATCCAGGCCAAGGAGGCGTTCGACGGCGCCAAGTTGTGGTCGATCGACAATTTCGACTGGCTGTTCATGCTGGGCGGCAACATCTTCGTGATCTTCTGCTTCGTGCTGATCGTGCTGCCGGTCGGCAAGATCCGCATCGGCGGCCCCGACGCCAAACCGGAATACTCGACCCTCTCGTGGTTCGCCATGCTGTTCGCCGCCGGCATGGGCATCGGCCTGATGTTCTGGAGCGTCGCCGAGCCCACCGCCTACTATACCGACTGGTGGGGAACGCCGCTCAACGCCCCGGCCCGGACGCCCGAGGGCGCGCGCATGGCGATGGGCGCGACGATGTTCCACTGGGGCCTGCATCCCTGGGCGATCTATGCGGTGGTCGGCCTGTCGCTGGCCTTCTTCACCTACAACAAGGGGCTGCCGCTGACCATCCGCTCCGGCTTCTTCCCGCTGATCAAGGACCGCTCCTGGGGCTGGTTCGGCCACCTCATCGACGTCGTCGCGGTGATGGCGACGATCTTCGGCCTCGCCACCTCGCTCGGCTTCGGCGCACAGCAGGCAGCCAGCGGCCTGTCCTTCCTGTTTGGCATCGAGGCCGGCATCGGAACGCAGGTGGCGATCATCATCGGGGTCACCGCCGTCGCCATCTTCTCCGTCGTGCGCGGCATTGAGGGCGGCGTGAAGCTGCTCAGCAACATCAACATGGGCTTGGCGGCCGGCCTGCTGCTCTTCATCATCATCGCCGGGCCGACGCTGGCCATCATCGGTACGGTATTCAGCACCGCCGGTGCCTATGTCGAGAACATCATCCCGTTGAGCAACTGGTTCGGCCGCGAGGACGACAAGTTCTTCCACGGCTGGACGGTGTTCTACTGGGCCTGGTGGATCTCGTGGTCGCCCTTCGTCGGCATGTTCATCGCCCGCATCTCCAAGGGCCGCACGGTGCGCGAGTTCATCACCGCCGTGCTTCTGATTCCGACCCTGGTCACCCTGGTCTGGATGTCGGCCTTCGGCGGCTCGGCGCTGGAGCAGGCGCAGGCCAATGTCGGCGCGCTCGCGGGCGGCATCGGCGACGTCTCGCTGGCGCTGTTCCAGATGTTGGAGAACCTGCCGTTGACGACGATCGCCTCCTTCGTCGGGATCGTCCTGGTGCTGATATTCTTCATCACCTCCTCCGACTCCGGCTCCCTGGTGATCGACAGCATCACCTCGGGCGGCAAGGTCGACGCGCCGGTGGTACAGCGCGTCTTCTGGGCGACGATGGAGGGCGTGATCGCCGGCGTGCTCCTGTTCGGCGGCGGCGGCGATGCGCTGGGCGCGCTGCAGGCGGCGGCGATCACCGTCGGCCTGCCGTTCACGCTTGTGCTGATCGTGATGTGCGTCGGCGTCTATTTGGGCCTGTCGCACGAGGCCAAGTTCGTGGTTGCCGAGGACGGCTCGGCGCCGGCGTCCGGGGAATAGGCGGCGCGGCGGCGTCGGGCCGGCGCCGTCGCAACTCTGGAAGCGGGGGCTGCGCTTGCGCAGCCCCCGCGCCGCTTGATCCAGATCATGGCGCGCACCAAGCGCATGTGAAACAACTGCCCCGGTGAATGCGGCCCCGATTTCGGAGGGTCGTCATGAGCGTTTCAGCAAGAAGGAAGGAACCGGCCGCGATCGGCATTGCGATTGCGGCGGATGAGGGCTGCACGGACCACCGCGTGCCCGCTTCCTGCAAGACACCGGCATCGCACGGGACGATAGCGCGCAGATCCTCGGGCTCGCCGACTTCATAAGGGGCCGGACGACCTCCCGACGCGAAAACCTCGCGATCACAGGCGCCGGCGCGGAGGTCTGAAGCGACCGGCTCCGGGGCCAGCGACGCACAGACTCGAAGGAGCGTAAGATGGCAGAACCAGCCCTCAAGCCGGAACCCACCGCGGCGCCGGAACCGACGCCGATGCCGATGTGTCCGATGGCCGAAACCTGCAGGGGCATGATGGCGCGGCCCTTTTCCAATCTCACGCTGATCCTGCCCGGCGTCGTCTTTGTCGCGCTCGGCGTTGCGATTGTGCTGGAGCCGCGGATTCTCGCCTGGCTCATCGCCATCGCCTTCATCCTGATGGGGCTCGTGTCGTTCATGGTGGCGCGTTTCGTGCGCCGCATCGGCACGCGGCTCGGCAAACCGCGCGAGTGAACGCGGGGCGGTCATCACGGATGCCCGCCGCCGGCAACGGGAGCGAGACATGACGCAAACGGAACCGCAACCGCCGACGCCGCGGGAGCGACGCGAAGCGACCGGCCAGAAGGGCCTATCGGACAAGGTCGATGCCGCCGGCTGGGGCCTGTTCTTCATCTGGGTCGGTGCCGCGATTCTGGCCGATGTCGGCTGGGGCTGGGGCCTCGCCGGCGTCGCCGCCGTCATCCTCGGCGAAGCCGCGCTGCGCTGGCGCCTCGGCCTCAAGGTCGGCGGCTTCTGGATCGCCGTCGGCGCCGTGTTCCTGCTCGGCGCCCTGTGGGAGCTGTTCGAAGTCCCGTGGCCGCTGGCGCCGGTGCTGATCATCCTGTGCGGCTTCGCCATCCTGTGGGGCGCCCTTGCGGGCCGGCACGTGATGCGAAAGTGAGTGCCACCGCCGTCGAGCGGCGCCACCGGGCGATCATCGTTGCGCTGCTGTCGCTGATCGTCCTGTTCCTGGTCGCCTGCGCGCTCAACGTTCTGATCCCGATCTGCCATTATGTCTTCGGGTGCGATCACGGGTTTCGCGCCAGCGCCTGAACGGGAGCGGCGCAGTGCGTGCGCTCTCATGGCAGCCGCGACTGTAAGGAGGCAGAGTCATGCGAAAAAGGGTGCTGACAGGCGGCCGCGCCGGGCCGCAGCGGTGCGGCGCCGGGTCTGCGATGGGCGCGGCGTTTGTGCTGGCGGCCGCCGTCGTTTTGGCGATGCCGTCGGTCGCGACCGCCGATGAGGACGACGTGCAGCGGCAGTTGATGGGGCGCGATCTCGCCGCGGCGGGCGCCCTCGTCATCGTTTCCGACGATGATCTCGGCGGGGTCTTCGCCGCCGGCGAGACGGTCGAGCTGGCCGCGCCGACGCGCGAGGACGCGCTGCTCGCCGGCCGGCGCGTCGAGGTCCGCGCTTCGGTCGGCGACGATGCCTATCTCGCGGGACAGAGCGTCGACGTCTCGGCGCCGGTCGCCGGCCGGGTGGTCGCCGCCGGTGAGTTCGTGACGCTGGACGCGCGTGCCGCCACCGGCGGCGGGGTGCGGCTGTTCGGCCGTCGCGTCGAGGTGGCGGGCACGGTTGCCGGCGATTCCTGGATCGCGGCCGAGAGCGTGCGCCTCGCCGGCACCTTCGGCGGCGACGTCACGGTGACCGCCAAGACCGTCGACATCGACGCGGACGCCCGCTTCGACGGCATGCTGGTCACCCGCGCGCCAGAGGAGCCGGCGGTCCCGGACGCCGTCGCGCCGCCGGAGCGCCGCCGCTACGAGACGTGGCAGCCGGAGGACTGGGAGTGGGGTCCGCCGGGCCCGTGGCGCGCCCTGTTCGGCATGGCGCTCGGCGCGGTGGTGGTGTTCCCGCTCAGCCTGCTGGTCGCCGGCGGCATCCTGCTGGCGGCGGCCGGCGGCCTGATGGACCGCATCGCGGCGATCGGCCGCGCACGGCCCGGAGCGTCGATCGGCGCCGGGCTGGTGACCCTGGCGGTGTGGGCAGTGGCGGCGTTGTTGCTGCTGATGACGCTGATCGGCGCGCCGCTCGGCATCCTTTTGACCCTGGCACTGCCGCTCATCGTCATGCTCGGCTACGTTGCCGGGGCGCTGGCGCTGGCGCTCGGCGCCTGGATCAGCCTCGGCAGGGCGCTGCCCGGCGGGCTCGGGCGCTTCGGCCTGCTGGCGCTGGCGCTGTTCGTGCTTGCCATCGTCGGGCTGATCCCGATCGCCGGCTTCATCGTCGGCGTCCTCGTCACCCTGGCCGGGCTCGGCGCGACGGCGCTCGCCCTGCGCGGCGGCGCCGGGGCAAAGATGGCGCCCGCCGGCTGATCGCGGCGCATCTGCGAGCAAAGCGGGCGGCGCATCACCTCTGCGTGGCCCGCTGCGATCGCGCACTCAACGTGGGCGCGGGCGGCCGATTGCATCGGCCGCCAACACGCCGACCAGCAGCGCGGCGGCGATGGCGAGGCCGAAATCCTCCGGCACGTTCAGCAGCACCGCCCCGGTCGACCCTATGACGGCCCAGATGACGGGAATGACCGACAGCCACGCCCGCGGCGCACCCCGCATCAGAAGCAAAATGCCGATGGTGAAGATCGTCGTCGGGCAGGGCGCGACTCCGAACAGCGGCCCCGTCATCAGACCGTGCCCGGACCAATACCCCAGCACCTCATAGACCAGCATTGCATAGGCGATCAGGCCGAGCCCAAGGGCCGTGCGAAGATCCGCGCCCGCCGCGAACCGCAGGTCGCGCGGCAAGGCCGCAGTCCCCGCCAGCAGGATCGCCTGCAACACGAACAGCGCCGCGAAAACTCTTGCAGCCGGGTTGACCGGCGCGAAGTGCAACAGGTGATAGGCGATCCCGTTCCAGGCCCAGGACAGGGCAAGACCCGACAGGATCAGCCGCCGGCCGAGGGGTGTGTCCATCCACAGCGCGCCGACCGCCGCCATGCCGAGTGGATAGGCGACGATCTGGGCCGGCCAGACCGCCGCGTTATAGCGGGCGAAGACAGCGAAGAACTGGTCGGTGGTGAACGGCAGCTCCATGGCGCGATCATACCAGCGCATGGTTCGCCGCCCTTGATCTGGAGCAGAGCGCCCGAACGGGATACGCTCGCACAGTGCCGCGCGGACAGTCGGGAGGGCAAGGAACGCTTTGGCAGGTTCGTCGGCATTGAGCGCCCCGCGAAACACCGCCGAGGCCCGCGCGCTGCAGGAGCGGCTGCGCCGCCGCGTCGTGGCCGCGGGTGCACCGGCACGGTTGCGACTGGTCGCCGGGCTCGACGCCCATTACCAGCCGCGCGCCGGGCTGGTCTGGGGCGCGGCGGCGGTGCTGTCCTGGCCGAAGCTGGAACTGGTGGAAAGCGCGCTCGCCTGCCGGCCGCTCGACTTCCCCTACGTGCCCGGCCTGCTGTCGTTCCGCGAGGCGCCGGCGCTGCTGGCCGCCTTGGCGTGCCTGTCGCGGGCGCCGGACCTCCTGTTCATCGACGGCCAGGGGTTGGCCCATCCGCGCCGCCTCGGCCTCGCCAGCCATGTCGGCGTGCTGGCGGACCTGCCCGCGATCGGCGTCGCCAAGTCGCGCCTGATCGGCACGTTCGATCCGCCGGCCCCGGAGAAGGGCGCGGCCGCGCCGCTCATCGACAAGGGCGAGACGATCGGCGCGGTCGTTCGGAGCCGCGCCGGCGTGCGCCCGCTCTTCGTCTCCATCGGCCATCACATCTCCCTCGACGCCGCGGTCGATCTCGTGCTCGAGGCCGCGCCCCGCTACCGCCTGCCCGAGCCGACCCGCCTCGCCGACCGGCTCTCGCGGATGCACGGGGCGTGAGGGGCGTCGCTTGCGGCGGCGCATCACGCACATCGATTTTGCTCTTGACCTTCCAAAGACTGGAAGGTGTAAGCATACGCTCTGGAAACAAGTCGAATTTCGATGTCCTGATCCGCGGGAGAAGGCCGTGGCGACGTTCCGCAAACCCCGTCCGGAGCCGTTCGAGCGAGCGATCGCCCGGCTGAATGCCGAGAGCGTCGCCGCGTTCAACCGCGGCGACATCGCCGCCTGCGCCGACTTCTACGAGGACGACGCAACTATGCTCTTACCGGATCGTCCGCCGCTGCACGGCCGGGCAGCGATCGTCGACGGTCTGCGTGGCTTCGCGGCGGCCGGCATGACGTTGATGCCGGTCACGCCGGTGACCATGGTTGCGGGCAACGACTTCGGCTGCTGCGCCGGCCTCTACGGATTCACGGTGCGGGGCGGCGGCAAGGACATGCAGTGCGGTAAGTTCGTCACCGTGCTGCGGCGGCAGCGGGACGGCACGTGGAAGGCCGTCATCGATACGTTCTTCGCGGATTCGGCCCCCGCTTGACGGCGGTAAACCCCGGTCGCTGCGACGGCAGGAGGATGCGGCATGGCGGACAACAATGGTCGCCTGCGACAGCAGGCAAGGGAAATCTACGACAGGAGGGCGTGGTTCTACGATCTCTCGATCCCCCTCTACTACCTCGCCGGAATGCGCGTCGGCCGGTGGCGACGCCTGGTGGTCGAAGCGCTGGCCCTGCGGCCCGGCGATACAGTCGTCGAGATCGGCTGCGGCACCGGACTGAATTTCGCTGTGCTGGAACGGGCCGTCGGCGGCGAGGGGCGGATCATCGGCGTCGACATCTCCGACGAGATGCTCAAGCGGGCGGCGCGGCGGGTGCAGCACGCCGGCTGGAAGAATGTCGAACTCGTCCGTTGCGCGGCGGCGGATTACCGCTTCCCGCAGGGTGTGCACGGAATCTTCGCGGCCGGCGTGCTGAACTACGAGCCGGCCTACGATGCGGTCATCGAACGGGGCGCGACAGCGCTCGCCCGCGGCCGGCGGTGGGTCGTCCTCGATTACAAGATGCCGGACAACTGGCTGCGCCGCCTGGCGCCGCTGTTCGTGCTGCTCGGCCGCGCCTTCGGCGTATCGCGCGCCCTGATGGCGCGCCACCCGTGGGAATCGGTGCGGCGACACCTGCGCAACACGCGGATGCAGGAACTCTACGGTGGCTTCGTCTACATCGTCTCCGGCGAAGCGGCGTGAAGAGGCGCCCGTGGATCGCGCCACGCCACGGCCCGTTCGCGCTCCCCGAGACGACCCGCCTCGGCGACAGCCTGTCGCGCATGCACGGCGGCTGAGGGGCCGCCATCGCTCCCCGCCGAGCGTGCCGACGACGTCGCCGACATGCGGGAGTAGCGCGGCGCGTCGGGCGGCTGGCCGGGCGATCTTCTTAGAGGGGAGGGTAGGATGCGGCAGCTCGCCTCAGAGGCTCGTGACCGATCCCTCGACGTGGCACTTCGTGCAGACGAAGCTGCCGAGAAAGGCGCGCAGCAAGAGGGCCGGAGTCGGATTCGGCACCAGCTCCGCGAGGTCCAGCAGCGCCGCGATGCGCGTGTCTGGGGCTTTGTCGCTTTCCTGTAACGGCTTCAGGACTCCATCCGATCTGGACGGCGACCCGTCTTTGAAGTCGCGCAGAGTTCGGTCCGCACCGATTGGTTCGGCGGGAAGAGTTCCCGGAGGGCTATCGTCCGCATAGACGGCAATTCTGTCGCCGAACAGAATGTATGAAAATTGCCATCCGCAAGAGGGACACCTGAAGTCGCCCTCCGGAACCCTGTCCAGCAAACGCGCGAGGTCGATGAGGCCGTCGGCCGCCGCCATACCGCCCAACAGATAGGCCGGAGCGTGTTCATCCCCGAGATTTTCGCGGAAGGCGCGTTCGCACAGCGACCGGATATCCGGCAGGGACTCGAAAAAATCGCGCCGGATGCCATGGATCTCTTCCAGGTCGCGCGCGTCGACGGGCTCCGTCGCAAGGATCCTCCGGCAACGCGGCAGGAGGTCGTCCTTTTCGTAGCCGAACGGGGCTCGGGCCGGATCTTCGTGGATGGCAACCAGACGGCGGTACACGTCGAGCTTCCGGTCCCAGCCCTCCAGCGTCTGGGGCAATCCCTGCGGCACGTCCCCGTCCGAGCCCTCGACCCCGGGCACATGGTCGAATGCACGAAGCGCGACGTAGCCGGCAAAGAGCGCGATCTCCAGGCGCTGGCTCGTGCGTTCCGCCGACTGCGCGATTTCCAGCAGGTGGGGGATCGCGGCATAGGTTGCGCCGTAACACGTCCCCTGATGACACAAACAGTCCCAGAACAGGGAATTCGCGGCCTCGTCATCCCATGCCTGCGCGAGCCTGGAGAGCAGCAGCGGGATATTGCGGTCCCGATGCGCGTCGTCGAGTTTCTTCCAGAGCGGGTCGCTCAGCGCCAGCATCGATCTCCCTCGGCGGCGATTGACACGTTCATCGGAACACACCGCAGCGACCGGCCGAACGACTGGCGCTCGTCGCGGACTACTCTACGTACCAGAAACCGACCGTCCCGCGCAGCAGCGGCGGCCTCGCCGCCGGCCTTCCCGCGACCAGCGATCGTCGTTCGTCGCCGCACGCAATTGCCGCTCCGCCGCCCGGATCAATCCGCCCACCCAGCGACGCCAGGCCGCGATTTTTTGTCGCCGCGCGCTCGTGCGTCTGGTTCGTTTCGCCTTGGTCCCTTATGTTGCCAGGCGAGTTGTCCAGCGGCAAGGCTGCGCCGCAAGCCGCCCCGGTCTGGGTCTTCGCGCAGGTTCCACGGCCGACATTTGTTTTCAGTGAGGGACGAAGGGAGCATGCAGCAATCCTTGGGCAGAATTCTTTGGATCTGGGCGCTGGTGCTGGTCACGCTGTGGCTCGGGCACCAGATCGTCCGCGACGTGCTGTTCACCGCCGAGGACCCGCGGGCGATAACGCCGCGGGGCGCGCTCGCCGAGTTCGAGCAGACGAACATCGAGCTGTTCGAGCGCATCGCGCCGTCGGTCGCCTATATCTTCACCCGCACCGGCGGCGGCTTCTTCGGCGGGCCGGCCGCCGGCGGCGCGGGCTCCGGCTTCATCTGGGACCGGGCCGGCCATGTGGTCACCAACAACCACGTCGTCGAGGGCGCCGCCGAGGTCGCGGTGCGCCTCGAATCGGGCGACGCGATCCCGGCCACCGTCGTCGGCGCGGCGCCGGACTACGACCTCGCCGTGCTGCGGCTACGCAATCCGCCGGCCGGGCTGCAGCCGATCCCGATCGGCACCTCGTCGGACCTCAGGGTCGGGCAGGCGGTGCTCGCCATCGGCAACCCCTTCGGCCTCAGCCGCACCCTGACGACCGGCATCGTCAGCGCCCTCGATCGCCGTCTGCCGACCGAGACGGGGCGCGAGATCGCCGGCGTGATCCAGACCGACGCCGCCATCAATCCCGGCAATTCCGGCGGGCCGCTGCTCGATTCCGCGGGCCGCCTGATCGGCGTCAACACGGCGATCATCTCCGGCACCGGGGCCTCGGCGGGAATCGGCTTCGCGGTGCCGGTCGACGTCGTCAACCGGGTGGTGCCGCAGCTCATCGCCCGGGGCAAGGCGGCGCGGCCGGGGATCGGCATCACCGCGGCGCCCGAGGAGGTGGCGGCGCGGGCCGGCGTCGAGGGAGTCGTCGTCGTCGACGTGCAGCCGGGCGGCAGCGCCGCGCGAGCGGGGCTGCGCGGGGTCGACCGAGCCGCCGGGACGATCGGCGACGTGATCACCCATGTCGACGGCGAACCCGTGCACACGGTCGCCGAGCTCGCGGCGGCGCTGGACCGCATCGGCATCGGCAACACCGCGGCGCTGACCGTCCTGCGCGCCGGACGGGAGATCACCGTCACCGTGACCGTCGCCGATATCTCCTGAGTGCCGGCGCGGAACGCACCGTACCAGCGCGCCAGGCCCGCGGCATCAGCGGCAGGCACGGCGCGTCGGCCCTGCTCAGTTCCGCGCTTCCGCCTCCCGGCACTGCTGCGAGTAGACGTCGCTCTTGCCGCATGTGGCGCCCGCGCCCTTGAGCATGTCGATGATGGCCGGCAGTCCGAAGCGAAACGCCGCGTCCAGGGGCGACTCGCCCTCGGTCTCCACCGTGTTCACCGCTGCGCCCCTGGCGATGAGCAACCGCACGACGTCCTCGTGCTTGCCGATCACGGCCATGTGCAGGGCAGTCACGTCGGTCACGTCGCCGGCGTCGAGATTCGCGCCTTTTGCAGCCAGAAGATCGACCATCTCCACATCACCCGCTTCCGCCGCCCAGTGCATTGCCGTCCTGTAGCCGGCGTCCCGTTCGTCGATCGCGATGCCGCCCGCGACGAGGCGCTCGACCTGAATTGTATCGCCGGATTTGGCGGCATCGTGCAGCGGTCCCGCCGGCGCGGGCGCGCAGATGGCCGAGAGCACGAGCAAGGCGCCCGGTGCCGCGGCAGCTCGCACGAAAACACCCATGTTCGGCCCCCTTGTCATCCTGGTGTTTCTCGGGTCGCAATATATCGCAAATTCCGCATTTCGTGTATGGACTCTGCCGCTGTCGCCCAGGGCTACATGTTCCGCCGCGCCGGGTCCGCGCCCGCGCCGGCGCGGAACGGGCACGCGATTGATCGCCGGTGCTGCGGGCCGTAGCATGGCCGCCGACTGATCGCCGCTGCCCCCGGGGAGGATGAGCCATGGTTCGCTATCCGCGACTGATGAGATTCCTGAACGACGTCGCCAGCCTGACGCCGCTGTTGGCAATGATCGCGCTGCTGGTCGCCCTCTGGCTCCTGTTCTCGGCGGGTGTCTACTTCGCCGAGCGCGAGGTCGCCGGCGCCACGGTCACCACCTACGGGCAGGCGCTGTACTGGGGCGTCGCCGCCTTCTCGACCGCCGGCATCGCCGACACGCCGCTGTCCGGCGCCGCCCGGCTGATCGGCGGCATCTGGATCGTGCTCGGCTCGCTGCTGTTCTTCGGCACCCTGGTGGCGACGGTGACCGCCTATTTCATGCGCCCGCTGCAGCGGCCGGCGCGGCAGCTGGTCGACACCATCGAATACAACCTCGAGCGCCTCGACGAGCTGTCGATCCGCGAGCTCGACCTGCTCAAGGACACGGTCGACGCGCTGATCGAGCATATGGAGCGGGTCAAGGCGCTGCAGGCGCGGCGGACGGAGACGGGGGCACTGGAGCTCTAGGCGCTCGGAAGGACGGTCCGGCAAAGATAAAATCCGGCCCTCCCCCGTCGCACGGGGAAGGGCCGGTGCGCACCCCCCCTGTCAGAACAGGATTTCGGCCGTGACGCTGGCGTGGTCGGAGGGCCACAGAGCAGGCCCGGGCAGCGGCGTCTTGTCGGAGACGAGGTCGCCCACGGTCGCGATATCCTTGGCGGCGAACGGCATGTCGCGGGTGAAGATCGTGTCGATCCGCTCATGCAGCTGGCTTTCCGGATTGGAGAGATCGGCCAACTGGCAGCAGGTGAACCCGTCGGCCGCCGACTCGCGCAGGGTCCAGACATCGACGTAGCCGCTGCCGAGGAATTGCCAGTAGGGCGGCACGATGCCGGGCAGGCCGCCATGGTCCGGCGACGAGTTGATGTCGCCGACCACGATCAGCGTGCGCTCAGCCGGGGTATCCGCCTCCAGCGTCGCGATCAGCTCGGCCGCCTGCGCCGCCTGGAAGAAGCTGGACAGCGGGTTCGCGGGGTCGGGCTGGCGGGTCTCGAGATGGGTGTTGACGAAGCGGTAGTCCATGTCGTCGATGGTCGCGTCGACGGCCACGAATCCCCGCTCGACCGTCAATGGCTGGCCTGCGATCGTCGTCGCGAGAGCGGCCTGGAAATTGCACCCGGCTGCCGAAGGCCGCCTGCAGGGCAGGGGGGCCGGGGTCACGGGGCCGGCGGCGACGACATCGGCTCGCGCCAGGATGACGTCGCGGTCCAGCGCCACCAGAAGGGCCGGCACGCCGTTGATCAAGAACGGCACGCCGGGAGGCAGGCCCGGCAGCTGGATATCGCGGAGATCGAGATTCTCGACCACGGCGACGGCATGATAGACCTCCCCCGCGTCGGCCAGCTTCGAGACCGTCTGGCTCAGATGGTCGTTGAAGGCGCCGGCGATCGACGGATCGTCGCAGCCCAGACCGGGCAGCGGCCCGATAAGATCGTAACAGTGAAATGACCAGACCTCCTGCAGGCCAACCAGATGCGGTCGGCGCTTGGCGATCAGTTGCGCGAGGCGTTCCGCGCGGTGCGGAAAATCGTTGGCGGCGATCTGCTGCAGCGTCGCCACCAGGGCGGCGTTGAACGTCTCCTCGTCCGCCACCAGCAGCGGCTGAAGGTCGCCGCCAAGATACTGGTTCTGCGTCATGACCGAGATATCGGTGCCCGCCCGGGCCGGCGTCGCGGCGAGCAGGAGCAGCAGCGCCGCGGCGGAAAACGCGAGTCGTCTCATGCGTGTCGGCATCGTTGGCTTCCCCGTTCATGTTGTTCCTCGGCGCAGGGTCGGGCGAACTGCCGGAAATCTCAACGGGCACCGGGTTTCCAGGGTGTCGTTCAGGGTCGAACACGGCCGAGCCGGCGGGCGGCAAGGCGCCGCAAATCCGCGGAAAACGCCTTTGCATGGGGTTGTTTCGCACGGGCCGGAGTCCGGTACGGCGCCGCGCGGTTTTTGCTGAAGGAAGACCATGCAATGGGTAGACTGCGGCGCATGAATGATCGCGCCGCCCATTTCCCCGGCCCGGACGACCTGGCACGTGCGGAATCGTCGCAAATGCGCGTTTCCGGCCGGAGCACGGCGCGGATCGGACGATGCTGACCTTCGCCGCCCGGCGGCTGCTCGGCCTCGCCCTGACGCTGCTCGCGGTCTCCCTTGTGGTGTTCGCGGTGCTCGAGGTGCTGCCGGGCGACGTCGCCCAAATCATCCTCGGCACCGAGGCGCGCGAGGACACGCTGGCGGCCTTGCGCCAGCAGCTCGGCCTCGACCGGCCGGCCCATGTCCGCTACCTGTCGTGGATCGGCGGGCTCGTCACCGGCGACCTCGGGCTCAGCCACACATACGGCGTGCCGGTCGCCGGGCTGATCGCCGAGCGGCTGGCGGTGACAGCGCCGCTGGCACTGATCGCCTTCGTCCTGTCCGGCGCGATCGCCGTGCCGCTCGGCCTGTTCGCGGCGTCGCGGCGCGGCGGCGCCGGCGACTGGGGGGTGATGGCGTTCAGCCAGGCGGGCCTTGCGATCCCCAACTTCTGGTTCGCGATCCTCCTGATCCTGGTGTTCGCGGTGTGGCTCGGCTGGCTGCCTTCCGGCGGTTTTCCGGGCTGGGATGCTGGCCCGGCCGCGGCGCTGCGCGCGCTCGTGCTGCCGGCGCTGGCGCTGGCGCTGACCGAGGCGGCGATCCTGGCGCGCATCACCCGCTCGGCGACGCTCGAATGCCTCGGCGAGGACTACGTGCGCACCGCCCGCGCCAAGGGGCTCGACCGGCGCGCCGTGTTGCGCCGGCACGTGCTCCGCAACGCGCTGATCCCGGTGACCACGATCATGGGGCTGCAGTTCGCCTTCCTGCTGGCCGGCGCGGTGATCGTCGAGAACGTGTTCACCCTGCCGGGGCTCGGCCGGCTGATGCTGCAGGCGATCTTCCAGCGCGACCTGGTCGTGGTGAAGAACACGGTGATGCTGCTGGCCTTCATGGTGGTGCTGGTCAACCTCGTGGTCGATCTCGCCTATGCGGCGATCGACCCGCGCCCGAAGGCGGCGCCGTGATCGGCGCGCGGCTATTCAGGGCGGGGCGAGGCGGCCGCCACACCGGCTTCGCGATCGGCGCGGCGCTGGTCGGCCTCGTCGTGCTGGCGGCGTTGGTCTCCTTCGCGTGGACGCCGTTTCCGCCGCTCGCCATCGACATCGCGGCGCGGCTCGAGGGGCCATCCGCCGCGCACTGGTTCGGGACCGACCATTTCGGCCGCGACACGCTGTCGATGATCATGCTCGGCGCCCGCAACGCGCTCGCCGTCGGCCTCGCGGCGATCGGCATCGGCATGGCGCTCGGCGTACCGCTGGGGCTGATGGCGGCGATGGGGCGCGGGCTCATGGAGGATCTGGTGATGCGGGCGACGGACCTCACCTTCGCCTTCCCGGTGGTGCTGACCGCGGTGCTGATCGCGGCGCTGGCCGGGCCCGGCGGCGTCAACGCCATCGTCGCCGTCGGCATCTTCAATGTCGCCGTGTTCGCGCGGCTGACCCGCGGCGCGGCGCTGCAGGTCCTCGGCCGGCCGTTCGTGCTGGCGGCGCTGGCCATCGGCAAGGGGCCGTGGCGGATCGCCGCCGGCCACGTGCTGCCGAACATCCAGGGCGTGCTCATCGTGCAGGCAACGGTGCAGTTCGCGGTGGCGATCCTCGCCGAGGCGGGCTTGAGCTATCTCGGGCTCGGGGTGCAGCCGCCAAATCCGAGCTGGGGCCGCATGCTGAACGAGGCCCAGACCTTCATGTTCATCGCCCCCGGCCAGGCGATCTTCCCGGGCCTCGCCATCGCGCTGGCGGTGCTCGGCCTCAACCTCCTGGGCGACGGGCTGCGCGACCTGCTCGACCCGCGCCTCAGGGTCTGGCGCATGGGGTGATTGGCAGTGGCGACCGAACTAACGGCGCCAGGCGCGCCGGCGGCTCCGATGCGCCGCCTGGCAGTTTCATCAATATTCTTGAGGCGAGACCCAAAAGGGGCCAGCCTCGCGATACCATCGCTTCGCCTCCGCGTCGTCCCGCGGCACGCCGCGACCGTCCGCATAAAACCCAGCAAGCCTGTACATGGCCAGACGATCTCCTCCCTCGGCCGCCCTGCGATACCACTGCGCCGCCTCCGAATCGTCCTGCGGCACGCCCACGCCCTCCTCATGCATCAGACCGAGGTGGAACTGTGCCGACGCATCGCCCTGCTCAGCCGCCTCGCGAATGAGCGGCAACGCCTTTTCAGGGTCCGGCGGCACGTACCATCCCCTCATGTACATTGCGCCGAGGAAATGCTGCCCCCGCGCATTGCCCTGCTCAGCCGCCGCGCGAAACCACTGCATCGCCGTCTCGGGATCCGGCGTCGTGTCCCGGCCGTTCAGATAACCGAGGCCGAGCTCGACTTGCGCCGTGGCATCGCCCCGCTCGGCCGCTTCGAGATACCACTGCAGCGGCTTCGGATCGGCTGGCGCCGGGCCGGGCTTGATGTCGTATTTGAGGCCGAGCTTGGCCATCGCCAGCGCAAAACCCTGATCCGCCGCCTTGCGATACCAACGCCCCGCCTCTGCACCGTCCTGCGCGACGCCGCGACCGCTCTCATACATCAGGCCAAGGAGGTACTGCGACTGCGGTTCGCCCTGTTCGGCGGCCTTGCGAAGCCATCGCGCTGCCTTCGCACTGTCGGGCCACACGTGCCAACCGCGCACAAGCATGGAAGCGAAGCGTCGCCGTCCCTCCGCATCGCCCTGCTCGGCCGCCTCTCGATACCGTCGCATGGCCTCCGGAACGCCCATTGGCACGACCCACCCAACGCGATCCGGTCTCTCGAATTCGACCTGCGCCCGCGCATCGCCTCGCGCGGCTGCTTCGGCATGCAGCGGGGCGGCCTTGCGAAACCATCGCCTCCCCTCGGCACGGTCCTTCGGTACGCCGTGACCGGACATATACATTCCGCTGAGATCGAACTGCGCCCACCGGTCTCCCTGCTCGGCCGCCTTGCGAAACTGCTCGGCCGCCCTGCGATACCATCGCCCCGCCAGCTCTTTGTCCTTGGGCACGCCTTCGCCGTAGTCATACATGGCGCCGAGGCGGTAGGCCGCCCACGCGTCTCCTTGCTCGGCCGCGCGTCGGAACTCTTCCAGCGCCGCGGGGTAGTCGCCCCGCAAATAGGCCTGCAGTCCATCCTCGTAGTCCGCGTGCGCCTGGCCGACGACCCCCGCGCCCAGAAATGCAGCCAGGATCGCCGCAACGACACATCTCGCCATCGACCGGTTCCTCCGTCGTTTCCTTCCCGACGCATTCCACTGTCCACAATGCCATCCGAAATTGGCGATCATATGTCGGGTCCCGGGATTTGCCGGGCCCGCGCCTCAAGGTTCGGCGGATGGGACGAGGCGCGCGACCTCATACTTCGAGACGGCGCTGCGCGCCTCCTCAGCATGAGGCTCAGCTGCCTGTGTCCTCATCCTGAGGAGGGCCGGAGGCCCGTCTCGAAGGGTGCGGTCGCTCGGTGTCCGGCATCGGATGGCCCTGTTCCTTGGCCAGGTGCCGGAAGGCGGCGACGACCTGGCGGTAGATGTCGCGCTTGAAGCCGATCACGAGGTCGGGCAGGCGGTCGATGTCCTCCCAGCGCCAGTCCTCGAACTCCGGGCGGTGCCGGGACAGGTGGATGTCGGAGTCGGTGCCGGTGAAGCGCAGCGCGAACCAGCGCTGCCGCTGTCCCCGGTAGCGGCCGCCCCAGATGCGGCGCGACAGCTCCGGCGGCAGGTCGTATTTCAGCCACTCCGGGTGCTCGGCGATGATCTCCGCCTTGTCGGTGCCGATCTCCTCGTGCAGCTCGCGCAGGGCGGCATCGCGGGGGTCCTCGCCCTCATCGATGCCGCCTTGGGGCATCTGCCAGTGCGCGCCGGGCGTATCGATGCGGTTGCCGACCCAGACGCGCCCGTCCGGGGCCAGCAACATCAGCCCGACTCCGGGCCGCCAGGGGCGCGGATCGTCGGCGCCGACCACCCCGTTCAGTTGCCGAAGCTGCGCGAGAGCGCGATTCCCCGCAAAAGGTCGAGCGCGCGGATCAGCTGGTAGTCCTCGACCACGTCGGCGACGGCCTCGTCGTCGGCCGC
The DNA here is from genome assembly GCA_964347475.1 of uncultured Flavobacteriales bacterium. Classification (GTDB taxonomy): domain Bacteria; phylum Pseudomonadota; class Alphaproteobacteria; order UBA8366; family JADFVY01. Next base: position 51,275 of record CAYFYY010000018.1, read on the forward strand.
CGGCTCGCCGTTGTCCTGCTCGTTGCGCAGGGCGCCGCGCAGGTCCTCCTCGTGCCGCCCGGGGCCATCGACGTATTCCAGCCTGGCCTGCCGGACCTCGATGTCCGGCTCGATTCCGGTCGCCTGGATCGAGCGGCCCGACGGCGTGTAGTAGCGCTGGGTGGTCAGCTTCATCGCGCCGTCCCGGCCCAGCGGAATGATCGTCTGTACCGAGCCCTTGCCGAAGCTGCGGGTGCCGATGAGGATCGCACGGCGGTGGTCCTGCAGCGCCCCGGCCACGATCTCGGACGCCGAGGCGGAGCCGCCGTTGATCAGCACCACCAGCGGCAGGCCGCCGGCGATGTCGCCGGGCTTGGAGTTGAAGCGCTGCGCCGAGGCCTCGTGCCGGCCGCGCGTCGACACCACCTCGCCGCGTTCGAGGAAGGCGTCGCTCACGGCGACCGCCTGGTCGAGCAACCCCCCAGGGTTGTTGCGCAGGTCGATGACGAAGCCGACCAGCCGGTTGCCGAGCTCCTTCTTCAGCTGCGCCACCGCGTTGGTCAGCCCGGCCTCGGTCTGCTCGCTGAAGCTGGTGATGCGGATGTAGCCGACGTCGCCCTCGGCCCGGTGGCGCACCGAGCGGATGGTGATCCGGTCGCGGGTGATCGAGACGTCGAACGGCTCCGTGCCCTGGCGCAGGATCGTCAGCTTGATGGTGGTGCCGATCGATCCGCGCATCTTCTCGACCGCCTCGTTGAGGGTGAGGCCGAGCACGGCCTCGCCGTCGAGATGGGTGATCAGGTCGCCGGACTTGACGCCGGCACGGTAGGCCGGCGTATCGTCGATCGGCGAGACCACCTTGACGTAGCCGCCCTCCATGGTGACCTCGATGCCGAGCCCGCCGAACTCGCCGCGGGTCTGCACCCGCATGTCGCGGTAGGTCTTCGGGTTGAGGTAGGTGGAATGCGGATCGAGGTCGGACAGCATGCCCTGGATCGCCGATTCGATCAGCTGCTCGTCGGAGACCTCCTCGACATAGTCCTCACGGACCCGTTCGAACACGTCGCCGAACAGCTCGAGCTGCCGGTAGGTCTCGGACCCGGTTTCCTGGCCGGGCGCCGCCGCCGCCCAGACGATCAGTCCGGAGATCGCGATAGCGGCCGCTGCAACGGCCTTGCGTAGGTCTATCATTATCCACTTGTCCTGTTCTGTTTGGCGTTGGCGATCCAGCGCTGCGGATTGATCGGCTGGCCGTCGCGCCGCAATTCAAGATATAGCCCGCTGCCGTCAAGGGAAGTCTGCCCCATGGCACCGACCGGCTCGCCGGCCAGAACCCACTGGCCGACCGCAGTATCCAGGCGCTCCAGACCCGCCAGCAGCGTATGGTATCCGCCGTCGTGCTCGATGATCAAGATTTGCCCGTAGTCCTCGAACGGCCCAGCGAAGGTCACGAGCCCGTCATGCGGCGCGACGATCTGGGCCCCCGGCCGGGTCGCATAGGTGATGCCGCGTTCGACCTGGCCGAGCCGGTTGCGCTGTCCGTAATACAGCACGATCTGGGCCGAGGTGGGGTCGGTGATCGGGCCGCTGTCCGGAAACGGCCGGATGCCCGCCGGCCTGGTCAGATCGGCCGCGCTGCCCTTGCGCTCGGGCGCCTGCTGCCGCAAGGCCGCGGCCTGCTGCGCCGCCAGCTCCGCCTGCCGTTTCTTTTCCGCCGCCTCGCGCTGCCGTCGCTCCGCCTCGATCTGGGCCAGCAGTTCGCGGATCGACTTGGCCTTGTTCGCCAACTCGGCGACGCGGCGATTGACGTCGCGCCGCTCGGCCTCGGTCTGCTTCAGCAGCGTCGATTTGCGCTGCAGGATGCCGGCCAGGCGTTTCTGCTCGGCCTCCAGCTCGGTGGTCTCGGCTGCGACGGAGGCGAGCTGCAGCCGGGTTTCCTCGCGGACCCCGGTGAGCTCGTCGAGCTTCGCCGCGAGTCTGGCCGCATCGTCGCGGATGCGCGGTAGCGCGACCTTCAGCAGTATGCCGCTGCGCACCATTCGGGTCGGCGCATCGGGAAAGGCGAGCAGGGTCTGCGGCGGGTTCCGCGACAGCCGTTCCAGCGCGGCCAGCGTCCCCGACATCGCATAGCGCCGCTCGCTCAGCTCGGCGCGGATCGCGCTTTCCCGCTCGTTGAGTTCGCGGAGCCGCGCCTCCAGCGCGATGAGCTCGGCCTCGTGCCGCTGCGCCGTCCTCGCCGCGGCAATGGCTTCGCGGCGCAGGCTGTTGATCTCGGTGATCTTCCGTTCCTGCTCCTCGGCCAGCGCGGCGGCGCGCTCGCGGTCGGCCTCCAGTTGTTGTTCGACGTCCTGAAGCTCCTGGGTCTCGGCGGCCGCGGCGGTCGTGGGACCGAGGGCCAGCAGCGCCAGGGCCAGGAAGGGAAGACTGCGGGATATGATGTCACGCACCGGCACCGGCCCCTAACCTGCCGCGCGCTTCTTGTCGCGCTGGGCGATCAGCGACCGCCCCGTCATCTCTGCCGGCTGCGGCAGCCCCATGAGTTCGAGGACCGTCGGCGCGATGTCGGCGAGGCGTCCGTCGCCGTTGCGCAACCCCTCGGCCCGGTCGGCGACCAGGATGACGGGCACCAGGTTGTGCGTGTGCGCAGTGTGCGGTTGTCCGGTCGTCGCGTCGCGCATGTTCTCGGCATTGCCATGGTCGGCGGTGATCAGCAGGGCACCGCCGGCGGCCCGCACCGCCGCCTCGAGCCGCCCGAGACAGCGGTCGACCGTCTCGACGGCGGCGATCGCCGCGGCAAGGATTCCGGTGTGGCCGACCATGTCGGTATTGGCGTAGTTGACCACGATCAGGTCGTAACCGCCGCCGTCGACCGCTTCGACCAGCCGGTCGGTGACCTCGGGCGCCGACATGTCCGGCTGCAGATCGTAGGTCGCCACCGTCGGCGACGGCACCAGGATCCGGTCCTCGCCGGGGAACTCGGCCTCGCGGCCGCCGTTGAGGAAGAACGTCACATGCGCGTACTTCTCGGTCTCGGCGATGCGCAGCTGGCGCAGCCCGGCATCCGCGACCACCTGGCCGAGCACGTCCTGCAGGTCCGCCGTCGGGAACAGCGCATCCATCAGCGGCGCCAGCGCCGTCGAGTATTCGACCATGCCGGCAGCGGCGGCAAAGGCGATGCGTCGTTTGCGGGGGAAGGCGTCGAACGCCGGATCGAGCAGGGCCGTCAGGATCTCGCGGGCGCGGTCGGCGCGGAAGTTCGCCATCAGCACGCCGTCGCCGTCGCGCATGCCCGCATAGCCGCCGATCACCGCCGGCTTCATGAACTCATCGGTCACTTTTGCGGCATAGCTCGCGTCGACCGCCGCCAGCGCCCCGTCGAAGGCCGCGCCGTCGCCTTCGGCCAGCGCCGCGTAGGCCTGTTCCACCCGGCTCCAGCGCTTGTCCCGGTCCATGGCGTAATAGCGGCCCGTCACCGTCGCTACCCGGGTCCGGGGGGCTGCCCGCATGAACGTCTCGAGATAGCCGCGCGCGCTGGAGGGCGGCGTGTCGCGTCCGTCGAGGAAGGCGTGAACCGCGACCGGAACGCCCGCGTCGCACAGGATATTGGCCAGCGCTGCGATGTGGTCCTGGTGCGCGTGCACCCCGCCAGGGGACATCAGGCCCATGACATGTGCCGTGCCGCCGCTCCGTTTGAGCGCCGCGATGAAGTCCTGCAGCGACGGCAGCCGCGTGAGGGTCCCGTCGGCGACCGCGGCGTCGATGCGGGGCAGGTCCTGCATCACGACGCGGCCGGCGCCGATGTTCATGTGGCCGACCTCTGAATTGCCCATCTGGCCGTGCGGCAGGCCGACCTCGCCACCGGACGCATCGAGGCGTGTATGCGGACAGGTCGCCTTCAGCCGATCCCACACCGGGGTGTCGGCAGCGGCGATCGCGTTGTCCTCCGTCTCGTCGCGCTCCCCCCATCCGTCGAGGATGCACAGGACGACGGGCCGCGGCTTGTGCGAATCTGTCATGATCGACGAGTTTCCGTACCCATTCTGGGCGATATATATCCGCTATCTGAAGTCTGTACAAACTCTGTCAAACAAAGGTCATCGGGCAGTGGTTCTCGCTCCCGCCGATCATTCCCGATGGTAGGGGTGACCGGCGAGGATCTGCTGCGCGCGATAGATCTGCTCCATTAGCATGGCCCGCACCAGCATGTGGGGCCAGGTCTGTCGGCCAAACGAGATCAGGAGGTCGGCGCGGTCGCGCACCGGAACCGACAATCCCTCCGCGCCGCCAATGACGAAGACGACGTAGGCCCGCCCCTCGCCCCGGATTTTGGCGATGAGCTGAGCGAATTCCTTGCTCGTGGAATTCTTGCCGCGTTCGTCGAGGGCCAGGACCACGGAATCGGGAGGAATTGCCGAAAGGATCAACTGCCCCTCCCGCTCTTTCAACTCCGCCGGCGGCAACGGCCGTTTCTCCTCCAGTTCATGCAGCTTGACCGGCCAGGTAATGCGCTTGGCATAGCTTTCGTAGAGATCGCGCTCGGGCCCCGCCCGGGCCCGCCCGATGGCCAGAATTTCAAGGCGCATGGGGCTGCGGCCGTCAGCCGCCGGCGGCGGCCTGTCCCGGCGCGGCCGCCGGACCCCACAGCTTGTCGAGCTTGTAGAACTCGCGGACCTCGGGGCGGAACAGGTGGACGACGACGTCTCCGGCGTCGACAAGCACCCAGTCGCACTGCGGCTGGCCTTCCACGGCAACCGATTTCAGGCCCGAAGCTTTGAGTTTTTCGAGAAGGTGGTCGGCCATTGCGCCGACCTGGCGCTGCGACCGCCCCGAGGCGATCACCATGAAGTCCGCCAGTGTGGACTTGCCCGACAGATCGATGATTGTTTCATCCTCTGCCTTGTCGTCCTCCAGCGATGCCATGATCACTGTCAGGAGACTCTGGGAGCTTTTCGGCTTCCCGGATTTCCTCGGTATGGCTGTATTCCCTTTGCTCGTTGCACAAATTCAATCTTTCCGACGCTTCGCCAGTCGCGCAGCCCGGATCGCCGTCGCCGCGGCCGGATGTCCCCTGCAATGCAGAAACACCCAGGCCGGCGGCCCGTGCCCGGCAAGCACACCGGCCTTTGCTTCCGCCAACCGGAAGCGGGCAAACCGCTGCGCAGCCTGGCCCGACAACGCCCTAAAAGAATAGGGTCGTCGGGCGAAGACTGCAATGGGAACATGTCCGAACAGCTCGACCCAGCGATGCCAGTGCGGCAGCTCGACAAGGTTGTCCGCGCCGATCAGCCAGACAAACCGCGCACCGGGACAGCGCGCGCGCAGTGCCGCGACGGTATCCACCGTATAGCGCGTGCCGAGGCGCCGCTCGATGTCGGTGGCAAGGATGCGCCGGTCCGAGATGAGCGACCGCGCGGCAGCCAGCCGGTCGGACATCGGTGCCATGCCGGATTCCGGCTTCAACGGGTTCTGCGGCGACACCAGCCACCAGACCGCATCGAGACGCAACCGCTGCAGCGCCAGCCGGCTGATGTGCAGATGGCCCGCATGGGCGGGATTGAACGAGCCGCCGAGAAGCCCGATGCGCCGACGCCCCCGGCAGAAGGTGCCCAGATTGCTGCGCGTTGCCCGTTTCATTTCCCGCGCCGGCCCCAGCCCTCGCATTGCCGTTGATCCCCGCCCGACGGGCGGGCCCGCATGTCATGGCACAGATCGCGGCCGGACGGAACGGCCAATCGGCCGCCCGAAGGCACGGTCCGCGCGGCTCCGCCGACACCTTAACGGTTTCTTCAGCCTATCGGCGGTAAATGCACGGTAGGCAAACGACCGGGCGGGGACGACCTGGCATGGCAGCCGATCAACCCAGCAGGAGGAAGCGGTGCATACACAAGACCCCCAATCCACGGAGTACCCTTTTTTGCGGCTGACACGCGCAGCTGCCGGCCTGATCGATGCTGCGCACGCCCGCACCGGCGCGCTGGTCGCCGTGCCCGCGATGCTGCTCGGGATCGCCATCCTGTCGGGCTGCGCCAGCCTGTCGGCGGAGGAGTGCCTGGCGGCCGACTGGTACACCATCGGCGTCGAGGACGGCTCCCGCGGCCAGCCGATCTCGCGGATCGGCGCCCATCGCAAGGCCTGTGCCGAGGTCGGCGTGCAGCCGGACATGCCCCGCTACAACGAGGGCCGCGCCTACGGCCTGCAACTGTTCTGTACCCGCGAGCGCGGCTATTCGGAGGGCGAGAGCGGGCGCAGCTACAGCGGAGTCTGCCCGCCGCATCTCGAGCCGGTGTTCATGCAGGGGTACCTCGCCGGCCAGGACCGCTACCGGACCAAGCAGGAGATCCGCCGACTCGAGCGCGAGCTCGCCGCCGTCCAGGAAGAGGTAACCGAGATCAGGACCAGCCTCGACCAGGGATATACGGTCGACGAGAAGGGCAAGAAGAACCAGCTCAACAAGTTCGAGCGGGATGCCATGTACGAGCGGCTGCTCACGTTGGGCAAAGAGGAAGGTCGCCTGGAAGGCGAAATCTCCGCACTGCGGGTCACCCTGATCGGCTCCTGAGCCCGCCGCTACGGGGGCGGCAGGACGGCAGCCCCGCCCGGGCCCGCCCATGCCAGCGGTTCGTGTTTCCCGGCCGGATCTGATCTGATACCGTCACGGTAGCGGACTCCGCCGGCCGATGACGGCCGGCCCGCCGGGGTGAGGGAGCGCCATCGATGCGCGCGCCGGGAAGGGGACATTCGTGAGCGACTGCCTGAAATCGCGCATGCGCGCAGGATCCGCGGTCGTCGGCTGCTGGATCAATCTGTTCGACGGCCTGGCATCGGAGATCATCGGCAAGGCCGGCTACGATTTCGCGATGATCGACCTCGAGCATGGTCCCGGCGACGTCATGGCTGCGATTTCCGTCATGCAGGCCCTCGGGCCCGACTGCCCCGCGCTGGCGCGCGTGCCCGGCAACGACGCGGTCTGGGTCAAGCGCGTGCTCGATGCGGGGGCCCAGGGCGTCATGGTGCCGTCCGTGAACAGCCGCGACGAGGCGCAGGCGGCGGCCGCCGCCTGCCACTATGCGCCGCGCGGCGTGCGCGGCATGGCGGCGGTCATCGCGCGGGCGGCAAACTACGGGGCCGACTGGAAGGACTATGTCCGGCGCATCGAGGACGAGGTTCTTGCGATCTGCCAGATCGAGACCGGCACGGCCGTTGCGAACGTGGCCGACATCGCCGCCGTTGCGGATGTCGATCTCCTCTTCGTCGGGCCCTTCGACCTCTCCGCCTCGATGGGCCATCTGGGCGAGCCGGATCACCCCGAGGTCCGCGCCGCCATTGCGGAGGTCGAGGCGACGGCACAACGGGCCGGCAAGCTGCTCGGCGGAATTGCGACACCCGGGCGGTCGGTGGCAGAGCTCGTGGCGGCGGGATACGACCTGATCCTCCAGGACTCGGATCTCGCGCTGCTGCGCGACGGCGCGCGGGCAAGCGCGGCACAGCTCCGGACGATTGTCGCCGGCAACCGCACCGGCGACTGAAGCATCCCCCGGCCCAGACCGATCGCGGGAAATTTGCGCTACGGGCGCGTCTGCCCCGATCCGCGCACCACGTATTTGTAGGTCGTCAGCTGCTCGGCGCCGACCGGCCCGCGTGCGTGCAGGCGGCCGGTCGCGATGCCGATCTCAGCCCCCATGCCGAACTCGCCGCCGTCGGCGAACTGGGTCGAGGCGTTGTGCATGACGATGCTGCTGTCGACGCGCGCGA
>CAYFYY010000019.1:0-50364 GCA_964347475.1 uncultured Flavobacteriales bacterium
AACCGTGGCTCGGCGCGGGGGCCCCGCTCGAGGAACTGCCACTGCCCCGTCTGATCGATGTCCGGCTCGACGAAGGGGGTGCACCGTCCATGGAGGTGCTGCGGTCGATGCTCTCGAATGCCGACCCCACCGCCATTCTTGACGATCACGGAGTCTGGCGGGAACAGTTGACCGGCTTGATCCAGGCGCTTGGAGCGGTCGCCGCGTTTATCGTGGTGCTGGTGGCGGTGGCGACGGTGGGAATCGTGATCTTCGCCACGCGCAGTGGCATGGCCGCCCACCAGGACGTCATCGAGGTCCTCCATTTGATCGGTGCACGGGATGTTTTCATCGCGCGGCAATTCCAGAATCTGGCTCTCTGGCAGGGCTTGCGGGGTGGGCTCATCGGCATCGCGCTGGGCGCGGCAACGATATGGGCTTTGCGCCACGCCGCATCTGAACTGGATACATCCATGCTGCCGCAGGTCTCCCTGCTGGCGTGGCATTGGGGGGTGCTTGCAGCATTGCCCGTCGCAACGGCGCTGATCTCCAATTGGACCGCCAAGCGCACCGTGGTGCGTAACCTGCGCAAATTGGTGTAACTATAGGGCGATGTCGACACACGCAATGATGTGCGAGCAGGCGAATCGCGATGTTCCGGCGTAGGCGCGAACGGCGGAGACAGCGCCGGCTGGCGGGACTTCTCACCGTTCTGGTGGTCGGGCTTGGCCTCTGGAGCTGGGGACTGGCCCGATTTGTCGACGGAATACCGCGCGCCATTGCGGACGATAATCGCAGAACCGACGCTATCGTTGTCTTGACTGGTGGTACCTTGAGGCTGGAAACGGCCTTTGCGCTGTTTTCGAGCGGAACCGCGGAAAGACTGCTTGTGTCCGGCGTCGACAAGAGCGTGCCGCTCGACGAGGTGCTGCGGATAACCGGAATGACGCGCGAAGACATGGCATGCTGCGTTACGCTCGGCTATATGGCTCAGGACACCGGAAGCAACGCCGCCGAAAGCGCAGCCTGGGTCCGGAGCAACAAGATCGCGTCGATTCGGCTTGTGACCGCAGGCTATCACATGCCACGCAGCCTACTGGAATTCCGTGCCGCGCTGCCGGATGTCGAGATCATCCCGCACCCGGTCTTTCCGGAACACGTGATGATCGACGAGTGGTGGCGGCGCCCGGGCACGGCGCGCCTGGTCGTGAGCGAATACAACAAATACCTGCTCGCCGCCGCACGGACATTCTTCGGAGCTGGGGGCAGCACTTGAACGCGATGCAAAACCTTCGGTCTTTCCTCTTCGCCATTGCGTTCAATGCAACGACCGTCGTCATGAGCCTGCTCATCGTCCCGGCGCTCGTCCTTCCCTACCGACTGGTGCTGGTTTGCAAGCAGCTCTGGCTGCGCGTTGTGCTGTGGCAGATCCGAATCGTGATCGGCATCGATTTCGTGGAGCGGGGGAAAGCGAACATCCCGGCTGGACCTGTCATTTTCGCGGCCAAGCATCAGTCGGCATGGGACACGCTGGGTCCCAGCTACGTCCAGCCGCAAATGGTGTTCGTCCTCAAACGCGAGCTCACCTGGATTCCGGTGTGGGGCTGGTATCTGATCCGGATCGGCATGATTCCGATCGACCGGGCGAAGGGGGTCACCGCATTGCGACGGCTCGTCGACCGCGCCCGCAGGGCAATCGCTGCCGGCCGTTCGGTCCTTATCTTCCCACAGGGAACCCGGACACCGCCGGGCGTGGAACGGCCGTATTTGCCCGGAGTCGCCGCTCTCTATGCCGGGCTCGATGTTCCCGTGGTGCCCGTGGCACTCAATTCCGGGCTGTTCTGGCCGCGCCGAAAGATGGTCAAGTGGCCGGGCACGATCACGCTGGAGTATCTGGAGCCGATCGCCCCGGGGCTCGACCGGCGGACATTCATGAAGACATTGGCCGACCGGATCGAGCCCGCCACGGCCCGGCTCGAGGCCGAAGCACGCGCGCAGTTTCCCTGGCTGCCGCCGATCGCTACCGCGAAACCGCCGGCGGCGGAGGACCGGGCCACGGCAAAAACATAACGGGAACATCGTTTGACCGGCGCGGTTCGACAGTCTATGAATCGCGATGTCCTCGAGCGGCGATACCGGAAGCAGGCGGTCATGGAGTCCCTTAGCGCCATCGCACGACAGATCTGGGATATGAAGTACCGGCTCAAGGCGCCGGACGGAACGCCCGTGGACGTGACGATCGAGAATAGCTGGCATCGCGTCGCGGGGGCACTGGCCAGCCCTGAGGCCGATGCGGACGCCTGGGCTGCCCGATTTTTCGAAGCGCTGTCGGGGTTCCGCTTCCTGCCGGCCGGGCGCATTCTTGCCGGCGCCGGCACCGGCCGGGACGTCACGCTGTTCAATTGCTTCGTCATGGGTTCGATTCCGGACGACATGTCCGGCATCTTCACCCATTTGCGCGAGGCCGCGCTGACGCTGCAGCAGGGCGGGGGCATCGGATACGATTTTTCGACGTTGCGGCCGAAGGGGGCACCGGTGCACGGCGTCGGCGCCGATGCGTCCGGACCGCTGAGCTTCATGGACGTCTGGGATGCGATGTGCCGCACCATCATGAGCGCCGGTTACAGGCGCGGTGCGATGATGGCGACCATGCGCTGCGACCACCCGGACATCCAGGCCTTTATCCGCGCCAAGGCCGAGGCCGGACGACTTCGAATGTTCAATCTTTCGGTGCTGGTCACCGACGCCTTCATGCAGGCGATACGCGAAGATGCAGACTGGCCGCTGGTATTCGGCGGCAAGACCTTCGCCAATCTGCGGGCGCGCGAATTGTGGGACGAGATCATGCGGGCAACCTACGAGTATGCCGAGCCCGGCGTGATCTTCATCGACCGCATCAACCGGCTCAACAATCTTTCATATCTCGAGGAGATCTTCAGCACGAACCCCTGCGGCGAGCAGCCGCTGCCTCCGTACGGCGCCTGCCTTCTGGGCTCCATCAATCTCGCCCGGCTCGTGCGCGCCCCCTTCACCGCCAAGGCACATCTGGACTTGAAGGAAATGGAGCGCCTGATCCCTCTGGCGGTGCGGATGTTGGACAATGCCATCGAAGTGTCACGCTTTCCGCTCGAGCACCAGCGCGAGGAGGCCATGAACAAGCGGCGGATCGGCCTTGGCGTGACCGGGCTTGGCGATGCGCTGATCATGTGCCGCACCCCCTACGGCGACAGCAAGGCCGTTGCACTGACGGAACGGTGGATGGCCGCCTTTCGCGATTCAGCCTACGGCGCTTCGATCGAGTTGGCGCGCGAAAAAGGCGCGTTCCCGTTGTTCGACGGCGACAAGTACCTGGCCGGCGAGGGCATCGCCGCACTGCCGCAGAAGCTGCGGGACGGCATCGCCGAGCACGGGATACGCAACGCCCTCGTCACCTCGATCGCGCCGACCGGGACGATCTCGTTGCTGGCGGACAACGTATCGTCGGGGATCGAACCGGTGTTCAGCTACCGCTTTACCCGCAGCGTTCTGATGCCGGACGGCAGCCGCCGCGACGAGGAGGTGGTGGACTATGCCTGCCGGGAGTTTCACGCGCTCAAGGGCGATGACGCGCCGCTTCCCGACTATTTCACGGACACCCGCACCCTGGCCCCGGATGCGCATATCGTGATGCAGGCCGCGGTACAGAAATACATCGACAGCTCGATCTCGAAGACCATCAACTTGCCGGATGACATCGCCTTCGAGGATTTCAAGGACGTCTACCTGCGCGCCTACGAGCTTGGCTGCAAGGGATGTACGACGTATCGGCCGAACGTGGTGACCGGGGCGGTCCTGACTGCTCCGGAGGAGACGCGGGCGGAAGCGCCGGCCCCCCCGGCCGCCGCGGCCCCCGAGGCCGCCGAGTCGGAACCCGGCATCGTCTATATGACGCAGCCGCTCGAGCGGCCAGAGGCCTTGGTCGGCAAGACCTACAAACTGCGCTGGCCGGAGAGTGAACATGCCTTCTACGTGACCGTCAACGATATCGTGCAAGATGGCCGGCGGCGGCCGTTCGAGGTCTTCATCAATTCGGCCAATCTCGAGCATTACGCCTGGACCGTTGCCCTGACACGCATGATCAGCGCCGTGTTCCGGCGCGGCGGCGACGTCACCTTCGTGGTGCGGGAGCTCAAGAGCATCTTCGACCCACGCGGCGGCTCGTGGATGGAAGGCCGCTACGTACCGTCGCTGCTGGCGGCGATCGGCAACGTCATCGAGCAGCACATGATCGCGATTGGCTTCATTCCCAAACCCGAAAAGCCGAAGATCGTGGCGATGCAGCAGGCGGTCGGCGAGTCGCCGCGCCGGTTCTGCCCGAAATGCGGCCAGCCCGGGCTGGTGCACCGGGAAGGGTGCGACCTCTGCCCGTCCTGCGGTTACTCCAAATGCAACTGACGGCGTGATGGCGAGGCAACGGCAATGCCCGAAATGCAAGGTGGAAATCGCCGGTTACGTCGACGCGTGCCCATCCTGCGGCTTCGAAAAGCCGGTGCCGCTGCCGTGGCATGTCTATGGGCTGATGGCGTTGATGTTCGCGGCCGCGATGTGGTTCCTGATCGATCTCGACGCGATCGCGCGGGCGATTCTGGCGGTCCGCCAGGGCCTGGAGGCAATGTGACCGGGCGCGCCGCCGCGACCGTGATATTGCCGGCCCGCCCCCCATGATCCGGGCTCCCTTCGTTCTGATCGACGACAGCCTGACGGGTTTGCTCGGCGGTCATTGCCGGCTGTTCGCGGATCCGGTCGAAATCGTCACCTGCAGCGATCCGGGCCGGCTCGGCGAGACGCTGGATGCGATTGCTGGCGCCAGTGCGCGCGGACTCTATGCCGCCGGCTTCCTTTCCTACGAGCTGGGCTATGCGCTCGAGCCGAGGCTGGCGGCCTTGACGCCGCCGACCGGGCCGACGCCGCTGATCTGGATGGGCCTGTTTCGAAAGCCGAAGAAGCTGTTCTGGAGCGATGCGCGGCGCGCTCTGTATGCCGGCCAGCGGCCCGGGGGATGGGAAATTCACCGGCCGCGGTATTCACTCGACCGGGATGCCTATCTCGAACGGGTCGGCGCCGTGCGGGATTACATCGCCGCAGGCGACGTCTATCAGATCAACCTGACCTTTAAGCATCGGTTCGACTGGCGCGGCGACCCCGTGATGCTGTACGAGACACTGCGGCGGCGACAGCGGGTGAACTACGGCGCATTGATCGGCGGGCCGGACTGGTACGTGCTGTCGCATTCGCCCGAACTGTTCTTCGAGACGGATGGCCGCAGCATCGCCACCCGCCCGATGAAGGGGACGGCGCCCCGCGGACTTACGGCCGCGGAGGACAGCGCACTGGCCGGCTGGCTATGCCAAGACGAAAAGTCGCGGGCCGAAAACCTGATGATTGTCGACCTGCTGCGCAACGATCTGGGGCGGATCGGGGAGATTGGCAGCGTCACTGTCCCGGAGTTGTTTTCCGTCGAAAGTTACCGCTCGGTGCACCAGATGACGTCAACCGTGCGGGCCCGCCTGCGCCGGGGCCTCGAGATCAAGGACATCGTCGGCGCGCTGTTTCCCTGCGGTTCGGTGACCGGCGCACCCAAGATCCGGGCAATGGAGATCATACGGGAGCTGGAGACCGATCCGCGCGGCGTCTATACCGGCGCGATCGGCACCATCGATCCAAACGGCACGGCGCAATTCAACGTCGCCATCCGGACGTTGTTCCTCGACCGGGAGGGGCATGGCGAAATGGGCATCGGCAGCGGCATCGTCTTCGATTCCGACGCCGCGGCGGAGCACGACGAATGCCTGCTCAAGGGCGACTTCCTGACGGCAGTACACGAGCCGTTCCAGCTCATCGAAACCATGCGGTGGCGCCGCGACGAGGGGTATTACCTGCTGGACCGCCATCTGGCCCGCCTCGCCGCGTCGGCGCTGCGCTTTCGCATCCCGTACGCCGGGTTCGGCATCCGGGACACGCTCGACAAGCTGGCGGAACGTCTCGACGGACCGACACGGGTGCGAATCACGCTGGACGAGGATGGCCGGCTGGTGGTGGACTCCGCGCCGCTCGATCCGGCCGCCGTCGGCGACTCGGATGTCCGATTCGCACTGGCGATCCGCCGCGTCGACAGCAGCAATCCTTTTCTCTACCACAAGACGACGCGGCGCGAGCTGCTCGACGGCGAGCGCGAACGGCTGGCGGGCGCGACCGGCTGCGACGAGGTCGTGTTCGTCAACGAGCGCGGCGAGCTGACCGAAGGCAGCTACTCGACCCTCTTCGTCGAGCGCGGCGGCACGCTGTTCACGCCGCCGCTGTCATGCGGACTGCTCGACGGAACGCTGCGGCGGGAGCTCCTCGAGAACGGCGACCGCCCCGTCGAGGAGCGCGTGCTCTACCCGAGGGATCTCGAGTCGGCCGAGGCGATCTGGCTGGGCAATTCGGTTCGCGGCCTGCTGCGGGCACGCCCTGTCGCAGAGCTCGAGGGCGCGCTCAGCGGCCCGTCTCGACCAGCGAATGCAGGCGGTGGAGCGGGCCGTCGGTAATGCCCAGAAGGTCCAGATGCCGGACCGTGTTGGCGAGATAATCGCGGTTGTGCCCGCCCTTGCCGACCCCTTGGCTGATCAGCCGGACCATTTCGTCCATATGAAGGCCGCCGGCATATTGCCGGTGCGTTCTGTCGACGGTGAAGGCATGGCACGCCAGTCGCTCGCCGCTGCAGCGCGGGTATACCAGACGCGGCCGATACACGCCGAGCACCATCTCGCGGTCCCACAGATAGGCCAGCGTCTCGCGGGCCCGTGCGCGGGCCACGCGATAGGCGATGCCGCGGCACGAGCCGCCGCGGTCGAGCCCGAGTACGAGGCCGGGCCGGTCGGGGGTGCCGCGGTAGCGGTGCGAATACACACAGAACGATCGGTGCCAGCCGTGCAGCAGCGCCGTGCACGAGTCGGCATGAGCGAACCCCGGATCCCACATCAGCGAGCCGTAGGCGAAGATCCAGATGTCCGATTCGATGGCGATCGAATCGAGGAAAGCCCGCTTGCGGCGCGCCAGATCGTTCGCGAGAGCACTTTCGGACATGGCGGGGGACGCTAGGACTTGGTCTCCTTGCCACCGTTCGCCTCGGTCGTGATGAACCGGCCGGCCTGGCCCATCTCGACGACGCCGCGGCGGATCTCTCGGGTGCGTCTGAACAGCTCCTCGAGCGTCTCGCCCTCGCCCCACCTTATGGCGCGCTGCAGGGCGGTCAGATCCTCGACGAACCGGCCGAGCATCTCGAGGACCGCGTCGCGATTGTTCAGGAACACGTCGCGCCACATCACCGGATCGGATCCGGCGATGCGCGTGAAATCCCGAAACCCGCCGGCGGAATACTTGATCACTTCGCTGGTTTCCACGACATCGCCATTGTCCACCGCTTCGCGGCGCAGCTGTGATTCGAGGTCCGCCGCCGTTCCGACGATCGTATAGGCGATCAGGTGCGGGAGATGCGAGGTGATGGCGAGGACCCGGTCGTGGTGGTGCGCATCCATCAGCTCCACCCGGCTGCCGGCGCGGCGCCAGAGCTCGGCCACCTTGTTCACAATGTCGCTGTCGGTGCCGGGCGGCGGGGTGAGGATGCAGTAGCGGTGCTCGAACAGCTCTGCGAAGCCGGACTCCGGTCCCGAATGCTCGGTGCCGGCGACCGGATGGCCGGGGACGAAATGCACGCCCGCCGGCAGCAGCGGCCCGACGTCCCGGATCACCGCCATCTTGACCGATCCGACGTCGGAGACGACGGCCCCGGGCTTAAGGGCCGGCGCGAACCGCGCGGCCAGATCGCCGAAGGTGCTGACCGGCGTGCACAGCATGACGAGATCCGCGTCGGCCACCGCGTCGGCCACGTTCTCGTGGACGCTGTCGACGAATCCCAATTCCATCGCCTTGTCGCGGGTCGCCTGCGTGCGGGCGCAGCCGGCGATGTGGCCGACCATGCCTTCCCGCTTCATCACCCAGGCCAGCGACGAGCCTTCGAGCCCGAGCCCGATCAATGCTATCCGCTCGAACAGGATCTTGCTCACGTCGCCTCCAGATGCTCGGCAAGCGCCTCGACCAGGGCGCGGTTTTCTTCCTCCAGCCCGACCGTGACACGCAGCGACTCGGGCAGGCCGTAGGCGCCCATCAGCCGTGCTATGATGCCGCGCGACCACAGGAACCGATAGGCGGCATCCGCTTTGTCCTTGTCGCCGAACCGCACAAGGACGAAGTTGCCGGCCGATGGCGGCACTTCGAGTCCGAGTCCGCCGATCTGTTGGGTCAACCAGGCGATCCAGCGGCTGTTGTGCGCGCGGCTGGCCTGCACATGCTCGGCGTCGCCGACGGCCGCGATTCCGGCCGCCTGCGCCGGTGCCGTGGTATTGAACGGCCCGCGCATGCGGTTCAATACGTCGATGATCGCGGGCGGACCGTATGCCCAGCCGAGACGCAACGCCGCCAGCCCGAAAATCTTCGAGAACGTTCGCAGCATCACGGTGTTGTCGTGCTCGGCCACAAGATCCGTGCCGGGCCCGTAATCCGGACGGTCGACGTACTCGGCATATGCCGCATCAATCGCGAGGATCACGTCCGGGGGCAGGCCCTCGCGCAGTCGCCGCAACTCCGAGGACGGCAGATAGCTGCCGGTCGGGTTGTTGGGATTGGCGAGGAACACCAGACGAGTCCGCTCGGTCACGTGATCGAGCAGCGCATCGACGTTCGCCGTCAGGTTGGTCTCTGGCGCCATGATCGGCGTCGCCCCCGCCGTTCTGGCGGAGATCGCATACATCAGGAAGCCGTACTGGCTTTGCAGCACCTCGTCGCCCGGCCCGGCATAGGCCCGGACCAGCAGCGAGATCAGTTCGTCCGAGCCGGCACCACAGACGACCCGGGCGGGATCGAGATCGAACCGGCGACCGATGGCCTGGCGCAGATCATCGGCGCCGCCCTCGGGGTAGCGGTGCAGGGTCTCGGCGGCCGAGCGGTATGCTTCCTTGGCACGCTCGCCGGGGCCGAGCGGGTTCTCGTTGGCGGACAGGACAATCACCCGGTCGATGCCGGCAACCTCATGGCTGCCGCCGACATAGGGCGAGACGTCCATCACGCCGGGGCGCGGCTTCGGTGTCGTCATGCGCTCTTCCCTGCCATCGGGCTCATTTTCCTTGCCGGTCAGAACTGCGAGGATTCGGACAGTGGTACGGGATAGGCACCGATGATCTGCGCCCGTGCGACGTGCTCCTGCGTCTTCAGGCGCCCCAGCCGCGGATCGGCGGCGTCCAGGAATTCCGAGGTCTCGACAAGATAGTGGAGGCTGCGGTCGCTGGCGGCACAGACCAGCCGTCCGGCCAGTCCCGACTGCCGGAGCATGTCCGCGAAAAACGTGCGGCGGCGCTCCTCGGTTGTTTCGATCATGACCAGGCTGCGGTCATCGCCAGTGGGTTCCGGCGCGATGCGCGCAATGACCAGGGCCTGGGCCTTGCGGTCGCGCGCATTCCCCGGCCCGGAAAATGGCAGACGCAAGACGACCCGCGGTGCATCCGACGACCAGAGTCCGGACCACCAGGGACGGTCGTCCTCTTCGGGCGGATACGGCAGCACGCCATGCGTGACCGTCCTGTCGGCGACACCGGCGACGACATCGCGGCGGGCCGAGCGCGGCACTACCGGCGTGCAGCTGCCGAAATAGTCGCGCGCCAGATCCCACAGAGCGCCGCGCTCGTCATCGAATACGGCGACGCTGTATGGGCCCTGCATCGCCGTCACCGCGGAGATGATCTCGCGCCAGACGCGGACCAGCGAATCCCGCGGGAAGTGGCCCGCGTGCCGCTCTGCAAGCCGACGCAGGATTTCCGCCTCGCGTCCGGGCCGCATGCCGGAAGCGCCTTGCTCACCCTTTGCCGCCGCGATGTTCTCGACGATCGCCGCGCGCCGCATGATCAGGTCGTGCAGCGCCGTGTCGATCTCATCGATGGCGCTGCGCAGGTCATCCAGTCTTTCCGTCAGCCTGTCCATGACCCTCTTTCGTCCCGTGCCCGGACCCCCCGGGAAATTTGGCTTATTAGCAGGTTGCCGCGCGGCTGTCAGCAGTTGCCGGCGCGCCACCGGGGCGGCGAAGAAATCATTGACGGGCCAAGACTTCGACTCTAGCTATTCCGCCATGTCGGAACCCGCTTTCACCTTGCCCGGCCACCGGATCGAACTGGGCGGCGTCGAGAAGCTGCGCCTTGACTGCGGCGTCGCGCTCGGCCCGTTCCCGCTTGCCTATCAGACCTATGGCGAGTTGAACGCCGACAAATCGAATGCCGTTCTGATCTGCCATGCCCTGACCGGCGACCAGTTCGTCGCCGAGACCCACCCGATCACAGGCAAGCCGGGATGGTGGGACCTCATAATCGGGCCGGGCAAGCCCCTCGACACCGACCGGTACTTCGTCATCTGCGCCAACGTGCTGGGCGGCTGCCTCGGCACGGTTGGCCCGAAGGAAACCGACCCCGCGACCGGCAGGCCCTACGGGCTTCACTTCCCGGTGATCACGATCGCCGATATGGTGCGCGCCCAGCGCATGCTGATCGACCATCTCGGGATCGATCAGCTGTTCGCGGTCCTCGGCGGGTCGATGGGGGCGATGCAGGTCCTCGACTGGGCCGCGCGCTATCCGGACCGCGTGTTTGCCGCCGTGCCGATCGCCGGTGCGGCGCGGCATTCCGCCCAGAACATCGCCTTTCACGAGGTCGGCCGCCAGGCGATCATGGCGGACCCGGACTGGCATGGCGGCGACTACCTGATGCACGGCACCAGTCCCCACCGCGGCCTGGCGGTGGCGCGCATGGCGGCACATATCACGTACCTTTCGGAGACGGCGCTGCACCGCAAGTTCGGGCGCAATCTGCAGGATCGTGAGGTGCTGACCTACGGATTCGATGCCGACTTCCAGGTCGAAAGCTACCTGCGGCACCAGGGCATCACCTTCGTCGAGCGGTTCGACGCCAATTCCTATCTCTACATCACGCGGGCGATGGACTATTTCGACCTGGCCGCCGAGTTCGGCTCCCTCGCCGCTGCGTTCGAGCGCACGCCGGTGCGGTTCTGCCTGATCTCGTTTACCAGCGACTGGTTGTTCCCGACCTCGGAAAGCCGCGCGGTCGTGCACGCACTCAACGCGGTGGCTGCGAATGTGAGCTTCGTCGAGCTGGAGTCGGACAAGGGACACGACGCGTTCCTGCTCGATGAGCCGGAGTTCCGGGACGTTCTGTCGGGGTTCCTGAACGGCTGTGCCGAACACAAGGGTCTCAACCGGACATGAACGGGGCCGTCCCTTCGCTCCGCGTCGATCTGCAGCTGATCGCGAAAATGGTGGCGCCGGGCAGCCGTGTGCTGGATGTCGGCTGCGGCGATGGCGCGCTCTTGCAGCATCTGTGGAAGACCAAGGAAGTCGACGGCCGCGGCATCGAGATCAGCCAGGCCGGCGTGAACGCCTGCGTGCGCAACGGGCTGTCGGTGATCCAGGGCGACGCGGACAGGGACCTGAAGGACTATCCGTCGGACGCCTTCGACTATGTCATCCTCAGCCAGACCCTGCAGGCGACACACAACCCGCGCACCGTGCTCGACCACATGGCGCGGATCGGCAGGCGCTCGATCGTCTCGTTCCCGAACTTCGGGTATTGGCGCGTCCGTTTCGGCCTGCTGTTCGGGGGCCGCATGCCGGTCACGGAAAACCTTCCGAATCAGTGGTACGACACGCCCAACATCCATTTCTGTACGATCCGGGACTTCGTCGCGCTCGGCCACGAGATGGATCTGCACGTCGAACGCGGTCTCGCGCTGAACGGCGAGGGCCGGCCGCTCAGCCTCGATCCCGCCGGCGGTCTGGCAAACCTCCTGGCCGTGCAGGCGGTCTTCCTGCTGCGGCGCTCCTAGCGCGTAAGGCGCGGCACCGACGGGCTATTCGCCGGCACGCTCGTCGGCCAGGCGCTCCAACGCCTCCATGTCGTCGTCGGAAAAGCCGAAGTGATGCCCGATCTCGTGGATGATCACGTGGCGAACCAGGTGACCGAGTTCCTCGCCCGACTCGCACCAGTAATCGAGCAACGGACGTCGATAGAGAAAGATCATATTGACGTCCTGGCGGACGGTGACGGCCTCGTCATGTTCCAGCGACACGCCGGAATAGAGGCCGAGCAGGTCGAACTCCGTCTCCAGCTCCATTTCGCGGCAGGTCTCCGGGTCCGGGAAATCCTGCACGCGGATCACCACGTCCTGCACGTAGCGGCGCAGCTCGTCGGGAATGACGGCCAGCGCAGTGCGGGCGAGGGCCTCGATGTCGTCCAGGGTCGGCGCGTAGCTTCCGCTCATGGCCGGCAACAATAGCCGCCGCCACCGCCGTACACTAGATTTATGGCAGACTGACCGAGGAGGATGGAATGGTCGAGAAACTGTCGCCTGAAGCGCGCCGCAGCGCGCTGGCCGAGCTGGACGGCTGGCGCGACGTGCCGGATCGCGACGCGATTGTCCGAAGCTTCAAGTTCCGCGATTTCAACCAGGCCTTCGGCTTCATGGCACGGATCGCCCTGGAGGCGGAGCGGATGAACCATCATCCCGAATGGTCAAACGTATACAACCGCGTCGAGGTGACGCTGTCGACCCACGATTGCGGCGGCGTCAGCGAGCGCGATATTGCGCTGGCGCGTTTCATCGATAAGGCAGCCGGCTAGCGCGGCTGCATGCGCAACGCGCTGTCGAGCCGCACGACCTCGCCGTTGAGGACCGCATTGCCGATCATGTGCATGACCAGAGCGGCGAATTCCTCGGGCTTGCCGAATCGCTTGGGGAACGGCAGCGTCGCGGCGAGGCTCTCGCGCACGTCTTCCGGCAGGCCGCGCAGCAAGGGCGTTGCGAACAGACCGGGCGCGATGGCCAGAACGCGCACGCCGATGGTCGCGAACTCGCGGGCCGCCGGCAGGGTCAGAGCCGCAACTGCGCCCTTCGACGCAGCATAGGCGGACTGTCCGACCTGACCTTCGAACGCCGCGATCGACGCGGTATTGACGATGACGCCGCGCTCGCCGTCCGCATTGGGCGTGCGGCCCGCCATCTCTGCCGCGGCGAGCCGCATGACGTTGAACGTGCCGATCAGGTTCACCTGGATGACCTGCTGGAAATCCTCCAACGGCATCGGTCCGTCGGTCCCGACGATCCGCCGCGCCGGCGCGATTCCGGCACAGTTGATTGCAATGCCGCACGGGCCGTGCGCCGACCGGGCCTCGTCCAGCGCGACGGCGACCGCTTCGGCGTCGGCCACGTTGCAGCCCAGCCCGAGACCGCCGACAGTGTTGGCAACGGCGACGGCGCTGTTCCCGTCGCGGTCGAGTATGGTGACCTTGGCTCCGGCGGCGGCCAGCGCCTGCGCCGTCGCGGCGCCGAGGCCGGACGCGCCCCCCGTTACGATCGCCGCGACTCCCTTGGCATCCATGACGTGCCCTCCTGTGGCGGTCCCCTGCGCGGTATAGCAGAAGCGGCGCTGTCTCACTATATGCCAGACATGAGCGCGAATCTTCCCGTTCCGTTGCCGGATCCCGACCACGGGCCGGAACACGAGGCCCGCGTCGGGGACGGTTTCTGGCGTAAGGTGCGGCGCCATGCCCGGCGCGTCCCGTTTGCCGAGGAGGCGGTGGCGGCGTGGTACTGTACGCGCGATCCGAATACGCCGGGCCACGTCAAGGCTGCCGCGCTGGCTGCCCTGGCCTATTTCGTCATTCCGACCGATGCACTGCCCGACTTCCTGCCCACCCTCGGATTCACCGATGATGCCGCCATGTTCTGGGCGGTCTGGCAGATGATCACCAAGTACGTCACCGTCGAACACCGCGACAAGGCGGCACAGGCCCTCGACGCAGAGAAATTGCGCGAATAAGCTGCCCCATGGCGCGGCCGGGGCAGGCCCCGCGCCGGGACTGCAGGCAATCAGGGGGACATAGCATCATGGAATTTCTGGTCGTCGCACTGGACGGAACCGACGCGAACGCACTCGATCGCCGCCTGGCCGCGCGCGAGGCGCACCTCGCGAATTTCGGCCGGCTGAAGGAACAGGGCCATGTCGTTGCCGGGGGCGCCCTGCTCGATGACGATGGCGGCATGGTCGGCTCGGCGCTGATCCTCGACTTTCCTGACCGTGCCGCGGTCGAGAAATGCATTTCGGATGATCCCTACACCAAGGGTGACGTCTGGCGCGACGTGACGATCCGCCCGTTCCGGATGGTGCGCTGAGGCGACGGGGTCGCGACCATGGCCGGACCGCTTTGGCAGCCGTCTTCCGATCGCATCGCGCAGGCGAACATCACCGCACTGTCGCGGGAGCTCGAATCGCGGCACGGCGTGTCGCTGCCCGACTATCCCGCACTGCATCGGTTCTCGCTGGAACGCAAGGAGGCGTTCTGGACCGCCATCTGGGACCTTTGCGGGGTGATCGCGGAACCGCGTGGCGACCGCGCGCTGATCGATCCCGGGCGCATGCCGGGCGCGAAATTCTTTCCCGATGCGCGCCTCAACTTCGCGGAAAACCTGCTGCGCCGGCGCGACGACAGCCCGGCCATGATCTTCCGCGCCGAGGACCGGGTGGAGCGGACTATGAGTTGGGCGGCGCTGTACGATGCGGTCTCGCAGCTGTCGCAGGCGCTGCGGGCGGCCGGCGTGGGCCCGGGCGACCGCGTCGCCGGCTTCGTGCCGAACATGCCCGAGACCGTCGTCGCAATGCTGGCGGCGACGACGCTCGGTGCCGTCTGGACCTCATGTTCGCCGGACTTCGGGGTGCAGGGCGTGCTCGACCGGTTCGGGCAGGTGGAGCCGAAGGTCCTGTTTACAGCCGATGGCTATTACTACAACGGCAAGGCGCACGACTCGCTGGGACGGGTCGCCGAGTTCCTCGAGAGCCTGCCGACGGTCGGACGCGTCGTGGTGCTGCCGCTGCTGGCCGAAGCGCCCGACGTCGCAGCCGTGCCGAAGGCCCGGAACCTGGCCGATTTCATCGCGCCATTCGCGCCCGGACCGATCGCTTTCGAGCGGCTGCCGTTCAACGCGCCGCTTTACATCCTGTACTCGTCGGGCACGACGGGCGTTCCGAAATGCATCGTGCACGGCGCCGGCGGCACGCTGCTGCAGCACTTGAAGGAACACCGGATCCACACCGACGTGAAGCCCGGCGACCGCGTGTTCTATTTCACCACCTGCGGCTGGATGATGTGGAACTGGCTGGTCTCGGCGCTGGCCCAGGAAGCAACGCTGCTGCTGTACGACGGCTCGCCCTTCCACCCGCACGGCAACGTGCTGTTCGACTTCGCCGATGCTCACGCGATGACTGTGTTCGGGACCTCGGCGAAATACATAGACGCGCTCTCGAAGGCCGGGCTGAAACCGCGCGAGACGCACGATCTGTCGAGCCTGCGGGTCATGACCTCGACCGGTTCGCCGCTGGCGCCGGAGGGCTTCGACTACGTCTACGCCGACATCAAGCAGGACATCCAACTCGCCTCGATCTCCGGCGGCACCGACATCGTGTCATGCTTCATGCTCGGCAATCCCGCGGGCCCCGTGTGGCGCGGCGAGATCCAGGTCCCGGGTCTCGGCATGGCCGTCGAGGTGTTCGACGAGGCGGGCAACCCGGTGATCGGCGAGAAGGGAGAGCTGGTCTGCACCGAGCCGTTCCCGGCCATGCCTCTGGGGTTCTGGGGCGACGAGAGCGGCGAACGATACCGCGGCGCATATTTCGAACGATACCCGAACGTCTGGCATCACGGCGATTTCGTCGAGCGCACCGCGCACGGCGGCTTCATCGTCTACGGGCGGTCCGACGCCACCCTCAATCCGGGCGGCGTGCGCATCGGGACCGCCGAGATCTACCGGCAGGTCGAGCGCATCCCCGAGGTCGTCGAGGCGATCTGCATCGGCCAGGACTGGCAAGGCGACGTGCGCGTCGTGTTGTTCGTACGACTGCGCGAGGGGTCGGTCCTCGACGATGCGCTGCGCGACCGCATCCGAAAACAGATCCGCGCCAACTGCACGCCGCGGCACGTACCGGCGCGCATCATCCAGGTGGCCGACATCCCGCGCACCAAGTCGGGCAAGATCACCGAGCTCGCGGTACGTGACCTCGTGCACGGGCGCAGCATCAACAACCAGGAGGCGCTGGCCAACCCCGAGGCGCTGGAGCTCTACCGCGATCTGCCGGAGCTCCGCACCTAGCGGGCCACGCGCGGCGGCGAAGACGGCCATGGAAAAGAAGACGCAGCTCAGCATCTGGTATTTCATCTTGGCGATCCTCGCCATCCTGTTCCTGCAGAGCCTGTGGACGGAATCGCAGACCTACGAGCGCATCCCGTACAGCGAATTCCGAAAATACTTGGCCGAAGGGAAGATCGTGGAGGTCGTTGTCTCGGAGACCACGGTGCGTGGCAAGCTGAGCGAGCCGATCGACGGCCGCCAGCACGTCGTCGCCGTCCGGGTCGAGCCGGATCTCGCGAAGGATCTCGATACCTTCGGGGTCGATTACACCGGCACGGTCGAAAGCACGTTCCTGCGCGATATCATGTCATGGGTCATCCCGATCCTGATCTTCTTCGGGCTTTACATGTTCGTCCTGCGGCGGCTGTTCGAGCGCGGCGGGTTCGGCGGCGGGGGCGGCGGCTTCATGTCGGTCGGCCGCAGCAAGGCCAAGGTCTATATGGAGACCGACACCAAGGTGACATTCGACGATGTCGCGGGGGTCGACGAGGCCAAGCTGGAACTTCAGGAAATCGTGCTGTTCCTGAAGGATCCAAAGACCTACGGGCGATTGGGCGGACGGGTGCCCAAGGGCGTGCTCCTTGTCGGCCCTCCGGGCACCGGCAAAACCCTTCTGGCACGCGCGGTGGCCGGCGAGGCCGGAGTCCCGTTCTTTTCGATCAACGGTTCCGAGTTCGTCGAGATGTTCGTCGGGGTCGGCGCGGCGCGGGTGCGCGACCTGTTCGAGCAGGCGCGGCAGAAGGCGCCGGCCATTATTTTCATCGACGAGCTGGACGCGCTGGGCCGGGCGCGCGGCTTGTCGCCGGTCAGCGGCGGCGGCCACGACGAGAAGGAGCAGACACTGAACCAGCTGCTGGCCGAGCTCGACGGCTTCGATCCGTCGACCGGGCTGATCCTGCTGGCGGCCACGAACCGGCCGGAGATCCTCGACCCGGCATTGTTGCGGGCCGGCCGTTTCGACCGCCAGGTTCTGGTCGACCGGCCGGACAGGATCGGGCGCGTCCAGATCCTCAATATCCACCTGCGCAAGATCAAGCTGGCGGAGGGCATCGACCCCGAGATCATCGCTTCGCTGACCCCGGGGTTCAGCGGCGCCGACCTGGCCAACCTGGCCAACGAGGCGGCGCTCCTGGCGACTCGCCGCGGCGGCACCGACGTCACCATGGACGATTTTACGGCTGCGATCGAACGCATCGTTGCCGGGCTGGAGAAAAAGAACCGCCTCCTGAACCCGCTCGAGCGCAAGGTCGTCGCGCATCACGAGATGGGCCACGCGCTGGTCTCGCTGTCACTCGGCAGTATCGAGAAGGTGCACAAGGTCTCGATCATTCCGCGGGGCATCGGCGCGCTCGGCTATACGATCCAGCGCCCGACCGAGGAGCGCTACCTGATGACGCGCGAAGAGCTGGAAAACAAGATGGCGGTCCTTCTCGGCGGGCGGGCGGCCGAGTCGCTGGTGTTCGGACACCTGTCGACGGGCGCCGCCGACGATTTGTCGAAAGCCACCGACATCGCGCGCTCGATGGTGACGCGCTATGGCATGGTCGAATCCCTCGGCCACGTAACCTACGACACCGATCCGCGCTCGTTTCTCGACGTCCAGCAGCGGCCAACCATGCTGGAGCGCCAGTACAGTGAGGAGACCGCCCGCGAGATCGACTGCGCCGTACGAGGGATCCTCGATGCCGCATACGAGAAGGCCTCGCAAATCCTGACCAAGCGGCGCAAGGATCTGGAAAAGGGCGCCGCGGCACTTTTGGAGAAGGAAACGCTGAGCGAGGAGGAACTCACGGCCATCGTCGGTCCGGCGCGCGCGCCGGCCGTCGCGGCACAGTAGGCGGGAGCGCAGCTTGCGGCAGCGGTGAGCCTGCACCATATGCGCTGCGTGCGGCCATATCCGGACTTGCCTTTGCGGACGGCTTTGCGTAATGTCCGCGCCGCCGCCTGGGGCGGCATATGCCGCACGCGAAGCGCCCGTAGCTCAATTGGACAGAGTACCTGACTACGGATCAGGGGGTTGGGGGTTCGAATCCTCCCGGGCGCGCCAACCCCAGGTTCCGCGGGCCGAATTCGGCCGACGCCGCGGCAGGGCGCCAACCGCGCTCCGGACGGTCGCTCAGATCAGCTCCAGCAAAATGTCGAGTGCCCACAGACCGTAGATCGTCGCGCCGGCGTGGACCGCGAAGGTCACGGCATAGCCGATTCCGATCACGGCGGTGGCCAGGGCGCCCATCGGGCGCACATCGGACGGCCCCGCGTCCATGTGCCAGGCTCCAACGCCGCCCAGCACCGCCACGGCGGCGATGATGTAATCGCCGAGCCACACGAATCCCGCGACGCCGGCGGCGGCGACCGCCAGCAGCACGCGGCGCGCCCAGACCGCGCCGAAGGAATGCAGCACGGCACGCAGCACCTGGCCACCGTCCAGCGGCAGAATGGGGATCAACTGCAACAGGTTCAGTGCGCCGACGCCGAGCGCCAGCGCAGCCGTCACAGCGATATAGCTTTTTGGCGGGTCGAGATATTGCGCGACCGTAATCCAGCCGGGCACAGCGGTGAGATAGGGCGGGGCCAGCGCCACCGTGGCGGCCAGCAGGACGGCACAGGGAATGATGCTTATGGCCGGCCCCATCAGGGCGCAGAATGCCTCGTCGAACCGCGTCCGGTGCGGATGGTTGCCAACCGCGACCCCGCCGAGGAACGGCAGCAGCATGATGCGCGGCGCCGGATGGCCGCTCATCCGGAAGGCTAGCCAGTGGCCGAACTCGTGCACGATCAGGATCGCCGCGAGCGCCAGGGCGGCCACCCAGCCGAGCCACAGGGCGAAGCTGCCCAGCGCGACGGCGGAGAGGGCGAGCGTCTTCCACGTGAAGGCGCCGGGCGGGGATTTCGGGGCAACGACATCCGATTCGCTGACGCGCTTGAGCTCCCGCACATACCGGCCGATCGCGCGCCGGACCGCAAGATACTGCCACAGGGAGGCGGTTTCACCGCGCCACGAATAGGATACCTGTGTTCCGCCCGGAACCTCGCGGAATTCGACGATATCGCGCGTGTCCTCACCGAGCGGCCACGGCTTGCCATCGAGTTCCAGCAGGCGCGATTCAACGCGGTCGGGTTTCCGCTCCTCGATGATCTCCGCGCGCACCCTTGCGAACGCGGTGCGGTGGCCGCCGCTGCGATCGATGGTCTGCTCGACGATCAGGGGCGACTCCTGCACCACCTCCCGTCCGACGACGTGCGGGTGGAGGGCGGCGCTGCGGGAATCCGAAGGCTCGATCTGATGGGCCTCCCAGACCGTATCGCGGGGCGCCGCGACGTGCGCTCCGATCGTGAACTGCCACATCCTTCGCAACGGTAGCGACAGGCCGATTAGCGCGACGATAAAGCCGAAAACACCCCAGAGAATGAGGTTCAGGAGTAACTGGCTTGCCATGACCGCCCCCTTTCGGCCCGCAGTACCGATGGCCCGCCGACTCTGGCGCGGTCCGCTTAAGGGCAAATGAACGATAGCTAAAATGCACGGCGATTGCGGTGCCACCGCGGAACCGCGCGTCGGCGGCGCTTAAACGGAACGTTAACCGAGGGCTGCTATCATCGCCGCATCGACACCAGTCGGACTCCCGCGAGGCGCGGTGTCGGGCGCCGGGATCGCGGGAAACGGGAGAGACGAACGGTGACAGGACAGGATTACAATGCGCGGATGGCGGCTCTGTGGATCTTGCACGCCACCGTGTGCGTCAAGCTTCTCAAGGCCCATGGCAGGATGCTGCACGCCGAGAATTTCGAGGCCGCACTGCGCGAGTTCGCGGATATCATCGCCGACGAAGTTGGCCATGAAACGCTGACGGAAGCGATGGACTGGGCTGCCGGTCAGGTATCCGTCTACGGCGGCGACTTCGATCAGGAGCCGGTTTCGATTCACTGAACAGGGACTCCGGCACCACGCCGCCTTCGTCATGGCCCGCCCGTAAATCCGGCGGGCCATAATCATTTCGCCCGGTAGATGTCGGTGAGCGCTAGATCCGTTCGCCACCCTGGAGCGGGGTGAATCGCACCGAAAGAACTCGCCTGCGTCGGAGTTGGCCATCCGTGGTTTTTTCAATGAGCGTCAGGTATTGCGGCCCGTCGCGCGGACCGAGGGGAAGCACCATGCGCCCGCCCGGCTTCAGTTGACGCAAGAGCACGGGCGGCTCGTGATCAACCGCTTCCTTGATGATCATGGCATCGAAAGGCGCGTGACGTGGCGCCCCGTAATAACCGTCAGATGCAATCACCTCGACATTGTCGTATCCGAGGCGCTTCAATCGGGCGGCCGCCTCCAGCGCCAGCGGCGCCAGGACCTCAACGCTGATCACGCGCCGCGCCAATTTGGAAAGCACCGCGGCGTGATACCCGGCTCCCGTACCGGTTTCGAAGACCACATCGTCAGGGCCGACCCGCGCGAGGTGGGTCATGAGGGCGACAAGGAAAGGCTGGGCGATGCTCTGCTCCTTGCTGACGGGCAGCGGCGTGTCCGCATAGGCGAAGTCCGTCAGCGCTTCGGGGACGAACAGGTGGCGCGGCACTGCACCCATGACCTCCATCACCCGTGGATCGATTTCGGCAACGCCGGTTTCCCCGGCCGCGATGGCAGTATGGGCCCCGATGGTGC
The DNA here is from genome assembly GCA_964347475.1 of uncultured Flavobacteriales bacterium. Classification (GTDB taxonomy): domain Bacteria; phylum Pseudomonadota; class Alphaproteobacteria; order UBA8366; family JADFVY01. The sequence continues at coordinate 20,948 of CAYFYY010000019.1, forward strand.
GCAACATATCGGTCCGCTCTGCCGCGCGGTCCGTGTCGGCTGCCGCCGGTTCGGCAGCCGCAGCCGTGGCATGCGCGACAAGCGCCGTTATCATGAGGCGCGGACCCAAGCGAACAGCCCAGTACAGGGCATTTCGAACCGTCACCATCCGCGAAACCTATCACATTTTCGAGCGCGTTTCGCACGTTTGGCACGAAACCTGCTTATAATGTATCTGCAACCCTTCCTTATGCCAACTCGGCCCCGATGCATGTGTCGTCGGGGCGTTTTTTTGCCCGTTTGGTGCGGCTGGTCGGCGGTTCGAACGAAGCGGCCGCGGATCTTTCGACTGGCTGCACGTCGACCAGGCGGTCTGGCACGATCCTTGCTTCTTTTATCTACGCAACCCTTCCTTATGCCAACTCGGCCCCGATACCGTCCTTGCGAGAACGCGTATCGGGGCCTTTTTATTCCTGAGAAATCAAATCGTTATCGCGCGAATCGCGGCCCGGGTCTACAACTGGTGTGCAAATGCATATTGCAAGATGCAACGGCGTGGCCTTGCGGAATGCAATCTCCGCCGCATCCAAGTCCATGAATATTCTGTGGTTTTTTGGACTGTCGATCACGGTGCCTGCCGGCGGTCGGGCGGCCTGATGCGGCCGGCCCACAGGCCGCGACGCGCCCGTCGGGCGTCCTCCTGGTCGACACGGTAACGGTCGATGCCCTCTGCGACTTCGGCCCAACCACTGCGGACCAGCGCCTCGTTGATGTCACGCTCACCGACATAGCAGGTCGCGTATCGGATGCCATCCGCCGCGCGGAGATCTTCGAGATCGCACGACAACCGGAACCCGTCGGCGAGCCGGATGAGTTCCGACCACGCGATCACGCCGCACCGAAATTTCCGTTCGCCCGTATCGCACGTGTCGTCGCGCTGCGGCGCCAGCGCGCCGTAAAGGCGAATCGTCGTGTCACCGACCTCGATCTGGTTCCCCGAGCGGACCTCCGCAACCCCTTCGATCTCCTGGGCAGTGGCGGAGGTCACGGCCATTGCGAAGCCCACGAGTGACATCAGGACGGATCGGATCGGGACAATCATTGGCGGCTCCGGGAACATTGGTCGTATCCGATAATACCCGGCTTCCCATCAAGCGGAATCGACAAAATGGGTCTGGTGCGGGATTAGTGTGACATCTTGGGCATGAATAGTTACAGTAGCGCGGCAATCGATCCGTTGGCAAAGATTAGCAATCTCAATATGTCGCGTTTCCTGCACTGTGCCATCCTGGCCGCTGCACTGGCTCTGGTCTGGCTACCCGACGTCGCTCCGGCAGCTGAGACATCGCCTGAGACCGTCACGGTGGCGGAGCTCGAAGACCTCGTCGCTGCGATCGAGGACGAAGGCGAACGTGAGGCGCTGGTAATGCGGCTCAGGACGCTCATTGAACTGAAGAAGGCCGAGGTGCGCGCGCAGGAGCCGCCCGACCAGACGCTTGGTACGCTCGTTGTCGATCAGTTATCGGCGTACAGTGAGGAGCTGGGCCGTCAGCTTTCCGCCGTCGCCGGCGCCCTGCTGGCGATTCCCGAAATGCTCAAAGACCTGCGCGACCAGTTCGTCGATCCCGCGGTCCGCGAAGTCTGGCTGATCGGGCTGTTGTCTTTCATCGTCGTCGTCGGCGTCGGCCTGGTGGCGTCGCGGATCGTCCGGTACATACTGAAACGGCCGCTGGACGTCGTCTCCCATCGATCCGGCGAAAGCATCCTCGTCCTGATCCCGCTGCTGATTGCCCGCCTTATCCTGATCCTGGTTCCGCCGCTCGCGTTCGCCGGCGCGGGATGGGCCGCGGCCAGCATACTTGAAGCGAGCAGCATCGCGCGGCCGGTGGCGCTCTCGATCATATACGCCGTCGCCCTTGCCGGAGCGGTGAATGCGATCGCCCGAACGCTTCTCGCGCCGGGTGAAGCGGCGGCGCGCCCGATCGACGTAAGTGACGAAACGGCGGAGTATCTGTACATCTGGGTGCGGCGCATAACCGATCTCGGCATATACGGTTATTTCACGGTGGAGATCGCCGGCTTGCTGGGGCTTCCGGTTCCCGCCCAGAGCCTCCTGATCAAGCTGCTCGGCCTCGCGCTGACGTCGTTCGTGATCATGATGATCCTGCAGAACCGGCGGCCGGTCGCGATATTTATCGGCGGACAGGAGGGCGGTCGCCTGTCCGTCCTGCGTCACCGATTCGCGGATCTTTGGCACGTGCTGGCGATCCTGTATGTCGTGGCCGTCTATCTGATCTGGGTCGTCGGCGTGCCCGGCGGTTTTGTTTACATGATCCGGTCGACTGTGTTGAGCCTGCTGGCGGTCGCGGTGGTCATTTTCGTGCTGAATTTCGTTATCCGCTCCATGGATCGGGCATTCACGCTATCCGAGGAGGTAACCACGCGGCTGCCGGGCCTGGAAGCCAGGGTCAACCGGTATCTGCCCGTGGCGAAGGCGATCCTGCGCGGCTTCGCCTGGATCGTTGCAATCACGGCCATTCTGCAAACCTGGGGCGTCGACATACTCCTATGGCTGAGCGAGCCGGCCGGACGGGCGCTGCTGGGACGCATCGCGAACATCGGCGCCATCGTTCTTCTCGCATTGGTCGGATGGGAAGCGATAAGCGCCGCCGTCGAGCGCTACCTGACGTCTGAGGGTACCATGCCGAGCCAGCGCGCCCGTACATTGCTGCCTTTGCTGCGCAAGGTCATTCTTGTCGTCCTGACCGTGGTGGTCGGTCTGACCGTGCTGTCGGAGCTCGGGATCAACATCGGGCCTCTGCTCGCCGGTGCCGGCGTCATCGGGTTGGCCGTGGGATTCGGCGCCCAGACGCTGGTGCGGGATGTGATAACCGGCCTGTTCATCCTGATCGAGGACACGGTTTCAGTCGGCGACTACGTAACGCTGGGGGGGCACGGGGGCACCGTCGAGGCCCTGTCGATTCGTTCGATCCGGTTGCGCGACCCTTCGGGCACGGTCCATACGATCCCGTTCAGCGACGTCACCACCGTGATCAATTACACTCGCGAATTCGCATACGCGGTGTTGGACATCGGCGTCGCCTACAAAGAGGATGTGGACGCGGTCTCGCGGGTAATCGAATCCGTGGGTGCCGAGTTACGGCAGGATCCGGTCCTTGCCGAGTCGATCCTCGACGATCTGCAACTGCTGGGACTGGACAGATTCGACGATTCCGCCGTCGTTATCAAGGCCCGGATCAAAACCGCGCCGGGTATGCAGTGGGCGGTCCGCCGCGCCTTCAACCGACTTCTGAAGCAGCGGTTCGACGCAGCCGGAATCGAGATTCCCTTCCCGCAACGGACCGTATGGTTCGCACAGCAGGATCAGGAGGAGATGGTGTCGCACCTCTCCGGCGGTACACCAGACGACAGCGCCGCGATCCGGCAAGACACAACGGACAGGGACGGCTGACGCGTCAACCCGCCATTGCGCCGGCGCGCGTTTGCCTTTCGGCCGGAAAAATCAGCGTAACCCTGGTTCCGGCGCCTTTCTGGCTGTCGATATCGACCCTCGCGCCTATGAGTTCGGCAAGGCTGATCGAGAGCGGCAGGCCGAGGCCCATGCCACTGATCGGATTGCTCATCGGATCGCCCGTAAGACGCCCGAACCGGTCGGTGGCCAGCGGGAGGTCCTCGGCGGCAATTCCCATGCCGCTGTCCTTGACACTAATCCGCACGTCGCCACGGGCGTCCTCGTTCAGCTCGACCTGTACTTCACCGCCCTCCGGGCTGAACTTGATTGCATTGGACACGAGATTGGCGAGAATCTGCCGGAGGCGATCGGGATCGGTCCGGATCGCCGGGATGTCCTCACGGCCGACGATCAGCAGCGTCACCCGCGCCTGCGCCGCCGACGATTCGGCGGCCCGTACGGTATCGGCCACCGCGGCGACCGGATCGGCCTCGGTCCTGTTGATGTCCAGCCCGCCGGCCTCGAGGCTGGCAATATCGAGGATGTCGTCGATGATCGCCTTCAGATGGCGCGCGCTCATCGAGATGTGTTGCGTATATTCGCGGTACCGCTCAAGGTCGGGGTCACCGAACAGGCCGTCGCCGATACCCTCGGCAAAGCCGATGATGGCATTGAGGGGCGTCCTCAGCTCGTGGCTGACATTGGCCAGGAATTCCGTCTTCACCCGGCTCGCCGCTTCCGCCGCGTCCTTCGCCTCGCGGAGCTCGGATTCGACCCATTTGCGGAACGTTATGTCCTGGGCCACGGTGATCACATTGACGATCCGGTTGTCCTCATCGCGCAGCGCGGACTTCGTCGACAGGAACGTGCGCACGAGGCCGCTCGCGTCGGTCACCTCCTCCTCGTAACCCGACAGGGTTCCGACGCCGCGAAAGACCTCCGAATTGGCCGCTATTTCGCGTTCGGCATGCTGTGGGCCGAGTATCTCTTCGATCGGCGTACCGATCGCTGCCTCCGGCGTCTTGCCAATGAACGCGGCAAAAAACTGATTGATAAATACGAAATTCCCGTCGCGATCGGCGACCGAGACCATGGCCGGCACTGTATCGATGATGCCGCGCAGATTGTTGCGTGTGGCCTTCAAATCGCGTCGGTGCCGGCGCTCCTTGGCGGCAAGTCCGCGTTCCAGCAGGGCGGTCCGGAACTTCAGTGACTTGATCTGCTCGTGCGTGACCAGGAGATTGCGCGCCCGGAACCTGAGTTCGCCCGGATCGGGCGGATCGGGCAGCACGTCGGATACGCCGGCCTCCAGCGCGCGATAGCGAATACGAAGTTCCTCGGTATCGGCCACCAGGATGATCGGGATGTCCTCGCATTCCGGTATGTTCCGGAACCGGCGAATCGCCCGCACGCAGTTTTGTGCCGGCACCATCCGCCCCACCATGACCAGGTCGGGCGGCGCAGACGCTGCCGCCTCAATCGCCGTGGTCAGTGTGGCGAAACCCTCGACACGCGCATCCACGGCCACGGTCTCGGCCAGGCTCAGCAATTCCCGCCGCTTTTCCGGGCGGTCATCGATGACGACGATTAACGGCGTGTTCAAAGCGCGAACCCGTGCTCGTTGTGCTCGTCAATAACAAGGTAATGAATATTGCGGAATCCCTAACAAATTATGTATTTGTCTTAAATTTTTCTGAATGTCGGGTAAAATGCTCTGCATAAATTTCAATATCAACCGAGATGTTCGGGCCGGCAATTCCACGGATGCGCAGCCACACAGTCCGGCCGGTTGCGAACGCTGGAGGGTGGCGCCGTGAAGGTGGTCGTCTTGGGAGGCGGCGTCGCCGGTGTCTCGGCCGCCTGGTTTCTGCTCCGCGATGGTCATCAGGTCTCGGTCGTCGAGCGGCAGCCGGCACCGGCCCTGGAGGCGAGTTTCGCCAACGCGGGGCTGATCGCGCCGGGCCACGCCCTCGCGTGGGCGTCACCGAAGGCGCCAAGGATTCTGTTGCGGTCGCTGTGGCGCGACGACCAGGCATTCCGTCTCCGACTGACTGCAGATCCGCGCATGTGGGCTTGGTTTCTGCGATTCCTGCGGGAGTGCACGCCGGGTCGCGCCCGCTCAAACACGTTGCGAAAACACGCACTGTGCCGATATTCCCAGCGCGTCTTCCACGATCTCATCGCCGAAACAGGAATTGCGTATGACGGCCGTTCGGGAGGCCTGCTTTACCTGTACCGGACGCAGGCATCGCTCGAGCGGGGTATTGCCAACATGCGGATCCTGGCCGACGCGGGACAAAGGCAGGAGATCGTCGATCCGGAGCGGATCGCGGAGATCGATCCTGCGCTGGCGGCGGCCCGCGACCGCATCGCCGGCGGCATCTACTGTCCGACGGACGAAAGCGGGGATGCAAGGTTGTTTACCGCCGAACTTGCCCGCCTATGCGCGGATCGGGGCGTGCAGTTTCATTACGGCCGCACTGTTGAAGCCCTGGTGGCCGATGGGAACTGCATTGCTTGCGTCCGCACCGACCAGGGCGATCTGACGGCCGACATATACGTGCTGGCGCTGGGCTGTTATAGCCCGCACCAGGTCCGCCCGCTCGGGGTTGCCCTGCCGGTGTACCCGGTCAAGGGCTATTCCGTCACTGTGCCGCTTGGAACAGCGGAAGCGGCGCCAGCGATCGGCGGTGTCGACGAAGACAACCTGGTCGCCTATTGCCCGATGGGTGACCGGCTACGGGTCACCGCCACCGCCGAATTCGCCGGCTACAGCACCGGCCATCGCCCCGGTGACTTCCGCAACATGCTGAAGGCCATTCGCGACCTGTTCCCCAACGGCGGCGATTACGACCGGCCCGAGTTCTGGGCCGGGCTGCGCCCGATGACCCCCGAAGGCACACCGATCCTCGGTTTCGGCAAGCATCGGAATCTCTGCTACAATACCGGCCATGGCCATATGGGGTGGACCATGGCCTGCGGAACGGCGTCGATTGTCGCCGACCTGGTGGCACGGCGGACGCCAGAGCTGGACCTGGACGGAATGACGCCGCGTTGAGTCGGACCAGGAGGAAAGGAAGGTGCCCGGATGGCTGACGCCGCAAATACAAATACAGAGGCCCGGGACGAATTCGCCAATCGCGTCGCCATCCCTTTCGGTACAGACGGGGGTGTCGCCGATCGGGCACGTATCGGGGTTATCGTGCTGGCCTCCGACCATACGCTCGAGCATGAATTCCGCCGGATTATTGACCTGCCCGGCGTTGCATTCTACCACGCGCGCATACGCAACGATCCGGCGATCACGCCGGACACCCTCGCAGCGATGGAATCGCGTATCGCGCCGACCGCAGACCTGATCCTGCCCGGCATCCCGCTCGACGTGGTCGCGTACGGCTGCACCTCGGCCAGCATGGTCCTCGGCGAGCAGACGGTCTTCGACCGGATTCACGAGGCCCGTCCGGGCGTTGCCTGCACCACGCCGATCACCGCGGCCTTTGCCGCTTTCGATGCGTTCGGGGCACGCAGTATCGCGGTGCTGACCCCGTATCGCAATGATGTCAATCGCCGGGTCCGCAGCTACATCGAGGCGCGCGGCTATCGGGTACCCGTGTTTGGGTCGTTCAACGAGGAGAACGACAACGTCGCAGCCCGGATCGATCTTGCTTCGGTGCGCGCGGCCGCGGTCGAGCTCGGCCAAAGGAAGGACGTCGATGCGGTATTCGTGTCCTGCACAAGTATCCGTCTCGCCACCATCGCGCGCGAGGTCGAGGAGGAGTTGGGCAAACCGGTGACGTCGAGCAACCATGCCATGGCATGGCACTGCCTGCGGCTCGCCGGGATCGCGGATTCGCAGCCGCAATTCGGCCGGCTTTTCACCGCACCGCTGTCGTAACGATCAGCGGACGATCATGACCGAATTTTCGGCCCGCTCCAGCACCTGGTAGGCGATGTCCGCTTCGAACAGCCACCACTTGCGCGGCTTGTTGGAGCGGCCGATGACGATGACCGAGTACTCGGCACCCGCCCGGACGATTTCCGCAACCGGATTGCCGATTTTCAGGAGCGACTCGACAACTTCCGGGCCCTCCTCTTCGATCGCCTGCCGCGTCCGCAGCAGGATCTCCGCTCCCTCCGCCTCGGTCGCGGTTTCCGGCACCACAGTGATCAGGGATATCGGACAGTTGCAGCGGCTCGCCAAAATCGCGTCCTTGCGGGCGATGTCGATGGCATTTTCAGTCCCGTCCGTGCAGATCAGATGGCCGCGGCCCTGTTCGAGCTCGCGCGCCACGATCACCGAACACGGCGCGCGCGCGACAACCTTCTGGGCCACGGCGGGATCCCAGATCGTCTTAATGATTCCAGTCTGCCAGCGCTCCGACGCGCCGATGATCAACAGGTCATAGCCGCCGCCCTCGGCCTCTTCGAGAATGCCGCCGACGATATCGGGGGCGACCTCCAGCTTCAGCGTCACCTTCTTGCCGTTGCTGCTGGTGTAGATGATGGAATTGTCGCCAAGAGGATCGCCTTGCTTGTCGACATGCACGGTCTGCTGCGCCCAGTCGTCGCTCATCAGACCCAGTTCGGTGAGGATTTCCTGTCCCTTCTTGAGGTGCTTGGTGCCGGGCAGCTCGAGCCCCCATTCGAGCAGGTTCTCGCGGACGACACGCGCCTCGAGCCCGCCGGACCGCAGTCCCTGGTCGACCGGACGCACGAACAGGAGGCAGATGTCCGCGTCGACGCCGCCCCCGAGACGCGCGGCATAGCGCAGGCCCCTGTACGATTCATCCGAACCGTCGATGCAAACGAGGATGCGGAACCGTTTTTCGTCCGGTCGGTCCATGCCCCTTGCGCCCTCCTTGCTCGCCTACAGCAGCAGCGGCCAGTACATGGAGGCCGCAAACAGAGTAATGATGGTCGATACAAGAACCATTTTCCAGCCGGCTTTCAAGAAATCGGTCGTGCGCAGGTATCCCGAGGCATAGACGATCGTGCAGGCCGGCGTGCCGACCACCGTCAGATACGCGAAGGCAGAGGCAACCGCCGTCAGGAAGCCGAGCACCAGCGGCTCCTCGTTGGCGGCGACGGCGAGTTTCAGAACGATTGGTCCGAGCACGGCAACGGCGGCGCCGTTCGACATGGTATTGGTCACCGCCGTGGTCAGTGCCATCACGGCGGCCCACAGGCCAAATCCGTGATCCGCGCCCAGCGGCTGCAGAAGCGTGAGGAAACTCTCCGCGACCCACAGGGCCGCGCCGGTTTCCTTCATCTGGACGCCGAGCGAAATGACCGCCGCATAGAGCAGGACCACACCCCAGTTGACGCCGTTGTTGATCTCCTCCCAGCCGACCAGCCCCACCACCAGAAAGGCGGCGGCCCCGAGTATAGCGACGATGCCGAGCCCGATGCCGTCGGACGCGAAAATCCACAGCAGCAGGATCACCGCGAAGATGACGATCGTCGACCAGTCCGACACCTTCATCGAACCCTGGTCGGCAAGCTGCGCGCGAAGGCGGACCACGGCGCGGGCAATATTCTTCTGCTTCGGCCGGAACGTGAAGAACAGGACCGCGGTAACGAAGGGTACCTGGATCAGGAACAGCGGATAGGCGAAGACCATCCACCGCATGTAGTCGACCGCGTACTTCCAGGTCGCCGGGTCGGTCGGATTGTAGAAGAACTGGTGCCAATAGCCGATCATGATAGCGTTTCGCGCGCCACCGGACGGCGTCCCGACACCGGCGATCGAGGCGCCGTAGCTAATGGAAAACAGGAGCACCGCAGCCAGCCGGCGCACCTGCGCCGGGTCATCCGAGGTCAACCGGATCAGCGTCACGCCGACGGGCAGCATCATGGCCGCGACCGTGTGTTCGCCGACGAACGATGCGAGGACACCCGAGACCAGGGTGATTCCCATGCAGACGTTCGCGGTCCGCGTCCCGGTAAAGCGCACGATCAGGAAGGCGAGCCGGCGGTCGAGCTTCTGTTTGACCACCGCGACCGCAATCATCAGCGAGCCCATGATGAACAGGACCGAGTCGTTCATCAGGCTGCGCGCCACCTCGGATGACGCACGTCCCAGCAAAAGCACTTCGCCGACGATCAACAGGAGCGCCACGGTCGGCAGCGGCACCGGCTCGGTCACGAACAGGATCGTCGCCATGACCGACATGGTCAGGACGATCATTCCTTCCCGTGTCAACCCTTCGGGCAGGGGCAGGTTCAGAATCGCAGCGCCAACAGCGAAGGCGATGAACAACCAGCGCCGCGCAATCAGATAGCTGAGCCACGCCCGGAAGGGTATGTGGAAGAGGCCGTGCCATCCCTTGTTCAGCGCACCTTGGCCGCTGACCAGCGCGGCGCGGGCCGTCCGGAGGAGAGTTCCGTCGGTGTCGTGCTCCATGCCCGAAGAACGTCCCCTTCGCGCTAACCGGTGGTACCTACAGGACTTGCTAATATGCCGCGGTTTCCAAGGAATTGAAACAAGACTTTACGCCGCAGCCGCAGCGGACGCCGGCCGCGCCCCAGCCTAGGCTCACACGAGGCACGCGAAATCACTAGAAAGAAAGGAAAAGTGGTGCCGACGCGCAGATTTGAACTGCGGACCTACTGATTACGAATCAGTTGCTCTACCGCTGAGCTACGTCGGCACGAAGCGACCGGAACATAGGGCCATGCGCCGCCAAGTGCAAGTTATCCCTTCTCCGAGTCGGTCTGTTCAGGTCGCAGCACAGCATTGCTCGGAATCCGCCGCCCGATCGCGGACCCGGGGACACCCGGCGAATGGACCGAGCCAACGTTCGTCAGGCCGCGGGCGGCGGCTTGGCGTTGCCCTGGCGCGGCGGCAGAGCCGCCCTGCGCTCACTCCGTTTATCGCCGATCTCGGCGGACTTCGGCGCCCTCAGCCGCATTGCCCGCGGCGGTGCCTGCCATGCGAGCGAGCCGAATTCGTTGCAATTGCCGCACAGCGCACTCCACGATCCGGCAACCGCGCCGCAGCTCTTGCAAACCCAGGCCTCGTCCGGTGTCGCGGTCGTCGCGCGCGCAAGCCACTGCCGGGACGCCGCCATGTCGCCACTCTCCAGCTCCTCCAGTTCGGCCATCAGACGACATACCCGCGCCGTTGGCGCCTGCCCCGCGGCAGCCGTAAGATGCTTGCGCGCCTCGCCCCACAGTCGGGCCGCGAGCGACGCCTCGGCAAGCGCGATATGACTTTCCCGGTGGTCCGGCCGGAAACTGAACAGCCGCTGGAACCGTTTCACCCGGGCCAGCGGATCGGTGTCCTCGATCAGTGCGCCATAGGCGGTTGCCAGCTCCGGGGTCGGGCCGCGCGCCCATGCTTCCTCGATGAGTCGTACCGCGCGTCCGGCACGATCCTTCGCCTTGAACAGACGGGCGAGCGCAAGAGTGGCAGGGACCAGCCCGGGGTCCAGATCGTGCGCCTCGCGGGCCCGGCTCAGTGCGGTGTCGAGGTCCCCCTCCGCCTCGGCAACCCGACTGTGTTCCACCAGCACGGCGGCACGGCGACGGCGGGCATCCGCGGCCGGCAAGGTCTTGCGGCGGATCGCCGTGGCGATGGTCTCGTTGGCGTCGCTCCACAAGGCCGATTCCACCTGGAGCTCGAACAGCTGGTCGACGACCCATTCGGTTTCGGGGCGCAGTCTGTAGGCACGCTCGGCAAGGCGCAGTGCCTCTGCCTTGTCGCCCGCCCGGATCGCCTGCATCAAGAGTCCGCGCACGCCGAGGAAGGCCGTGTCCGGATGGTCCAGCATCGCCTCGAAGTAGCGCCGGGCCGCAATCTCCTCACCGCCGAGCTGGGCCGCCTGCGCCGACAACAGCATGGTCAGCGGCGGCTCATCCAACAGGGCGTCCGCGCGGCGAGCGGCACGGCGCGCTTCCTGTGCGTCGCCGGCCGCCACCGCCACCATGCCCTGGGTCAACGCCTTGTAGCCGCGTTGCCGGCGGCTCGCGCGCCGCGACTCGAGAAACTGGCCGGGGGCCCGGCGGATGACGCCCCAGAACCGCGCAATCACGACCGCCATCACGACGATTGCCGCCACGACGAACACCACAAACGCGATCGACGCGTCGATTCGCCAACTCCCCCAGTCGACCGCCACCCGGCCGGGATATTTGGCCAGGTAATACGATGCGATAACGAGACCCGCGATCTGCAGGAACAATATCAGGGCGCGCGTCATTGAGTGTTCGCTCCCGCGCCGGCGGTTCCAGCCAGCGGCGCGATCACCTGACCATAGAGCGCATCGATTTCCTGCTCAGCCGCGATGCGCGCCTGCACCAGGGTGAGCCAGCCATTGCCCTCGGGGCCCAGGGTGTCCACCCCCTCGAACGCCGCCGCGGCGGCCGCAAGGTCCCCGCGTTCCATGGCCATCTCCGCACGGCTGACCGGCGAGCCTTTGCCGTCGGCATCAATCCTGCGAATCGTCACCAGTCCCTTGATACTGTTCCAGACGCTATCGAGCCATCCCTCCTCGCCCGCCCCAGACAATGCACGGGCAATCTGCGGCATCAGTTCCACGTAGCGGCGGCGCAGCGCAAGGCGGTCGGGAATGCCCTGGTCGGCCCACGGTTCAAGCTCGGCGATGGCGGTGCCGTCGGTTATTAATGGATCGTCGTGGCCGAGCGCGGTCAGGCGATCGAGCGCCGACCGAAACGGCCGGCCGCTGTTCAGCGCGGCTTCGAGCTGACCGACGGCCAGGGCGAGGGCGGCGATCTTTTCGCCCGTCTGGATCGGTCGCTTCTCCAGCTCCGACAGGCGCGACTCGAGATTCGCCGCCGCCGACCCCAGCTTCTCGAGCCGGTCCGACAGGACCGTGTCCTGGGCGCGCAGGCTTTCCTCGCGGGAGGCAATGCCAGTCTGCAACTCGCTCAGTTGCGCACCGATACCCTCAAGTTCCTGTTGCACCGGCTCGGGCACCTCCTGCTGCATCGCCTCGAGGCGGGCGAGGCGCCCTTCCATGCGCGTCAGGCTCGCCGACACGGTCGACAGGGCGCCGGACAGGTCGGCCATCCTGCTCTCGATGGTGGCGAGCTGGCTGGCATAGGCCGCGCCGGCCTCGCCGCCGCCGGCTTCGAGTGCGGCGAGGCGCGCATCCGTCGCCTCCCCTCGCCCGCGGGCATCGCGCTCCAGTTGGCCGATCGAGCTCTCGATTGCTGCCAGCCGTTCCGCGATCCTCGCCAATGCGGCCGGATCACCCCCGGCGGCGCCGACGAAATCACTGCGATGGACCACCGGCTCCCAGTACGGTCGGGCCAGCAAGGCAATACCGACAGCAACGGCGATGATCACGGCGAGCCAAGCGATGCCCCGGCCGGCGGCCAGCCGCGAAACCGTTGACGCGGCCGGCTCCCTCGGCGGCGCAGTCTTTGCCGACGGTGCTTCTTTCGCCAGCGCGGGCCCCGGGGCGGCCGGCTTGTCATCAGCCGGTCTCGGCGGGACCGCATCCGTCGTTTGCGCGGACGCGCGCGGCGTCTCCGTCGGCTCGGGCTTGTCCGGCACGGCCTGCGGTTGCGGCGGCACGGCCTTGCGGTCCCCCGCAGGCCCAGCCACCTTGGGCGGCGCCGTGCCCTTGCCGAGATCGATACCGTGTTTCGCGGCAGCATTGGCTATCTGCTGCCAGCGACCGGGCGGGATATGGCCGCGCTCTTTCCAGCCCTGAACCGTCGTCACGGCGACGCCGAGCTTCGTCGCCATCGGCCGGATGCCGCCGAACCGTTCGATAACCTCGTTGTCCGATATCGCGGGGCGGCCGCTGATGGGCGTTGCGTCAGTTGTCATGTCCGTCCGTTCGTTCCGTGCTCAGGAAGGGTCCAGTGATGCCAGAAGTGCGGTTTGGGTCGGTTCAGCGGCGATCGTTACCCGTTTCCAGGGCAACGCGGCCGCGCGCTTCGCGACCGCCGGGCTAAGGCAGAAGGCGTTGATGTTCCGGCAGGCGTCTTCCAGCCCGGCGCCCTGGGCGAGACTAACAAAGGTCGCCGCAGTGCGGGGAGAGAAAAACAGCACGGCGTCGATACGTCCGTTCTTCATCGCTGTCCGCGTTTCGGCACTAAGCGCCGCTGCCGCGTGCGCTTCGTAGATCGGGATGCGATCGATGATGAAGCCTGCCGCACGCAAGGCGCCGGCGAGGTCGCCGGCGCTTACCGTGCCGGCGATCTGGACCAGCCGGCCATTAAGCGGTTTGCAGTACTCGATCACGTAGTTGGCAAGCGCGTCGACGTCGCCGGCGGCGCTGTGGACCTGCGAGAACCCGGCGTCCTTGCAAGCCCGTGCGGTGGCATCGCCGACCGCGAACGCGGGCAAATCGCGCACGTCGGACAGGCTGGCGAATGCCCGTACGCCGTTGCTGGACGTGAACAGCAACCCCTGCACGCCGTCCGTGTCGATTGCCACATCGGTCATCCGCTCAATCGACAGCATCGGTTCGTGCATGACGGCGATGCCGCGGCGCCGCAACTCCGCCTGCAAGCTCTTGGCGTCCTCTGCGGGACGGGTAATCAGTGCTCGCATATCCAACCCCTTGCCACTGATTCAGGCGGCCCCTGACGCTTGAAAATACACTCGAAATTGCCGTCCTTATGAAAAAAAGCTTGCCGGCATGCGGCTGCGAAGCTCCCGGCCGACCCTTGCTCCCAGCGCTTCCGCTTCCGCAACCGGCGCGGACGCGGTCAGACGATGGCATTCGGTCCCGTCGGGCAGCGCCACCAGGCCGGTCAGCGTGATCTCGCCCCCGTCGAGTTCCGCGAGCCCGGCGATCGGGGTATGACAGGATCCGTCAAGCGCCGCCAGCATCGCCCGCTCGGCCGCGATCCGGATTGCGCTGGGTTCGTGGTCGAGACCCGCAACCGCCGCCGCGACCGCCGCGTCGCCCCTGCGAATCTCGACGCCCACCGCCCCCTGCGCCACCGCAGGCAGGATGACGTCCGGCTCGATGGTGGCGGTCGCGACGTCCGCGCTGCCCAGCCGTTTCAGTCCGGCCAGCGCCAGCAATGTCGCGTCCACGGTCCCCTCCGCCAGTTTGCGCAGCCGGGTCTGCACGTTGCCGCGCAATGTATCGACGCGCAAATCCGGTCGGCGGTGCAGGATCTGCGCCTGTCGGCGCAGCGAAGATGTGCCGATCACCGCGCCGGGAGCAAGTGCGTCCAGCGATTTCGCCCTGTCGCTGATGAACACGTCGCGTGGATCCTCGCGTTCGAGCACCGCCGCGATCGTCGTGCCCTCCGGAAGCCAGGTCTCGACGTCCTTCATCGAATGGACGGCGAGGTCGATGCGCTGATCGAGCAGCGCCTCCTGGATTTCCTTGGTGAAAAGCCCCTTGCCGCCGACTTCCGACAAGCGGCGGTCTTGAACCGCGTCCCCCGTGGTCTTTATGATCACGATTTCCGCGGAAATGCCCTTGTGCAGGGCGTGCAGGCGGTCGCGGACATCGTGTGCCTGGGCCAGCGCAAGGGGCGAGCCACGGGTTCCGATCCGGAGCGTCGAGAGCGGGGTGGAATTCATGGCAGCAGTGTGTACCCGCTCGCTCCGACATAAGAAAGTGGTTTTGCGGCATTCGTTGCAGTTCCGGCCGCCAGCCTTTAAATCGAATACATGATCGTGCTGGGCATCGAGACATCCTGCGATGAAACGGCGGCGTCTCTGGTCGCCGACGACCGCCGCATCCTGTGCGACGTCGTCCTCTCGCAGATCGAGGAGCACCGCCCCTATCAGGGCGTCGTGCCCGAGATCGCCGCGCGCAGCCACCTCGACCATATCGACCGGTTGATCGTCCGGGCTCTCGACGAGGCGCAGTGCGACTGGGACGATATCGACGGCATCGCGGCAACGGCAGGACCGGGTCTGATCGGCGGGGTCCTGGTCGGGCTGACCACCGCCAAGGCGATCGCCATGGTCCGCAACCTGCCGCTGGTCGCCGTCAACCATCTCGAAGGGCACGCGCTGACGGCGCGCCTGACCGACGGCATCGCCTTTCCCTACCTGCTGCTGCTCGTCTCCGGCGGCCATTGTCAGCTGGTGGTGGTCGAGGGCGTGGGCACGTACCGGGCCTACGGTGGCACCGTCGACGACGCCGTGGGCGAGGCCTTCGACAAGACGGCGGCGCTGCTGCGGCTCGGATACCCGGGCGGTCCCGCGGTCGAGGCCGCCGCGATGCGGGGCGACCCGACCCGTTTCGCTCTGCCGCGGCCGATGGCCGGGCGGCCGGGATGCGATTTCTCGTTCTCCGGGCTGAAGACCGCAGTACGGCATGCGGTGGCAGCGTTGCCGGGGAGCGCCGCCGACCCGGACAGCGCCGACGACCTGGCCGCCGCATTCGAAGAGGCAGTCGCGGAGGTGCTGGCCGACCGTGCAGCGAATGCGATGGCCCGGTTCCGTGACGAATTCCCCGGCGGCGACCAATTCGTGATGGCCGGCGGGGTTGCCGCCAATGCGAGAATCCGCGCCGTCCTGTCGAGCCTCGCGACAGCGCAGGGCATGGCGTTCATTGTCCCGCCGGCGGAGCTGTGCACCGACAATGCCGCGATGATCGCGTGGGCCGGGCTCGAGCGGCTGCGTCTGGGACTGACCGACGGGTTCGATTTCGCGGCGCGGCCACGGTGGCCGCTCGACGCGCTGGCGGCCCCGCCAGCACCAGCGCCATGAACCGCATCGCCATCATCGGGGCCGGGGCTTTCGGTTCATCGCTGGCCTGCGTCGCACGGCGCGCCAGCTCGCAGGCTGTCGTCTGGGCCCGAGACCCGGCGATCGCGGCCGACATAGACGCGGGGCGCGGCAACCCGGTCTACCTGCCGGACATCCGGCTGGAGCCGGGCATCGCCGCGACCACCGACATGGCGCAGGCGCTGGACGGGGCCGACGCGGTGCTCCTCGTCGTGCCGGCGCAGTTCCTGCGCGCCGCGACCGAGAGGCTGGCGCAGCACCTGCCGGCGGGCGTTCCGGTCGTACTGTGCGCCAAGGGGATCGAGCGCGGCAGCTGCGCGTTGATGACGGATATCGTCGCGGAGACGCTGCCCGAAGCCCCTGTTGCCGTCCTCTCGGGACCAACCTTCGCGAAGGAGGTGGCGCTCGGCCTGCCGACGGCGATCACGCTCGCCGCCCTCGACAAAGACCTAGGTGAGCGGCTGGTCGGCATGATCGGCTCGACCACCTTTCGCCCTTATGTATCGAACGACCCGGTCGGCGCCGAGATCGGCGGCGCCGTCAAGAACGTCATCGCCATCGCCTGCGGCATCATGGTCGGGCGCGGGCTCGGCGACAACGCGCGCGCCGCCACCATGACCCGCGGTCTCGCCGAAATCGTGCGGCTCGGCCGGACGATGGGCGCGCGCGGCGAGACCCTGATGGGCCTGTCCGGCATCGGCGACTTGTCGCTGACCTGCAGCGGCCTCCTGTCGCGCAACCTGACGCTCGGCATCGCGCTGGGCGAGGGGCGTTCGCTCGAGGACATCCTCGGCGCCCGGCGCAGCGTCACCGAAGGCGTCGCAACCGCGGCCTCCGTCGTCGAGCTCGCGGAACGACGGCAGGTCGACATGCCGATCGCGCAGGCAGTCAACCGCATCGTCAACCGGGGCGCCGATATCGACGCCACCATCGCCGAGGTGCTGGCGCGGCCGTTCCGGGCGGAATTCCCGGGAAACTAGGCCAAACCCCGGACGTCGCGGCGCTGACCCGGTCTTCTACGGCAGCAGCGCGAGCACCCGCGCCTGGGCCTGCGAGCCGTCCTTGACCGGCAGCACCCCGACGATGATGGTCGCACCCGTCGCCGGCAGCGCATCCAGGTTCGCCAGGTTCTCGATCTGGTATTTGTTGGCCTTGAGCATGGCAACATGGAAGGCGAAATCCTTCGACGCGCCGAAATCCAGGCTCAGCGTGTCGATGCCGACGCCGACGACGTCACGCTCAAGCAGCGGCGCCGCGCTGTCCGGGTGGTAACCCGGGAAATGCATCACATTGCCCGCATCCATGTTGACATAGGCCTTCGGATCCCCGAACCGCTTGTGCCAGCCGGTGTTCAAAATCACCAGGGAGCCCGCCGGAATCGTGCCGTTTCTGGCTTCCCAGTCCGTCAAGTCGGCGGCGCTGAGCTGGTAGTCGGGATTGCCGGCGACCTTCGCCTGCACGTCGATGACCACGGCGGGTACGACGAGGTCCTTCAAGGCCAGCTTATCGACTGGGATGTTTCCCTTGATGAAGTGCGACGGCGCGTCGACATGCGTGCCGGTGTTCTCACCCACCTCGAACTTGTGCAGCTGGTAGCCCTGGTCGTAATCCACCAGCCGGGTCTTCTTGAACGGCACGCCGCCGGGCCAGAACGGCATGTCGTCGTGCATCGGGTGGGTCAGGTCGATCGCCTGGGTGGCAACGACCTTTTGCCGCAACGGCTCCGCCGTCGCCGGCAGCGCGAGCGCCAGCGCCAGCAGCCCGACCACCGCGTACGGTACGCCGATTCTTCCTGACATCTTCGTCCTCCCTTGAACAATTTCCTGCTGTCCCGCATTCCGCGAATGATTCCACGTGACACGGCGCGAGTCCATGCGGCCGGCGGCAGCGGCGCGAAGTCGCGCAGTGGTTCCGTCAGTGTGAACTCGCGAAGAGCGCGACGCCGTCGGCTAGAAGTCGATGCAGCGGCCGGCCTTCTCCCAGTCGCCGTAGCGGGTCGGCTCCAGCCCTTGCGGGCCACCGGTCTCCTTCGCAGCCTCGCCACGATTGCGAGCGTCCTGGCGGGCCCTGCGACCGGCCTGTTCGGCGACCAGCTCCGCCTTGCGCCGCGCATCGATCCCGCAAACGCCGTCGTCCGGCCCGCTGGCCGCCTGCGTGTCGACCCCGGTGGCCGGTTTGCTGTCGGTGCGTTGCTCCGTCATATCTCCAGATATGCCGCGGCGCGCGCCGTTTGCCAAGTCTTGAAGGGCGTTCCGGCGCTCCCAATCTAACCCTTACCAACACGGAGGACAGCGGTGAACTACCTTCGAACAGCGATACTTCTGGCGGCCATGACGGCCCTGTTCATGGGCGTCGGATTCCTTCTCGGCGGCGAGGGCGGCATGATCATCGCGCTGCTCATTGCCGCGGGCATGAACCTGTTCGCGTGGTGGGGCTCCGACCGGATGGTGTTGCGCCTGTATCGTGCACGCGAAGTCGGCAAGGGCCACGCCCTTTACGGCATCGTCGAGACGCTGGCGCAAAATGCCGGGCTGCCGATGCCAAGGGTCTATATCATCGACAATGACCAGCCGAACGCCTTCGCGACCGGCCGCAATCCGCAAAACGCAGCGGTGGCGGCCACCACCGGGCTGTTGCGCAACCTGTCGGCGACCGAGGTCTCCGGCGTGATGGCGCACGAACTGGCCCATGTGCGCAATCGCGACACCCTGATCATGACGATCACCGCGACCATCGCCGGCGCCATCTCGATGTTGGCGAATTTCGCCATCTTCTTCCGTGGCAGCCGCAACAACCCGCTCGGGTTTGTCGGCGTGCTCCTGGTCATGATCCTGGCGCCGGTTGCGGCACTGCTGGTGCAGACGGCGATCAGCCGCACCCGCGAGTACGAGGCCGACCGCATGGGCGCCGAGATCTGCGGCCATCCGCTGTGGCTCGCCAGCGCCCTGCGCAACCTCGCCCACGGCACCGCCGTCATCGACAATCCGCAGGCCGAGGAGAATCCGGCGACCGCGCACATGTTCATCGTCAACCCCCTGCACGCGCACAGGATTGACGGACTGTTCTCGACCCACCCGCCCATTGGCGAGCGCATCCAACGCCTGCAGGAGATGGCCGGCGAAGCGGTCGAGACACAACGCCGTCCGTGGGGCTGATCCTCGCCGGCTGGCTTGGTCGCCGTCCCGTTTTGCCGTAAACCGGCGCAATGAACGACGCCCGCGCCAGTGCATTGGACCTGCTCGACGCCGTGCTGCGCCGGCGGCGCCCCTTGGACGAGGCCTTTGCGGGACACCGCGATCTGCCTCGCCTCGAGGCGCGCGACCGGGCCTTCGCGCGGCTGCTGGTCGCCACGGTGCTGCGCCGGCTCGGCCAGATCGACGCGGCGATCGATGCGCGTCTCGAGCGGCCTCTGCCGCAAAAACGCGCGGTGGTGAGGGACATACTGCGCCTCGGCGTCGCCCAGGTGGCGGTGCTGGGCACGCGGCCGCATGCCGCCGTCGACACGGCGGTCGCGTTGACCGAGGCGCGCGGCCAGGAGGGGCTTAAAGGCCTTGTCAACGCCGTCCTGCGGCGGATCGCCGAAGCGGGTCCACTGCCGCCGGACGATCCCGAACACACAAACGTCCCGCGCTGGCTATGGGACAGCTGGGACGCGGCCTACGGGGCCGAGGCTGCCGCCGCGATTGCACGCGCCCACCTTACCGAGCCACCGCTCGACCTGTCGGTCAAGGATCCATGCTCGGCGACGCGCTGGGCCGCGGCGCTGGATGCCGAGATCCTGCCGACCGGCAGCCTGCGCCGGCACGGCGGCGGCGATCCCGCAACGCTGGCCGGCTTCGCCGAAGGCGCCTGGTGGGTGCAGGACGCGGCGGCGGCGCTGCCCGCCCGCCTGCTGGGCGATGTTGCGGGGCGGCAGATCGCCGACCTCTGCGCTGCACCGGGCGGCAAGACGGTGCAGCTCGCCGCCGCCGGCGCTGCGGTGACTGCGGTCGACAGATCGGACAAGCGGCTCGGACGCCTGCGCGAGAATGTCGGCCGCCTCGGCCTTGCCGTGGAAACCGTGGTGGCGGACGCGGCGGCATGGATGCCGCCGGCGCCGTTCGACGCCGTGCTGCTGGACGCCCCGTGCACAGCGACCGGAACCCTGCGCCGCCACCCGGACATTGCCTGGAACAAGTCCGCGGACGACGTCGGCCGCCTCGTTGCGGTGCAGGACCGGCTGCTTGCCGCCGCACTGCGCATGGTCGCGCCGGGCGGTACGGTCGTCTACGCCACGTGCTCGCTGCAGCCGGAGGAATGCGAGCAGCGCATCGCAGCGCTGCTGGCCACGGGCGCAGCCGCCGAACGGGTGCCGGTGGCGGCTGCCGAACTGCCCGGGCTGGCGGCAGCGATCACGGTGCGGGGGGATGTCCGCACCCTGCCCTGCCACTGGGCCGAGTCGGGTGGTCTCGACGGCTTCTATGCCGCGCGCCTGCGCCGCATCGTCTAGTATCCGGCGGTGTCCGCTCGTCGCTTGCGTGGGGGCAGGAAACGCTCTAGGAAAAGGCGATGCAACAGTCGACCCGAATTGCGCCCTCGATCCTGTCCGCCGATTTCGCCAGGTTGGGGGAGGAGGTGCATGCCATCGACGCGGCCGGCGCCGACTACATCCATGTCGACGTGATGGATGGCCACTTCGTGCCCAACATCACGATCGGACCGGGCGTCGTGAAGGCGTTGCGCCCGCACAGCGACAAGGTCTTCGACGTACATCTTATGATCGCGCCGGTAGATCCCTATATCGAGGCCTTTGCTTCGGCAGGGGCCGATATCATCACCGT
Source organism: uncultured Flavobacteriales bacterium (assembly GCA_964347475.1). Lineage (GTDB taxonomy): Bacteria > Pseudomonadota > Alphaproteobacteria > UBA8366 > JADFVY01. Next base: position 41,895 of record CAYFYY010000019.1, read on the forward strand.
GCATGCGGAGGCGACACCGCACGTCCACCGGACGCTGCAGCTGATTCGCAGCCTCGGCAAGAAAGCCGGCGTTTCGCTCAATCCGTCAACGCCTGTCGCGGCCGTCGACTACCTGCTCGACGAGCTCGATCTCGTCCTGGTGATGAGCGTCAACCCCGGATTCGGCGGCCAGGCCTTCATCGAGTCGCAACTCGACAAGGTCGCCGAGCTGCGCCAGCGGATCGACGCGAGCGGCCGCAGCATCGACCTGGAGATCGACGGCGGCATCAATTTCGAGACCGCGCCCCGGGCGGTGGCCGCCGGCGCCGATGTTCTGGTCGCCGGGACCGCCACCTTCGCCGGCGGACCGGAGGCCTACCAAGCCAATATCCGCCGCCTGCGCGGCGACGCATAACGTATGGCCGGATTGCCGGCGCGACTGCGGGTCAAAACGCTGGATCTGGCCCGGCGGGCCGTGCAAGGGGTGTTTGCGCTGCCTGGATACCGGCTATCGCTGTTTGGCCTCGCGCCGGCCGCACCCGCGGCGGCCCTGGCGGACCCGTGGCAGGGTGATGCCGATCGCGGGGCCGCGATTCTTTCCGGCACCTTCGACTACTCCGGCGTGGCCAGGACCACCGGGGGCGACGTCTGGGCATCGGCCGAAACCCCTGTGGAGTGGCGCGCCGCACTGCACGGATTTGCCTGGCTGCGCGATCTGCGGGCACTGGGCGGCGACGACGCCCGCCACGAGGCGCGCCGGCTGGTGGCGGACTGGATCGCGCGCAACCGGGCGTGGTCGCTGCCGGCCTGGCGTAGCGATGTGCTGGCGGTACGGCTCGCGGCCTGGCTCTTCAATTACGATACCTTCTTTGCCAGCGGGGACGACGATTTCCAGCGCCACCTGCTGGGCTCGATCGGCCGGCAAATTCGCCACCTCGATCGGGCGCTGCACCTCGAGACGCATGGCGCGGCACGCGTCACGGCACTGAAAGGCCGCATCCTCGCGGCACTGTGTATCGACAGCGGTGCGGGACTGGAGCGCGATCTGCGGCGGCTCAACCATGAGCTGGACCGCCAGGTCCTGGCCGACGGCGGCCATGTGGCGCGCAGTCCGGCTCAGCTTCTTGCGGTGCTGCGCGACCTGCTCGAGACTCGTGCGGCGCTGGCGGGCGCCAAGCAGGAGGTGCCGGGCTCGCTGCAGGCGGCCATCGACCGGATGGCACCGATGCTGCGCTACCTGCGCCATGGCGACGGCGGGCTTGCCCGGTTCAACGGTGCGGGGCTGGAGGATGCGGCGCTGATTGCGGCGGTGGCCGAACAGGCCAGCCCCGGCGGCAAACCGGCGGGGCGCGCGCCGGCCATGAGAATCGAGCGGCTCGCCGCCGGCACCCTGACCGTTCTCGTCGACAGTGGGCCCCCGTCGCCGCCGCCGTGGGACGATGGGGCGCACGCCGGCACCCTGAGTGTCGAGATCAGCGTCGGACGCGACCGGCTGATCGTCAATTGCGGAGGCGCACCGGCGAGCGCGGGCCACTGGCGGTACGCCGGGCGGACGACCGCCGCGCACTCTACGGCGGTGGTCAGCGACAGGAACTCGAGCGAGCTCCGCGACGATGGTCGGATCGGCCGGCGACGCGCAGCAACCAAGGTCGAGCGGGATACCAGCGACGGCGCACAGCTGTTGTCGATGAGTCACCGCGGCTACGTCCGCTCGGACGGAATCGAGCATCGGCGGCGGCTGTTCCTGTCGGCCGATGGTGAGGATCTGCGCGGCGAGGACGTGCTGTCGGGCCGAGCGGGAGTCCCGTTCGCCGTGCGCTTTCACCTGCATCCCGCCGTTCGTGCGACCCTGCTGCAGAGCGGCCGGGCCGCGCTCCTCAAACCGCCGCGGGGCGATGCCTGGCGGCTGCATGCCAACGCCCCGATGGAGCTGGCCGAAAGCATCTATTTCGAGGCCGCGCCCGAACCGCGACGCACCGGCCAGATCGTCATCGCCGGGCAGACGGCCCCGGGATCGGATCCCATCAAATGGGCGTTGCGCCGCGAACGCCGCCGCGACTGATGGACGCGGCCGCCCCCCTTGCCATCGCGCGGGGCGCGCTCTAAGAAAACGACGCCGCTTCCATCGTCGGCCGCCACCGGAAACCGCCATGACCATCAGCAAGATCACCCGCGCCCTGATCTCCGTCTCGGACAAGTCGGGGCTGGTCGAATTCGCCAAATTCCTCTCGCAGCGCAACGTCGCCATCCTGTCGACCGGGGGCACGGCGAAACTGCTGCGGGAGGCGGATATCTCCGTGACCGAGGTCTCGGATCACACCGGCTTCCCGGAGATCATGGACGGCAGGGTCAAGACGCTGCATCCGATGATCCACGGCGGGCTGCTTGCCCGCCGCGACGACAAGCAGCACCAGCTCGCGATGTCTGTGCACGACATCGCGCCGATCGACCTGCTGGTGGTGAACCTGTATCCCTTCGAGGAGACGGTCGCGCGCGGCGCCGGGTTCGCGGCCTGCATCGAGAACATCGACATCGGCGGGCCGGCGCTGATCCGCGCCGCCGCCAAGAACCACGGTTTCGTTACCGTCGCCACCGGGCCGGAGGACTACGATGCGGTGCGTGAGGAGATGGAAGGCAATGACGGCGGCACCACCGCCGATCTGCGCCGCCGCCTCGCCGCCAAGGCCTACGCGCATACCGGCGCCTATGACGCCGCGATCGCCGGCTGGTTCGCGCGCGAGATCGGCGACGAGTTGCCCGAGCGCCTCGCGCTCGGCGGTCGCCGCACGCAGATCCTGCGCTATGGCGAGAACCCGCACCAGAAGGCGGCGTTCTATATCGGCGGCGCGCCCAGGCCCGGGATCGCCAGCGCCACGCAGATCCAGGGCAAGGAGCTCAGCTTCAACAACCTGAACGACACCGACGCCGCGTTCGAGCTGGTCGCCGAGTTCGACGACCCCGCGATCGCCATCATCAAGCACGCCAATCCCGCGGGCGTGGCCGAGGCGGCGGATCTGGCGACGGCCTACCGTCAGGCGCTGGCCTGCGATCCGGTCAGCGCCTTCGGCGGCATCATCGCCGCCAACCGGGCGCTCGATGCGGAGACGGCGGCGTTGATCGCCGAGCTGTTTGCCGAGGTGGTGATCGCCCCGGGCGCGAGCGACGAGGCGCGCGAGATCCTGGCCGCCAAAAAGGCGCTGCGCGTGCTGCTGACCGATGCCCTGCCGGACCCCCTGGAATCGGGCCTCACGGTGCGCTCGCTGGCCGGCGGCTACCTCGCGCAGACCCGCGATACCGGGCGCGTCGGCGAGGGCGACCTCAAGACGGTGACCGAGCGCGCGCCGACGGCCGACGAGCGGCGCGACCTGCTGTTCGGCATGAAGGTGTGCAAGCACGTCAAGTCGAACGCCATCGTGTTTGCCCGCGGCAGCGCGACGGTCGGCGTCGGCGCGGGCCAGATGAGCCGCGTCGATTCGGTACGGATCGCCACCCACAAGGCCGCGGAACATGTGGGAACCAAGGGTTCGGTGGTCGCCTCCGACGCCTTCTTTCCCTTCCCCGATGGCCTCCTGGCGGCGATCGAGGCCGGCGCCACCGCGGCGATCCAGCCCGGCGGCTCGGTGCGCGACGAGGAGGTGATCGCGGCGGCCGACGAGGCCGGGATCGCCATGGTCTTCACCGGCATGCGCCATTTCCGGCACTGAAACCGGCGTTCAGCGGGTGCGGAACATGGCGCGCCAGCCGGCGCGCGACTTCAGGCCGTCATGGTGGAAATAGATCAGCTGCGCCAGCGCCCGCATCGGCGGCAGGGCGAGCGTCCAGTCGTAGAACCAGTTCGGCGGGTCGCGGTCGAAGGCCCGGCGCAGCAGTGTCTTCCAACGATAGCGCGGATATTCGCGGGTCAGGACCTCTCCCGGGTCGGCGCCGCCGTTCTGCAGATAATCGCTGATCGCCTGCCCGGCCCGCCGCCCATAACGGAAAGCCAAGTGGATACCGCCGGCCGTCAGCGGCGAGACCAGCCCCGCGGCATCGCCGATGAGAAGGACGTTGGCCGTTGTCACGGGCCGCACGGTACCGCCCACCGGGATCGGCCCGCTGCGCCGTCCGACCAGCCGCGCCCCGGTGAAATCGAACACGGCGCCGAGCTTTTCCGCAAGGTCGCCGGCCGAGGGCTTGTCGCCGCGGCGGCGGGCGAGGCCGATCTGGGTGACGCCGACGCCGGGCACCGCCCAGCCGATATAGCCCGGCGCCAACTCGGAATCGATGAAGCAGTGGAGCCGTTCGGCATCGAGCCCGGCGACGCCGGCATATTCCGCCTCCACACCGATCAGCATGCGCCGGTTGACGCCGAGGCCGAAGCAGCGCGCCACCGCGGAACGCGCGCCGTCGGCGCCGACGAGGTAGCGCGTGCGCAGCACCGGCTGGTCGAGCACGATGCCGTCGCCGTCGCGGCGCGCGCCCTCGAAGGCGGTGGCGAAGATGAGCGTCGCCCCGGCCCGTTCGGCCTCGTCCGCGAGCCAGCGCAGGATCCCGGCGGTGTCGGTCGCCAGGAAGTAATAGCCGGGCGAGTCGAGGTCGAGGTGGCGCAGGCCCGGCGCATACAGGCGCACGCCGCGGATCGGGCGCACGAGATGCGCCGGCAGCGGCAGTTCCTCCGCCGCCTCCTTGACCACGATGCCGGTGGTGTGCAGCTGGACCCCGGGGTCCGGCTTCTTCTCGACGACCGCGACGCGAAGGCCACGGTCCGCAGCGACCCGTGCGCAGGCCAGCCCGGCGAACCCGGCGCCGATGATTACGATATCGAAACGATCTTTCAAGTCCGCGGCTCCCGGACCGGCAGCAGCAGCAGGAGGCCGAGCGCCAGGAACACCAGGATGGTGGCCATGCCGGCGCGCTGGCTGTCGAACAGGTCGGTGGCAAAGGCGAAGGCGAGCGGCCCGAGAAAGGCGGTGGCCTTGCCCGACAGCGCATAGAGCCCGAACATCTCGGTCCGCATGTCCGCCGGGGCGAGTCGCGCCATCAGCGAACGGCTGGCCGCCTGCGCCGGCCCGACGAAGACGCCGAGCGCCATGCCGATGGCCCAGAACGCCGCCTTGTCGGTGACCGCAAGGGCGGCGGCGCCGAGCGCGATGAGCGCAAGCAGGGCGATCACGATGACGGGCTTGGCGCCGAGCCGGTCATCCGCCCAGGCGAAGGCGAAGGCGCCGAGCCCTGCGGTCACGTTGAGCGCGATGCCGAACTGAATCACCTCCCCGAAGCTCATGCCGAAGGTACCCGCCGCATAGATCCCGCCGACGGCGAACAGGGTTACGAGCCCATCGGAATAGAACATTCGGGCCACAAGAAATCGCACGATTGCGGCATAATTGCGGATCTCACGCAGGGTTCCGCGGAGCGCCGCCAATCCCTCGCCCACGGCGCGACCCACGCCGAGGCGGAGGGCCGGGCGGTCCGGCGTGAAGGCGAACAGCGGCAGGGCGAACAGGGCGAACCAGGCGGCGGCGAGCAGGGTGACCGCGCGGACATGGCCGGCCGCCTCGGTCGAGACGCCGAACAGCGGCGGGTCGGCCTGCACGAAGCCGAACAGCGCAATCACGAGGCACGCAAGCCCACCGACATAGCCGAGGCCCCAGCCCCAGCCGGACACCCGGCCGACCCGGTCGGGCCCGACCAGATCCGGCAGCATCGCGTTGTAGAACACCATGCCGAACTCGAAGGCGATGCTCGACAGGGCGACGAACACCAGCGCCCACACTACAAAGTCCGGGTCGGGCAGCGTGAACCACAGCAGCGCCGTGGTCAGGGCGCCACCGGCGGTGAACACGCCCAGCCAAGGCTTGCGCCGGCCGGCCTGGTCGGCGACCGCCCCCAGAACCGGGCCCAGCAGCGCAACGGCAAAGCCGGCGGTCCCGACCGCATAGCCCCAGGCGGCGGTCCCCGCCTCCGGGCTGACCGCCACGGCCTTGGTGAAATAGGCGCCGAACACGAAGGTGGTCACGACCGTCGGATAGGCGGAATTGGCCCAGTCGTACAGGCACCATGAGAGGATCGCCCTCCTGTCCGCCATGAGGCCCCCGTTACCCGTTCACCGGAAAGTAACCAGATACCCCTAGCATGCCCGCCAATCTCGGAGAAACCGTAACCTTGCCACGATCTGAAGGTGAGACGATGCTGTACACCACGACCGACAGCGTTCAGGGCCGCGAGATCACGGAATACCTGGGCGTCGTGACCGGCCAAGCCATTTACGGCGCCAACGTAATCAGCGATTTCTTCGCCAGCGTGCGCGACATCGTCGGCGGCCGCGCCGGCGCCTACGAATCGGTCCTCCAGGAGGGTGCCGAACAGGCCATGGCCGACATGCGGATGCACGCCGAGGAGATGGGTGCCAACGCCATCATCGGCATCAGCATCGACTACGAGGCGGTCGGCAAGGACACCTCGATGCTCATGGTCGCCGTGACCGGCACGGCTGTGCGGCTGGCCTGACCGATTCCGCGGGAGCGGATGGCCCTTAGAGCATCGCCAGGGTGCGCAGCTCGCGGTTGGTGACCGCCAGCATCGCCAGATCCGGCGACGGCGCCGACTGGATCTCGTTGAGGATCGCGCCGATGCGTTCGACCGGCTCGGCATGCGCCGCCAGCCACTCCTCGACCGCGGCGACCCCCTCCTTGCCGGATCGCAATGCCGCCATGGTCAGGTCGTTCTGGTGGCTCCACACATCGTCGATGATCGCGCCGAGGGCAAGGCGCTGCCACTGGGTGTCGGCGGCCATGGTCCGGGCCGTGTGGCGCAGCCAGTCGAGACGGAACCGGTCGCCGATCAGGAAATAGGCGGCGCCCGCTTCCTCGACTCCCTGTCCCGCGGCGCCGGCGATGCGCACGATGTCGGGCGCCGAGGACAATGCCTTCAGCCGCCCGATTCGCGCCGCCAGCTTGGCCGGAACGCCCGGCTGCGCGAAGCTCCCGGCCCGGTCGCGGGTGTCCCGCTTCTGGTCCGGGGCGAGGATGTCGTCCAGCGCTTCGGAGAGCCGCTGCACGCCCTCGTGGAACTCCGCGATCAGGCTGGTGATGTCGAGCGGGTGCGCGCAGTTGCGCAGGAACCACGGCGTCGTGCGCCACAGCGTGAACACCGTCTGCAGCAGCATGCCGGTCTGGGACGCCGCCGGGGCGGCATTGTCCAGCGCCTCGATGTCGTGCCACAGCGAGCGCAGGTCGAAGACTTCGCGGGAGATCGTGTAGGCGCGGGCGATCGCCGGCACCTCCATTCCGGTGTTGAGGCGCATCTCGTTGATGAAGCCCGGTCCGGTGCGATTGATGATCGAGTTGGTAAGGGACGTCGCGATGATTTCCCGCCGCAGCCGGTGCCGGCCGACCGCGTCGGGGTGCTTGTCACGGATCGGTTTCGGGAAATAGCGGGCGAGGTCCGCCTCGAACACAGGATCGTCGGGCAGGTTGGACGCGAGCAAATCGTCGTACGTCGCAATCTTGGCGTAGGCCAGCAGAACCGCGAGCTCGGGCCGGGTGAGCGGGCGCCCGTCGGTGCGTCGTTCGGCGAACGTTTCCTCGTCCGGCAGGAACTCGATGGCCCGGTTCAGGCGCCCGGCACGCTCCAGCGCCTTGATCAGGCGCAGCTGCTCGTCCATGCGGTCGATGCCCTGGGACTGTACCACCGACAGCGACTGGGTCTGCTGGTAGTTGTTGCGCAGCACCAGCGCGGCGACCTCGTCGGTCATCGCAACGAGCATCCTGTCGCGCTGCTTGCGGGTGACCTTCTTGCGGGCGATCAGATCGCCCATCAGGATCTTGATGTTGACCTCGTGGTCGGAGGTGTCGACGCCGGCCGAATTGTCGATGGCATCGGTGTTGATGCGCCCGCCGCGTAGCGCGAATTCGACGCGGCCGAGCTGGGTGACGGCGAGATTGGCTCCCTCGCCGATCACCTTGCAGTGCAGCGCGGCGGCGTCGACGCGGAGCGCGTCGTTGGCGTGGTCGCCGACCGTGGCATCGGTTTCGCGCGACGCCTTCACATATGTGCCGATACCGCCGAACCACAGCAGGTCGACCTCGGCCCGCAGCATCGCCTGGATCAGCTCGGCCGGCGTCAGGCTGTCCGCCGTGATGCCGAACAGCGCCTTGACCGGCGCCGAGATTCGGATCGCCTTGGCGCGCCGTTCGAACACGCCGCCGCCCTTGGAGATCAGCTTGGCGTCGTAATCGGCCCAGCTGCTGCGCGGCATCTCGAACAGGCGCTTGCGCTCGGCATAGCTGGCCTTCGCATCCGGGTCGGGATCGAGGAACACGTGCTGGTGGTTGAAGGCGGCGACGAGGCGGATGTGCTCGCTCAGCAGCATGCCGTTGCCGAACACGTCGCCGGCCATGTCGCCGACCCCGACGACTGTGAAATCCTGGCTCTGCGTATCGTGGCCGAGTTCGCGGAAGTGGCGCTTGACCGACTCCCAGGCACCGCGCGCCGTGATTCCCATCTTCTT
>CAYFYY010000019.1:50435-58870 GCA_964347475.1 uncultured Flavobacteriales bacterium
CCGGTTGTCGGTCAGGTCGAGCATGCCCGAGATGAAGATCTTGTAGCAGGCGACGCCCTCGGCGGCGAGCGCCTCGCGGTCGCCAGCCGGCGGCAGCTGCTTGCACACGAACCCGCCCTTGGAGCCGACCGGAACGATCACGGCGTTCTTGACCTGCTGCGCCTTGACGAGACCGAGGATCTCGGTGCGGAAATCCTCGCGCCGGTCGGACCAGCGCAGGCCGCCGCGGGCAACCGGGCCGAACCGCAAATGCACGCCCTCGACGCGCGGGCTGTAGACGAAAATCTCCCGGAACGGGCGCGGTTCGGGGAGGTCCTCGACCCGCTTGGCGTCAAATTTCAGGGACAGGTGGGGCTTCGGCTCGCCGTCCAGGGCCTCCTGGAAAAAGTTGGTGCGCACGGTCGCGCCGATGACGTTGACGAAGCGCCGGATGATCCGGTCCTCGTCGAGGCTCTCCACCGATTCGAGGCGCTCGTAGACCTCGCGCAGCAGCTCGGCCGTCAGCTTGTCCGCCTCGCCGCGGAAATCGGGCTTGAAGCGGACCTCGAACAGCTCGGCCAGCAGGCGCGTGACCGTGCCGTTGCGGGCCAGCGTCTCCTCCATGTAGGCCTGGCTGAACGGGATTCCGGCCTGCCGCAGGTACTTGCTGTAGGCGCGCAGGACCGTGACCTCGCGCCATCCCAGACGGGCCGAGATGACCAGCCGGTTGAACCCGTCGTTCTCGACCTCGCCGCGCCAGATGCGCGCGAAGCTGTCGTGGAACGGCTCGCGCACGGTCTCGAAGTCGATCGCGATGCCGTCCCGCGACACCAGCGAGAAGTCGTGTATCCAGACCGTCCGGTCCGCCCCGGCCGGGGTCACGCCGTACGGCACCTCGCCGAGCACGCGCAAACCCATGTTCTCGAGCATCGGCAGCACGTCGGACAGCGGCACCGGATTGTCGGGCTGGTAGATCTTCAAGCGGAACTCGGTGTCGCCGGCCTCGATCGGGTGGTACAGGTTGACGCCGAGATCGCCCGTCGACAGTGCCCGGTCGATGCAGCCGATGTCGTAGACCGCGGTGTGGGCAGAAAATTCCTCGCAGTAATTGCCGGGGAACGCGCTTTCGTAGCGGGCAAAGGTCTTGAGTCCCGCCTCCTCGCCCTTCGTTTCGATCAGCGCCTGCTTGAGGCGGTCGGCCCAGGAGCGGCCAGCCTCGACCAGACGCGCCTCGATCTCCTCGCGGTCGTAGTCGGGGATGCTGCCAGGCGTGGTCTCGATGATGAAGTGCAGCCGGCTCAGCGCATCGTCGCCCATATGGGTGTACCAGTTGGCGACCTTGCCGTCGAAGGCGGAGGTGAGGATCCGCTCGAAGGTCAGCCGCAGGCGCGTGTTGTAGCGGTCGCGCGGCACGAAGACGAAGGCGGAGATGAAGCGCTCGAACGGATCGCGGCGCAGGAACAGCGCGATGCGCTGGCGCTCCTGCAGCTGCACGATGCCGCGGGTGATCTCGTAGAGGTCGTCGAGGCCGATCTGGAACAGCTCGTCGCGCGGATAGTTGTCGAGGATGTGGACCAGGGCCTTGCCGGCGTGGCTGGCCGGGTCGTAGTCGGCGCGGCGGATCAGATCGAAGATCTTCTGGCGCAGCAGCGGGATGTCGCGCGGCGTCTGGTTGTAGGCGGCCGAGGTGAACAGGCCGACGAACAGGCGCACGCCGTTGACCCGGCCGTTCTCGTCGAAGCGCTTGACCGCGAGCGCATCCATGTGCACCGGGCGGTGCACGGTCGAGCGGCGGTTGGTCTTGGTCAGCACCAGGAGGTCGCGCTGGCGCAGATAGGCCTGGACTTCGAGCGGCAGCCGGCCGAGCTCCCGCAGGCCGCGGAACACCGCGATCTCCGGATCGCTCAGCAGGCCGAGGCAGGTATCCGCGCGCACCTTGATGCACGCGCTCTTGCCCTTGCCCTCGATGTCCATGTCGCGGTAGCCGAGGAACGTGAAGTGGTCGTCGAGCAGCCAGTGCAGGAAGGCGATGGTCTCCGCGACGTGGCCCGGATCGGCCTTGGGCGGCGGCGCCGTCTCGAGCTCGCCGATCAGATCCTGGACCTTGTCGACCATCGGCCGCCAGCCGGCGACCACCGACCGCACGTCGGCCAGCACGTCCTTCAGGTGAGTCTCGATCTCCCGCAGCACGCCGGCGGCGCCGCGCTCGTCGATGTCGATATGCATGTAGGATTCGGGGATCGCGCCGTCGCCGATCTCGTTGCGCGGCGCCAGCGCGACGATGCCGCCGCCGGCGTCGCGCTGCGCCGCGAACTGCGGGTGGACGAACAGGTGGACGGTCAGGCCGAGGTTGTTGAGCGCCATGGTGATCGAGTCGACGAGAAACGGCATGTCGTCGTGGACGATCTCGACGACCGTGTGCGCCGAATGCCAGCCGTGCTTCTCGACGCGCGGGTTGAAGACCCGGATCTTGACCTCGCCGGGCTTGCGTTGCGCGCCGAACTGCCACAGCGAGAGGGCCGCGCCGTACAGATCTTCGGGATCGGCGCCGATGATGTCCTCGGGCGCGATGTCGTCGTAGTAGTGGCGGATGAACAACGTCGCAGCCTGCGCCCGGTCGCCGGAGAAGCGGTCCTCGACCTTGGCGACGATCGCATCGATCGTCTCCTGCTTCAGCGTCGTGGTCCGTTCCGTCATCCCGTCCTTTCCGCCGGCACCATCGGTCGCGACACCGTCGACCGTCCGCAGAGCCCCGTGCCAATGCCGCTGCACCGGTCCGGACCCCGCCGGCCGGCGCTGAAAATCCGCGATTCCATTAATACCCACCTGCCGGGCCGGGGCAAGGGGGGTTCACGGGTCGCGGCGGCGAATTGACGCGGATGTGACCCGACCGGCCCGCGGCGGGCGCCCGGAGGCGTGGAACGAGCCCATGCGTTAGGGTTTTCCGCGGGTCCCAGAACGTCGTGTTCGGGAAAACGATGCCAGCAGCCACGAAAAAGCCGCCTCCGGGGCGGCGGGCGGATGTCCGGAAAAAGCTGGAGCGGGCGATGGGATTCGAACCCACGACTTCAACCTTGGCAAGGTTGCGCTCTACCCCTGAGCTACGCCCGCGTCGCGACGCCAAATATAGGGCCGCCGGCGGCGGCTGTCCAATGCGGCGCGCATCATACGCATTGCGCGGCGCATTGCAAGCGGGCTGTTCGCGTGGCGACGGGCCGGCCTCCGGGCTTGCGGGCCGGCCGTCACGGCGCTAAAACGCCGGCACCATGGACAGTACGGCGGAATTCGACGATGCGGGCCTGTTCGCCCGCCTGGAGGAGTTGGATATCGCGTGCGAGACGCACGCCCATCCGCCGCTGTTCACCGTCGAGCAGTCGCGCGCGCTGCGCGGCGACCTGCCGGGCGCGCACATCAAGAACCTGTTCCTGCGCGACAAGAAGCGCCGCATGTGGCTGGTCACGGTCCTCGAGTCGCGAGATATCGACTTGAAGGATTTGCGCCGGCGCATCGGCGCCCAGGGCACCCTTTCGTTCGGCAGCGCCGAGCTGCTGATGGAGCATCTCGGCATCGCACCGGGCGCCGTCACGCCGTTTGCCGTGATCAACGACCGCGCCGGCAGGGTGACGATGGTGCTCGACAGGGCGCTGCAGGCCGGCACGGTGGTGAACGCCCATCCCCTGCGCAACGACAGGACATCGGCGCTCGCCGCCGAGGATCTTGTCCGGTTCCTCGAAGCCGAGGGCCACCCCCCGATGATCCTCGATTTCGATTCGCAAGCAAAAGAATAGTCCGCCCCAGGCCTTGCCAGCGGCGGCGCGAGCGTCCATTTATGTCGCTGACGCGCCGCCACGCCGCACAGGGAAGCGGATCGACGTGGCAGGCCGCCGGAAGGCAACGAATAACAACGCCGGAACAGAAAAATGGATCAATTGATCAGCCAACCGGTCGACGCCGGCACCCTGGTCTCTGACACCACAGACGCGGAGTTCGTCGAGGACGTCATCGAGGCCAGCAAGACCGTCCCCGTCATCGTCGATTTCTGGGCCCCCTGGTGCGGGCCGTGCAAGCAGCTCACGCCGGTGCTGGAGAAGGTCGTCAAGGCGGCGTCCGGCAAGGTGCGGCTGGTCAAGGTCAACACCGACGAGCACCCGGCGGTCGCGCAGCAGCTGCGCGTGCAGTCGATCCCCGCGGTGTTCGGCTTCGCCGGCGGCCGACCCGTCGACGCGTTCATGGGCGCGCAGCCGGAATCCCAGGTCAAGGCGTTCGTCGACCGGCTGATCAAGGCCGGCGGCGGCACGGCGGGGCCCTCGCCGGTCGAGCAGGCCCTGGGCCAGGCGGCGGCAGCCCTGGAGTCCGGCGACGCCGCGACCGCGGGCGCGATCTACCAGCAGATCCTTCAGCACGTGCCGGACGAGGTCCGCGCCATGGCGGGGCTGGCGAAGTGCCATCTGCAGAGCGGCCGGCTGGACGACGCCCGCACGGCGCTCGATGCGGTGCCGGCGGACAAGCAGGCCGACGCCGATGTCGCCGCGGTGCGGTCGGCCATCGAGCTGGCGGCCGATACCGCCGGCATCGCGGAGGATGATGAGGCGCTGCGGGCCAGGCTCGCGGCCGACCCGGCCGACCACCAGGCGCGCTACGACCTCGCACTGGCGCTGTACGGGGCCGGCGACGTGACCGGCGCCATCGACGCGCTGCTGGAAATCATCCGGCGCGACCGGCAGTGGAACGAGGAGGCCGCCCGCAAGCGCCTCCTGAAGATCTTCGATGCTCTCGGGCCGACCGACCCGGTGACCGTGGAGTCGCGGCGCAAGCTTTCATCGATCCTGTTTTCATGAGCGTGTTCGACCCCACATACGAGCAGCTGCCGCCGACGATTCCGGTGTTCCCGCTGGCCGAGGTGCTGCTGCTGCCGCGCGGCCGCCTGCCGCTCAACATCTTCGAGCCGCGCTACCTTGCGATGGTCGAGGACGCGCTGGCCGCGGACCGCATGATCGGGATGATCCAGCCGCTCGGCAACTGTACCGGCAACGGTGCCCCCGAGCTGTACGACACGGGTTGTGCCGGCCGGATCTGCCGCTTCGAGGAGACCGAGGACGGGCGCTACCTGATCGCGCTCGCCGGCGTCTGCCGGTTCACCGTGCAGGAGGAGCTGGAGCCGGTGTCCGGATATCGCCGGGTCGCGGCCGACTGGACCAGGTTCCGGCGCGATCTCGACCCGGCAGCGGAGGCGGGGCTCGACCGCGGCCGCCTCCTGTCGGCGCTGCGCGGTTATTTCGGCGCACACGGCCTCGAGGCCGACTGGGACGCGCTGCACGAGGCGCCGGACGAGCGGCTGGTGACCTGCCTTTCGATGATCTGCCCGTTCGGGGCGTCGGAAAAGCAGGCGCTGCTCGAGGCGCCCGACCTGCCGGCGCGCACGAAGGTGCTGACCGCGCTGGTCGAGATGGGGTCCGCGAAATGCGGCCCGACGTGCCAGTAGAAGGCGGGAGGCCGTTCACGATGCCGCAGGACAAGCCCGGCGTGGACCGGAAGCTGCTCGAGAACCTCGTGTGCCCGCTGACCAAGACGCCGCTGCGCTATGATGCCGAGAAGGGCGAGCTGATCAGCGACGAGGCGCGGCTCGCCTACCCGATCCGGGACGGCGTGCCGATCATGCTGCGCGATGCGGCCCGCAGCCTCGATGAGGAGGGTGAATGACATGAACGCGCCCGCAGGCGAATACGGCGTGACCCGCTGGCCGACCGAGATCCGGCTCAGGAAGAAGGAAAAGGCGCTCGAGGTCGATTTCGACGACGGCAGCAGCTTCAGCTTTCCGGCCGAGCTGCTGCGCGTCGAGAGCCCGTCGGCCGAGGTGCAGGGTCACGGGCCGGGCCAGAAGCAGACCGTCTCGGGGCGCCGCCATGTCGGCATCATGGAGATCGAGCCGGTCGGCAACTATGCGATCTGCATCAAGTTCGACGATCTGCACGACACCGGCATCTACACCTGGGACTTCCTGTACAATTTGGGCCGGACCAAGGACGAGGTCTGGCAGGCCTATCTCGACGAGCTCGCGGAGAAGGGGCTGAGCCGCGACCCGCATTAGCCGTCGCCGCCCGGCCGCCGCCTCGTTACAGCGCCTCGCCCTTGACCAGGCGCGGCAGGTCGCCGACCACGCCCATGGCGTGGCGCATGAAGAAGCGCTTGAGCGGCGGCAAGTGGTCGACCGCCGCCAGGCCGAGGTCGCGGGCCAGCCGCAGCGGCGGGAAATCGTTGGAAAACAGCCGGTTCAGGACGTCGGTCACCGTCGTCAGCAGGACCGAGGCGAAGCGCCGCCAGCGCTCGTAGCGGCGCAGCACGTCGGCGCCGCCGATGTCGAGGCCGAGGCGCCGCGTGTCGATGACCGCTTCGGCCAGCGCCGCGACGTCGCGCAGGCCCAGGTTCAGGCCCTGCCCCGCGATCGGGTGGATCGCGTGCGCCGCATCGCCGACCAGGGCCAGCCGCCGGTCGGTATAGCGGACCGCGTGCTGCAGCGACAGGGGATAGGTGAAGCGCGGCCCGACAAGTTCGATCGCGCCGAGCCAGTCGCCGAAACGGCGACCGAGCTCGACAAGGAACGCGGCGTCGTCCAGCGCCATGTAGCGCGCCGCCAGGTCCGGGCGCTCGGTCCACACGATGTTCATTCGTTTTCCGGTCATCGGCAGCATGGCGAACGGGCCCGACGGCAGGAAGTACTCCACCGCGACCCCGCGATGGTCGCGCGCGTGGCGGACCGTGCAGACGATCGCCGTCTGGTCGTAGGGCAGGCGGGTCACGGCGATCCCGGCGTCGCCCCGGGACGGCGAGTTGCGGCCCTCGGCGCCGACCGCGAGGCGGCAGCGGATGCGCCGCCCGTCCTCGAGTTCCGCCTCCGCGCCGCCGATGTCGCGCGCCAGCGTGGCGACGCGGGCCGGGGCGATCCGTTCGAGCGCCGGCAACGCGGCCGCCTGTTCGAACAGGGCCCGCCGGATCACGCGGTTCTCGATCATGTAGCCGAACGGCTGGTCGCCGACGGCCCGGTGGTCGTAATGCAGGAACAGCGTCGAGGGGCCGCCGGCCACGGTGCCGTCGGCGACGCGGATATCGATGATCGGCCCGGCCGCCGCGTCGAGGTACGGCCACAGTCCGATGCCGCGGAACACCTGGGCCGAGCCGTGGGCGATCGCCGAGGCGCGCCCGTCGTAGGCGGTGTCGAGCTGCGCGTCCTCGGGCGCGCTGTCGACCACGATGGTGGCAACGCCGGCCCCGGCCAGCGCATTGGCCAGCGTCATCCCGACCATGCCGCCGCCGAGGATCAGCACCTCGGTCTCGATGTCCGCCCCGGTACCGGCGGGCGATGTCTCTGCTGCCTGCATGCCTGCAGATTCCATGCGGTCCGGGCCCGCGTCCATGGAAAAAACGCCGCGGCACCGTATTTGCATAAATATTAGGCGCTGCCGAGGCTGTGCTCAAAAAATATGCAAATCGCCCTGCGCCAGCCCTACCAGCCCCGCCCGCGTCGCCTTCTAATGGCCTAAAACATAAAGAATTTTTCCATTTTCCGGCGGTTGGCACGGAACTTGATATGGCAGTCGCCATCATGTGCCGCACCGCATGCGGCGCACGGCCCGGAACGGGCTGATCGTGAAAATGGCATAGGGGGAGCCCCGCTATGAAACTCGTGATGGCGATCATCAAGCCATTCAAGCTCGACGGCGTTCGCGAAGCCCTCACCGAGCTCGGTGTCCAGGGCCTGACCGTCAGCGAGGTCAAGGGGTTTGGCCGGCAGAAGGGCCAGACCGAAATCTACCGCGGCGCCGAATACGCCGTGAACTTCCTGCCCAAGGTGAAAATCGAGGTGGTGGTGACCGACGACATGCTCGACCGCGCGGTCGAAACGATCCAATCCACCGCCAGCACCGGCAAGATTGGCGACGGCAAGATCTTCGTCATCGACGTCGCCCAATCGGTCCGCATTCGTACCGGCGAGACCGGCGAAAACGCGATCTAGGAGGAAATCCAATGAAGACAGTAACTTCCGGGCGCGCACGCCTTGCCGGCCTCGTTGCGGGCGCCCCTCTCTTGATGCTGGCGACGCCGGCCCTCGCGCAGGACGCGACGCTCGATACCGGCGATACGGCGTGGATGCTGACATCGACGCTGCTGGTCCTGATGATGACGATCCCGGGCGTCGCCCTGTTCTACGGCGGCATGGTCCGCAAGAAGCACGTGCTGGCCATGGCGATGCAGAGCTTTGCCATCGCCTGCCTGATCACCGTGGTCTGGATGGTCGCCGGCTATTCGCTGGCGTTCAGCGAGGGCAACGCCTATGTCGGCGGACTGAGCAACCTGTTCCTGAAGGACTTGTCGGTCGACTCGCTGTCCGGGACGATTCCCGAGACGGTGTTCATGACCTTCCAGATGACCTTCGCCATCATCACGCCGGCCCTGATCAC
>CAYFYY010000020.1:0-58862 GCA_964347475.1 uncultured Flavobacteriales bacterium
GATCTCCGGGTGCATGGGACAGGTGTATTTGGTCCCCGCAGGCAGGGCCGCGCCCCTCTCCTTGCGGCCTTCCGAGACAAAGGCCTCCGGATCGGCGGCGAATTTGTCGTGACAGCCCTCGGAGCAGAAGTGCCAGGTCTTGCCCTTATGCTCCCGGCTTGGATTGCCCACGTCCAGCTGGACGGTCATGCCGCATACCGGATCCCTGGCTGTCACCTCGTCGACGACCGCCGCTTCGCCATGATGATGGTCTCTCTGGTTACTGCGATGTTTCTCGTTCATGGAGACACCCGGACCCCTGATTCGCCATATCTTTTAAGAGATACGACTTCCAGTTACGGCAAGGTCAAAGAACTTCAATCACTGTGAGGCAGCGCCTCGATGGACCGGTGACCTATGTGGGATCAGTTCGCGGCACCCCGAACCTTCGGGCTGGGGACAAAGCAACCATCCGACACCGGGACCAGTGGCGTTGGCCACAAGGACGTTGTCTTGCCAGCTTCCGCCCTATATGCGGTCAAGCGTCATGTCAAAGATGCCGGCCGGGACGTTTTCGGCGGTGCGGCGGTCGAACGCGACCTCGAGCGCCGCCCGACGGTCGGCGGGCACCTGCGCCAACAGCCGATCGTCCGCGTTGAGCGGGTGGCCGGCGAAATACATCTGCGTGGTCAGCGGCCGGCGGCCCGGTGCCTGCAGGCGGAAATGGATGTGCGGTGGTCGCATCCAGACCGCCGAGGCCGGGTAGGCGCCGGGCATGATGGTCACGAACCGATAGGCGCCGTCGCGATCTGCGACGAGCCGCGCGTAGCCCTGGAAATTGGGGTCGAGCGCGCGCTGCCGCTGGCGGTCGCCGGGATGGTCGTAGCGGCCGTGGCGGTTGGCCTGCCACAGCTCGATGACGCAGCCCGCGGCCGGGCGGCAGCCACCGTCGAGGATCCGGCCCGTCACCTCGATGACGGTGCCTTCGGCCCGCCCGGCTGCGCCGGCCACCCGGGTCAGGTCCCAGTCGGCCTCGCCGATGGCGACCGGGTAGAACGGTCCCTCCGGCTGGCGCGGCGTCGGCAGGCAGGCCGCACGGGCGACCGGGCCGGCCGCGAGCACCGCGGCGCCGGCGGCCAGGCCGGCGAGCAGTCTGCGTCGCGGCGAGCCCAATGCGGCGGGTCGCGGTGCCGCACCACGCGTTTGTCCTGTGGGCATCGATCCGTTCCTCTTTCGTTGGTCGCGCGACGCTCCGCCGCGCTCACGCCTTGCGGCCTTGCCGCGGCAGCTTCGGCGGCTTTTCCGGTCGCTCCGGCCCCCAGATCCGGCTGTAATAGCTGTCGGCCAGCGTCAGCGCGCCGACCGGGTTGTGGGCGAGCACCCGGTCCTTGGCGATCAGTGTCGTCGCCAGACCCTCGGAGAACTTGAAGAACTGGCTGTCGTGTCCGACACACAGGCCGAGCACGACGTTGAGCTGGCAGCCGGCGCGGTTGAGCAGCTCCGCCTGGCCGACTGAGTTGCACAGCGATTCGTGCCCGCCGGGACGGATCTTCTCGTGATCCTTCAGGCCGATCTCCTCCTTGGGCACGCCGCCCGTCTTGCAGGCGACCGACACCACCTCGAGACCGTGGCTCTCGAAGATCCGGCTCAGCGTGTTGGCGTGGTCGACGAAGCTGATGCAGGAGGCGATGCCAAGCTTGGTGAAGCCCATCTTCTTGGCGAATTCGACGATCTCCTCGACCCGCGTCCATTTGCAGTAGCCTTCCGATTCGACGCGCGCCGATTCGACGGCAACGCGGCGCCAGAACGGGTCGTCATAGCGGGCCAGCCCCTCGGCAATGCCGTCGGCGTCGGTCTTGGTCGGACAGTAGCCGGGACCGCGCCGCTCGGCCTCGCCGTCGCGACAGGCGCGCACCGTCGGCGGGCAGTAGGCGCAGCCCGGCTCGGTATATTTCGCGGCCTGCGCACTCTTCCTGGCCGTCGGATTGGGTTTCGCCATCGCGCTCTCCCGGGCAAGCGTATCAAGGCTCGCCCGTATTATGCCATGTCGACCCCGCACGGAAAGACGGCAAATCGACGCCGCGCGCTGGGGCCGTCAGCAGCCGGCAAGGCATTTGCCTTTGCGGTCGAACTCCATGGTCCGGCCGCTCAGCGGCAGATGGGCCGGCACCTTGACCGCCTTGATGAACGTATCGGTCCGGCTGCCGGGCACGACCTTTCCGTCCTGCGTCGCCACCTCGTTGGCGTGCGAGGGAATCACCGCGTTCGGCTTGACCAGCTCGTTGATCACGTATGCCGCTTCCCGCGGGCCGGTCGTAAAAACATCGCCGATGTTCATCACGACGAGTTTGGCGCCGTAGTATTGCCGGACCACCAGGTCCTGCTCGGCGGTGATCCCGGTATCGCCCGACAGATAGGCGACAAGGCCGTTTGAAAACGACAGGACATAGCCGCTCGGCGGGCCGAGATACGCGGTCAGGCCGCTGCTCCGGAGGGCCTCGGCATGCTCCTTGTGCTCGATGAAGGCCGGGCTGAGGCCGTTGGAGTGCACCGCCGGCACCGTCGCGATGGTGATGCCGCCGACCCGACGCGACGCACCGTAGCGCGCCAGCTCAACCAGCTTCGGGTCACCACCGATGGATTTCACCTTGGCGGCGAAGAAGCTGGCCATCTCGGCACCGACGATGAATTTCGCGCCCTTGCCGACGACGATATTCACCGAGTTCGAGCTCGGCGTCGCGACGACTGAGAACTCTGGACCGCCACAGTCGCCGGCGTTGGTTTCCGCGATGTGGCGGTCGCCCAAATGGTCGCCGTGCACATGCGTCAGCAGGACGGCATCGATCCGGCCGAGCCGCGAGTCGCCAGCACCGGCAACCGTGCGCCCTGCATCGTAGAGAATTCGCGTGCCGTCCGGATCCTCGAAGACCATTGCCCGGTCGAGGCGGCAGAACTCGCCGTCATGGCTGCCCAGCGGCGTGACCTTGACGGTCTGGCCCGCCGCCGGCACGGCCGCGGCGACCGCGACTCCGAGGGCGAGCCCTGCAACCGCAACATAGCTTCCTCGCATGGAATCCTCCCGATCCGTAAGTGTTCGCAGTAGCCAGCCGGCGGGCCGCCGCGCACCTCATGATCGCAGGTCGCGGCCCTCCGTCAAGCGGGTTCGAGCGGTGAAAACGCTATCGTTGCCGGCGCGTCGCAGGTAATATTCGCATATCCGGAAGTAAATTGAGGGTATTCCGGGTCCAACGCGTTGGCCCGACGGCCAGGAACGCGAAGATTACCCGGCGGGTTCGGCTTTTGAGTGCGTCGCTCAGGAGGAAACCGTCGTGGACAAGATCAGGAACATCCTAGTCGCGGTCGATTTGTACGCTGGTTCCGAAGAGACGGCCGCCGTCGCGGCCGGTTTTGCCGAGGCGTTCGCCGCCAAGCTGTATCTTCTCCACGTGCGACCGGCCAATCCGACGATCATCGGAGATCCCGACCTTCCCGACGAGCGCGACTCGGTGGCGGGCGAGATCAAGACCTCACACCAGGAACTGCAGGACCTGCGCGAAAAGGTGACTCCGCCGGGCGTGGAGGCGGTGGCCCTGCAGGTTCAGGGGCGAACGGTCGAGAAGATCATCACCGAGGCTGTCAAACTCGACATCGATCTCATGGTCGTCGGCTTTCACCAGGACCGCCTGCACCATTTCTTCGCCGGGGACGTGACCAAGAGCGTCCTCAAGCACGCGCCCTGTCCGGTGGTGGTCGTGCCGCCGCCGAAGCGTTAGGAACGCTTGATCGGCGTTCCGGCGTCACGCGCCGGGGCCGATGCGGTCCGGCTTGTCCCTATAGAAGATGTGGTTGCCGATCTTGCGGCTTTTCTGGAACTGGCCGCGCCAGTAGGCGCGCACGTGCGTCGCGTGGTACCACAGAGCGCCACCGGTCGGATCCGCGATCTCGCCCCGGTACACGGACCGGGCGACGTCCTTCGCGATCTCCCATTCCGCCATGTGGGTCGGCTCGTCGCTCAACCGGTCGCACCACCAGCTGAACTGGCAATCGTGGCTTTCCTTGCCGCCCTCGCGCACGACGTCGCAGATATATCGGGGAAAGCGCGGGTCGGCGGCGCGGTTCATCACGACGTGGGCGACCGCGATCTGGCCCTCGTGGGTCTCGCCGCGCGCCTCGAAATAGACGTTAAGGGCGAGGCACTCAAGTTCCTCCGCCATTGTCCGCTGCACCGACACCGCCACGGCAACGCCGGCAAGCACGGCGACGGCACCTGCCGACAGCAGGACGCGCTGGCTGTACAGCCGGTGCAGGAGCATGACCCGCTCGAACTCCGTCGCCGGTGAGCGGCGCAGCAGCAGGGCCAGATGATAGAGAACGGGGATGCGCATTCCTGGTCCTTCTCCGATCCCCTCGAGCGTGCACCGGAAAAGTGAAAAAATGCTGTACGCCGGGCACTTACGGACCGGCGCCCCGGTCTCCGGGAGACCCGGGGCGCCGCGGATCGTGGTAGAAGATGTGCCGGCCGATCCGGGGTCCCTGGCGCAGCGCGTGGCGCCAGTCGGGATCGACGTAATCGGCGTGGTACCAGAGCGCCCCGCCGGTGGGATCCGGCGCATGGCCGCGATACACCTGTTGCGCCAGCGCCAGCGCGTCGCGCCAGTGGGCGCCGCGCTGCGGCCAGTTCGGCCGGCTGTCGCAATACCAGCTGAACTGGCACAGCACCCCGGCGTCGGGAAAGCCCTCGGCGATCACCCGGCAGGGCGTGTTCGGCCAGCGTTCGTCGGCGACCCGATTCAGCACCACATGGGCCACGGCACGGCGGCCCTCCTCCGGCTCCAGCCGGGCTTCGAAGTAAATGTTGCGGGCAAGGCAGTCGATTTCGCGCTGCAGCGCGCCCTCGCCGCCCACCGCGAACAGCAGGGCCAGAGCGGCGACTGCACCGGACAATGCGGAGCGGGCCCGCCGCAGCCGCTTGGCCCAGCTGCACGGCAGCCGCGGCAGGACCTTCCGGATTGTGCGGCGCATACGCGAACGTCCCCCGTCGTCATCCCGGGCAGCGGCGGAAGGAGGGGGGCGCCCGTCTATCCGATCGAATGCACGAGCGCCTGCACCGGCAGCCAGATGGCGACCGAGCCGGCCAGGACCGCCGCGGCCGTCAGCACGGTGCGCCACCGGATCGTGGCCGCCCGCACAGCCAGGTTCAGGCCGTACAGGCCGAAACCGGCGCTGAGCGCGACGACCGGCAGAATAAGCGGACCGGCCGCCCACGCGCCCCATCCTTCCAGCCCACTCATGTAATTCAGAACAAGGGCGAAAAGCAGGAGCGGCGCTGGCGAAATCAGGACAAAGACGCGGTGAATCATGGCGAATTCCGATTGACTTGGCGCAAATGTGGTGACGCCGCGGGCGCCGGTAATACTTCCGAAACCGATTGTGCGCATGCTTGTCGATAACCGCACGAAGCGGAAATGCCAAGCGCTTCGCATTGCACGCCTGATCCAGCAGGCTCTCGGCAGCGACAACGGAGTCGGAACCATGTGGGACCGCGCATTCGTCAACCGGCTGCGCAAGGAAGTGCCGGGCTGGGCCGCCAAGGGGTGGCTCACGCCGGCTGGCGAGTCCGCCATCCTGCACGACGCCGAAGTGCGCCTCGCCCAAGGATCGCGTATCGTTTCCGTCGCGCTCGCGGTGACCGGGGCGCTGACGCTGGGCGCCGGGATCATCCTGTTCTTTGCCGCCAACTGGTCGGAAATGAGCAAGCTCGCCAAGCTGGCGGTGCTGTTCGGCGCCATGTGGGGCGCTTATGCGATCGCCGGCCGTGGCCTGTCCGGCGCGGCGCGGGCCAGCGCGGGAATCGGCCACGCCATGCTGCTGCTCGGCGTCATCCTGTTCGGCGCCAACATCCACCTGATCGCCCAGATCTACCATATCGACGCCCATTACCCGAACGGCGTGCTGATGTGGACGCTCGGTGCGCTGCTGCTGGTGTGGCTGGTGCCGTCGCAGCCGGTCGCCGTTGTCGGACTCGCCCTTGCGACCCTGTGGAGCGGCATGGAGACCCTCGACTTCGGGCAGCACCTGCACTGGCCGTTCCTCGCCGTCTGGGCATTGTACGCGGCCGCGACCCTGTACCATGGCTGGAAATGGGCCGCCGGTGCGGCCGTCGTCGCGCTTGGCGTCTGGTGCTTCCTGATTCTTGTGGAGTGGCCTTACGGCGGCCGCGGGGCGGAGCTGTGGCCGCTGCAGCTGTTCGTGCTGCTCGGTGCGGTGCTGCATCTTTCCGGGGTCGCGATGCAGGATGTGCCGCGCCTCGCCGGGCTCTCGACTGTGATCCGCCGCACCGCCCTGCTTGGTACACTTCTCGTCGCCCATTTCCTTGTCTATGTCGGGGTACACGGCCTGCCCTGGTATGGCTGGAACCTCCAGAATTTCCAGGCCGACGCCTGGGCGCGCACAGCCGCGGCCGGCGCCGGCACGATCGCCCTCATCACCATCTTCGGCCTCGCGGTGGTCGGTCTCGCCGCCGACCGTTACCGCCGCATTCCCGCCCCGCGCGCCCTGCGCGATACGGTCGGTCTCGCGCTGGCCGTGCTCGCCGTCGCCGTCCTTCTGGCGAACCCGCTGATGCCGGGCCGCTACGCCGACGTGATCACCATGTACGTCGCGATCAACGGCACCGCCTTTGCCATCCTGGTCTGGATGGTGGCCGACGGCTACCGCAGCGGTGAGAGGTTCCAGGTCTACTCCGCCTTCGTCGCCTACGGGGCCGGGCTGGTCGCCGTCTATTTCATGGAGTTCTTCTCCCTGATCAGCCGGTCGCTGTTCGTCATGGGCGGCGGCGCGCTGCTGATCGGCGGCGTCTACATGCTGGAACGCCGGCGCCGCAAGGCGGGCGCGGCAGCGCTGGGAGGCGGCGCGGCGCGATGAAATCGTACCGGCTCATTCTGCTCGGCCTCGTCGTCATGCTGCAGACCGCAGCGCTGGTCGGCATGGTGGCGATCAAGCAGCGCACCCTGATCACCGGCACGCCGGTCCTGCTGGAGACCCGGCCTGTCGATCCGCGCTCGCTGTTCCGCGGCGACTACGTGGTGCTCGACTACGCAATCAGCAGTCTGGATTACGGTGTGCTCGCGGGCGACGACGCATTCGAACGACACGATGACGTCTTTGTGGTGCTGCGGCGGGGCGAGACGTATTGGGAGCCTGTTTCCATCCATCGCGACATGCCGTCACTTGACCCCGGCGCGGTCGTGATTCGCGGCAAGGTCCAGTATTCCGGCCTGTGGATCGGCGGCGAGAATCGCGACGGCATCAATGTCCGCTACGGTATCGAGAGTTATTTCGTTCCCGAGGGCGAGGGCCGCGAGATCGAAATGCCCCGCAACGACGGCACGGTGGCGATCCTGGTGGCGGTCGACGACAATGGCGACGCCGCCATCAAGGCGGTGCTGATCGACGGCGTTGTGCGCTACCAGGAGCAGCTGTTCTGAGCCGGATGTCTTACCGCCCTTGACCTTTGCCGGGCGGAACAGTAAATGATCGCGCGCGACGACCCCATCGTCTAGAGGC
This sequence comes from uncultured Flavobacteriales bacterium, assembly GCA_964347475.1. Classification (GTDB taxonomy): domain Bacteria; phylum Pseudomonadota; class Alphaproteobacteria; order UBA8366; family JADFVY01. The sequence continues at coordinate 7,546 of CAYFYY010000020.1, forward strand.
CTAGGACACCGGCCTTTCACGCCGGCAACACGGGTTCGAATCCCGTTGGGGTCGCCATTTCTTTTGAAATGTCCCGAATTTGGATGGCCTTGCGCCTGCGGCTCGTCTTTCAGTACCCGACGGTGTCCGTCTTGCCGTCAGAAATTCAGCGTGACTTTGCCGAGGATCGAGCGCTCGGGGAGGAACGGCCCGATCGACGGCTCGTCCTCGAACTCCCGGTAGCTGTCGTCCTGGTACCGGAATTCCTGGTCCAGCGCGTTCTGCACCGCAAGGCTGATCATGCCGCGCCGTTTGGGCAGGCGCCAGCCGAGCCAGGCGTCCAGGACGACGAAACTGTCCTCGCCGTCCGCCAGGGCGGACGCGGCCTGGCGAACCACCTCCTGATCGACGTAGGTCGCGCCGATGCCGGCGAAGAACCCGGAGCGATGATAGTAGCGCGCGCTGACCGGTGCGCGGACGGTGGTGACCTCCAGCGGAAGGTCCACATCGAGGCTGGCCACGCTCTCGAACCGGTCGAGCACGACTTCGCCGCTGAGCGCCAGCTGCCGCACGGGCGTCCAGTAAGCGTAGGCGCTATAGATGGTCTCCTCACGGTCTTCGAATACCGCGCCGGCACCGATGAAGATCGGTTCTTCGAGTTTCCGTCGGCTGGCTTCGGCACCGATCCGCAGGCCGTCCGCGACCCGGACATCGAGGCCGACGCCGTAAAGCCGCGATACGGTCGCGCCCGGGTCGGCGAAGAACTGGTTGAACCCTGCGACCTGGGTCGGCTCGATCGTACGGTTGTTCACCGTCGTCGGCGCGACCGTCTGGGTATACGCGCCGCGTAGCCGGATGCGATCGGTAATGTCCCACTGGACACCTGCCTTGGGATTCACCTCTTCGACATCGAGGACATCCTCATCGTACTTGTCGTAGCTGGTCCCCAGCGTCCAGTTGACGGATTCGGGATAGTTGAGGCTCGCGTAGAGATAGCCGCGCGTATGTTCGATCGGACGATCGAAAATCAGGACAGTGGGCGGCGGGAACGCAACGAAGCCCGCAGACGACTCCAGGAAACGATCAACGTCGCTGCGGGCTGCCCCGGCGGTCAGCTTGAAGCGGTCGCCACGGTACAGATACTGCGCCTCGGCCTGGTAACCCTCGTCGTCGAGCAAGGTATCGGTCGCAAAATCGAAGCCGAGCAGGAGCTCTTCCTCGTGCGTCCGCTCGGTGCGGTCGCCGTAGATCAGGGATGCGATGATGTCGGAATGCGGCGCCGGCGAGTAGCGGACACCGATGCGGGCCGTATCCAGCTGCAGATCGCGATCCTTGACCTGCAGGAACGAGTCCGGATCGAAGTTGAGCGCGATATCGCCGTTCCGGGTCTCGCGCCGGCGCAGCTCCAGCTGCACGTTGAGATCCGGCGTCACGGCGAACTGCGCGTAGACGTTCTGGATATCGTGCTCGATCTCGTTGTTGGCACGAAAGCCGTCCGTCTCGTAGTGATACGCACCGGCGCTGAGCGACAGGCGGTCGTACACCGCGGAGACCACGGCCTCGCCGCCGAGCGTGTCCTGGGTTCCGCCCGTTGCACTGGCGTTGAGCTGCGCCCGGTTGCGCTCGAACAGCGGAGTGAACTCGTTGAACCCCGGTTCGGCCGGACCGCCGCCGGCGATGATGTTGAGGTTGGCCTCGCTCGTGCTCGGCTGAACCGGATTGATATTGACGTCCTGCAGCAGCTGGGCCTGCAGGAGTTCGCTGAGGCGCGCGATCTCGCGACGTCTCACGCCGCTGTAACTGTCGGCGAGGAACCGGTGGGCGGCGGCATTCGTCGGATCGTCGGCCAACGACCGCGCCGCCTCGTTGACCCCCAGGCGGAGAAAGCCGAGATCGTCGTAGATCCGCGCAAGACTGGCCCCGCGCGCCGCGCGGTCCTCGTCGAGCTGCAGCCGGCCGCGATACACGGCCCGGTTATCGTTGGCCGCGATCGATCGCTGAATGTCGTCCAGCGCTTCACCAGGCCGGCTCTCGCTCTGCTTACGGATCGCATCGTACAGGTAGGCGGTCGGATCGAGCGGGTCCATCCCCTTGGCGAGGGCGAACTGTTCGGCATCCAGGGGCGCGCGCTTCTCCTCGAAATACGCCTTGCCGAGATAGGCCCGCATCAGGGCGTTCTCCGAATCGAGGCCGACCGCGATTTCGATCTGCCGGCGTCCGGCCGCAAGGTCGCCGTCGCGGATCATCGCCAGTCCCAGGCCAAGCCGCGGCAGGGCGTCGCCGGGCGCCAGCGCGATCGCCCGGTCGAACGACTCGCGGGCCCGGTCGGTGCGGATTTCCGCAAGGGCGGCATAGCCGAGAACGAGATGCGTACGCGCGATGCCGGGGTCGATCTGCGCCGCGGCCTCCGCGGCTTCGCGGGCGCGCCCGCGGTAACCCAAGGACAGCCAGAGTTCGGCAAGCCGCGCCCGTGCCAACGGGTCATCGGGCTGCTGCTCGACCGCCTGAAGCAGCGTGTCCCGCGCTGCCGCCAGCTGGAAATTCGCCTGCTGGGCATAGGACAATGCGATCTTCGCCGCCGCCGACCGGGGGCTCAGCTCGACCGCGCGGCGCCCGTTCGCCAGCGCGTCGTCCCTGCGGTTTCGCACTACATCGATCACGGCCAGCAGGGCGTAAGCCAGGCCGGATCCGGGATCCTGGCGCACCGCCAGAGCAATCGCGGCATCGGCCTCATCGGCACGTCCGACCGAAAGCAGCAACGCCGCCCGATAGAAATTGAAGCGGCTGTCGCGCCGGTCCGCGGGTACGCGATCCAGGCGTTCGAGCGCGGCGGCGAATTCGCCGCGGCCCGCGATCGCAAGCGCCTCGGCGAGCGGCGCAGGGAGATCCTCGGGGATCCGGCCCGTCCTGCCGCCTAGGACCGCGAGGACCGGCGGATAGTACAGCGCCCACTGCGCCGCATCACGCGGGCGCACGACAATTCTTGGCTCGGGCGCCTGGCCGGCCTGCGCGACGACCGACTCCCCGCCCGCGACCGCGATCTGGCCGTATTCGTTGGCGGCAAGGACCTGGCCTTCGAATACCGTAAGCTGGGCCTGCGTTCGCTCGACCCGAACGACGAATTCCGTGCCCTCGATGGCCGCGTTGAGGTACGGCGTGTTGACCGACAACAGGCGCGGCTGCCGGCTGAACGACTGAATAGCGCCGGCAATCAGGCCCAGCAGCGAACGCTCTTCTTCCTTCTCGACGACATTGAGCAGGCGCACGGCCGTGTTCTGATCGAGACGCAGGACGGCGTCGTTGATCAGCGCAATCGCCGCGCGGCTTCGCGCTCCGACGCGGATCGTGTCGTCCTGGCAGAGCGTTTCGTTCGCTCCCGCCGGCTGCCATACCTGTTCGCCGGTCCGCTGGACCTCGACCTGCCCCTCGATTGAAACGATGTGTCCGACGACCGGTTCACATCTTTCCGCTGCGAGGCCGCTTCCCGCGGTCAAGCAGAAGGCGAGCGCGCACACGCCGGCGCACCTGCGAAGGTTCGTGAAGGCCATACCCCATACTCCCCGGTCCCTGTCCCAAGCGCTCCTTCATGCGGGCGGCCAAGAGCGCTGCGGTGTCGATACAGTTCTTGCGTCAGCAATTTTCTAAAACGTTGGCATCCGGGACTCCGCCACGGCAATTCGAGCGGAATCGTCCACCAGTCTCTCGAGCCGTTATTGCGGCAGGCAGAACTCCGTACAGAAGCGCATCCCGTCGACCGTGGAACAATGCACGGCGCAAACGGAACCCGAAGCCCGAACGAATTCATCAACATTGGTCGCGAATGCCTTTCTGGCGGGCTGTGTCGGGGTTCCCTCGGGAAAGCAGGCATTCGGAGCGGTGCGATCCGAGATGTTGCATTGCCTGCTCGTGATCGTCCGGTCCGGGGTGGACGGACAAACGCAAAAGGCCGGGCCGACGCCGTCCGCCGGTCCCAGGTCGGAGCCCCTCGGGAAGACGAACTGGAAGTAGGCGGCGGGCGCCAGCGCATTGCACGCACGCTGCAGCGGCGATTCGGTTTCGCCCGCGCCGGGGACGTCGGACAGCGGACACGGCGCGAGGGACACGAGCGGCGGCGTCGTACCGCCGTAACAGAACCTGGTCTTGAGGATGGCCGACCGGGACTGGAGCGGGCCCGTCAGTCCATGATCAAAATATGCACCCTTCGGATAGATATAGGCACGCGTGTTGCCGTCGCCATGCTGCACGAGAACGGCCCGTACGAGTACCGGACTCAAACCTGCGCCGGCGCTGGCCGACTGCCAGTCGAGCAAGGTCGGCTCGGTCTTGGTGCCGCGGGTAATGGTTACGTGGACGCCGAGAAGGCCATCCGACGCAAACCCTTCTGCAGATCCACCCGAAAGGTTCGGAACGGCCATCTCCTTGACAACAGGATCCGTCGCGAAGAGTTCGAGACAATCGGTCTGTTTCATCGACAGCACGAGCGCGTTCTGTGCGAGCGCCGGCGGGACGAACCCTTGCACTGCCCATATCATCCCCGCGATGATCGCGAATCTGGAACCTGTTCTCATTGCTGCCTCCCAAAATCGGATGTCGCGGAGCGCCTGCATTGCACCTCCGCCGCGTCGGCGGCGGTGGCAACGGCACCTCGGCCGTTGACTATTGCGGGACACATACTTCCTGGCACACCCTCATACCGTCGATCGTAAAACAGTGTATCGCGCATTCCGACCCGGACACGCTGACCCGGTGGTGAAATTGCCCGCCCAGAGCATCCCGGCCGTCCGGTCCGAAGCAGGCATTGGGATCGTTCTGGTCGGGCACGCATTCTCGTACGAAGCCGACCGTCGGGTCGGTGCCGTCACCGGGGAAGCTCGGCCCGGCGCACAGCGCAGCGCCCGCGAAATCCTCCAGCCCTCCGTCCGTGGTTGCGGGGTTGAAGGCCATCAGATAGCTGCCCTCCGCCGCCGCCCCGGCGTCGGCGAAGATGCGGGCCACCTCAGCGTCGTTTGCCGGGCATTCGACGAACTGGGTCGGCGTGCCGCCGATCGACACTTCGATATTGTCGATCGCGGCCAGCATGCCGGTCGGCTGAATGTGCACGAAACTCCTCAGGATCTCCGGGGCATCGTAGCTGCCGGCGCTGAGGAGGAGTCCATTGAGAATGACCTTGTAGCTGTCCAGTGCCGGATCGACCTCCATTCGGAACCGCACTCTGCTGTCCAGCGGGAAGGTTCCGGTGGCCATGGTCTCGACCAAACTGCCGGTGACGCGTTCGACACGGACCGTCCCCGAATTGCTGAAATCCGCGGACAGCTGAGTGGCGGCGCCTTGAATGTTGATCTGCATGACGTCGTTGACGTCCGGCGCGGGGTCGCTCGCCACCAGGATGTCGGCGGTATAGACAAACAGACCCGTTGTCGGCGAGCCGGCCGGCAGGTCATTGAAATTGAGCAGGATGAAGTCCTGGACGACGTCGTCGAAGCCGTCGAACAGCAGCGGCTGGTCGACGAGCGCACCGAAGGCCGACACCACGATCGGGTCGCCGCCGACGGCGGCAACGGCGGGCCGTGGCGTCGGCGCGAACGGCGGGTGTGTCGGCGGCAGGGCGCCGGTCGCATCGGCATCGAAATCGACACTGTAGACAACCGGATTCGGGCCCGGCGGCGGGGCGGGTTCGATCGAAACAAAGATGTTGTCGATTGCTGCGGTCAGGCCACTCAGCGCAGGTCCAACCGTCGCCGTGAACTGAGCGATTTGATTGCGCGGCGTATCGAATGGCCCGGAGACGATGGAGGTCCCGTCGACGAAGACGACATAGGTATCCGCGGCAAGATTGATTTCGACTCGAATCGGAATTTTCGTGTCGAACTGCAATGTTGTGAGCGACTTCTGCGCGGCGCCTTCTTTGACTATTACAGACCCGCCAGCATCGAATTGCAGGACCAGCGCCTGTTGGAAAGCATCATCCAGGAACAGAAGGAACAACGCGCCCCCGGGTGCCCCGGAATCAACCGAGATTTCAGCCTCCATGATGATCAAGCCATCGGCAATAAGTCCACCGGGAAAGTCGCTCATGACGAAATGCATCGAATCGTCCGGGCCGCTGATCGAGTCCAGAACGACGGGTTGTTCGAGCAGGGGACCATGACTGGCTTGCACGGTCGGACTTCCCGCTAGGTTCGTCGGCGCGAACCGGGGCGCCGGCGCTCCGCTCAGGTGCCTTGCCGGTGGACTTCCCGCAGCATCGGCGTTGAAATCCGCCTGGTACAAGACCCCGACCGTGGGTAACGGCGGCGCAGCCGTGATCATGAGATTGTCCACCGCGGCGGTCATGTTTCCGCCGCCGGTGCCCGAGCCGACTTCTACGACGATCTGTCGCGGCGCTGCGGCACCGTAATTGCCGTTGGAGAAGAGACTGCCGTCAACGTAAACCTCGTACCAATCACCTGCCGGATAGACCCTGAACTCGAAATTGATGAGGGTGTTGAATGCAAACGGCCCACTGGCGACCACGCCCACGCTGCGGTGGAACACCGACACCGTGCCGGTATTGGAGAAATTCAAAGCCAGCTGGATGAATTGGGTTGCGCTGGGCTCGCGAAACTGGAGCGAGACCGCTGTGTTGGTCCCCGCACCGGAGTCGACGACGACCTGGCCGGAAAAGCCGAAGACACTGTCGGCGGCAATCCCGCCGGGAAGATCGTCCAAGTTGAAGAATATGAAGTTGCGGTCGATCGGGCCGAGGGCATCGAACTTCAGAGGCGTGTCCGTCAACGCGCCATGACTGCCGACAACATTGATGCTGCCGTTGCCGTTCTCGTCGAAGAGCCGCGATATCCTGTTGCGCGGGGCCGGCGCGGCTGCTGCATGGACCCCCGGCGGGGCATTGAGTGCCTCGGCGTTGAAGTTGACGTCGTAGATGACGCCGGTCGCCGGCGTCTGGGCAGCGGCCAGGCCGGTGCATCCCACAATCGAGGTCACAATCAGAATGAGGGCCGCACGTCGAACGCGGTGCATGGCGATTCCGGCGCGAGAAGTGCGCCGGCCGTCTTGTCTGCGACGCGGCCGCCGCGCAACGCGATTCATTGTTCTTGTGCCCGTCCCGTTCATTCTTAGTCTCTTTCGTGCCTTGGCCGCCAGCCCGGCGGCCATCGTCCCGCGGCCATCTCGCCAACCAACCTTACGGAGGCAGGCAAACCTCCTGGCACACGCGCATGCTGTCGATCGTGAAACAGTGAATCGTGCAAACCGAGCCGGATGCGCTGATTCGCTGCTGGGTCTGCATTCCAAACGCATCCCTCGCCGCGGCAGGGTCGGGCGGAAAGCAGGGCTCCGGGTCCGTTGCGATGGTCGCACACGTTCTGACGCTACCGCCGTTCGCCGGGTCAAACCCCGGGCCCGGGCAGAGACCGGCCGCCTGATTGTTCTCCAGCCCCGAATCGCTCGTCCCCGGCGTGTAGGCCAAAATGTAACTGTCGCGCGCCGCGGGACCCGCGTCGGCGAATATCCGCGCCACCTCGCCGTCGTTGGCGGGGCAAGCGGCGAAATCGGCGAACAGCGGCGCGACGGAATCGATGCGCGTCGGGTCATCTGCCGACGCAAGATTGTCCGAGCCGAGCGTGCCGTTGCTCTGGCCGCCGAACGCCGCCAGATCGAACACCGTCTGATCCGCGATCGTTTCGTTGAAATTCCAGTATCCCACCAGACCCGGCGTGTTCGAATTGACGATACGTGCATGGCCCTCCGCGATCTGTTGGTCCGTGCGGGGGACATCCCAGATCCTCACCTCGTCCATCAGGCCGCGATGGAACGCGCCAACTGCCCCGGTTTGGGACTGCGCCGCCCCGAAAAGCAGGTCGCCGGTGTTCGGACGGGGCAGGTCCTTGGCGATGGCCGTGCCGGTAAGCACGCCGTTCACATAGACCCTCCCCTCCCTCGAAACGGCATCGAAGGTGGCCGCCACATGCGTCCACGTGTCGATCGGCACGCGAGGGGTCCCGGGGATGTTGCTTTCAAGCACGAAGATGGCTCCGGGGGCGCCGGCCAGTTCGTGCGTATAGAGAACCGCGCCCGGATTCTCGGAAAACGCGCCCAGTAAGCCGAGCGAGTAATTCCCAGTTTGACCACCCTTCGAGATAACCGTTGCGGCGGAAAAATCGAGGTCGTCGACGAGGATCCACGCTTCCAGGGTATGTGAGAGGAACGTGAGGCTCGCATCGTCGGGGATCCGGACCAGGTCTCCGACATCATCGGCCCCGCCATCGAATTGCAGGGCGTTGCCGGCCACGCCCGTGGCGAACGCCGCACCAGCCCCGGCAACGAGGCCGGATACGAGGAGCAGTGCGGTAAGGACATTGCGGATCCATTGGACCGCCGTCCTCCGACGCAGGCCGGCGCGAACGGATGCATCTCCGTGCAGCCAGCGCGTGAGGCAACAGGCAAGTGCGACGGCATAGAAACGGGTCCGCACGGCAGAGAGACGATTCGTAACCCGCGCACCCGCCGTCGCAGTTATCGGTACCCTGGCTGCAACCTCCGTCACGTACCCTCCTCCGCATCGGTCCTTGCCGGACTGTCTTTTCCGTGGTGCACGTCGGCACTGCATGCATCCAAATTTATCGTGTGACACCAGTCCGCCGGCGGCAAATCCTTCAGCCATAAGACTCCGACCAGGCAACCGGCACCCCTCCGCGCATCGGCACCGACGCTGCCGAACGCTGGCACACCACTCTGCCCGTTCTCCCTACGGGCATTCTCAAATGTCGGCTATGGACGTCTTCTCCCTGTTGTTTTCGCGACCTGCCGTTCATTTTTTCTGCCGTGGTATTGCGGCCCGGTATCCGGACCCATCAGCGGCAAGCGATACAAGTTGCGAAATTTTCTTGCTATCTTCTGCCCGAGATTAACATAAACCGACATTTCTGACCATGGCTTAACGGTGGCGCCTTCGCCCACCCGTCCTGGCACGTCGCATCATCGATGGCAGGCCTGGCCGCGCGGCGCGCTCAATGTGGTCACGTCCTGCGGCATGGCTCATGCGCCGGCACCGACCGGCACGGCAATCCGGATCCGCAAGAAATTCGCCAGACTACTTGACGTCCAAGACCACGATGGATGGGTCGTCCTGCTTGGGAGCCTTGCGCAGGTATTGCCGGCAGCGCTCGAGGTAGAAGCGGGCCGGCCCGTCGTCGGCGTAGTCCTTGAGGATGGCTCGGAACCGGACCCCGGCCCGCGACCAGCGGCCCGCGCGAAACAGGTCAAGGGCCTCTGCGAAACGCTCGCACAGGTCCAGATGCGTCCGTCCCGCATCCGTGCGTCGGGCCATGATTTCGACTACCTGGGTCGGGTTGGTCTTGCCAACCAGCAGGAACATTCCGAGAGGCCGCCAGAGCACCGCGTCGGCGCCGTCGACGACGGATGCGGTTGCCAGGACTCTCGTCGAGAGCTGCTTGTTCAGGCTTTCGAGGCGCGCTGCGGTGTTCACGCAGTCGCCGAGAACGCGGTAGGTCATCTGTCCCCCACCGCCGGTGTGCCCGACATAGAACTGTCCGGATTCCAGCCCTATGCGCGCGTCGAGATGGAAGCGCGTTTCCTCTCGGGTAAATCGGCCGATCGTCTCGACGATGTCCAGTCCAGCGAATATCGCATCGTGATGGCCCGACCGCTCGGGGCCCGGCGCGGTCCAGGCGCACATGATGGTGTCGGCGTGGAACTCGGTGACCGTCGGTTTGTGCCGCTTGAGCGACTCCGCCAGACGATCGAAATAGCTGTTCACGAACGTCGCAAGTTCGTTGGGCTTCATCTGCTCGGAGATGGTGGTGAAACGCGACATGTCGGTGGCAAGGCAAGTCCCGTATACGACCGTGTCGAGCGCGGTGGGATCGAACGCATGCTGGGTCAGACCCTGCAGGACGCTCTCCGGCACATAGGTGCTGATCAGCTGGCTGACCTGTTTTTCCTTGCGGCGTTCCAGGAGATACTGTCCGGCAAGGCCGCCGAACAAAGCGATCGGAAACTGGACGAGCAGCGGAACGGCAAGCGGCGCCCCGATGTCGGCCAAATTGAATCCAAGCTGCGTCGCAAAGGCATAGGCACCGGCAATGGCGAAGGCGAGCGGCACGCCCACAAGCGCGGGCACCAGATACACAATGGCCCCCAGCAGCAAGCCGAATCCGAAGTGGATCAGGACCGAGGTCAGCGACGCGACGGGCTTCAAGCTGCGGTCGGTGAGCAGATTGGCGAATGCGGTCGCGGCGATCTCGACCCCGCTCAAGTCGACGCCGTCGTTTCGCGTGAACACGGTGAAATACCGGTCCGGCTGGCCGGGGTCGGTGAGGCTGGAAAACCCGACGAAGACGACCTTGCCTGCCAGATCGAGTGCGTCGGCACCGGCGTATGGATCGCTGTCCCGGATTACCGCATGAAACGGAATCGTCGTGATCGTGCCTGGCGGTCCGTAGAAATTCAGGTAGCGGTGGTTTTCACCAGCATAGAGACCGACGAGAGCCCCGAGCAGCTGGCTCGTCATGGGGTCGCTCACGGGTCCGCCCGCGTTCTCTATGGCGTCGACCACCCGCATGGCGAGGCCAGGATCTTCGCCGAACGCGCTGCGGACCGCACGCATCATGTTTCGGACATCGGACGCGCGCGACAGGTCTTCATATCGATTCGGCACGTCTTGAAGGCCCGGAGTCGCTGCCTCTCGCAGGATTTCGTACCAATGTTCGTAGATGTCACGCGCATGCAGCTGAAGGGCAACCGCCGGCAGCGTCGGAGCGCCAACAGCGCTCGGCTTGAAGGCCCAGAACTGATCGACGGCAATCTGGATTTTCGGCAGCGGAAACGGACCGACTCCGCTCGCCGACTCCACCAGTATGGGCATCGGCGGGATCAGTTCCTCGACCCACAGCGAACCCACCTCCCGGCCGGCGCTATCGGTGATCGCCTTCTTCTGCCCGCTGAGTCGTTCGAACAGGACAATACGCCCGCTTTTCCCGATGGCCTCGGCAAAGGCAAGATCGCCGTCGACGGATTTCGGCTTGTCGAGTTCGAGATCGAAGACGATGACGGAGGCGTTCCGTTCCGTCAGCCTGTCGACCAGCTGCGCGTATATGGACCGTGACCATTCCCGTGGCAGGGCGGGCAGACCGAGTTGCGGGCCGGTGTTCTGGTCGATCGCAACAACGACGACATCCGATGGCGCCGGTATCTCTCCTCGAATGCCGAAGAGCCACGGCAGGCCGACGTTTCTCTCGAGCTTCTGTCCGGGAGGTGCGAACCCGAGCGCCACGCCAGCCAGGCCGGTGGCGACGCCGAGAGCAAGCCCCTTTACCCACTGATTCATGTTCTTGTCGCGGCCAATCGGATCCTGGGGCCAGATCTTCCAATTATAAAGGGTCGTTACTGTAGGCGCAAAATACGCCGGCGGCGAATCCAGGCCGCGAACCGGTCCCGGCCTATCCGGCAACACGCTCGCAGCCGTTGCCCGCATTCATCACACGCGGCCGTGATTAGTTTGATCGAAACCGTCCCGTACGCCCGGCCGACATGCGGCCAATCAGCTCGTCCCAACACCTGTGGCAATTATCACATCGCGCTCGGCTCGACCGCGTCATGCTCGCTCCGCCAATGAATGCCATGACGATCGGGGGACGTAACCGGAGCCCGACACGGGACTGAGACGATGATCGCATCGTCATTTGTTGTGAGGGTCCCGGCTTGAGGCTTGTGTTCCGGAGCCCCCGGGGAGGGATTGATGGAACCCAACGGTGTTCCGCCGGGGCGCGAGAATGTCGATCGGCAGGACGAAAATGCGCCTCTGCTGGTGCTTGCGCTGAACATTGCCGACTGGATATCGGTACACGGCATCGACAGCCTGTCGAAACAGCCCGCTGCCTGCAACGGAAGCGACTCAACCAAGCCGCAGGGCGTCCGTTGATGCGGCACGCCGGCGATGCGCCGGCCGAATGCGGTTTCGCACACGCGCTCGAACTGCCTGCACCATGTGATTGCGCAACCGCCAGGTCCGTCGCGGCGGGATGGCGGGCCGGGCATGCGTCGCCGTAAGCGGAAAATCGCCGCGGCGTCCATTCTCACAGCGGCGTGCCGCGCACCGACTGGATTTCTGGTTGTTGACTATACTAGACCAGACGACAACTTATAGTTGATATTATCGGAATTGTTGCCCGACCTGTATTTGGCTATGCTGTGTATGCAACAATGATACATCCTGGGCAACATGACGACGCTGTGCGCATCGGGCGAATTAAGAGCCTCGCATGACCTGCGAAAGCTGGTGATTTTCCGGGATCTCGACGATCAGCAGCTTGCGGCGATCGCATCGCGCTTGAGAGTCCGGAAATACTCTGAAGGCGAGCAGATCATCGGCCAGTTTGAAAATGGCGGGGGCGTTTACTTCCTGTTGGGCGGTGTCGTGCGCATTACCGTCTATTCCTTCGCCGGCAAGGAAATTACGTTCCGCGACCTTCAACCGGGCGACATGTTCGGGGAACTGGCCGCCATCGACGGTCAGCCGCGCTCCGCCAATGTAGTGGCGAAATCCGATGCACAGGTGTGCCGGGTATCACCCGCGCAGTTTTGGAAACTGCTCGAAGAGTTCCCGCGTGTAAACGCGGCCCTGCTGAGATATTTGACCGGCCTTATTCGGGACCTTTCGGCGCGCGTGTACGAATTCAGCGCCCACAGCGTAAACAATCGCATCCAGAACGAGATCCTTCGTCTCGCGCGTCGGACGAACATTACGAACAACACGGCGGTTATCTCGCCGGCGCCGACCCACTCCGAAATCGCGAGCAGGGTCAACACGCACCGTGAGGCGGTCACCCGGGAGATCAGCAGGCTCGTGCAGGCGGGACTCATTGAACGGTCAACGAGGAAACTCGTCATCAAGGACTATGAAGCCTTGCGAAAACTGGCCGAAGAAGCCCTCGAATAACCACGACTTTGTGACTCTCGATAACCGTTAGGTGTTGCCGCCCGGCTGCATCGCGAACCACGTATGTGGGATTCGGCACATCCGCTGGACCCACATTCATGCAAATAGAGCGCAACAAACGATCCGGCGCGTGCCGCGGTCGCCAGCTCGGCCCGGCAGGCGCGGAGTGTCATCAGTTCTTGGAGGGCGAATTGGACGAGTACGATCCCTCTATGCACCGAATCCCCGTACGAGACATTGTCGTGGCATGGGTCATAGCTGCAATGCTGTTCGCCGCGCTGATTGCGCTGCCCCATCTGGCCCGGACGAATTATGGCGACACGGGGGAAACCGGCGCGGACGGGACCATCGTAGCTGCGACCGCGGACGATACCGACAATCGGACGAGGTGGGTAGGTTTCCAACCTTAGACTCCTGCGCCTGGTCGGTGCGGCTCGACCGGTCTGCGCCCGGGTTGCAAGGCGTCGCCGGAGATCTCCTCGACAGCCCCGGTGTTATTTTCCCGGCATGCGCGCCCAGCGGCCCCGGCGCGCACGGCGGGCCGCCCGCTCGGCGTCTTCGTACGAAGCCGCGAGGCCGCTGCGGATTCGCTCCGCATTGGCGCGAAGGTAAAGGCGCAGCGTCACCGCCCAGCCGGACTCGAGCATCGCAAGGCCGAGATCGCGCTGCCGTCCGCCATCGAGCAGGCAGTGGCCCAGCGGCTGTCCCTGATCATCGACGCCGTATTGCTGGCAGGTCACGGTTCGGCCGGCGGCAGCCAGGATGTCATCGAGCGCAGCGCGCGCGAACCAGCCGTCGCCCTCTGCCGCACCCAGGGGCGGCGCGTCGATGCCGAGAATGCGGACGGAAACGTCGCGATGGCCCATCGCCGAGACGAGGATCGTTCCGCCGTCGAGCGCTGTCGCCTCGCCCCGATAGGATTGTGCCGCGGCCGGTGCGGCGAGCAGCAATATCACGAGCGTGATTATCGGACCCGTCCTATGCATGCCGGCCATGCTGCCGCGGAGCGCCGCCCGACGCAAGCGGATCCCGCCGGATGGTTGCGTCGGCGTCAGGATGGTCGGGCATGCTTCGACGGTTTTCGGGTAATCAACAGTGTCACAATGCACCTGCGCCGGTGCACACCGAACATTTACGCGTGGTGCGACATTCCGGCCGGTGGACAGATAATCGCCTGATAACTACGGTGCCCACTCACCAAGGAACCGTAGCATGCGTCGACCGAAACTGCCCGTTGCGCTGATCGTCCTTCTCGCCGGCGCCCTTGCCGGTTGTTCGACGCCCCTGTTCGCCGGCCTGACGCTCGGCGAACTCGGGCTTGTCACCTCGTTGTTCTCGACCGCCGCCACAGGCAAGGGGCTCGGGGAACACGCCATGGACGTTGCGACCGGCCGCGACTGCCGCGTCCTCGAGGGACTGGCGCGCGACGACCGCAGGCTCTGCGAGCCCGAGGACTCGCCGGCACTGGACGACGACTGGCGGGGGCTGGCGGACCTCGCCGACGACACTGCGGCGCCAGAGCAAGCCATGCGCTCCGACCTGCCGCCGCGCGACGGCCGGGACGGCTGAGGCCAGCTGACGCGAAGCGAACGGAGAGCGTGCCAGTCCGATATCCGCTATGTTGGAGCCGGCTAGGCAGATGCGACGTCATACCTCGAGACGGCGCTCCGCGCCTCCTCAGCACGAGGCTCCATCGCCCGTGCCCTCATGCAGAGGAGCCCCGAAGGGGCGTCTCGAAGCATGAGGCCGCGCTGATGGCCTGCACCGGTTCCATCTGAACGGACAATGCCCTAGCATTCCCGCGAGCGGCTCTCCGCCACCACACAGGCGATCTCGAACATCAAGTTGGCGGCATTCAGGCAGGTGATCCCGGTCGGGTCGAGGGACGGCACGACCTCGCAGACGTCGCCGCCGACGAATGCGCCGCTGCCGGTCAGGCTGCGCAACATGACCTGCATGTCCCGCATCGACAGGCCGCCGGGTTCCGGCACGCCGGTACCGGGCGCCTCCTTGGGGTCGAGCCCGTCAATATCGATGGTAATGTAGCTGGGCCCGCCGCCGAGCACGCGCTTCGCCTCGGCAATCACCGCGGCACGGCCCATCTCCTCGTAATCGTCCATGGTCACCATGCGCAGCCCGGCCTCATGGCCGAAGGCGATGTCGTCGTCGCCGTAGCGGGTCCCGCGCAGGCCGATCTGGATCACGCGCTTTGGATCGACCAGCCCCTCCTCGATGGCGCGGCGTACGAAGGTCCCGTGGTTGACCTTCGTGCCCATGAAATCATCGAAGGTGTCGGCATGGGCGTCGACATGGAATAGTCCGACCGGCCGGTTTTTCGCGATGGCCCGCAGAATCGGCAGCGGTACCGTATGGTCGCCGCCGATCGAAATCGGCAGCGCGCCGGCCGCATGGATCGTCTCGAAACAACGCTGGATGGTCCCGACGCTGCGCTCGACGCTCAGCGGGTCCACCGGCGCGTCGCCGACGTCGGCGATCCTGCACAGCCGGAACGGCCGCACGCCGGTGGTCGGGTTGACCTGGCGAATCAGCCGCGACGCCTCGCGCACGCCGGCCGGTCCGTGCCGAGCACCGAGGCGATAGGTCGCGCCGAGATCGAGCGGTACGCCGACCAGCGCGATCTCCAGCGGCGGCTCGATCGGTGCCTGCGCTGCCCGCATGAAGGTCGCCACCTCCTGGTAGCGCGGCGTGACGCCCGAATCGTGGGGCTGGTAATCCTGCCCGGTCATCGTCCCTGTTCCTCGCCTTGGCCTGAAGGCGTCGTTATTCCTGCCGCAGGCAAGAATATTCGACCGATAATACAGTGTCCGTCACGGCAACCAAGCGACGATTTCTTTGCCAAAGCTGCTCCAGATGGCAAATGCGTCGGCTCGGTATGCAATTTTTACTAGAAATTTTCCTTAGATCATTCGACAGATGGGTGTATAATTCAAAGGCGCTCGCGGGAGACTGGCGGCCCACGCCAGCTAAGCGCAAGTCAGGGGGGACAATATGGCGAATACCCGTGATGAATGCGCCTTCGATCTCGATGTCGTGCGGCGTGCGGCGAAGAACTGGAAACACTGCCAAAAGGAACGTGAACGCAAACGGACAGCCATCGACGACCGGCGCTACAGAGATGCGGAAAGTCCCGAGCGTCTTGCAAAGCGCGTCAACCATCTGGCGGACAAGATCCGACAAGCGGTGCCAATCGGGCGGGAACATCTTCCCGAAACACTGAAAACAATCGCTGCGACAGCCGAATTCCGTGAGGACGACATCGACGACGTGCTGTTCGAACGAGTCATCGGCGAAACCCGAGACTTTATGTCCGTCGAGTTTCTGGAACTCGGCGTCCAGGCTATCAGATCGGTCGGTCGGGTGGTCACGCGGCTGAACCATGGGCGCGTCTCGTTCGGCACAGGCTTCATGGTTTCGCCGCGCATCTTGATCACCAACAATCACGTTCTTCGCGATCCGGCAGAAGCCACGCGGAGCCGGATTGAATTCAACTACCAGCGGGACATGTTCGGCCGCTCGTTATCGGTACAGCCCTTCGACCTCGATCCGGCAGCGTTCTTCCTCACGGATATACCGCTCGATTTCACGCTGGTGGCCGTAAATCCGCGGCCACTTCGCGACCTGCAGCTGGAGGAATTCGGCTCGTTGCCGCTGATCGGCACCGAAGGCAAGATCTCGATCGGCGAGCCGATCAACATCATCCAGCATCCCCGGGGCGAGATGAAGCAGCTTGTGGTCCGCGAGAACAAACTGCTCGATCTGCCGCCGGACCTCGACACGGTGGCGCACTACACCGCGGATACGGAGCCCGGGTCTTCGGGCTCGCCCGTGTTCAGCGATGCCTGGGAGGTGGTGGCGCTGCACCACTCGGGCGTGCCGAAGACCAACAGCCGCGGCGATATCCTGGATATCGACGGGAAGGTCTGGAAACGCGGTGATGATCCCACGCGCATCGAATGGGTCGCCAACGAGGGCATCCGGATCTCACGTATCGTAAACGCGATCCGGAACGCGCCACTGGAAACTGCAGCCGCGCGGATGCGCGACACCATGCTCGACCCGGAACGCGCGCAACGGTCGCCACGCCCGCAGCGGTCGCCGCGCCAGCCGCAGCCGCCACGCGAGTCCATACCCGATCATCCCGTAGCGGTGCCGGGGCATGCGCTCGCTGAGGGACAGGGCGGTGCGATCTCGGTGCAAATTCCGCTGACACTAACTCTGCGCCTGGGCGGCGGTGAGGCGGAGTTTGCCGGCGGTGTTTTGGTGCCGTCCACGACCCGGGCACCCGATTTCATGGAAGTCGTAAAGCCGGACCCCGACTACAGCAGCAGGCCCGGATACGATCCCGATTTCCTCGGATTCCCCGTGCCCCTGCCAAATCTTGGCGACGCTCTGGCAAGCAAGGCGGCGCCGCTATCCGGCAGCGATGAGACCGAATTGAAGTGCTACCACTACAGCGTCGTGATGAACCGCGAACGCAGGCTGGCCTTCTTCGCGGCCGGCAACTTCGATGCGGCGGCGCAGTTCAGCCACCCGCGCAAGGACAGGGACAAATGGTATCTCGATCCGCGTATCGATGACGAGAATCAGGCCGACAATCGGTTCTACAAGCACAATCCGCTGGACCGGGGACACCTTTTTCGCCGTGCTGCAGGGGGTTGGGGCGCCTCGCCGGTCGTTGCCAAACAGGCCAATGACGACACGTTCCACTGGACCAACTGCTCGCCGCAACACGAGGTGTTCAACCAAAGCAAGCTCGCCACGAGCCGCAACCTGCGACTGTGGGGCAATTTGGAAAACCATATCGCACGGGAGGCATTCGAGGACGATCTCCGGCTGGCGATATTCTGCGGCCCGGTATTCCGCGAAAACGACCCTGTCCACAGGGGCCTGCAGGTGCCGCGCGAATTCTGGAAGGTCATCGTCTTCCAGGATGAAACGCAACGACCGAAGGCGCTGGGATTCGTGATCAGCCAGCAAGATCTTATCGGCGACCTGGCACCCGAGGCATTCGGCGTCGGCGAATTCGCGGTTTACCAGGTCAGGGTCAAGGATATCGAGAAAAAGACCGGCCTGCGGTTCGGGGAAGTGGTCGACTTCGATCCGCTGGAATCGGGCGTGGACGAAAGCGTTGCGGAAAGCGCGGTTGCGGCCCGTCCGCTCGTTGCCCTGGACGAAATCGTTCTCTAAGGCGGACCCTGGACCGGGCGCACCTGTCGGCGGCGCTCACCGCACGCGTGACTGACGAACTAGGGAACCCGTGCTGCAACTTCGTACAGCATCACGGCGCCGAGCGCTGCCGTGGCCGTGCCGACGGCACCCTGCAGCAACTGATTGGCGGCGGTCAGCGTGCGCGCCGTCCAGGTCAGGGGCACCGCGATCAGGGCCGAGAGGAGCGCCATGCCGGCGATCGACCCGACGCCGAACACCAGCACGTACAGCAGCCCCGTCAGCGGATCCCGGATGGTCGTGGCGGTCAGCACCATGAGCGCCGCCGAGCCGGCCAGCCCGTGCACCATGCCGACGACGAGCGTGCGCAGGGGAAGGCCTTGCGGATGTTCGTGGTCGTGCCGGAATCCATGGTTGTCGCCGGTCTGGCCGACATGGGAATGGGCATGCAGATGGACGGTGCCGCTGTCGTGCCGGTGCATGTGGAAATGCACACGGTCGCGCGCCAGACGGTACAGCACGTGCAGGCCGAGAATGATCAGCATGGCCGCGACCGCACCTTCCAGCCACGCCGCCAGCCTGTCGTCGAGAGCGAGGCCGGTCGCCAGCGCCAGTCCGGCCACCGCGCCCAGGGTCAGCGCATGGCCGACGCCCCAGACGATGCCATGGCGCGCAATGCGGCTGGCGGGGCGGGCGCGGCAGACGAGGCTGGAGACGGCCGCGACGTGGTCGGCCTCGAGCGCATGCTGCATGCCCATCAGCGCACCGAGGAGAAGCGCCGTGCCCATGGCCTTCAGCCCGCCGCCTTCCGCTCCCAGCCGGACGCGGTCTGCTGCCAGTAGGTGATGTCGTGGCCGGCCGCCTTCGCCGTCGTCCAGTGCTCGCGGGCGCGGGCGACCGCCTCCGGATCGGCGCCGTCGAACAACTCACAGCACAACGGGAACAGGGACGAATTCGCAAGGCTGGCCCCGTCGACCAGGAATGCGACATGGGCGCCGTTGGGGTTCTCTTCCTCGGTTGTGAGCCACACCGGCTGCCTGTCCGCGTGGCCGTCCTTGCGCGATCCGTGCGGCAGGAACCCGTCCTTGTCATAGACCCAGAGCAGCGTGTTCAGGGCTTCGACCCGCTCCTGTGAACCGGCGATGACCACCGCACGCCAGTCGCGCTGCAACGCGGTTTCCAGCATCTTCGGCAGGACCCGTTCCAGCGGGCTGCGCTCCAGGTGGTAAAAGCGGATCTCGGCCATGCGACGGTGGTCTACTTCTCGTAGTTGTCCGAAACGAAGCGGTCGAGCAGGCGCACGCCGAACCCGGTCGCGCCCTTGGGCACGGTTGGCTTGGCCTCCTTGCCCCAGGCGACGCCGGCGATGTCGAGATGGGCCCATGGCGTCTTGTTGACGAAGCGCTGCAGGAACTGCGCCGCGGTGATCGAACCGGCATCGCGGCCGCCGATGTTCTTCATGTCGGCGGCGTCGGTCTTCAGCTTGTTGTCGTAGGCCTCGTCGAGCGGCAGGCGCCACACCTTCTCGCCGGTGGCAAGGCCGGCCGCGGTCAACGTCTCGGCGAGCTTGTCATCGTTGGCGAACAGCCCGGCATGCTCGTGGCCGAGGCTGACGATGATGGCACCGGTCAGGGTCGCAAGGTCGACGATGCACTGCGGCTTGAAGCGGTCCTGGCAGTACCACAGCACGTCGGCCAGCACGAGCCGGCCCTCGGCGTCGGTGTTGTGGATCTCGATGGTCTGGCCCGACATCGACTTGACGATGTCGCCCGGGCGCTGGGCCTTGCCGTCGGGCATGTTCTCGACCAGCCCGACGAGGCCGACCGCGTTGACCTTCGCCTTGCGCCCGGCCAGCGCCTTCATCAGCCCGATCACCGTGCCGGCGCCGCCCATGTCCCACTTCATCTCCTCCATGCCCGGCCCCGGCTTGATCGAGATGCCGCCGGAATCGAAGGTCACGCCCTTGCCGACGAAGGCGACCGGCTTCTTCGTTTTGGCCGCGCCGTCCCACTGCAAGACCACCATGCGCGAGTCGTGCGCCGAGCCCTGGCCGACGCCGAGCAGCGCCCGCATGCCAAGCTTCTCCATCTTCTTCACGTCGAAGATCTCGACCTTGACGCCGAGTTTCTCGAGGGTCTTCGCCTCCTTGGCGAGCGTCTCGGGGTAGATGACGTTGCCCGGCTCGGACACGAGGTCGCGGGTGAAGAAGACGCCGTCGGCGACCTTGTCCATCGGCCCATAGGCGCGCCGGGCCTTGCCCGCGCCGGCGACGCCGACGGTCACGGATTTCAGCGTCGGCTTGTCCTTCTTCTCCTCCTTGGTGCGGTAGCGGTCGAAGCGGTAGCTCGCCAGCCGCGCGCCCAGCGCGACATTGGCCGCCGCCGCGGCAAGGTCCTTGGCACCGGTATCGACGATCACGGTCACCGCCGCCGAGCCTGAGGTCAACAGCTTGCCGACCGCGTTGCCGCCCAGGGCCTGCTGTTCCAACTCGCCGAACTCCTTGTTGACGCCGGCCAGGATCGCGCGATCGAGTGCCGTACCCGCGGGCGCCACCAGCTCCAACGACTGCCCCTTCTTGCCCTCGAACCGGCTCGCCCTGATGGCGCGCGTCACTGCGCCGCCGGTCTTCGTGTCCAGCTCCTTCGCGGCGGGCGACAGTTTCTTGCCGTCGGCGACGAGGACGACGACGGCGCCCTTGGCGGGCAGGGTGGGCTCGGCGAACGAGATCTTCATGAGGTTCCTCTCTTACAGATGCATGGCGGCGCGGCGCGGCGCGTGCACATTAGCGTCACGCAAAGACTGTATCCATCGCCGCGAAAAAGAAAAGGGGACGCGGCAACCATACGGGGCGTGTCGCAAACCGATTATCGCCCCCTGACGCGATGACGCCCGCAGAGTTTCTTGTTAAACTGGTATGCAAACAACAGCCGTTACGAACAGGGAAGGGCAAGGGATATGCGTTTCTTGACAGCCTTGCTGGGCGCCGCGGTCGCGCTGGCAACCGTTGCAAGCACGGCATCCGCACAAGGTCTTTATATCGGGGGTCAGCTCGGATTCGGCGTTGGCGGCGGCGAAGACGTCAGTTTCGGTGTCGATCTCGTGCTCGACGCCGGCCCCTTTGTTGACGTCTTTGTCGGGACATCGCTGGGCAGCGTGCGGATCGAGGGCGAGTATGCCTATCGCCAGAACGACATGGATACATGGAACGCGTTTCCCATACCGGGCGAGATGACGTCTCACGCGCTCATGGGTAACGTTTACTACGATTTTGGCTCAGCGTCCGGAATCAGGCCCTATGTCGGGGGCGGACTTGGCTTTGCCGATGTCACGCTCGACAGCTCTTTCTATGCCACTGACGACAGCGACACCACGTTCGCGATGCAGCTGATGTTCGGCGTGGCGTTCCCGCTCTCGCAGAGCACGTCGATGACCATGGAACTGCGGGGCCTCGCCGCGTTTCCGGAATTCACCGACAGTTCCGGGATTCCGTTCGAACAGGAATACGCGATCGGCTCGCTGGCGTTCGGCGTGCGCGCGACGTTCTGAACGCGGCGTCCATCGGACAGGTCGCTTCGAACCGGGGCGACCGTCCGGGAACGCCGACCACACCCAAGGGGGATGTATCATGACGGGGTCATCGATCGGCAATTGGCTGGCGGTTGCCGCAGCCGTCACGCTAGCCGCGTGCACGGGCGACGCGGGTACGGACGACCTGGCCCGGACGACACCGGTGTCGGTGGACCGGTTCCATCTCTGGGGCGGCCGGATGCTGACCCCCATGGTTATGCATCCCCCCTTGCACGAGCGAGGGGTCAGCAGACTTGCCATAATCTACAACGCAGAGAGGACACTGGACTTCGAACATGTTGATGTTGGCTGGTTCACAAGCGGCGGCGAGCATATACAGGTCGCCGCCGATCCCTGGATCGACCCGAATTTCGGCGAAACCCTGCTGCTCGAGCTCGCCCGCGAAGAAGCTGTCGTCAACGTCGAGAACTACACCGAGACCCACCGTGCGGTCGCCGATGACTGGAAGAAGTCGTTCTGGACCTTGACTTACAATTTCGGTGACCACGCCAAAGAACTGTTCGCGGATCTGCGGAAGAAGGGCGCGGACGGGGTCCTCGTGATCATGGAGGGCCCGTTGACCGACGTCGACGGCGCGACCCTGCTCGGTGCCTCCAAGGGCCTGTATAGCCGTTCATCGCTGTTCATATACGCCGGGTTCCTGGCGGTGCTTGTCGATCCCGCGACGGGAAAGATCATGCGCCAGGGGAGGTACCAACAGGTCAGCGCCACCTTTCTGCCCGCTCTTGAATGGAAGGAAGGCGGCTTTGAGAGCTATTCGCTGGAAGAAAAGACCCTGATTGTCGAGGCGATCAAGGAACGGATGCGAACCAACGTCGAGCAGATCCTTATGCTGTTCAAGATCATCCCCAAACGAGATGGTGAATTCATGGTTGTCGACGATCTCGATGAATCGGAGATCGTGGTCTTCGAATATCCTGAGTAAGGCCGTCGGGCCCGCAGCGCCGCGGGTCACTCTGAGCGCCCGTGAAACGACAGAAACACTATCGCCGGCGCAGGCGGCGCACGAGGATCGAGCCGTCGGCGGCGACGATGCCGCGGACCTCGACGCGCTCGCCGACGCGCGGGGTCTTCTCGATGCGCGTGCCGACCGTGACGGTGACGGGCGTGCCGTCGACCTGCCAGCGGCCGGTCAGAACCCCCTCGAGGCGGACCCGCGCGCCGACCGGGACCGGCGCCCGCTTGCCCGCGTCGTCCGGCGCGCCCTGCGCGATCCAGTCGGCGATCAGGCGAATCTCCTCGTCCGCCAGGTACGGCGGGCCGTCCAGCGGCATGCGCGGCTGCGAATGGCCGACGATCCGGCGCACCAGCTCGCTGCCCCCCGGATTGCCGGGTATCACCACCACGCGCTCGCCGCCGGCCAGGACCATATTGCGGCTCTTCAGGCGAAGCCCCTCCGGCGGCCGGCCGCGCAGCCCCTTGTCGGTGTGGCACTTGACGCAGCGTTTGAGGAGGATCGGGGCAACGTCCGACCAGACGACCGGCTCGCCCGGGGCCGGCCGGCGGCGCGGCGGCGCCTCGGCTACGGCGCCCGGCGGCGGTTCGGTGCCGGGCATGCCGGCGGCGACCCACGCTTCGATGGCCGCGATCTGCACATTGTTCAGGAAGGGCGGGCCGGTCAGCGGCATGCGCGGCTCGCTGATGCCCTTGATGCGGCGCACCAGCTCGCTGTCCGCGGGCTTCCCGGCAATCGCGACGGGCCCGTTATCGCTGCCGCGCCGGATGCCGTCGAGCGAGTCCAGCCGCAGTCCCAGCACCGCATCCTCGCCGCTGTGGCAGGCAACGCAGGACTCGGCGAAGATCGCCGCGACCTCCGCATAGGTCGCGGCAGCCGTCGCACGCTGCGGCGAGAGTGCAAGCACGGACAGCGCCAACGCCGCGCATACCGGAAGCTGGCGCCACAAGGTCACCGCCGGATACTCCCCGATTGCCAACCGAAGGCCGATGACGCTAGCAGAGGCCGCGGGACGCGGCCAGCGATCCGTGGTTCAGATGTTCATCTTCTTGAAGATGAATTCCGGGATGTGGCGGATGATGGTCATGATGCCCCACCAGAAGAACGGCACGTAAACCACGTGCCGGCGCTTCTTCGCCGCCTTCAGGCAGGCACGGGCGGCCTGCTCGGGTGATGCGACCAGGAACATGCCGTCGAGCCCCCAGGTCATGTCGGTGTCCATGAAGCCGGGCTTGATCGTGGTCACCGCCACGCCCTTGCGGAACAGGCGCGCGCGCAGACCCTGGAGATAGGTGTTCAGCCCCGCCTTGGCGGAACCGTAGACGTAGTTCTTGAGGCGCCCGCGGTCGCCGGCAACGGAGCTCAACACCACCACATGCCCATCGCCCTGGGCCTCGAGACGGGGTGCGAGGCGGTGCAGCACCGAAACCGCCCCGGTGTAGTTGACCGCGATCGTGCGCTCGGCGAGCGCGAAATCCGCGTCGATCTCCTCCTGCTCGGGCATCGCGCCAAAGGCGAGGAAGACGTTGAGGAAATCCGCACGCCCGGTGACATCCGCCGCGAACTTCTCGTGCCCCGCCACATCCTCGGCATCGAAGGCCAGCACTGCCGCCTTGCGGCCGGTGCGGACCGAGATGTCCCCGGCGGTATGGTTCATGTCCTCGATGTCGCGGCCTGCCAGGATCAGGTCGGCGCCGTCCTCGGCCGCGATGCGCGCGAAGGCGCGGGCCACCGAAGAGGATGCGCCGAGCACCAGCCAGGTCTGTGTCTGCGAGTCTTGCACGGCCATCGGGCTAACCCCTGATCCTCAGCCGCCGCGCCATGTCGGAGTCCATGACGCGGTCGGGGTCGATGGTATCGAGGACGGCGCGGAACGCACCGAGCCTCGGATACATGGCGGCGAAGGAGTCCGGCTTCATCGCCCCGTCCTTGGCCAGGTAGATGCGGCCGCCGTGGTCGAGTGTGATGCGCTCGAGGCGCTCGAGAAGGTCCGTCACGCCCGGCTTGGCCGGGAAGTCCAGGGCCAGCGTGTAGCCGCGCAGCGGGAACGAGAGGTGGCCCCTGCCCTCGCCGCCCAGTGTCTTCAGCACCGCGAGGAACGAGCCGCTGCCGGCACCGGAGATCTCCTCCATCAGCTTGCGCAGCCCGAGCGGCGACTCGGCGTCGGGCAGGACGCACTGGAACTGGTAGAAGCCGCGCTTGCCGTACAGGCGGTTCCAGTCCTCGATGGCATCGAGCGGATACAGGAACTCGCTGAGCGGCGCGTGCCGCGCACGACCCCGCCGCGGCACCCGGTGGTAATACAGCGCATTGAACAGGCCGACGCTCAGGCGGTTCATTGCAAAGCCCGGCATCTCGACGGGCATGCGTCGGCGGCGCCTCGGCGACACGTCGACGGCGCCCTTCGCGTCGTCGGCCGTCTCGAGGATGCCGCGGCCGAGCCGGCGCCCGCGCGCGGTGGCGTCGATCCACCCGACGACATAGGCGTGCCGGTCGCGTGCCGCCTCCTGCATCTCGAGGAACGCGTCAAGGTCGCGCGCCGGCGTCTCCGTCATGTCGACGGCATTGGACGGCACCGGCCGCAGGGTCAGGCCGGCCGCCAGAATGAGTCCGGTCAGTCCGATGCCGCCGATCGTGGCGGCGAACAGATCCGGCTCGCCGTCCGGCGTGACGCGCCGCAGCTCGCCGTTCGGCAGCACGAGGTCGATCCAGTCGACATGGTCGCCGAAGCTGCCGTGTCGGTCGTGGTTCTTGCCATGCACGTCGTTGGCGATGCAGCCGCCGATGGTGGCGAACCCGGTGCCGGGGCTGACCGGCACCGCAAAGCCGTGTCCGAGGGCGATCCGCATCAGGTCGCCGACGGCGACGCCGGCCTCGCAGGCGACCCGTCCCGTCTTCCAGTCGGCAGCGATGATGCGGTCGAGTCGTGCCGTCAGGATGACGTCGCCGCCGTCGTTGAGCGGCGCGTCACCGTAGGAGCGGCCCGCGGCATAGGCGACGACGCCGTCCGTGCGGTCGGCGCGCAGGACCTGCTGTACGGCGCGCGCGCGTTCCGGGCGCCAGGCGCGGACCTGCGCTGTCAGGGCGCGGCCCCAGCCGCTGAGTTCCATATTGCGAGCGCGCATGCGGCCGTCCTAGCGATACAGTATGAAGGCGAAGGTCAGGAGCCAGCCGGCGATGCTCAAGAGCAGCCCCCTGTCCTTGTAGATGAGATCCGTCGGCGCCCCCGATCGCTCGTAGACGATGGTCAGCTGCAGGTACCGCAGCAGTCCGGCGATGACGAAGGGTCCGGTGAAGTACAGCTTGTCGCTGCCGAGGCGCGACATCACCGCCTGATCGGTCGTGAAGATCAGGTACGACACGAGCAGCGTTGCCAGCACCGCCATCAGGCTGCCGTCGAGGAACTGGCGCGAGTAGCCGGACAGGCTCTTGCGATGGCCGGCATCCATGTCCCGGATGATGTCGTCGCGCCGCTTGGCGAGGGCGATGAACAGGGCCAGCAGGCCGGTCACGATGAGGATCCAGGCGCTCGGCTCGACATCGATCAGCATCGCACCGGCCTGGACCCTGAGCACGAAGCCGAAGGCCACGATCAGCACGTCGATGACGGCGATCGACTTCAGATACAGCGAGTACGCGATATTGATGGCGAAATAGGCGCCGAGCACCGGCAGTATCACCGGCACCTGCCAGGCGGCCAGCCCCATACCACCGACCAGCAGGCCGCTCATAAGCGCCAGCGCCGCGGCCGGCGTCACCGCACCGGCGGCTATCGGACGCGTGCGTTTTTCCGGATGGTTCCGGTCGGCGTCGCGATCGCGGAAATCGTTCAGGCAGTAGACCGCGCTGGACACCATGCAGAAGGCGGCGAAGCCGATCAGGACCGCCGAAAGGTTCGCGGCCGATGCCTTGTCGGGCGTGAAGAACAGCGGCGCCACGACGAACGTGTTCTTGACCCACTGCTTGGCCCGCAGAAGTCTCAGGATGGCCGGGATCGCCATGTCGCTTCGGCGCCTCTCCACCGATCGATCGCATCGCCGTCATGCCGCATGCATGGCGGTCCTGTCATCACATAAACGCAAATATCTTAGCCATGGTTAATGCGGCGAAAAAACCATCCCGGATGCGCGACCCGTGCCGGCTGGGACGGAATCCCGAAAATACTTTTGCCATCAATCGTTTCATCTTATAGATGTCTCAAAGCGCTTTGGGCCGATGAACCGAATTTCGAAGTATATTTTCTGGCAGACGCTACTCGTCATGTTTTTCGTGACGGTTGTCCTTAGCTTCGTCATCTGGCTGACGCAGTCGCTGCGATTCGTGGACCTCGTCGTCAACCGCGGCCTGCCGATCACCGAATTCCTGTGGCTTGCCCTTTTGATCCTGCCGCGGTGGCTGACCGGTATCGTGCCGCTCGCCTGCGTGGTCTCCGTGATCTATGTCTACAACCGGCTGATCGCCGATCGCGAGCTGGTGGTGCTGCGGGCCGCCGGATTCAGCAACCTGCGGCTTGCCGGACCAGCGGTCCTGCTGGCGGCCGCCACGATGCTTCTCGTTTACCTGCTGAACATTTACCTGCTGCCGGTTTCGTTCCGGCAGTTCAAGGAATTGTACCACGCGGCCAATTCCGATTACTCGGCGATCTTGTTGCAGGAAGGCTCGTTCCAGACCCTGCCGCGGCGGCGCACAATCTTCATCCGCGAACGGGTCGGGGCGGGACGCTTCAACGGGATATTGTTCCACGATGCGAGCGATCCCGACCAGCCGGTGACCTATATGGCGGAAAGCGGCGCCCTGGTCCGCACCGATGCCGGCTCGCGCATCGTGCTGATCAACGGGAACAGCCAGCGGTTCGACCGCGATCGGGGCGTCGTCTCGTTCCTCTCCTTCGAGAAGAATTCGCTGGATCTCGACCTTGCCGCCGGCGTCGCGCCGGGCGGCCGCAAGCGCGGACCGGAGGAGCTGTTCCTGTGGGAGCTTTTCGACCCGGCGCTGCAGGAAAGCGGGCCCCATGCGCCGTACCGGGCCGAGGGCCACAGCCGCATCGTGTCGCCCTTCATGGCACTCGGCTTCGTGGTCATGGCGCTGGCCGTCCTGCTTTCGGGGGATTTCAGCCGGCGCGGCCAGGGCAACCGGGTCGTCCTGGCCATCATGCTGGTCATCGCGCTGCAGACATCGGCCATCGCCGTGCACAACCTTGCCGGCAATGACGCGCGCACGATACCGCTGCTGTATGCGAATGCCATACTGCCGCTTATCGTCGGTCTGTATGCCCTGACGCGGGCTGGCCGGAAGCGTGTGCGGGCCCAGCATCGCGCCGCGGCGGCGGGTTGACGAACGATGCGGATCTCGTTGACGCTGTCCGGCTATGTGGCACGCCAGGTGTTCGCGTGGCTGGTGGCGATCTTCCTGGGCATCGTCAGCATGGTGTTCCTGCTCGATATCATCGAGCAGCTGCGCAAGGCATCGGGCAAATCCGACGTGACGATTGGCGTCGTCGTCCAGCTGTCGTTGCTGCAACTGCCCTTCCTCGTGCAGAAGACCCTGCCGTTCATCGTGCTGTTCGGCTCGATGATGGCGTTCTGGAGGCTTTCCCGCTCGAACGAGCTGGTGGTCGCGCGCGCCGCGGGCGTCTCCGCCTGGCAGTTCCTGTTGCCGGCGGTGCTGCTCGGCATCGTCGTCGGCGGCATCCAGACGACGGCGCTGAATCCCCTGGCCGCCGCCATGCTGGCGCGTTTCGAGAAGATGGACGCGACCTACATGAAGCGCGCCACCAGCAGCCTGTCGATCTCGCCGACCGGCGTGTGGCTACGACAGCGTGGCGGCGATACCCACACCGTCATCAACGCCCGGCGCATCACGACCGACGGGTCCGAGCTCCTGACCGTGACCTTCTTCAATTTCGAGCAGCCGGAGCGGTTTATAAGCCGGATCGACGGCGAAAGCGCGCGACTGGAAGACGGCTACTGGCTGGTCCGCGACGCCGCCATCTCCGCCCCGGATGAAACGACGCGGCATGTCGCCTCGTACCGCATCGCGACAGACCTGACGCTGGACCGCATCCAGAACAGTTTCGCTTCGCCCGAGACGATGTCGTTCTGGGACATTCCGGCATTTCTGGAAACGCTGACCGCGGCCGGATTTACCGGCCACCGCCATCTGCTCTACTGGCACACGCTGCTCGCCATGCCCCTGCTGCTTGCCGCCATGGTGCTCTTCGCCGCGGTCTTCACCTTGAGAATCGGCACGAGAAGCAGCGCGACGCGGACCATAGGCGCTGGCGTGATCTGCAGCTTCCTCCTGTATTTCGCCTCCGACATCATCTACGCCATGGGCCTGTCGGGCAGCGTTCCGGCGGTCCTGGCGGCGTGGAGTCCGGCGGCGATCGCAACCCTGCTGGCGCTCGCCATGGTGTTCCATCTGGAGGACGGGTGATGGCGGCCGACCGCGTGGTCCGGGCCGGTCATTTGGCGGCGCTCCTGCTGCTGATCACGACGGCGGTGTCCGTCGGAAGTGCCGCGGCGCAGCAGCCGGCGGCGGGCAGCGGCACGGGGCGCGAGCCGGCAGTCATCTCGGCCGACGAGATTATCTATGACGAGACACGGCAATCGGTCCTGGCCAGCGGCAACGTAGAGATCGCCCATGGCGAGCGCATCCTTCTCGCCGACTCCGTTCGCTACGACCAGGCGAACGACAGCGTCGCCGCGACCGGAAATGTCGTGCTCCTGGAACCCGGCGGTGCCGTGATGTTCGCCGACAGCCTGGAACTGACCGACCAGCTTCGCAGCGGCGTGATCGAGAACATCAGGATCCTGCTGAGCGATGACAGCCGTTTCGCCGCCAACGGTGCACGACGCATCGACGGCCGCAGGACGATCATGAAACGCGCGGTGTTCTCTCCGTGCAAGGTGTGCGAAGACGAACCGGACCGGCCGCCGCTCTGGCAACTCAAGGCGGGAACGATCGTGCACGACCAGGAAAGCCAGAACATCCACTACACGAATGCATGGCTCGAGCTGTTCGGCGTCCCGGTGGCGTACACGCCCTACCTGACCCATCCGGATCCGAGCGTCGAGCGTCGTTCCGGGCTCCTCGCTCCGGAAGTCGGAACCAGCACCGTGTTCGGCGGTTACGGACGCATTCCGTTGTATCTGGTGATCAGCGACAGCACGGACATGACGATCGAGCCCATCCTGACGGTGAAGGAACGCCCGATTCTGGCCGCTGAAGTCCGCCAGCATTTCAACAGCGGGATTTTCGAGCTGAGCGGCAGCGCCACCGAAGCCGATCGGGAAACGGGGGACCCTCTGAACCCGACGATCATCAACGATGTCCGGCGCGGGCACGTGTTCGCGCTCGGACGTTTCGACATCGACCAAGAATGGCGCTGGGGGTTCGATTATCGCCGCGCTTCGGATCCCACCTACCTTGACCGCTACGACTTCTTCGGCGATCCCGGGGATACGCTCGAGAGCAACCTTTTCTTCGAGGGATTTCGTCGCCGTACCTACACGGCGGTGAACGTCTTCGGGTATCAGGACCTGGGCCTCGCCGATGCGGTGGACGAGCCGCTGGTCGCACCGATCGTCGATTACAGCTATGTGGGCGAGGCCGACACGCTGGGCGGCCGATGGTCGCTTGATGCCAATGCAAGGAACCATGTCTCGGACCGCGGCACCGACAGCCGACGCCTGTCGGTCAAGGCCGGCTACAGGATCCCGTTCGTGACCGATTTCGGGCTTTTGACGATGGTTTCGGCATCGCTTGAGGCGGACGGATACCACTATGACGGGCGCGTCCTGGATGGCCAGCCGGAAAACAACATCACAGCTGGCCGCGTCGTGCCCAGGCTGGCCGCCGAAATGCGGTTTCCCTTCGTCCGGGGAACCCGGGGCGTGCGGCAGGTGATCGAACCGGTGGCCGCGGTCATCCTTGCCCCCAACAACGGCAATCCGCAGGAAATCCTCGAAGAGGACAGTGTCGTCTTCGAGCTGGACGACACCAATCTGCTCAGCGAGGACCAGATACCGGGACTCGACCGGGCCGATCTGGGGCAGCGGGCCGTATGGGGCCTGAAGGCAGGGCTCTACGGCGAGGGCGGCGGACGGCTGACGGCCTTCGTCGGACAGAGCTACCGGATCCTGAACGACAGCAACGAATCCTTGACGAGCGACCTGCGCGGCGGTGCGTCGGACTATGTCGGACGTCTCGAGGTCGTCCCCAGCAAGTATCTTGACCTTCTTTACCGTTTTCGCCTCGCGGAGGAAGATCTTGACCTGTTCCGCAGCGAATTGGGCGTCACGATGGGCCCGCCCGCCTTCCGGCTTTCGGGCGACTATATCTTCATCGCCAGCGAGGCCTCGGGCGGCGCCTTCCCGGACCGCGAGGAACTCCGCGCGACGTTCGAATCGCAGATCACCGACTTCTGGTCGGTCGGGTTGTCGACACAACGGGATCTCACCGCGACCGGCGGGCCACTTGAACACACGGCGCGGATCACTTACGAAGATGAGTGTTTCATTTTGGACTTGGGCTATCGGCGCAATTTCACCAGCAGTATCGAAATCGAGAAATCGACCACGATCTCGCTTCAACTGGTGTTCAAGAGCCTCGGCAACGTAACAGCGCAACAAAAGCAATCCGATTAGCGCACGGGATGAAGTTGGAGCGTTCTTATTTGAAACCACGACGTTTCCGCCGTTCGTCGGCCAGTCGGGCGTGGGCGGCCGGCATACTGATCGCGGCCGTGTTGTTTGCCGGCGCCTCCGGGGCCGTCCTGGCGCAGCAGGAGGCACGCATCGCCGCCGTCGTCGACGGCAAGGCCATCTCGGTCATGGACCTCGTAAACCGGACCCGTCTGGTGATGTTCGGCGCCGGCCTGTCGCCGACCGAGGAGAACATGCAGCGGCTCATGCCGCAGATACTCAACGCGATGATCGACGAAGTCCTGCAGCGGCAGGAAGCCGAGGCGCAGAATGTGACCGTGCGGCCCCAGGAGGTCGAGAACGCCCTCGCCGGCATGGAGCAGCGCAACAACCTGCCGCCCGGCGGGCTCGACGGGTTCCTCGCCTCCAGGGGTATCGACAAGAGCACCCTGGAAAGCCAGGTCCAGGCGAGCATCGCGTGGGCCAAACTCGTGGACCGGCGTCTGCGACCGCAGGTCGTGATCGGCGACGAGGAGGTCGACGAGGCGCTCCGCCGCATCGAGGAAAACCAGGGCAGGCCCCAGCTTCTGGTCTCGGAGATCTTCCTTGCCGCCGACGATTCGGCGGCCGACGGCCGGGTGCGCGAGTCGGCCCTGCGCGTCGCGCAGCAAATTCGCGCCGGCGCCAGTTTCGAGGCGCTCGCCCGGGCCCTGTCCCAGAACGCGACGGCGGCGGCCGGCGGCGACCTCGGCTGGCTGACCGAGGGCCAGCTCGACGAGGAGGTCGAGCGTGTGCTGGCCACCATGCAGCCTGGCCAGGTGGCCGGGCCAATCCGCACGCAGGACGGATATCACATCGTCCTGCTGCGCGACCGACGGCTGCCCGGCGGGGCCAAGCCCGATCAGGTGACGGTCGACCTTCGCCAGGTCGGCTTGCCGTTGGAACCGACGGCAAGCACGGAGCAGGTCCGTGATGTCCTGGTCACGGCAAACACGATCCGGAACGGTGCCACCGACTGCGCGGCACTCAAGGAGGCATCGAATGCCGCCAGAGCCAATGTCATCGAAATCGGGCGGATCCGCGTATCCGACCTTGCGCAGACGGTGCAGGCGACGGTGCTGCGCCTCGAAGCCAATCAGATCAGCCCGCCGCTGCGCACGCCGCAGGGCGTGGTGATGCTCATGGTGTGCGAACGCGAGGCGCCGGCCCCCGAGCTGCCCAGCCGCGAACAGATCCAGAAACGGATGGAACTCGAGAAGCTGGATCTGCTGGCCCGCCGGTATCTGAGGGATCTGCGCCGCGCCGCCTTCGTGGACGTCAGGATATGACCCTCGCGCCAATCGCGGTCACCATGGGCGAGCCGGCCGGGATCGGTGCGGAAACCTGCCTGAAGGCGTGGATGCGCCGCGCCGAGCTGTCGCTTCCGCCGTTCTTCCTGCTCGACGACCCCCGGCGCCTGGCGCGACTCGCCCAGACCCTGGAATGGCCCGTCGAGGTGGCGGAGGTCGACGCGCCTGCGGCGGCGTCCGAGGCCTTCGCCGACCGCCTGCCGGTGATGCCCCGGCCCCTGCCCGGCACGACCACGCCGGGCAGCCCCGACCCGGCCAATGTGGGGACGGTCATCGCTGCGATCGAGGAGGCCGTCGATCTCGTCTGCCGGGGCGAGGCCGCCGCCATGGTCACCAACCCGATCAGCAAGAAAGTCATGTACGAGGCGGGCTTCCGGCATCCCGGCCACACCGAGTTCCTCGCCGAGCTGGCCGGCGACGATTCCCGGCCGGTCATGATGCTGGCCTGTCCCGGCCTGCGCGTCGTGCCGGTGACGGTCCACCTGGCGCTGCGCGATGCCATCGCCGTCCTCGATCAGGAGACGATCGAGGCCATCGCGCGCATCGTCACCCGGGCGCTGACCCGGGACTTCGGCATCAAGAAGCCGCAGCTCGCGGTCGCCGCCCTGAACCCGCACGCGGGCGAGGCCGGTGCCCTCGGCCGCGAGGAGATCGACATCATCGCCCCGGCGATCGAGACGCTGAAGCGCGAGGGGCTCCTGATAATGGGTCCGGCGCCGGCGGACACGCTGTTCCACGAACGCGCCCGCAAGACCTACGATGCGGCGATCTGCATGTATCACCACCAGGCGCTGATCCCGCTCAAGACCATCGACTTTTACGCCGGCGTCAATATCACGCTGGGGCTGCCGTTCGTGCGTACGTCGCCGGACCACGGCACCGCGATCGAGATCGCCGGCACCGGCGTCGCCGATGAACGCAGCTTCGTCGCCGCGCTGCAGCAGGCCGGCGCGATGGCCGAACGACGCGCCGCGAACAAGGCCGGTGAGCCGGTCCCCGATTCCTGACGCGGTCGCCGCGCTGCCGCCGCTGCGCGAGGTGATCGCCGCTCACGGCCTCCAGGCCCGCAAGGGCCTCGGCCAGCACTTCCTGCTCGACCTCAACCTGACCCGCCGCATCGCCCGCGCGGCCGGCGATCTGACCGTCGGCACGGTGATCGAGATCGGCCCCGGGCCCGGCGGGCTGACCCGGGCGCTGCTGATCGAAGGGGCATCGCGCGTCATCGCGGTGGAGCGGGACCGGCGCTGCGTCGCGGCGCTGACCCCGCTCGTCCGGGCGGCGCAGGGACGGCTGGAGATCGTTGCGGCCGACGCGCTGGCGGTCGACATCGCCGGGCTTGGCGCGCCGCCGCGGCGTATCGTCGCCAACCTGCCCTACAATGTCTCGGTGCCGCTCCTGGTCGGCTGGCTCGAACGGGCGGAGGCGTTCGCCTCGCTCACGCTCATGTTCCAAAAGGAGGTCGCCGGCCGCATCGCCGCCGCGCCCGGCGGCAAATCGTACGGCCGGCTTGCCGTGCTGGCCAACTGGCGCTGCCGCACGCGCCGCCTGTTCGAGGTGCCGGCACGCGCCTTCACGCCGCCACCGAAGGTGACCTCCGCGGTGGTCGAGCTGGTGCCGTACGCGGCGCCGCCGCATCCCTGCGAGATGTCCGCCCTCGAGGCGGTAACCGCCGCCGCGTTCGGCCAGCGCCGCAAGATGCTGCGGCGCGCGCTGGCGGGACTCGGGGGCGATCCCGAAGCGCTGCTCGCCGCCGCCGGAGTCGACCCGACGGTGCGGGCCGAGACCCTGGACATCGCCCAGTTCGCCGCCCTGGCACGGGCCTTGCGGGACGGTAGCCCGGCACCGCAGTGAACGGAGACAGAGATCGTCCCCGGGACTTCGTTACTTCAGAACGATCTCCCTGGCGCCGCCCGAGGTGAGCGCCGCAATATCGAACAGGACCCGGGGCAGGGCCAGGCCACCGGGCGCGGCAAGATATTTCGGCGACCACACCGGATCGAACTTCTCCTTGTAGGCCCGCAATCCCTCGAAATTGTAGAAATGCTCGCCATGGCGGAACAGGAAGGCCCCGATCCGGTGCCAGACGGGGGCCAGCGGATGGGTATCGAGGCCGGAGAGCGGCGCCATGCCGAGGTCGAACCACCTGTACCCATGCTCCTTGCCCCACAGCATGAGCCGGATGAACAGGAAGTCCATGATGCCGTACGGCGCGTCACCGCGATGACGCATCAGGTCTATGGACAGTTCGCCGCCGGCCGGCGCCGCCCACAGGTTGGCGAAGGCAACGATATCGCCGTCCCGCCGGACGACGGCGCAGTCGAAGTTCCGCAAGTACGCCTCGGAAAAGGCGCCAACCGAAAACCCCTTCTCGTGCGTCGCCTTGTCCGCCAGCCACGCATCGGAAACGGCGCGCAATTGCGGCAGGATGCCCGGCACGCCCGCCGCCGGCACAATCTCGAACACCGCCCCTTCCCTGCCGGCCCGTCGCTCGGCGTAGCGAAGTTCGCGGCCGGCGCTGCCCTCCACCGAGACTCCGGCGAGATCGACGCGCGCCGCCTCGCCCAGCTTGACCGGCGAGAGGCCGAGATCGAGGAAGAGCGGGAGGTTCTCGGCGCCGACCTGGTAGAACGCGGGGCGGCCGCCGTGGCGGTCGCAGATCTCGCGGAAACGCCACAGCAGCGCCTCCCAGGCGGTCTCCGGCCCCACCGGCTCGCCCAGCGCAATCCAGCTTCGCCCCCGGATCTGACACATGATGAAGGCATCGCCGCCTTCGGCCATTACGAAGCGCTTGTCGCCCGCAAGCGCCAGGTTCGCCTCGCTGCGCGGCGACGCGGCGACAATGCACCTCGGCGAGGATATGGTGCAGCGCAACGAGGGCTGCCGCAAACAGCGCCAGACTGAGCGCGATTCCAACGTAGCGCCAATTCATTTCGGCGACATCCATCAATCCGGCGCACGCGAACGGAGCGCTCTCCGGCAAGTCGGCAGGCCTGGATAGCAGAATGGCGCCGCGCCGGGCAATTCCGTCAGGCCGGCGGGAACGTCAGTGTGACCCGCAGCCCCGGCGCGTTGTCGGCAAGATCCAGCCGGGCCCCGTGCAGCTTGGCGACGGCCGCGACGAGACTCAGCCCCAGGCCGCTGCCCGGCGCGCCCCGGCTGTTGTCCAGCCGAACGAACCGCTGCAGCACGCGCTCCCGATCGTCAAGCGGAATGCCGGGGCCGGAGTCGGCCACGCAAAGTGTCGCGGCACCGTTCCGCCGGCTCAGGGAAAGCTCGATGCGACCTCCGGACGGGGTGAACTTGATCGCGTTGTCGAGAAGATTCACGATCGCCTGGCCCAAAAGCTGCCGGTGGCCGGTGATCGAGATGCCGGGCGGCGTGTCGCCCGCGAGGGTTAGTTCGGAATCCTCGGCCATCGGGGCATACAACTCGCAGAGATCGCATACCAGGGCAGACAGATCCAGCGGACCGAGCGCAAGCTTTCCGATCCCGGCTTCGGCTTCGGCGATATTGACCAGCGATTCGAAGGTGCGGAGGATGGTTTCGAGTTCAGTGTTGGTCTGCTCCAGAATCTCCCGATAGGCGGAACTGTCGCCGTCCTTACGCAGGGCCAGCTCGATCCCGCTCTTGGCCCGGGTCAAGGGGCTGCGCAGGTCGTGCGCGAGGCTGTCGGTCACCGTGCGCATACCGGTCATCAGGGCGTCGATCTGCTCGAGCATCTTGTTGATCGTCTGCGCCAGGCGGTCGAACTCGTCGCCGCTGCCGTTGAGCGGCACCCGGCGGGACAAATCGCCGCTGACGATGTCCTCGCTGGTGGCGCGCACGGCATCGACGCGGCGCAGGCTGTAGCGACCGATCAGGGCACCGCCCAGCAGGCCGAGCAGGAGGGCCGGGCCAAGCGCCCAAACGATGGCATCGACCGTGATCCGCCTGAAGACATCCCGCTCGTCCGTGTTCCGGCCGACGAAGAGGCGGTATCCGCCCCTGAGATCGAAAGCGCGGCCGCGCACGACATGGGGCGCGTCGGACGCCATACCGCTGCGGTAAAGACGAATTTCGAGCCAGCCATCGGCACCCGGAGGGTCGTCGGGCCAGCCCGCGAGATTACCGGCCAGCCGCTGATGCCGCGAGTTGGTCAAGAGATAGACGCCCTGTCGCTCACCTCCGGGGCCGCTGCGCTCGCCGATCACTTCGATGAGCCGAGAAAGCCCCTCGTCGCGATACTGTTCGGCGAGGCCCCTGATCTCCGCCTCGACGGTCTCGTTCACCTGCCGGTCGATGAGGTTCGCTGTCGACCAGTAAACGAGCGCGATCAGTGCGAGAAGCGTCGCGCCAAATAGCAGGAGGTAAAGGACCGCGATTCGAAAGCCCGAGGTCCGCAGGAGCTTAGTCTGCACCAATCGAATACCCGCCGCCGCGATGGGTGTGGATGAGGGGTTTGTCGAAGCCCTTGTCGACCTTCTGCCGCAGGCGGCTGATGTGCACATCGACGACGTTCGTCTGCGGGTCGAAGTGGAAGTCCCAGACACCTTCGAACAGCATGGTGCGGGTCACCACCTCGCCGGCGTGCCGCATGAGGTACTCGAGAAGCTTGTATTCCTGCGGGCGCAGGTCGATGGCGCGCCCGGCCCGCATGACCCTGCGGCCGAGCAGGTCCATCGTCAGGTCCCCGACCTCCAGCGTGGTCTGCTGTGCGAGCGTACGGGGCCGTCGCAGCAGGGCCTCAAGCCGCGCCTGCAGTTCGGAGAAGGCGAACGGTTTGGTAAGGTAGTCGTCGCCGCCGGCCCGCAGGCCGGTCACCCGGTCGTCCACATGGGCGAGTGCACTGAGAATCAGCGCCGGGACGGCGATTTCAGCGGCGCGCAGGGCACGGATGACGGACAGGCCGTCCAGGCCCGGAAGCATGCGATCGACGATGATGGCATCGTACTGAGCGCCGGTTGCCAAATGCAGGCCGTCCGGACCGGTCGCCGCGAGGTCGACCACGAACCCGCTTTCGCCAAGACCCTTCAGGATATATTCCGCTGTCTTCTTGTCGTCTTCAATGACCAGGATACGCATGGTCCCACCGCTTGAGGTTCTGGGCCAGGATTCCCGAGCCTCGCGATCGTTATATGGTGTTTCGGTCGGCATTGCCGCAATCCCCGGTATTGCACGGCACGCTTGAAAGAGGGCGGGCGGTTCGCCGTACGGCCAGCCGCCCCGCCCCTGTGCCGCGTTCGGCCGTCAGCTTATTTCGAGCTTCAGGCCGAGAAACAGATCCTGGCCCTGGCGGCTGACCAGTATCAAGACCGACTTCTCGGACCCCGACTTGGCCTTATCGACCAGTACGTCGACCTCCTGCGGCGTGGCAACGGGCGTACGGTCGATTTGTCTGATGACGTCGCCCGGCCGCAGGCCCTGCTGGAAAACCGTGCCTGCCTTCACCTCGAGCACCAGGACACCCGTCACGGAATCCGGGATTGCGAACTCGGCACGGCGGTCGGGAGTGAGCGCCGCCAGATCTGCGTTGAGGGTGGCGGAGTGATAACTGCCGTCCGGGTCGCCGCCTGTCGACGCCGCCGCAACCTTCCGCTGATCCGGCTGCTGGCCGGTCACGGCCGTCAGCTGCTTCTCGCCCCGGTCGCGCCAGACGGCGATGCTTGCCCTGCTGCCGGCCGGCTGTCCGGCCACCGCCAGCGCCAGGCCGCGCGAATCGGCGACCTTCTGTCCAGCGAAGTTGAGGATGATGTCGCCTTGTTTTATCCCCGCCTTGGCCGCCGGGCTGTCCGGCGTGACCTCGCTCACCATCGCACCCCGGGCCTCATTCAGACCCACGGCGGCGGCGATCTCCGGCGTGACCTTCTGGATCTGCACGCCGAGCCAGCCGCGCTCGACCCTCCCGGTCTTCTTGAGCTGCGCGACGACGGACTTGGCCATGTTGGACGGAATGGCGAAGCCGATGCCGACGCTGCCGCCGTTGGGCGAGTAGATTGCGGCATTCACACCGATGACCTGGCCGTCCATGTTGAACAGCGGGCCACCGGAATTGCCCTGGTTGATCGGCGCGTCGATCTGCAGGAAGTCGTCATAGGGGCCGGCGTCGATGTTGCGGCCGCGCGCCGAGATGATGCCTGCGGTCACGGTCCCGCCGAGACCGAAGGGGTTGCCGACTGCCATCACCCAGTCGCCGACCTCGGCCTTGTCCGAGTCGCCGAACTGGACCGCCGGGAGCGGGCGTTTTGCGTCGATCTTGAGCAGCGCCAGGTCGGTCTTCGCATCCGTGCCCACGACCGTCGCGGAATAGACGGAATCGTCATCCAGCCGCACCTTAACGTCGCTGGCACCGTCGACGACGTGGTTGTTGGTGACAACGAAACCCGTCGGATCGACGATAAAGCCGGAACCGAGGCCCATCACCATGCGCGGCTGCGGGCGATCGGTGTCGTGTTCCCCCATGCGGTCGCGGAACTGCTTGAAGAACTTCTCGAACGGCGAGCCCTCGGGGAAATTGAACGGCATGTCCGGCATCTGCATGTCAGTCCCTTGGGCCTGGCGTGCCGATGCGATATTGACCACGGCCGAGGTCACCTTCTTCGCCAGGCCGGAAAAGCTCTCGGGCGGCGGCGCGGCCTGCGCCAGTCCGCTCCACACGAGCATGGAGCCTGCGGCCAGGCCCAGGCCAAGGGCCTTAAGGGGTGCAGGTCGCCGCTCCCGAACCGGTCGTTGTGTCATTGTCATCTCCATTTCTGTCTTGTTCGTGCCGCGGCGCCAAATGCGGTCCGCGGCCTGCCTCACAAGATGGTGGATTCGGGCGGATCGTACGATTTCAGGACCATGAACTCGGTGTCATGTCGCATGCGCAACCGCGGCGCAGGCGGAAAGGAGCGCGACCGGCGATGGTCGCGCTCCCCTGCGAATCCGATAGGTGCAGCCGGCCTATCCCTTGACCTTGACACCCAAGTCGTTGAGCGCCTGCTCCAGCTTGGCGATGCCTTCCGCCTGCTTGCCGCTGGCGCAGAGGTTGCCGCCCTCGGTCCGCATGGTCTTCGCCTCGTTCGCCCTGGCCGCGTTCCCGTGCGTCTTGATGGCGGCATCGAACTGCTTCTCGAGGCTGCTGCACTGCTCGGCCGACGTCATCGCGACGATCTTTCCTTCATGCTGCGCGGGCTGTCCGGACGGCGTGGCCGCATTGTAGGTGCCGCCGGCCAGGACGGGCGTGCTGAGCATGACTGCGCCCAGAACCGCCGGCATGAGCTTGCGGGTATTCATCTGAAGTCCCGTTCCCTTCGATTCGCGTCTCACCATCGAGCCGCGGATGCCCGCAAATATCGCCTGTCACGGCAAACACCGCCGTTTCGGCCGAATGAACTCGCAGTAATCCCGCGCCACGAGATTGCCTGCCGCGCGCGCATCACGTCTCGACGTCCACGGGATTTCCGATTCCGGCAGCGACCCGACAGCACGGGCCTGGCGGGATGCCAATCCGTCCGTCACCCGTTGACGCGGAGCCGGGCGGCTCCCCCCGCGCCCATCCGGTCAATCGCTCTTCAAACCCTCGGGCCCGTCGGTCTCCCCGGGGTAGAGCGCCAGCGTGAGGCGGTGCGCCGCCCCACTGGGTCCATCGGCGCCCTCGAAGCGCCGGGCCAGCCGCGCCAGCTCCTCGGCGAACTGCGCGAGCGCGTGCGGTGCCAGCCGGGAACCGATGACATGGACCTTGACCGTTCCCCGCGAGGCGTCGGACAGGCTGGCGGCCGCCGCGGCGAGATCGCTGCGGGCGAGCGACAGGGCGATCGCGTGGGGGGTGGCCAGGGCGCCGGTGCCGGGCGCCACGTCGAACGTATCGGCCGTCAGCGCATAATACTTTTCCACATTGCGTCCCGTGGCGCGGGTCTCGACCAGCGCGACCAGGCCGGCGCCCTCGAGCGTGCGCAGATGCCGCGTCAGGTTGGCCGGGTGGACGTCCATGCGCGCGGCGATCTGGGAGCACGTCGCCGGCCCGTCGCGCAGGACCTCGAGGATCGTCATCCGGACGCGATGCAGGTAGGCCGCAATCTCGCGCTCGGTCGTCAGGATGCGGTGCGATCGCATGTCGATGCGTTAACTGGCGTGATTGCTAACGTTAGCATTATTGCTAATTATCTGTGAAAACAAATTTCTTGGAGCGCCGGTGCGGTCGGCAGCGGATTCAGGCCAAAACCGCGGAAAACCCTGACGCGTGGGCTCGTTTCGCGCGGCCGGCGGCCACCGCAGCGCCACCCTACCCCTCGCGCAGCCCGCGCACGAACTCGCCGAGGCCGACCTGGCGCTCGCGGCGCAGCCGCTCGGCGGTCAGGATCGCCTGCACCTCGGCGACGCTGGCGGCGACCTCCCGGTTGACGACGATGTAGTCGTATTCCGGCCAGTGGCTCATCTCGTCGGCCGCCTTGGCCATGCGCTGGGCGACGACCTCTGTGCTGTCCTGGGCCCGGGATTTCAGGCGCTGCTCCAGCTCACGCGTCGACGGCGGCAGGATGAACACGGAGACGAGGTCCTCGCGCGCCGTCTCGCGCAGCTGCTGGGTGCCCTGCCAGTCGATGTCGAACAGCACGTCGCGCCCTGCCGCCAGCGCGTCCTCGACCGGCTTGCGCGGCGTGCCGTAGAGGTTGCCGAACACCGTTGCGTGCTCGAGCAGCTCGCCGCGATTGACCATCAGCCGGAACTTCTCCTCGGCAACGAAGAAATAGTCGCGCCCTTCGACCTCGCCGGGCCGCTTCGGCCGGGTCGTCGCCGAGACCGACATCTCGAGGCCGGGATCGCGTGCCAGGATCTCGCGCGAGATCGTCGTCTTCCCGGCACCCGACGGCGACGAGAGTACCAGCATCAGACCGCGCCGGCGGATCGCGTAGGGATCGTCCCGTGTCATCGCCGATCCCGCCGCCGCCTATTCGATGTTCAGCGCCTGCTCGCGGAACTGGTCGATCGCCGCCTTCATCTTCAGGCCGATCTGGGTCAGCTCCACGTCGCCGGACTTCGAGCACAGCGTGTTGGCTTCGCGGTTGAATTCCTGGCACAGGAAGTCGAGCCGCCGGCCAATCGGCCCGCCCTCGTCGAGCAGGTCGCCCGCCGCCGCGACATGCGCCTTCAGCCGGTCAATCTCCTCGCGAATGTCGCTCTTCACGGCCAGCATCGCCGCCTCCTGGGCGAGACGCTCCTCGGGCAGGGCCGGGCTGATGTCGAGCAGCTCGGCGACCTGCTGCTCGAGGCGCTTGCGGATCGCCTCGGCGCGCGCGGCGCCGGCCGTTTCCGCCTGCGCGCACAGCGCATCGAGCTCGTCCAGGCGGTCGCGCAGCACCGTCTCGAGCCGGGCGCCCTCCGCCTGGCGCGCGGTGACCAGCGCCGCCAACGCCTCGTCGAGCGACGCCGTCATGGCAACAAGACGCGCCGCCGCCTCATCCGCGTCGACGTCGTCGTCGGCCGGCTCGACCATGCCGCGCACCGTCAGCAGGGCATCGAGGCGCGGTGCCTCGCCGCCGAGCCGGCCATCGCCCTTGAGCTCGGCCGCGACGTCGAGCAGCCGATCGAGAAGTTCGCGGTTGACCTGGTACGGTGTGCCGGCGGCGGCGCGGCTGAGGGTCAGCGACACCGACACGGCGCCGCGCTTCAGGATCCTGCCGGCGCTCTCGCGGACCGTCGGCTCCAGCGTCTCGCAGCCGGACGGCAGCCGGACCCGGAGATCGAGGCCGCGGGCGTTGACGCTGCGGATCTCCCAGGCCCATTCCACGGCGCCATGCTGTCCGGCGGCCCCGGTGAAACCGGTCATCGATGATACGGGCACGGGCAGGATCCTGCTGTCGTGGCGCGTCGGGTACGGGGCCGCACTCTATCTTGCGCGGCAGCCGCGAACAAGCGGGCAGGTGCGCCGCGTTCGGCCGTCGGGTCAGTCGTTGCGCCGGTCGACGATCGGCGTGAGCTCCCGGAAGATGCAATCGTTCAAATCATCGCGCGTGAACGACGTGGTCTCGCAGCGCACGAGACCGGCATTCAGGAGACGCTCGGCGTTCGGGTCGGCGGGAACGATCTTCTTGTCGCCGCGCACCGTCAGGCACGCGAAATGGACGTAGGTACCGAGCGTCAGGGCGGCGTGGCTATCCTCCAGCCGGTAGACCAGCCGGCCGTACACCTGGCCGCTGAAGGCCAGGCGATTGTCAAGCGGCAGCTGCTTTTCGACCGCGATACGCCGGACTGCGTCGTCGATCGCCCCTTTGAACGGCTCGCCGCGCCGCCGCGCCGTGCCGATGTACTCGCCCATCTGCCACATCGCGGCGCAGTAACGGACGACGTCGCCATCGAACAGCGACTCGACGTCAATCCCCGGGTTGCTCTCGGGCAGCGTCAGGGCCGCGACGTCATCCGTTGGATCGATACCGCTGTCGTCGGCGAACAGGCCCGCCGTGTATGTCCCCTCGCCGGCTGTTGCCGGTCCGTCTCCGGCCGCGGGCGGCGGCGCCTCCAGCTCGGCCATCGCGACTGCGGGATCGACGGCGGAGTCCGCGCCGAGAGGTACGTCCGGCCCCGCGGCGCCGGCGGGACCATCGTCGGCGGGCCCGGCCGTGGCATCCGCTGCGGAATGCGAATTCGAGTCGGCGGCGCCGTCGGCAACGGCCGGAGCGCCGGCGTCGGCAGCCGATGTCGTGGCGGCTTTGGCCGCCTTCTCGCCGGTGTCGGCGGCGCGATTGGGGGGCGGAGCCGCCGCGCTGGAAACGCCGGCGGCCGCCTTGCCGGCCTTTGCTGCGGCGCCGCCGGCCGGCGCCTGTGCGGTCCTGGACGCCTGCTGTTTGGGGGGCGCTTTCGGGCGCATACGCGGGACCGCCGGCAGCGTGACCGGCGCCGCGGCGGTGTCCGCGGCGGAATCCTGCGCCGGCGCTGCCCCGTCCCCGACGGCGGTCCGTGTGCCGTCCGTGGTCATGCACGCCGCGAGCAACAGGAAGACGAGTGGCGCCGATCGGGTGCCCATCGGAATGTCCCTTCGCGCAAAGCCGCCGGCGCGCCGCCGGCGGCGGTCCGGTCTCGTACCGATTGTCGCCGCAAGACGCTAACCATCCCTTAACGATGGCGGGAATCGCGGACTTGCGGGCGCGACGCGACGCGCTATGGTGCCGGCCATGAACGATCCGAGGTCGATCCTGATCACCGGCGCGTCGAGCGGCATCGGCGCGGCGCTGGCGCGGCTCTATGCCGGGCCCGGCGTCAGGCTCGCACTCGGCGGGCGCGACGCCGGGCGGCTCAACCACATCGCCGCCGACTGCCGGACGGCGGGCGCCGAGGTCGATGCGGCGACCGTCGACGTTACCGACGGTGCCGCGACGGAGGACTGGGTGGCGGCTGCGGATGCGGGCGCGCCGCTCGACCTTGTGATCGCCAATGCCGGGATCTCCGGCGGCACTTTCGGCGGCGGCGAGTCGCGGCAGCAGGCGGCGGCGATCTTCGCGACCAACGTCGACGGCATCATCCACACCGTGCATCCCGCAGCGGAGCGTATGCGTTTTCGCAAGCGCGGACAGATCGCGGTCATGAGTTCCCTCGCCTCGTTTCGCGGCCTGCCCGGCGCGCCGGCCTACAGCGCCAGCAAGGCGGCGGTGCGCAGTTACGGGGAGGCCCTGCGCGGGACCCTGCACCGGCACAATGTCGGTGTTTCGGTGATCTGCCCGGGGTTCATCCGCACCCCGATGACCGACATCAACGGTTTTCGCATGCCGCTCTTGATGGAGGCCGATCGCGCCGCCCGCATCATCCGCCGCGGCCTCGCCCGCAACCGGGCCCGCATCGCCTTTCCGCTGCGGCTCTATGCGCTGGTCTGGCTGCTCGGCGCCCTGCCGCCGTCCTGGACCGACCCGCTGTTTCGCCGGATGCCGGAGAAGCGCTGACCCCCCGCCGCCCTACCGGAAGCGGTGGTCTGGTC
Source organism: uncultured Flavobacteriales bacterium (assembly GCA_964347475.1). Taxonomy (GTDB): domain Bacteria; phylum Pseudomonadota; class Alphaproteobacteria; order UBA8366; family JADFVY01. Next base: position 52,124 of record CAYFYY010000020.1, read on the forward strand.
TGCAAGAATCGCAGGGCTTTTATCTGCAAATCCGCATAGAGTTCCCCGATTACAGTCTCGTCGGCGGGCCGGAGAGCGGCGCGATGCGCAGCATCCATGTCGCAAGTTGGATCGATGCGGTCGGCCGCCCGACGGCCGCGACCTTCGTCATCCTGTTCTCGCTGACCGGCTTCGTCCGCGCCCTCCTGATCACCGTCGTGCCGCTCAGCGCCCATGCATTCCTCGGCGACGCGCAGCTGGTCAGCGTCCTGTTCTTTGGGGTCAGCATGGCCGGCATGTTTGGCAGCTTGGCGATCCCCTTGCTCGTGCACCGGATCGGCCGCCGCTACGTTTTCTCGGCCGGCATCACGCTGGCGGTCGCCGCCGCCGGCCTGATGTCGGTCGGCAGAGTGGGCTGGTTCGTCGCCGGCATGGTCGCCAACGCCCTGTCGATCGCGGCGCTGGAGATCGCGCTCAACCTGTACATCATGGACCACATCCCGCGGCGCGAGCTCGGCCGCTTCGAGCCGATGCGGGTGTTCTTCGCCGCCGGCATGTGGACGCTCGGTCCGTGGCTCGGCGTGTGGCTGCACGCCCAGGCCGGGCCGCAGGCGCCGTTCGCACTGGCCAGCGCGACCTCGGTGCTGTCCCTCGTATACTTCTTCTACCTGCGCTTTACCGACCATCCCGCCGTGGCGATCGCGAAGCGGCCGCCCCCGAACCCGACGCGCTACCTTGTGCGGTTCTTCGCGCAGCCGCGGCTGCGGCTGGCCTGGGGCCTCGCCGTCGGACGCTCGGCATGGTGGTCGATGTACTTCATCTACGCGCCGATCCATGTCGTCAATTCCGGCCTCGGCGCGGTCTGGGCCGGCGCCATCGTGTCGTTCGGCACCGCCAGCTTCTTTCTCGTGCCCGTGTGGAGCCGCATCGGCCGGCGGTACGGGCTGCGCCGGCTGCTGATCGGGGGCTATCTTGCGACGGGGCTGGTCACGATGGCCGTCGCACTGGATGCCGGCCCGCTCAGCGTCGCGGCGCTGATCCTGGCGGCGAGCATGGCCGGGATCATCGACGCGGCCGGCAACGTGCCGTTCCTGCGCGCCGTCCACCCGCACGAGCGGCCGGAGATGATCACCGTCTACAACAGCTTTCGCGGCGTCTCGCAGACCGTGCCGCCCGGTATCTTCGCCCTGCTTCTGAAGGCGCTGGAACTGCCCGCGGTGTTCGTGGCCGGCGGCGCCGCCATGGCCGGTCTCGCCTGGCTGTGTCGCTTCCTGCCGCGCCGGCTCTAGATCGGCAGCGGCAAGTCACATGCTAGATCGGCAGCGGCACGTCACATGCACGTCACATGATTGGTCCTGCCTGCGCGCCGCGCCGGCGATGACCGGGCGCCCCGGCCTGCCGCCGGCCGGCGCCCCGTGGCGATTGCCGCGCGCCCATGCTTGAAGCGTCGGCCCCGCCCGCCTAGGTTTGCGGGGATGGACTTCCCCGCCCCCCTGACCCGCGGCACCCTGCTGCGCCGGTACAAGCGCTTCCTCGCCGACATCGTGCTGGAGGATGGGGCCGAGATCATCGCGCACTGCGCCAATCCGGGCTCCATGATGGGGCTGGCCGAGCCGGGCGCCGAGGTCTTTCTGTCGCGCAACAGCAACCCCAAGGCGAAGCTGGACTGGCGCTGGGAGCTGGTGCGCACCGCCGGGGGCCATCTCGTCTGCATCAACACCGGGCGACCCAACATGGTCGCCGAAGAGGCGATCGCGGCCGGCGCGATCCCGGAACTTGCCGGCTACGAGTCGCTGCGCCGCGAGGTTGGGTACGGCAATGGCAGCCGCATCGACATCCTGCTCGAGGGTGCGGGCCGGCCACCCTGCTACGTCGAGATCAAGTCGGTCACCCTGCGGCGGCCCGACGGTATCAACCCGACCGCCGCGGAATTCCCCGACGCGGTCACGAAGCGCGGCACGAAGCATCTCGGGGAACTCGCCGAAACGGCCGAAACCGGCGCCCGCGCGGTGATGCTGTATCTCGTCCAGCGCGGCGACTGCGACCATTTCCGGCCGGCGGCCGATATCGACCCGTCCTATGCCGGGGCCATGGATGACGCGCGGCGCCGCGGCATCGAAGTGCTGTGCTATCAGTGCGACGTGACACGGCGTGGAATCGCCATCGGCAAGGCCCTGCCGGTAGCCCTCGATTAGGGCGGGTGCCCCGCACCCGAATGGATGCTATACCTTGCCGTGCGGCTGCTCCCGCCCCATTTCTGGAGGCAGCCGCAAGAGAGGGATCTGCAAAGACTTCGCGATGAACGACGTACAGGTTGACTTCACTCCGGATGCGCCCGGCGGCATCCGCCTGCACCGGCCCGAGGATTTCGCCGCGATGCGCAAGGCCGGTCGCCTTGCGGCGGAGCTTCTGGACTACATCACCCCGTACGTGGCACCGGGCGTCTCGACCGGCGAGCTCGACCGGCTGTGCGCCGACTACACGGCCGAGCGCGGCGCCGTGTCCGCGCCGCTGAACTACCGCGGCTTTCCGAAGTCGATCTGCACCTCGGTCAACCACGTCGTCTGCCACGGCATCCCGGACGACGCGAAGGTCCTGCAGAACGGCGACATCATCAATATCGACGTCACCGTGATCGTCGACGGCTGGCACGGCGATTCGAGCCGCATGTTCCCGGTCGGCGACAAGGTCGGCGTGCGCGCGCGCAAGCTCGTTGACGCGACCTACGAGGCGATGATGCGCGGCATCGCGGCGGTGCGGCCGGGCGCCTATCTCGGCGACATCGGCCACGCCATCCAGACCTTCGTCGAAGGGCAGCGTTTCTCCGTGGTCCGCGACTTCTGCGGCCACGGCATCGGCCGGGTGTTCCACGAGTCGCCCAGCGTGCTGCATTACGGCGAGCCCGGCACCGGGCCCGAGCTGCGCGAGGGCATGTTCTTCACCGTCGAGCCGATGGTCAATGCCGGCCGCTACGACGTGAAGGTGCTGTCCGACGGCTGGACCGCCGTGACCAAGGACCGTTCGCTGTCGGCCCAGTTCGAGCACACGATCGGGGTCACCGCCGACGGCTGCGAGATCTTCACGCTGTCGCCCGCGGGATGGACCAAGCCGCCCTATCTCTGAGCCTCCGGAAACGACCGATTAATCAAACACGGTAACGCAAAATTAGGGCGTGCCGCGCTCTACTTGCGGGTCCAATGGCAAGCTTCCGCACAAGCGGATTGAGCTCGCCAAAGGGCTGGAGGTCAGGATGACGGAGCCGTCAGACGGCGCGGAACCCGCGGTTGAACCGCAATGGCGCAGGGCGCCACGCGACCTGCTGAGAAATATCCAGGCCGGATTCAGGCTGGCCCTGTTCCTGCGCGTGCGGACCGAGAGGTTCAGCGCCACCATGAACCAGGCCGGAATGCTCCTGATTGCGCTGTTCCTTACCGCGGTCCTGTCAAGTTTCCTCGCCAATTTGCCGCGTCCAGTGTTCAACAGTTTCGGCGTCAGTTTCGGGGTGACGGTTTATGTCTGCATGGTTGTCGGGCTTTGGCTGGCCGCTGTGCTCCAGGGCAGATCCGATGCACTGCCATTGATCACCGTAATGATGGCGAGCGCATCGATTACGTCCACGGTCACTTACGTTGCGGTTTCCACCCTGGTCAACAACTACCTTGAGGGGATGGTCTGGTATGGCGGCGCATGGGCCGTCTTTATTGGAATGGTCGCGTGGACCGTTTCCATAGCCCTGCGGATATTCCGGATCGTGTTCGGATCGTCCCGTCGCCGATCTTTCGGCCTGGCCGTATTTTACCTTGCCGTGGCGTACGCGCCTGTCGCGTTGCTGCCCTACCAGGCGTTTTGGCTTGAAGGCCACGCTGGGGACGAGTCCGCGAACATGACGGCTCCAGAGCCGATCGACGTCGAACGGACATTCTATGCGCAGCCGGGCCTGGTCGAGCGCGCCCTTTCCGGCATCGCTGCAAGCCGGCCGGGCATTGCCGATCTCTATTTCGTCGGTTTCGCCGGGTACGGCGCGCAGGACGTTTTCATGAACGAAGTCAAGGTGGCGAACAGCCTGTTCGACCGACAGTTCGACACCGAAGGCCGGTCGCTGTCGCTGGTCAACAACCGTCAGACCATCGCGGATCTTCCGCTGGCGAACGTGAGCAATCTGCGTCTCGTCCTCGCCGGACTCGCTGAACGCATGGATCGTGACGAGGACGTGCTGTTCCTGTTCCTGACCTCGCACGGATCGAGGGATCGTCTTGCGACCCAATTCTGGCCCCTGCAGCACAACGACCTCATGGCCGCGGACTTGCGTTCGCTCCTGGACGAGGCCGGAATCGAATGGCGGGTGGTCGTGATCTCCGCCTGTTATTCGGGCAGCTTCGTCGACGAACTCCGCTCGGACCGGACCCTGGTCATTACCGCGTCGCGGGCCAACCGAAACTCCTTCGGCTGCACCAACGAGGCGGACATGACCTATTTCGGCAGGGCCCTGATCGACGAGGCTCTCCGCGAAACTCGATCGTTCACGGCGGCATACGACCTGGCGCGGGAGCGCGTGACCATGCGCGAGCAGGCCGAAGGCAAGACCCCGTCGGAGCCGCAGATATCGGTTGGAAGCGAAATCCAGGCCAAGCTGACGGAGTTGACCGAGCGACTTGAGGTCCTCGCAGAGGTCGCCGTCGACAACTGACCAGGCCGCCCTGCGGTTGCGGGAGCGCAATTCCCGCGCGACAATCGGCGCTGGCCCGCTTACAATCGCCGGCATGGCGCAACAGGATTCCACCCACACGCTTTCCGAGCGGATCGCGCCGGACGGCGGGGACGGCAAGGCAGAGCCGAAGGCCCACTACCACGGGCACCGGGCGCGGCTGCGCCGGCGCTTCCTCGCCAATGGCGGCGACGACATGCCGGATTACGAGCTTCTCGAGCTGGTGCTGGCGATGGCGATCCCGCGCAGCGACGTCAAGCCGTTGGCCAAGACCTTGATACGGAAATTCAAGTCGTTCCAGGCTGTCATCACCGCCGACCCCGCGGCGCTGCAGCAGGTCAAGGGCATGGGCGAGGTGTCGGCGACGGCGCTGAAGATCGTCCAGGAGGCGGCGGTGCGGCTGGCCCGCGGACAGGCGATGGACCAGCCGGTGATCAGCTCGTGGGACAAGCTGGTCGATTACTGCATGGCGCGGATGGCGCACGACAGGGTGGAGCAGACGCGCATCCTGTTCCTCGACCCGCGCAACCGGCTGATCGCCGACGAGCGGCAGAATCGCGGCACCGTGAACCACACGCCGCTGTATCCGCGCGAGGTGGTACGGCGCGCGCTAGAGCTCGGCGCCACCGCGATCATCCTGGTGCACAACCACCCGTCCGGCGACCCGGAGCCGTCGCGCGCCGACATCGAGATGACGGGGGAGGTGCGCGAGGCCGCCGACAAGCTCGGCATCGTCCTGCACGACCACCTGGTGATCGGCCGCGACCGCCATGTCAGCTTCCGCAGCGAGGGGCTGCTGTAGCAACGCGCCGTGCGCCGAAGACCGCGGGCCATGCAGGCGGCAATGATCAGGGAGGACTGCCATGAACGCCATACGCCTTTCTGTCGTCGCGACGACGGCCTTTTTGCTCGCTTTTCAGGCCGCACCGGCGGCCGAGCTTGAGCCGGCGGCACCGATCGCGAACGCGAAATCGGGCGTATCACCGGATGTGGAAATCACGCTGGTGCCAAACTGGAGCGTAGGCGACCGCTACCAGATCGAACACGAAAAACAGCGCGACGAAGTCCGGCGCGGGCAACCGCTGCCGCAGCGCATCTCGAGCAGCCGCACGAAGATCGAACTCCTTGAGTCGACAGGCGAAAGCTACGTCCTCGCGGCGACAACGACCGAAGCCGACCTGTCGAACTACGCGACGCAGGATCAGGGCGGGGCCGAAGCCGCCGCCCTCATTGCGGAGCTGTTCGTGGGCAAGACGATGGAATTCGTTACCGACGAGACCGGCGTACCCATCGGACTCCGCAACAGGGATCAAGTGGTCTCGCTGATGCGCGAGGCCATGGACCAGGTGTTGTCGTCGCAGGTTCCGGATCCGCACCGACGGCAGAGGGCGCGGGCCATGATGGTGTAGATGATGACGCCCGACGTCATCGAAGCGATGGCCATCAAGGATGCGGTGACCTTCTACGGCTTGATGGGCGGCGTCTACCAGGGCGGCCCTGCGCAGGCCTACGACCTGCCCATGCAGTTTCCGTTCTCGCAGAAAATGGTCGAGGCCGAACTGCATATCCTCGTGCGACGCGTCGACGACGGCGCGGGCACCGTCCACATCTCCACGCAGAACGTGCCCGATCCCGCGGCTCTCAAACGCGCCGTGCAGACATGGTTCAAGGGTCTGGTGCAGGCCCAGGGGCAATCGCTGCCGACCGGCTTCCAGTTCCCGGAGTTCGTCATGCAGGATACGATCGACTACGTCATCGATCGCAACAGGATGCTGCCGACCGAAGTCGCGTGGGAGCGGTATATGCGCATGGGAGACGAGATTCTGCGCGTGGACCGCGACGTTTTCAGACTGAAACCGGCCAATTGACCTGCGGTTGGCGCGGCCGCACACTCCGGCCATGCCCGCCCTGAATACCCTCTACCACCCGTCGGTCTACGACCCCGCGCCCGTTCCCAGTTACTGGGAGGCGACGGCGCCAGCGGATCCTTCGGACTGGCGGCCGCTCGAAGGCGAGGCGCGCTGCGACGTCGCCGTGATCGGCGGCGGCTACACG
>CAYFYY010000021.1:0-48679 GCA_964347475.1 uncultured Flavobacteriales bacterium
CGACTTGTCGAGCACGACGTTGCGGCCCTTCGGGCCGAGCGTGACCCGGACCGAATCGGCCAGGATATCGACGCCCTTGAGCATGCGCTCGCGAGCGTCGGTGGAAAACTTGACTTCTTTTGCAGCCATGATGTCTTGCCTCGTGTATCAGCGTTTCCGATGCCGCCGGGGCGGGCCGGCGGCGGGAACCGGTTCGAAATGGGAAAACGATTAAGCGGCGCCGCGACGGCGCCGGCAGCGATCGGTCAGCCCTCGATGATCCCCATGATGTCGGACTCCTTCATGATCAGGAGCTCCTCACCATCGATCTTCACCTCGGTGCCGGACCATTTGCCGAACAGGATGCGGTCACCCTTCTTGACGTCCATCGGGGTGATGGACCCGTCCTCGGCCCGCGCGCCCGATCCGGCCGCGACGACCTCGCCCTCCATGGGCTTCTCCTGCGCGGTGTCGGGGATGATCACGCCGCCCGCGGTCCTGGTCTCCTGGTCCAGCCGGCGCACCAGCACGCGGTCATGCAATGGCCTGAATTTCATACGTTATCCTCCTGCGGTCCGAAACATTTCCCCCGGGCCGCGGTTAGCACTCGGGCCCGGTGAGTGCCAGCGATTTACGGATCGACGCCGCCGATGTCAAGGAAACTGTGCCATCCAGGTGCCCACCGCGCCGCCCCGCAACGCACAGCGGGGTCGGCAGCACTCTCGATCGTCGGCTGCTAATTTACTGAAATTAATGTATTTTTCACGTTTGCGACATATGCTCTAATAGATCGAAACATGAGCCCCACGACGGTCATGGCAGGTCCGTCGCAGAGACAGAGTCGGCGCATCCCGCGGGCCGGGGCAACGGAGGACGGGTTCAACAATTGGGAGCCGAGCGCTTATGAGCAACCTTGAACGGCAGCTGCGGGGCTATCGCCTGACGACCGCGGAGATTCTGTACCACATGCCGGACCATCCCGACCTGTTGCAGAGTTTCGTCTGGCAGACCCTGGACATGGCGCCGCGCTATCCGGTCCTCCGCAGGTTCCTCAACTACTGGCAAGACAACATCGAAGGACGGCTCCACTCGGTCCGCATCGCGCAGCGCGGCATCATCTCGCCGGCCGAGCTGCGATTCGCCGGAACGGAACTCTCCCTGAACTGAAGCGCCGGCGCCGGAGCGCGCAGCCATTTGGGAGCGGCGATTCGCCGCGCGCTCCGCGGCCACTGCGGCGGTGGCAAGGTAGCCCCGGCGCGGTCTATAGTCGCGCGGTTTTCAAGCGTCGGGATGGGGCCGATGGACGTGGCCGCGGGATTCTCAGACACATCGCCGGACAAACACCGCAACATCGCGATCTGGCTGCTCGTCTGCAGCGGCATGGTCGCCGCGATGGTAATCATCGGCGGCATCACGCGGCTGACCGAGTCGGGGCTCTCCATGACCGAGTGGCGGCCGCTCGTCGGCTGGATTCCGCCGCTCAGCGAGGCGGAATGGCAGCGCATCTTCGAGCGCTACCGGCAGACTTCGGAATATCGGATCCAGTTTCCCGGCATGGACCTGGACGGTTTCAAGACGATCTTCTGGTGGGAGTACATCCACCGGGTGTGGGGCCGGCTGATCGGCCTCGTGTTCGGCCTGCCGCTCGTCTGGTTCCTCGTGCGCGGGCGGATCGACAAGCCGTTGATCCCGCACCTCGTCGCACTGTTTGCGCTGGGCGGTCTGCAGGGCACCATCGGTTGGTGGATGGTGGTCAGCGGCTTCGTCGACCGGGACGATGTCAGCCAGTATCGCCTGACCATCCATCTCGGCATGGCCATCGTCATTCTCGGCTATCTTTTGTGGGTGGCGTTCGGGCTGTTGTCGCGCGGTGAGCGGGCGCCGGCGCCGGCCGGCCTGAAGACCCCGTCGCGGGCGCTGCTCGGCATGGCCTTCGTCACGATCCTGTCCGGTGGCATGGTGGCCGGGCTGAATGCCGGTTTCATCCACAACACATGGCCGCTGATGGACGGCGGGCTGCTGCCGGACGATTTCGCGGCGCTGACACCGGTCTGGCTGAACGCTTTCGAGAATCACGCGACCGTCCAGTTCATCCACCGCATCCTCGCCTATGGTACGGCAATCCTAGCCGCCGTCCTGTGGTTCCGCGCCCGCAGCGCAGGGCTCGCCGCGCGCCCGCGCGTGGCGATCAACCTGCTCGGCGCCGCGGTCGTCGTGCAGCTGGTGCTCGGTGTCCTGACCCTGCTTCTGGCCGTCCCCATCGGACTGGCGGTGCTGCACCAGGCCGGTGCGGTGGCGGTCTTCACGCTCGCGCTGTGGACCAGCTGGGAGTTCTCGGCGGCCCCGCCACCGCATGACATGGGTTGATGGCCTGGGACAGAACGTCGTCAATTTTGCGTTGCAACGAGACATGCGCTTTCTGCATGGCAGACCTTGAGTATATTGATTTCTAAAATTCATTTTTGACTTGCATTTTCATATTAGAGGCGTCATATATTGCATCGCAATATGGATCTTCATCCTGTTGCTTCGCGGCGCGGCCATGCGCCCGCGTCGCTGCCCTTCCTGGGCGTTTCCTCCCTTTTTAGCCTTTCGGGCCGCGCGTGCTTCGCGCGGCCCTTTTTTTCGTGCAGTCGCGGCGACCCGGCCCCATATTGCCTGCATGCGACACGCCCACATCCTGCTGGCCCCGGTCCTTGGATTGTCTGCCTCCCTCGCCGTCCACGCCGAAGAGGATCGCCTGTCGTGCGCCGAGCTGGCGGAGCGCCGCGCCGCACAGCAATTCGCCGAGGAAGACGCGGCGCGTGAAGACCGGCAGGCGGGGCAGATGTCCGACGGGGCGCTGCAGCGCGATTTCCTCCGGCTCGATGCGGAAGTGTACCGTATGCGCGTCTACCGCAACTGCATGCAGTTGCGCGGCGCACCACCGCCGGCTGAGGAGCCGCCGGCACCGACGGACGACTGATTGCGTCCGACAGGCCCGTTGGCCGCGCCGGGGCCGGCATGGTATATCAGCGGCGCAATCGCACGGGACCCGACGATTTGACCGAAAATCCGCCACGCCATCCGACGCCCAGCCGTGCCAGGGCTTGGCGCCCGCACTCCGCCTTGCCGGTCGCCGGCACCACATCGTGATCGTTCAGCGGATCCGAGGCAGCTGGTGCGATCGATAAGAAAAATCCTGCAGAGCGACGCGGTCATGGCCGTCGCCTGCTTCATCGGGGCGCTCTATATCCGGCTGGTCCGGTACACCGGACGATGGCGCACCGAGGGCGAGGACATCCCCGAATCCTTCCGCAGCGCCGGACGGCCGTTCATCCTCGCCTTCTGGCACGGGCGGCTGCTGATGATGCCGTATTGCTGGCGGCGAACGGACCTCGTCAACATGCTGATTTCCGGACACCGGGACGGCCGGCTGATCTCGCAGACCGTCCGGCACTTCAACATCAAGTCGGTGGTCGGTTCGACGACGCGCGGCGGGGCCCAGGCGACGCGGCACCTGATCCGCCTGGTGCGTGCCGGCGGCATCGTCGGGATCACGCCCGACGGTCCGCAGGGGCCGCGCATGCGGGTCGGCGAGGGCACGGTGGCCCTGGCGCGCCTCACCGGCGCGCCGATCGTCCCGGCGACCTTTTCGGCCGCGCGTCGGCGCGTCATGGGCAGTTGGGACCGCTTCGTCCTCGCCCTGCCGTTTGCCCGTGGCGTCTTTCTGTGGGGGGCGCCGATCGAGGTGCCACGAGACGCCGATGCGAAAACCCTGGAGGCCAAGAGGCTGGCGCTCGAAACCGCGATGAACGGGCTCACAGAGCGGGCGGACGGCATGATGGGTCAGGCCGCGATCGAGCCGGATCCGCCGCTGTCCGCCGAGCGCCCGGTCGAGGCCGGTGTCAACCGTTGACTGGTGGCGGGGCCGGCGGAATGAGCGCTCTTTCGCTGTATCGCACGATGACCGGGGTCGCCGGCCCCCTGGTGCGACTCTACCTGCACCGCCGCAGCGCGCGTGGCAAGGAAGATCCGTCGCGTCTCGCCGAGCGGCGCGGCATCGCGTCTGCGGCACGGCCGGACGGTCCCCTCGTCTGGATCCATGCAGCCAGCGTCGGCGAGGCCCAGTCGGTCCTGTCCCTGATCAACCGACTCCTCGACTTGCGCGCGGATATGGCGGTGCTCGTGACCAGTGGCACGGTGACCTCCGCCAGTCTGATGCAGCGGCGGCTGCCCGCGCGCGCCATGCATCAGTACGTGCCGGTCGACCTGCGCGGCTGGGTGCGGCGTTTCCTCATGCACTGGCGCCCCCAGCTCGCCCTGTTCGTCGAATCGGAACTGTGGCCGAACCTGATCATTGAGACCACGGCCCAGAGCTGCCCGATGATCCTGATCAACGGCCGGATGTCGGCGCGGTCGCTGGCGCGCTGGCAGCGCGCCCGGGGCGTGGCACGGGCCCTGCTCGGCCGCTTCGCCCTGTGCCTCGGGCAGACCGAGGCCGACCGCATCCGGTTTGCCGCGCTCGGCGCACCGCATACCGAGTACCTGGGAAACCTGAAGTATTCGGCCGATCCGTTGCCGGCGGACGTGTCGGAGCTGGCGCGTCTGCGCGAGGCCTTGGCCGGGCGGACGTTGTGGCTTGCCGCCAGCACCCATCCGGGCGAGGAGGAACTCGCCGCCGAAGCTCATCAACAGCTGGCACAGAGCGTTCCCGACGTGCTGACGATCGTGGTGCCGCGGCACCCGAACCGGGGCGACGCGATCGCCGCGCTGCTCGCGGCGCGCGGGCTGACCGTGTGCCGGCGCAGTTCAGGCCGCATGCCAGCCCCGGACGACGCGATCTACCTGGCAGACACGCTGGGCGAACTCGGCCTGTTCTACCGCCTCGCCGACGTCGTCTTCATCGGCGGCAGCACCGGCTCGCTTGGCGGGCACAACCCGCTGGAGGCGGCGCAGCTGTCCTGCGCCATCCTGTACGGCCCGGACATGGCGAATTTCCGCACCGTCGCCGCCGATCTGGCGGCCGCCGAAGCGGCACTCGAGGTGGCGGATTCCACGGCCCTGGCAGCCGCAGTCGCGCGGCTGCTCGGCGACCCGGAGGCGCGCAAACGCCTGGCCAACGGCGCCCGCAAGGTCAACGCGGCGAACGCGGCGGCGCTCGACAACGTGGTCGGCGCGCTGGCACCGTTCGTCGACGCGTTGCCGGCCGCCCCAGAGGTGTGAGCCGATGCAGGCGCCGGCCTTCTGGTTCCGCCGCACGGCGCTGTCGACGGCGCTGTTGCCGCTCGGCACGCTGTATGCCGGTGCCGGCTGGCTGTGGCGGCTGATCGCCACGCCCCGGGAGGTCGGCGTGCCGGTCGTCTGCATCGGCAATCTGGTGGCCGGCGGCGCCGGCAAGACACCGGTGGCGAGCGCCATCGCCCGGCACCTGATGTCCCGCGGCCGTACCGTGCAGTTTCTCTCACGCGGCTATGGCGGCACGCTGCGTGGCCCCGTCAGGGTTGCGCCCGGCCGGCACGATGCGGCGGCGGTCGGCGACGAGCCGCTGCTGCTGGCCGCGGTCGCGCCGTGCTGGGTGGCCCGGGACCGGGCCGCGGGCGCCCAGGCCGCGGCGGCCGACGGCGCCGAGGTCATCGTCATGGATGACGGCCATCAGAATGCGGGCCTGCGCAAGGACGTCTCGCTAATCGTGATCGACGGCGAGACGGGCTTCGGCAACGGTCGGGTGATGCCGGCCGGGCCGCTGCGCGAGCCGGTGGCGGCCGGCCTTGCGCGCGCCGATGCTGTGGTCGTCATCGGAACGGACCGAGCCGGGGCTGCGGCACAGCTGCCCAAGCAGCTTGCCGTCATGCACGCCACCTACGAGCCGACGCAGGAATCCCGCGACCTCCGCGGCCGGGCGGTGTTCGGGTTCGCCGGGATCGGCCGGCCGGCAAAGTTCCGGGCAACGCTCGAGGCGCTGGGGTGCAGCGTGGCGGGATGGCGGGCGTTCCCGGACCACCACCCGTACCGCAGGGCCGAGATCGAGGCGATCCTGCGCGAGGCCGGCGCCGCGGGGGCGGTGCCGGTGACCACCGAGAAGGACGCCGTGCGCCTGCCGGCGGACCTGCGCCCTTCGGTGCGGACGGTCGGCATCGACGTGGCCTGGGCCGAGCCGGCGCGGCTCGACGACGTGCTCGCCGGGGTCATGAAGGATGGCTGATCGCACGCCCCTGCAACGCCGGCTCGTCCGCTGGTTCCTGTATCCGCCGCAGGCTGCCGGGGCATTGCTCCTGTACGGGGTGCTGCGCGCAATGCCGGTCGATATCGCGTCGGCGTTCGGCGGCTGGCTGCTGCGCACCTTCGGGCCCCTGACGCGCTCCGACGCGGTTGCCCGCCGCAACCTCGAACGGGTGTTTCCGGAATTGGACGGAGCCGAGGTCGATCGCATCGTTCGCGACGTCTGGAACAACCTCGGCCGGGTCTTGGGCGAATGGCCACATTTGAACCGGCTTTACCGGGCCGGTTTCTCCGGCCGTGCCGAGATTGTCGGCGAAGAGCACCTGCTGCGGGCGCGCGAGGCGGGCGGGCCAATGATTTTCATTACCGGCCATTTCGGCAACTGGGAGCTCGCCGGCGCGGTTTGTGGCTGGTATGGCATACCGCTGACCGTGATCTACCGACCAGCCCAGAACCCCTGGGTCAACTGGCTGGTGGAGCGATCCCGCCGCCACTTCACCGGCGGCATGCTGCCCAAGGGTCGCGACGCCGCGACCGGGGCGCTGTCCGCGCTGCGCAAGGGCGGGCGCCTCGGCATCCTGATCGACCAGAAGCTCAACGAGGGCGTGGCCGTGCCGTTCTTCGGACGCGACGCGATGACCTCTCCCGTGGCGGCGCGCCTGGCGATCCGTTTCCGCTGCCCCGTGATCCCGATTCGCGCCGAGCGAATCCGGGACGCGCGCTACAGGATCACCTTCTATCCTCCGCTGGAAATCCCCGACAGCGGCGCCCGCGACGCCGATCAGAAGTCGCTGCTGCTGGCGATGAACCGCATCCTCGAGGACTGGATCCGCGAACGCCCCGAGCAATGGTTCTGGGTCCACAAGCGCTGGCCGGACTGAGGCGGTGAGACCCCAATGGCTATGGGACCGAAGCGCCTGCTCATCATCCGCAACCCGGCGGCCGGGCAGCGGCGCAGCGGCGACTATGGGCGCGCGCTCCGGGTCTTCGAGGAGGCCGGCTGCGAGACGACCGTGGCCGAGACCACGGCGCGGGGCGACGCCGTCCGCCTCGCCGCGGACGCGGACCCGCAAGCCTTCGACGTGGTGGTCGCGGCGGGTGGCGACGGCACCATCAACGAGGTGGTCAACGGTCTCGTCGGCAGGCCGCTGCCGCTCGGCCTGATCCCGCTCGGCACCGCCAACGTGCTGGCGCACGAGGTCGGCATCGGGCCGGATACGGCGCGCGCCGCCGGAGTGATCCTCACGGGACGGCCCCAGCCGATCGCGCTGGCCAGGGCCAACGGCCATTACTGCTGCCTGATGGCGAGCGCCGGGTATGATGCGCGCGCGATCACAAGGGTGCGACCGGCCCTGAAACGCCTGTCCGGCGAGGGCGCCTACTACGTCGCCGGTGTCGAGGAGATGCTGGCCGGGACGAAACGGCTGCTGACCGTCGAGGTCGACGGGCAGTCATACGAGACCGCGTCGGTGGTTGTCGCCAACGGACGGCTCTACGGCGGCCGCTACCTGATCGCGCCGGAGGCCGACATCCGCGAGGCCGTGCTGCACACGATCCTGCTGGAGCGGCCCGGGCGCTGGAACATCACGCGCTACGGCATCGCCGTCATGCGCGAGCGGCTGCACCTCTTGCCGGACGTGCAGATCGTGAAGGGCACGCGGGTCCGCCTGGCCGCGCCCGCCGGCGAGCCGTGGCAGTCGGACGGCGACCTGATCGGCGAGTTCCCGGTCGACATCACCGTCGAGGCCAACGCCATCGAACTCATCGTACCGGGGAAGGGCTAGCGGAGGACGACCTCGGGTCAGCCCCGGCTGCCCGGCCGCTCCGGCACCAGCAGGGCCGGGTCGAGCGGCAGGCGGAACCAGTAGAGCGCCCAATGCAGGTGGGCGCCGGTGACGCGGCCGGTGGCGCCGATGGCGCCGATGCGCTCGCCGCGGCGCACGATCTGGCCCTCGGTCACGTCGAGCTCGCTCAAGTGCATGTAGACGGATTTCAGCCCGTGTCCGTGATCGAGGAAGATCGCATTGCCCTCGAAGTACATGTCGGGGATCGCCAGAATCACCTTGCCGTCGGCCGGCGCCACCACCGGCGTGCCGGTCGGCCCGGCGACGTCGACGCCGTAATGCGGGCGCCGCGGCTCGCCGTTGAGGATGCGCTGGCTGCCGAAGACGCCCGAGATGGGTCCCTCGGCCGGCCAGATCCAGCCGGAGCGGAACCAGGCCTCCGGCAGGTCCTCCCGGAACGCCGCCGCCTTCTTCTTACGCTCGCGGCCGATCTGCGCCATCGCCTCGGGCGGCGGCACGACCTTCTTGGGCGGCAGCCCGTCGATCCGCTGGATGCGGTAGTCGCGCTGCCCGACCTTCAGCGTCTGCACTTCCTCGTAACCGTCCGGCAGCCGCACCGTCAGCGTCGCCGTCGGCGCCGCATCCCGGCCAAAGCCGAACAGGAAGATGCCGTCGGGCGAGACCCGCACCGGCTTTCCGTCGAGCGCGACGGTCGCCCCGGGCACCGTGCGCCCCGTCACCAGCCCGCCCTGCCGAAAGCTGCCTTCCAGCGTCAGAACCTCCTGGGCCAGGGCGGAGGCGGGCAATAACAGCAGCAGCGCGAGAAGCGGTGTCACGGCAATTCGCATCACAGCAGACTCCCTTGACGTGTATCCTTTGTCCGGCGCGTCCGGCGCGATGCCGTCTTCGGCGCCCGTTCCGGCGGCTTGCCCGAGATCACGGCGCCGACCGAATCGTCACGGAACTGGAGGCTGACCACCTGCCCCGGCGCCGTCGCAGCGGCAGCGGTCACCGGCTCGCCGGCATCGTCGCGCACCACCGCGTAACCGCGCTCCAGCACCCGCATGAACGAGACGCTCTCCAAAAGATCGCCGACCCGCTGCAGGCGCGCCTGCTCGTCCCGCAGCGCGCGGCGGACGCCATGCTGCATCAGGCGCCATCCGGTGGCGATCCCGGCGGTCAGCTCCGCGACCAGAGCCCGCGGCTCCTTCAGCTTCGCGGCCCGATTGGCGATCCCGTGCCGGCGGTCGGAGATGAGGTTGCGGACCGCCGCGTCCATGCGTTCGCCCGCCACATCGACGCGCTGCGCCGGCACCGCCAGCAGCGCGTCGCGGCGCGGCAGGCCGCGGCCCAGCCCCTCGACGCGCACCCGGTGCTCGGCGACGAGACGACCCGCCGCCCGCACCATCCGGCGCTCCTGGTTCAGCACCTCGGCCTGCAGCTCGGACCGCACGGGCACCGCCATCTCGGCCGCCGCGGTCGGCGTCGGCGCGCGGCGGTCGGCGGCGAAATCGATCAGCGTCGTGTCGGTCTCGTGCCCGACCGCCGAGATCAGCGGTATCTCCGAGGCCGCGGCGGCGCGGACCACGATCTCCTCGTTGAAGGCCCACAGGTCCTCGAGGCTGCCGCCGCCGCGGGCGACGATCAAAAGGTCCGGGCGCGGCACCGCGCCGCCCGGCGGCAGCGCGTTGAACCCCGCGATCGCGGCGGCGACCTGCTCGGCCGCCCCCTCGCCCTGGACCAGCACCGGCCACAGCAACACATGCCGCGGGAAGCGGTCGGCGAGGCGGTGCAGGATGTCGCGGATCACCGCCCCGGTCGGCGAGGTGACGACGCCGATGACTTCGGGCAGGAACGGCAGCGTCTTCTTGCGCGCCTCGTCGAACAGACCCTCGGCGGCGAGCTTCCTGCGCCGCTCCTCCAGCAGCTTGAGCAGCGCGCCCTCGCCGGCGAGCTCCAGCGCTTCGATGACGATCTGGTATTTCGAGCGCCCGGGATACGTGGTCAGCCGTCCGGTGGCGATGACCTCGAGCCCGTCCTCGGGTGCGATCGCAAGGCGGCCGGCGACGCCGCGCCAGCACACGGCGTCGAGCACCGCGTTCTCGTCCTTCAGCGCCAAGTAGAGATGGCCGGACGCGGCGCGCTTGAAGCCGGAGATCTCGCCGCGCACGCGGACCCAGGAAAACCGCTCCTCGACCACGCGCTTCAGCGCCTGGCTCAGCTCGGATACCGTGAATTCGGCGACGTTGCCGGGGGTCTGGGGCGAAAAATCGGTCATTTGCTCTGCCGCGTTGTGATAAGAAGATCGTCGCCTGCCCGTAAAAAAACCATGAACGATCGAATCGGAACAGTCATAGCATGAAAATCCTCGTTGTCGGATCGGGCGGCCGCGAGCACGCGCTGAGCTGGGCGATCGCCGCATCGCCGCTGTGCGACAAGCTGTGGTGCGTCCCGGGCAATGCCGGAATCGCGAGGGACGCCGAATGCGTCGCCATCGCCGCCGACGATATCGGCAGGCTGGTGGATTTCGCCAAGCGCGAAGCCGTCGATCTCGTCGTCGTCGGTCCCGAACAGCCGCTGGTCATGGGCCTCGTCGACCGTCTTGCCGAGGCCGGGATCAAGGCCTTCGGGCCGAGCGCCGCAGCGGCGGAGTTGGAGGGATCCAAGGGCTTCATGAAGGATCTCTGCGCGAAATACGGCATTCCGACCGCCGCCTATGGCCGGTTCAAGGATGTGGGGGCGGCGCACGATTTCATCCGCGAACACGGGGTGCCGATCGTGGTCAAGGCGGACGGGCTTGCCGCCGGCAAGGGCGTCACCGTCGCCCGGACCCTGGACGAGGCGCTGAACGCGGCCGAGGACGCGCTGGTCGAGGAGAAGTTCGGCGCCGCCGGGGCCGAGATCGTGATCGAGGAATGCCTCGAGGGCGAGGAAGTCAGCGTCTTCGCGCTGTGCGACGGCACGACCGCGCTGCCGCTGGTCGCGGCCCAGGACCACAAGGCCGCGTTCGACGGCGATCAGGGCCCGAACACCGGCGGCATGGGCGCCTATTCGCCGGCGCCGGCGATGACGGACGCGCTCCTCGCCGAGGTCATGCGGACCATCATCCGGCCGACGATAAAAGGCATGGCGGCAGAGGGCCGGCCCTATCGCGGGGTCCTGTTCGCAGGGCTGATGCTCACCGCGGACGGCCCAAAGCTGCTGGAGCACAACGTGCGCTTCGGTGACCCGGAGTGCCAGGTGCTGATGATGCGGCTGAAGTCCGATATCGTGCCGGCGCTGGTCGCCACCGTGGACGGCGAGCTGGCGAATTTCGATCTGCGCTGGTACGACGACGCGGCGCTGACCGTTGTGATGGCGGCAAAGGGCTATCCCGGCGCCTACGAGAAGGGCACCGTGATCCGGGGCGTCGAGGAGGCGGACGAGGCGGACGAGAACGTCACCATCTTCCATGCCGGCACGAAGCGCGCGCCGGACGGCGCGCTGCTCGCCGCCGGCGGCCGGGTGCTCAACGTCACCGCGCTCGGCCGCAACGTCGCCGAGGCCCAGGCCCGGGTCTACCGCGCGGTCGACCGCATCGACTGGCCGCAGGGCTTCTGCCGCCGCGACATCGGCTGGCGCGCGGTCGCGCGTCAGACGGTCTGATCTCGGCAGCGGGTCTCGACGAATTCCTCGCCAATATCGACGGGCGGCATGCGGCCGCCGGAGCCGCGATAGTGCTGGACGGGCCGCGGGCTTCCACGATATGGAGGCGATCCAGCCGGCGGTTTCCCGATGATCAAGTTCCGCACCATACATGACCTGACCAATCCGTCCGACCAGAAGGCCTTCGCCGAAGCGCGCGTCCTGTTCTGGGACGCGTTCCCGAGCGAGCCGGAGGGCATCGATCGCATCGAGCGCCTGCTGCGCAAACGCGCCCGGCTCGATTTCGATCCGCTTCTCCTGGTCGCCGAAAACCGGGCCAGCCAGGTCACGGGCCTCAGCTTCGTCTTCTACTTTCCTGAGCTGAATACCGGGTATCTCCAGTACATCGCGAGCGATCCGAAGCGTCCTGCACGCGGCATCGGCGGCGCCCTTTACGAGGCCATGCGCGAACTGCTGGCCGCCCGCGGCGGGCAGGGCCTGCTGTTCGACGTGCCGCCCGACAACCCGGACATCGTTGCCGACCGGGCGTCGCTTCCGATCAATCGCAAGCGGATCGCCTTTTACGAGCGCTATGGCGCGCGAGTCGTCGAAGGCAGCGAATGGGACGTCGTGCCGAATCCGCGCAACGAGAATTACCTGACAATGCTGATGTTCGACCCGCTGGGACGGGCCCGGCCGCTGCGCCGCGCCAGGGCGCGGGCCGCGGTCAAGCGAATCCTCGTCGCGCAGTTCGGCTACAGACCGACAGACCCCTTTGTTGAGAGAGTCGCCAACTCGTTCCACGACGATCCGGTCCGGCTGCGCCCGTCGCGCCGGCCCGACGTCGCGATGCCCGTCGTCACCGGGACCCGCATCAAACCGATCGTCGTGGTCGCCGCCAAGGGCCACGAAATCCATCACGTCAGACAGCGCGGATACGTGGAACGGCCGATTCGCGTCCGCCAGCTGCTCAAGGGCCTCCAGGAGCTGCCGATCGCCGAGGTGGCGCGGAAACACTTTCCCAGCCGGCACATCACCGCGGTGCACGACCCGAAGCTTGTCTCCTATCTGCGGGCGGTCAGCAAGCGGCTCGACAGCAAGACCATCGTCTACCCGGAAGTGTTCCCCATCAGGCGGCCCGAGAAAGCGCCGAAAGCGCTGGAGGACCGCGCGGGATATTTCTGCGCCGACACGTTCACGCCGATCACCAACACCGTGTACGATGCGGCGCGGCAGAGCGTCGATGTCGCGCTGACCGCCGCCGAGCTGGTGCGCGAGGGCGAGCGCTTCGCCTACGCGCTGTGCCGGCCGCCCGGCCACCACGCCGAGCGGCGCATCTTCGGCGGCTTCTGCTATTTCAACAACTCCGCGGTTGCCGCACACTATCTCAGCGGCGACGGCAAGGTGGCGTTGCTCGATATCGACTATCACCACGGCAACGGCGCCCAGGATATCTTCTATGCGCGCGATGACGTTCTGACGCTGTCGATTCATGGGCATCCCCGCCATGCCTATCCCAACTTCTCGGGCTATGCCGACGAGCGCGGCGAGGGCGCCGGGCTGGGGTTCAACCGCAACTGGCCGCTCGAGCCCCCGGTCGACGACAGCCGTTATCTGAAGGTCCTGGACGAGGCGCTGCCGATCGTGCGCCGGTTCCGCCCGCGCTATCTCGTGGTGTCGCTCGGCTTCGATATCATGAAGGGCGACCCGACCGGCAGCTTCGACATCACGGTGGCCGGCCTGCAGGACATCGCGGCGCGCATCGCGCGCATGAGCCTGCCGACGCTCATCGTCCAGGAAGGCGGGTACGCTGTGCGCAATCTGCGCATCGGCGCGCAACGGTTTTTTGCCAGCCTCGCCGCCAGCTGGTTTGCCGAGTGAGGCCGACTCGCGGCCCGGCTGACCGGCGGACGGCAGCGGAAGGCCCAGACCACTGGCCGGCGCGCCTGGCCGGGCGACACGTGAGCTTCCGCTTCTTCCGCCCGCGGTTCTCGCTTACAGTACGCCCGGATCCATAACGGCACGCGGAGACCGGCCGATGCTCCGGCGTCTGATGGTGGGCGCGGCCCTGGTGACGGGCCTTCTCGTGATGGCGGCGTTTGCTGCGGTCGTCTTCCGCATCGCACTGGCGGAGGCCGTGCTGTCGTCGCAACTCGCGTCTCTTGGCGTTCCCGCGGCGCGGCTCACCGTGGCGTCGCTCGATCTCCGTCGCCTGACCGTCACCGACATCGCCGTCGGCAACGCGGCGGAACTGCGCGTCGACTCGATCAGCCTCACCTACCGGCCGAGCCAGCTGCTGTCCGGCCGGCTGGAACAGGCGGTTGTCGACGGCGTCCATCTGCGGCTCGACCTTACAGGAACGGGCCCGCCGCTCGGCAGTCTGCAGGGGCTCCTCGAGGGAGGGACGGCGAAAGACGACGGTGCGGCGGGCGTCGGCGGCATCCCGCACACCGTCATCCTGTCGCGCGCACGCATCGAAACCGCAATGCCCTCCGGCTCCATGACAGCCGCAGTCTCCGGGCAATGGTATCCGCTGGCCGGGATGGCAACGCTGGCGCTTACCGACGTCACGCTCCCCCATGTCGCCCTGGAGACATCGCGTCTCGATGTCGAGGCGACACCGGACCGCATCGTCCTCATGGGACAGGTGCGCGGCGAAGAGGGTGCCGTCGACCTCGACCTGCGCGCCACCGTCGAGTCCTGGCGCGGGGAGCCGACGCTCGCGCTCGCCCTGGAAAGCAGCGTCGATGCGGCGGCGTGGCGGATCCCGCCTGTGCCCGGTGTGGCGGCGGGCCGGGGAACCCTGTCGGCCCAGTTGAACGGGCGATTGCAGGCGTTGCAGCTGCTGCGGGCAAAAGCCACCGCGCTGCCGTGGCTTCTCGGCGGCGACCTGCGCGGACGCCTGCAGGCATCGGCGGACGGCGGCGTATGGAGGGATCGGGCGCAGGGCATCTCCGGATCGCTCGATCTCACCGTGGCGGTGGCGGATGGCGGCCTCGACATCGCAGTCGCCGACGGCGCGCGGGTCGGTGCCGACCGCATTTCGCCCGCGCTGCTGGACGCCGCCGATGTCGCGGCGACCGTGCCCGGGCTGGGCGGTGGCGCCGTCACCGCTATCGTCGCGCCGGGCACCATCCCGGTCCTGCGACTGCGGCCGACCTCCGACGGCGTGGAACTTGCGGTTACCGGCAATGCCGAGGTTGCAGGGGCCGGCAGCATGCTGACGCTCGGCGTAGACGGCACTCTGACTCTAGACGAGCGGCTTGCCGTGAAGCGGATGTCGTTTCCGCGCGCCGCCGTCGGGCTGCGGGACCTCACCCTGGCCGGCGGACATCGCCTGCGGCAATTGCGTTTGACCGGCGTGTTCGACGGGCAGCCGCAAGACTTGAAAGGAACCTGGGACCTATCCGCGGAGTCGGCAGCCACCCGTATCTCAGACCTGGCAATTGGAGCGGCCACGTTGGCCTTCGTCGGCGACACCCGCTGGGCGGAGGGGCGCCTCGAAATGCGCCAACGCGGCGAAGGCACCGTTTCCATCGCGTCGCTTGCCCAGGGGACGCAGGCGCGCACTGCCAGGCCGTTCGCGATTCGACTGGCCGAAGGTGCCGCGGCGCTTGATTTCACACCCGACGGCGTAGCGTTGACGCACGCGGTCAGCCTGCGGCCGGAGCCGGTCAACATCGACCTGATGCGACCCGATGCGTCGCCTCTCCTGCTCCGCGCAACGCTGGGAACGATCCGTCTTGAGGGCGATCTGAAACCGGACCTGCCTTATCGTGGCCAGCTGATTCTGGGTGCCAGCCGCCTCGCGGTTCCCGACCAGGCGCTCGCCGCCGAGGCAATCACCGCATCGTTGGCCTTCCCTGCCGCCACCGGTGAGAGTCTTGCACAATTCACCGTCGGCCGGATCGTGCACACGGCCACGCCGTCCCACTTCGTCCCGTTTCGGGTCGACGGCGAAATCGCCCGGCAGAAAGATGCCTACCTGCTGACGGCAACCGGCATCGGCGCCGGCGGCGACCTCCGGCTCACAGCCCGCGCCCGGCATCGCATTGCGGACGACCGCGGCACGCTGCGGCTCGACGTTTCGGAAATCGCGTTCCGCAAGAACGCACTTCAGCCCGTCCAACTGTCGCCGCTGCTGCGTGATTTGAGCGGCGCGGCGGGACGTATCGGCGCCGGTGCCGAGTTCGCTTGGGGTCCCGATATCCTCCAGAGCAAGGGCACGCTGACCCTGACTGAGGTCGCATTCGCGGCCAAGGATGTGACTGTTGATGGACTGGACTCGCGGATTACGTTCGACGGATTGCTTCCGCCTGCGACACCGCCGGGGCAAACGATCACCGTAAGACAGATCGATCCCGCCGTGCCGCTCGATGACGTCGCAATCCGCTTCCAAGCGGAATCTGCGTGGCCCCCCCGACTGCGCGTCGCCGAGGCCGCTGCCCGGTTCGCCGGGGGGCGCCTCGCCGTCGATCCGACCGTGTTCGACCTGTCCCGGTCGAGCCACGACCTCAGCGTCGCAGTAGACGGCGTCGACCTCGCGCTGTTGCTGGGTCTGCTGAAGGTCGAGGACGTGTCGGCGACGGGGCGGCTGGGCGGGACCATCCCCGTAACCGTCGCCGACGGCACCGCTGTCGTCACGAACGGACGGCTGGCCGCGGACGGTCCGGGCGTTCTGCGCGTCAGGTCGGCGGCCGCGCGCTCAGCCCTTGGCGGGACCGGCGAAAGCGTTGCGCTCATGCTCAGCGCCCTGGAAGACTTCCGCTACGACTCCCTGACGGCGACAGTGAACATCGGCACGGACGGGAACGTGGCGGTCATGCTCCGCATGCGCGGCCACAATCCGGCGGTCCTCGACGGTTATCCGTTCGCCTTCAATATCGGGCTCGACGGCAACCTCACCGAGCTTCTCCTTGCCCTGCGCCAGGGCGCGCAACTGTCCACCGACCTCGTCCGTCCGCAGCTGCGCTGAGGCTGTCGCGCTTGCGCACAATTCGCATTATGCCGCATGATGCTTTGGCGACTGAGCCGACCTTTGGAAATGGAGGCGACAATGCCGCTCGGCGGCGTGGGCAGGACGGCGCGAGCTGAGTTCCGGTGCGTTCTTGTGGCCGCCGGTTGCCTGATACTGTTCGCGTGTCAGCCGACGGTCAAGGTGGAAGCCCCGAAGGAGCCCATCACGATCAACCTGAACATCAAGATCGACGCGGAAATCCGCGTCAAACTGGAGGAAACGGCAAAACAGGACATTGAGGCCAATCCGGGCTTATTCTGACGCTCTGCCGTTTGCCACTCGACGGGACCCGCAAGGACAAGACGCATGCAGACAGCTTATCGCCGCCGGTTTATCGGCACCCTCTTTGCCGCTGCGATGGCCATCATGCTCGGTGCCCTTCCGGCGGCCGGCCAGACGCTTGACGAACTGCGCAGTTCCGGTGTCGTCGGCGAGAGGTACGACGGACTCTTGGTGGTGCGCGACACGGGCGCCTCGGCGAAAATCCGCGCCATCGTGGCCGATATCAACGGCAAGCGTCAGCAGATCTACGAACAGCGCGCGAAGGAACAGGGCGTGCCGGCCGATCAGGTCGGACGGGTCTACGCGCAGGAAATCTTTCAGCAGGCGCCGGCGGGAACGTGGTTCCTCGGCGCCGATGGGCGCTGGACCAGGAAATAGACGCCCGCGCACCGCATCACACTCCGGCATCTCGGCGGGCCGCTGCCGCGTGCAAAACACGCCGGCCGATGGCAACCCACTGTCCCCGTCTTGACAAATCCGCCGCGGGATGAAATGCGATAATCCTGTAAGAGGCGACGGGTGGCTGACGGTCGGGGTACGGGGACACGTGATCGCAATCGAGGAAAATCTGACGCGCGAATTCGCCAGTGCCCTGCGCGCGGGCAGACCGCACGCCAAGATCGATGAGCTCGGCTATGCCAGTTTCGTCGACAGCCTCGTCGAAGGAATCGATCCCGATGCCGTGCGGCGCGTGTTCCCGAACGCGGAGGGCCGCGGGCCCGGAAGCCGGCAGCCTCGCCTGTATGCGGCACATTCGGCGACCATGATGCTGATCAACGTATTCGCGCCCTGGCTCGGCGATCTGGCGGCGCTCAAGCTGCTCGATCTGCGCGGTTTTCGCGACCTGCGATTCGAGGTCCGACTGCCATCAATCGCGGGAGAGGCGGCGGCATGGCTGCCGGCTTTGCTGATCGCGCCCACCGGTATCGTCGGCATCGAATCTGACTGCACGGGATTCCTGTCCGGGCATCCGGTAGGTTTTTCGGACGCGCTGGACCGGTTCTGGGATGATCGTGACGAGAACAGCTGGCGTCGCGAAATGCGCGCCCTTAAGACGGGTGAAAGCGGGTATGCACGGCTCGACGCGGCGAGCCTCATCAAACAGTATATGGGCTTGCGCCTGCTGCTCGAGGCCGCGGCCGGCGATGACGGGCGCATCGCACCGGCGACCCTGATGTATCTGTACTGGGAGCCGCTGAACGCGGCGCGCTTCGCAGAGTGCGACGAGCACCATGCTGAGATCCGCCGGTTCGCCAGCGCGGTGGCGGGCGCCGATATATCGTTTGCGGCGATGAGCTATTTCGACCTGTGGGCGGAGTGGGCGCACGGCGCGGCGCCGTCCTGGTTGCCGCTACATCTGACCCGCCTGCACCAGCGCTATTCGTTCCGGATCTGACGGCCGGCCCCGGTCCAGCCAAGCGTCCTAGACCAGAGTGCCGCGCGCCGGGTAGTCGCGACGAATCGTGAAGTCGAGGCATTCGATCAGCACGTCATAATCCGGCCGGAGAAACGGCGCGGTGGTGATGTACGACAGATACAGCTCGCCGTCGGGCCGGACGATGAACAGGCCCGGCTCGCAGAACGGATAGGGCTCCTTCTCGGCAATGCTCTCGGAAATCGCCAGCCCCCAGCTGCGCGCTTCGTCGAGCGACAGGCCGTATCCGACGGCGAGGTTGCCCAGGCCCCACTCCTTGACCGAGCGCTGCGCCCGCTCCTCGGTGTCGGTGCTCAGGGCAAAGAACACGGCGCCGCGCTGCGCCAGCTCGTCGAGCCGTCCGTCGATCTCCTGGAGCCGCCGGGCGCAGCGCGGGCAGTGCAGTCCGCGGTAGAACTCGATAACGGTAAACAGCTCCCCGGCCCGCTCCGCCAGGGTCCAGCGCCCGCCGCCGACCAGCGGCACGTCGAGCGCCGGGACCTGCGTCCCCGGGATAATTCGGGTCATCTTTCTTTCCCTCGTTCCCTAAAGCGGCCGCGTGTCTCGTTCCCGATTCGGCGACGGCGGCCGGCCGCGCATTCGCGCGGCCGGCTAACCTAGCATATATTGTCCGTTCCTCAGTCGGCCCTGGCAACCTTGCCAGTGGGCACGACGTTGACCGTGATTTGGGCCGTCCCCGTGTTGCCGGCAACGTCGCTGACGAAGGCGTTGATGGGATAGGCGCCGGTCGGAAGCTTGCGCACATTGAGACGGCACGTCATCGCGTATCTCGTCTCGCCGGAGAGCGATCGGCTGCAGATGATGTGTTCGCGAGAATCGATGACCGTACTGAGCTCGACATAGGCGAGCGCCTGATTGTCGGTCGCCTCTATGGCGACCTCGAGCTTGCCGGAAACCGTGGCGCCGTCGACGGGCGACAGGATGCTGATCGTCGGTGCAATCGTATCGACCGTATCGACCGGGTCGCTTGGCGCGGTTGCACTGGCGATATTCGAGTAGCCGGAGACACCGCCTGGTCCGACTGCATTGACCCGATAGTCATAGGTGGCTCCCGGATCGACCGCGATGTCATCATATTGCGGATTCTGCCAGCCGGACGCGATCACTTCCCAGGCTCCGGCCCCGGCCGGGCTGCGTTCGACGGTGAACCCGGTCTCGAGGTCGCTGGTATCGCTCCAGCTCAAGGCGACTCCGGTCCAGGGTTCCGCCGGCGTCGCGCTGTGCGCGACGGCCACGAGATCCGCCGGCGGTGGCGGTGCCGGTGCCGGCGACGGCGACGGCAACACGTCGGTCGGCGACAGCAACACGGCGCCGCCGGTCCCGCTGCCCGCGATCTGGCCAAGATCGTTGATCGCCTCGGCGCGGGTAACGAACCGATCCTGGAACCCGGGCGCCAGAAGATCATCCAGCAGGAACCATTGGTCGAGCGCGTCGATATAGAGCAGCGGCCTGAATGCGAAATCCACGCCCGTGGTGCCCACAACATCGCCGGAATAATTGATGTCGGTACCCGTATCCTGCCAGGAGTTGGCCGTGATAACGTGCCAGCCGCCCGGGCCCAAATGTCGGACCGCTGCGGAGATTCGTCTGCCGGCGCCGTCGGACAGGCTTGTCACAGCCCGCCCGGTCGTCCAGCCGAGGTCGTTGATCGCAACCAGTGACGGCAGGCTCATGCCGTCCGGCGCGCCAAGATCGGTGAATCCGCCATTCAGGTCGCCGAGAAATCCGCCACCGGTCACGTCGCCAAAATCGTTGACGTCGGTCGGCCGCACTGGGAAATCGAAGGCGACCAACAGGTCGCCAAGCACGTCATACTTCATTGCCGGCGAGCCGGAAAAATCGAAGTTGGTGGAGTAGCCGACAACGATCCAGTGATTGTTCACGGCCGTGGCTGTGCTGTTGGCGAACCCTGCAAGCGTGCCGATTTCGCGCGCCTCCGTTACGGCGCCCGCCGCTGTGGAATAGATCCACAGAACGGCGGCCTGAAGGCGATCCCGGGTGCCCGGGTAGGCGGTTCCAACCACCAGGATATTTCCCGCGAAGTCGCGATCGGTCAGATCGACGGCCTGCGCCGCGACTCCCAGCCGTGGCAGCAGAATCGGGCCGCGTTCCGGCGTGTACAAAAATGGCGCCACAGCCCCATCGACCACCGCCATGCCGGCGGCATCGCCGGTTTCGTTGACGGCCAGCGCGGTACTGTATGTGACGCCCGGATTGGCAGCGATCAACTGGCTGCCGATTTCCGTCACGTTATAGGCTGGAACGGTCTCCAGCCCGGGTGCAGGATGTGACAATGCAAGAGCAAATAGAGCCCCAAGCGCCGTGATGGCGCCCAGACGAGATTTTTTCATTGTTCTTCTCCCGATCAATTTCCTTAGCCAAAATAATCCCCGCCGCAATGCGGCAAAATTTCCTTTCTTCTAGGCCAAGGGGTCGTCCGGAGACTCTGATGCGAAAGAATGGACCGGCGGTCGGGGGCGCGCAAGTAATTAACCATCTTTCACATTAACTATTGAGATAGATCAATTTTGCCTTGGACACGGCCGGATAACCGGCGTTAGCGCCGCACCTCGAAGAACGCGCGCAACAGCGCCGCCGCATCGCTCTCGGCGATGCCGCCATAAACCTCGGGCCGGTGGTGGCAGGTGGGCTGTCCAAAGAAGCGCGGGCCATGTTCGACGCCGCCCCCCTTCGGGTCAGACGCCCCGTAATAGAGCCGCCGGATCCGGGCAAATGCGACCGCCGCGGCGCACATCGCACACGGCTCCAGGGTCACGTAGAGATCGCATTCCGGCAACCGCGCGCTACTGCGATCCGCAGCCGCCGTGCGGATCGCGAGCATTTCCGCGTGCGCCGTCGGGTCCGACAGTTCCTCGGTGCGATTGCCGGCGCGCGCCACGATCTCCCCGGTTTGCCCGTCGACGAGCACCGCGCCGACCGGGACCTCCCCCCGGTCGGCGGCGGCCCGCGCTTCAGCAAGCGCGGCGTTCATATACCGGTCGCGACGCATCGCCGAACCGTGCCCGCCGGGTCCCGCTCCGTCAAGCGTTGCGCCTCCGGGCCTGCAGGATGGCCACCAGGTGCAGGATCGCGAACATCGGCACGAGAAACCTCGGGACCATGCTCAGCGGCCACGCGCGCATCGCAACGGTGGTAACACCCCCGATCAACTCGGGCAGCAGTCTGGCCCACCGTGCCTGCCCGCAATTCCTTGTACCATCACCATGTTTCTCCCGTCGTTCGCTTGCTGCAAAAAATAGCCCACCGGCACGGTCTTCAGAGAAGATATGTGTATCTACACTTTTTAAATCAAACAAAAAAGCCGGCTTAATCGCGGACCACCCGGCGCACCGTCTGGAGCTGGCGCAGGAACTCGCCCCATTGCTCATCGCCGAGCCGGTCGATCATGCGCGTTTGCGCACGCCGCCACATTGGTACCGCACGCGACAGTGCGTGCTCTCCGTCGGCGGTCACCACCACCCTGCGCACCCGCCGGTCGTCGCCGGCCTCGATGCGGATCAACCCGGCCTCCTCGAGCGGCCGGAGATTTCGGGTCAGCGTGGTGCGATCCATCGCCATATCGTCGGCGAGCCGGCTGATCGGCGCTCCGCCCGCGGCCGCCGCCATGGTCAGCAGCGAGAACTGCGTGCTCTTCAATCCACTCGCCTTCAGCGCCTCGTCATAGAACTGGGTTACCGCACGAGCCGCCTTGCGCAGGTTGAAGCTCGTGCACATGGCGGTTGCCGAAAGATCGCTCTTGTCCACCCTGAGATGTCCCGTTCCCCGACTGCGATTTAACGCATCTGTACATGTATATTCCGCGGCGGCCTGTCAAGCGCCGCCATTGCGTCGCTTACCGGCGCAGCGTAGTCTCGTTGGCAATGAACGCACCGGTCATCGGCATCACCCTGGATTGCGAGGCTGGCGGCGAGGCCGCCTGGTCGCGTTTCCCCTGGTACGCGCTGCGTCGCCACTACCTTGATGCGGTCGCCAAGGCGGGCGGCGTGCCGATCGCGCTCCCCTACCAGCGGGCCCTTGTCGACGCCTATCTCGACCGCGTCGACGGGCTGGTCCTTACCGGTGGCGATTTCGACATCGATCCGTCGCTATATGGCTCGTCGCGCCGCCATGCGAGCATTCGCACCAAGGACGAACGGACCCAGTTCGAGTGGACGCTGACCGAAAAGGCGCTGGTCCGTGACATGCCGGTGCTGGGCATCTGCGGCGGCATGCAACTGCTGCACATACTCCTTGGCGGCACGCTGATCCAGCATATCCCGGACGAGATCCAGGACGCGCTGCCGCACGAGCAGCCGAACCCCCGGGAGGAGGCCGGCCATCACGTCCATATAGAGCCGGGCACCAAGTTGCACCAGATCTGCGGCGTCGACAAGCTGGCCGTCAACAGCGCCCACCATCAGGCGCCGAAGGATTGCCCGGGCGGGGTTCGCGTCAGCGCCCTCGCGCCGGACGGCGTGATCGAGGGCATCGAAAGCACGCGGCATCGCTTCGCGCTCGGTGTCCAGTGGCACCCGGAATTTCTCCGCGAACCGGCCGACGAGCGGATCTTCGCGGCGTTCGTCGCCGAGTCCGCGGGCGCGACCGCGGCGGCCGACACCAAGGGCTGACCGCACGATGCGCCTGGCATCAACGTGACCGGGAACGGCGCCAGGGGCGAGCGGATTGCCAAACGCCTCGCGCGGGCCGGTCTGTGCTCGCGGCGCGAGGCGGAGGTCTGGATCCGCGCCGGCCGTGTCGCGGTCGACGGGACGGTGCTGGATTCGCCGGCGGTCAACGTCACCGACGCCGACGCGATCACGGTCGACGGCAAGCCATTGCCGGCCGCTGAGCCGACCCGGCTGTGGCGCTACCACAAGCCGACCGGCGTGGTGACCACGACGCGCGACCCGCAAGGGCGGCCGACGGTATTCGCCAAGCTGCCGAAGGACATGCCGCGCGTGGTAACAGTCGGGCGGCTCGACCTCACTTCGGAAGGGCTGCTGCTGCTCACCAACGACGGTGAACTGGCGCGCCGCCTGGAGCTGCCGGCCACCGGCTGGCTGCGCCGCTATCGTGTGCGTGTGCGTGGCCGCGTCGAACCGGTGAAGCTTGAGGCCTTGGCCGACGGAATCGAGATCGACGGCATACGGTACGGCCCGATCCGTGCCCGGCTCGACCGCCAGCTCGCGACCAACGCCTGGCTCACGGTCGCCTTGGCCGAAGGGCGCAACCGCGAGGTGCGGCGCGTCTGCGAGCACCTGGGCTATCCGGTGCTGCGGCTGATCCGCCTGTCCTACGGCCCGTTCCAGCTCGGCAGTCTTGAACGCAACGCGGTCGCAGAGGTTCCGGCGCGGATACTGCGCGACCAGATCGGCAGCGCGATGCCGGAACAGCAGGGCGGCACGAACCGAAGCGGCCGCCGACGTCGACAAGACCATGCGCGTCGTCGCCGGAAGGCATAGAGGCCGACGCCTCGTCGCGCCGCGCGGTCGCGACGTGCGGCCGACTGCCGAGCGCACGCGTCAGGCTTTGTTCAACATCCTCGAGCACGGCCATTTCGTGCCCGGCGGCGGCTCGCCGCTGCGCGGCGCACGGGTGCTCGACGCCTTCGCCGGAACCGGCGCGATGGGACTGGAGGCGCTGAGCCGGGGCGCCGATCACGCGGTGTTCATGGAGACGGCGCGTGAGGCGCTGCAGGCGCTGGAGCGCAACATCATGGCCTGCCGCGAAGAGGACCGCGCGGAGATTCTCCGCGTCGATGCGACCCGTCCGCCGCAGGCCCGACTGCCCTGCACTGTCGCCTTCCTCGACCCGCCATACGGCAGCGGCCTTGCCACGCCGTGCCTTGCCGCCCTCGCGGCGCACGGCTGGCTGGCGAGCAATGCGTTGTGCACCGTCGAGCTTTCGGCAGGCGAACCCTTCGCACCGCCCAGCGGATTCGACGTGCTGGACGAGCGCCGCTATGGCGCAGCGCTGATCTTGCTGTTGCGGTATGGAAGCGGCGCCGCGCCCGGAAACCGGGCGATACGCCGGTAGGTCGTGCGCGGCCGCCCTACTGTGCGGCCTTGAGATAATCCTGGCGCCGATTGTACGCCTTGCGCTGCTCCTCGGCCTCGGCCTCGCGGCGGACCTCGCGCTCGTCCGGCATCGTCTTCTCGCCGCGCAGACGGCGCACCCGCATCGACAGCAGCAGGAGGTCGAGAATGATGAACATCGCGATCAGCAGATAGATCATCCCCAGTTCCATGACGAAGCCGAGTATCGAATGAAACATTTTATCCCTCCTCATCGCAGGGCGGCGCCTCCGGCTGCCACGCTTGCGGCTCTCGGACTCTCGCCCTCCGCACTATTCGCGCTCTGCATGCATATTCTTCGATCGCATTCAACTCTGCGACTCGGGGCGCTAACGATTGGTTAAGGTGCAACCCCAACTGCGGGACATTTGCCAGGTAATTGGCGAAAACCCGACCAGACCACTCGCGGTGGCCTGTATGCAACCGGCACGGAGCGGTGACAGCAACGACATCTGTTGAGATCCAGCGCCTCGCGCGACGGGCATCCGGCCCTAACGCATCGCGCCGAGGCGGGTCTGGCGTCCCTCAAACGCCTGACGTTGCAACTCTTCGTCGGTCACGTGGTGCGCCTCGTGCCGCTCCCGCTCCATTCTTTCGGCCCGCAGCCGACGCGCCCGGACGGACAGTAGCAGCAGGTCGAGAATGATGAACGTGACGGTGAGCAAGTAGACCAGGCTCAGTTGCATGGCGAAGTTGAGGATTGTGTGAAACATGGCGTTTCTCCTCATCTCAGGGCGGCATATTCAACGGCCGCCATTCCGGTCTTCGTGCCCTCGTGTCCCCCACGTGGTTTCGCGCATTGCACGCACAATGCGCCTCTCATAACAACCATAACATGCGGCAATTAATGAACTGTTAAGAATTGCCTTACCAACTGTCAGCATTTTCCCGGCAATTGCCGAAACAGCGACACAACACGGCCGGAAACCGTGCCATGGCAAGCCCCGGCCGGCTGCAAATCCGAGGAAGCGGCGTTTTGCCGCAGGCCATCCATCAGGTCCCTGCCTTGCCCGACGGTCGGCGTGCGAGTGCGTGGACCGGTGTGCGTCGGGGCGGTATGCTCGTGGCGGACGATCTAGCGGCACGGGGAAGGCAAGACGGTGCGAGCGCTGACGAATTCCGGAAGGCGGGCCGGGCGCGACCCGCGGGCCACGCCGGGCGGTGTTGATGGGTGAACTGCGCCGGCTGTGGTCCGGCGAGATGCCTCTCCTGCAGGCCTTCTGGACCTACGGTGTCATCATCGGGTTGTCGGTCAACCTTGTCACCAGCGCGCTGTTCCTGGTCCTGATCGCGGGCGAGCGGCCGCTCGCCGCGCTCATCGTCGGTTACGGCCTATCGGTGCCTTACAACGTCCTGGTCGTTGTCGGCGTCTGGCGATCTGCCGACCGCTACGCGGGCGACCGCACCCATGCCGACCTCGCCCGTTTCGTCACCCTCGTCGGCATGGCGATTCTGACCGTAACCTGAGGGGCGCGTCATCATGCCCCCGTGCAGACCGCGCCAATTTATTTTACTTGTTCCTGGATGTGTTTTAACATGCAAAGTTCCTAATATTTCCAGGAGGGCATCGATGAGACGAGTATTGACGGGCGGCATTGCCGGCACCGCAATCCTCTTGGCCGCGCTGGCCGCCGGGGCGGAGACCGAACTGGACGCCCATACCAGGCTCAGCCGCGAGGTGATCAAGGCGTTCGCCGAGAGCATGAAAGCCGAGCTGACGGGCGCGATCAAGGCGTCCGGCCCCGTGGCGGCGATCGAGCTGTGCAATCACAAGGCGCCGCAGATCGCGCGGCAGCACGCCAACCTCGACAAGTTTACGCTCGGCCGCACCAGCCTGAAGTTCCGCAACCCGGATAACGCGCCCGATGCGTGGGAGCGGACGATCCTGCAGTCCTTCGAAGAACGCAGGGCGGCGGGCGAGGACCCGGCGACCATCGACCACGCGGCGATCATCATGCGCGACGGCCGGCGGGTGATCCACTACATGAAGGCGATCCCGACCGGCGAGCTGTGCCTGAACTGCCACGGCGGCGACGAGGTCAAGCCCGAGGTCGCGGCGAAGCTGGCCGAGCTCTACCCCGACGACAAGGCGCGCGGGTTCCGCGTGGGCGATATCCGCGGCGCCTTCACGATCGTCAAGCCGGCGGACTGACAGCGGCCGCCTCCCGCTCGCTCACCCGCCGAACAGGCGCGGGTTGCGGGCGATGAACTTGCGGATCCACGCTTCGATGAAGGAGCGCTCGCCGCGCTGCATGTACCACCAGCCGAGGGCGCTGATGGCGAAGGCGCCCAGCGTGTCGACGATGAGGTCCCACATCGTGTCGGTCAGCCCCGAGGGGTCATCGAACATGGGTTTCTGCATGTTGGCGCCGAACAGCCGGTCCATGGAAAACTCGAAGATCTCCCACAGCGCGCCGACGGCAACGGCGAACAGGAAGGCGAACAGGGCGACGAAGCGCGGTCGCATGTGCACATCGACGCGTTCGTTCTCGTTCAGCACGTACACCAGGAGGAATCCGACGAGGCCGAGCAGCAGGCCCGAGCTGGTGTGCAGGGCGATGTCCCACCACCAGATGCGCTCGTACCAGCTGCGCACTTCGCCGAGGAACAGGGCGGCGAATACGAAGACGATGGCGAGGACCTGGAATTCCGCCGGGATGTCGACCGGCAGCCGGCGCCCGAGCAGGACCGGAGCGAGGGTGACGGCCATCACCACCAGCACCAGGACCGCGGTCAGCCCGGCGCCGCGCCACAGCACCAGCACCAGCTCGACCGCCATGATCGTCTGCAGCACCGCCAACACGACCAGATGGATACGGCGGGCGCGGCCGGAATCGGAGTCGGGCGCGGGCGGCGACTGCATGCCGGCCTCGGGCGCGGTCATGGCGCGCCGGCGATCGCTTCGACCTCGATCAGGAACTCCGGCTTGACCAGCCGGTCGACGATCAGCAGCGTGTTGGGCGGGAAGACGTCGCCGCCGAACCAGCCCGGGAAATGCTCGGCGCGCAGCCGCATGAAATGGGGAATGTCGTCCGAATCGACGAGATAGGTCGTGAACTTGATGACCGACCGCCAGCCGAGCCCGAGCCCGGTGAGCACGTCGTGCAGGTTCTGGTACACCTGGTGGAACTGCGCATCGAAATCGCCGGCGCCGACGACCTCGCCCCCGGGCCCGACCGAGAGCTGCCCGGCGAGATGGACGGCGCGCCCGCCCTCCATGCAGCCGGCATGGGAGTACAGCCCTTGGGCCGGCGCCGCGCCCTCGGGATTCTCATACCAGACCTTGACCATGGCTTTTCTCCGTCGCAGCGATGCCGTCCGGACGAGTATAGCGGCGGCCAGACCGCGGATGCGATGAAATACCGTGACGGTCAGGCGGAGCGGACGGCCTGCAGGAAGTTTTCGACCTCGCGTCGCATCGCGTCGGCCTCCTGCTGCAACGCCGCCGCCGCCTTCAGGACCTCGCCCGAGGAGTGCCCGGTTTCGTCGGTGGCGCGGTGTACCGCGCCGATCGTGTCCGAAACCTCGCGCGTGCCGTCCGCCGCCTGACGCACGCTGCCGGCGATATCGCGGGTGGTCATGCCCTGCTGCTCGACGGCGCCGGCGATCATCCCGGTGATCTCGTCCATCTCTCGGATCGTGCCCTGCGCGCCGCGAATGATGGTCGCGGCGCTGTCGGTCTCTTGCTGGATCGTGCTGATCTGCTCGGCGATCTCCTGGGTCGCCCGCGCGGTCTGGTTCGCGAGGCTCTTGACCTCCTGCGCCACCACGGCAAAGCCCTTGCCCGATTCACCGGCGCGCGCCGCCTCGATGGTGGCGTTGAGGGCCAGCATGTTGGTCTGGCCGGCGATCTCCTGGATCACCCCGACGACGTCACCGATCCTCTGCACCGCTTCGGTCAGCCGATGGACGCTGACATCGGTCTGCTCCGCGTCACCGACCGCCTTGCGGGCGATGGTGCCGGATTGCTCCACCTGGCGGCCGATTTCCGCGGACAGCGTCGACAGCGCCTCGGCTGCCTCGGCGACCGCGCTAACGTTGCCCGAGGCTTCCTCCGACGCAGCTCTGACGGCTGCCGACTGCCGGCTCGCTTCGCTCGCCTTGCGGCTCATCGCCTCGGCGGTGGCCCGCATCTGCGACGCCGCATCCGACACCTTCTCTACGATCGCCCTGGTGCTGGCCTCGAAATCGTCGGCCAGGCCGCGGAT
This sequence comes from uncultured Flavobacteriales bacterium, assembly GCA_964347475.1. Lineage (GTDB taxonomy): Bacteria > Pseudomonadota > Alphaproteobacteria > UBA8366 > JADFVY01. Next base: position 28,605 of record CAYFYY010000021.1, read on the forward strand.
CGCATGCCTCTTCTCCGCCTCGGCGCGGCGTTCCTGCTCTGCCTTGTCCTCGACCATTTGCCGGATGCGCACGCTGTTGTCGCGGAACACCGAGACGGCGCGGGCCATGGCGCCAATCTCATCGGTCTTGCTGAGGCCAGGGATGTGGATGTCGGTGTTGCCCTCGGCCAGGCTCTGCATCACCGCGGTGACGCGGGCGATCGGCCGCGTCACCAGCCTGCTCAGGGCCAGCACCAGGATCGCCACGAGAGCCAACAGCAGAAAAGCGGCGATCGCCACGGCACGCCCCATCGCCGCGTCCTCGATCACGCGGATCTGCGCGAGACTCCAGGCGATCGCGACATAGCCGGTGAACTCCTGTCCGCCGATGTAGGACGGCTGCATCACCACGAGATGCTCCGGCGCGCGGAGAACCACCGTCTCGCCTGCGGCGAGAGTCTCCAGCGCGTCGCGGAACGCCGTCTCGACGTCATAGGGCGGCAGTGTCTCGGACTGGTAGGAGGTCAGGCGGTTGGCGTCGACATCGTAGGTGTCGATGCGGGTGAGGCTCGCCTGGGCCGCGTTGATGAACTTGGCGATCTTGGTCTCGATCGCGGCGGGCGCGCGGGTATACAGGCCGGGACTGACCTCGGCGCTGACCAGCTCCGTGAACAGGCGGCTGCGCGAATCCATGTGCGCCAGCGAGTAGTCGTTGTACGACCACACCAGCGCCGCAACGAGCGCGGCGACGCCGCCCGCCACCGCGGTGCAGACCACAAGGATCACGCGCTTGGCAATCGACCACTGCATGCGTGTGCCACCCGCTTGCCCGAATCCGTGCGCCGGGCCGCCGGCGCCTTGGCGCCGGGACGGCCGCGGTAACGACGGTGTGCTCTCGACCTACTGGACGGTTATCGTGATCGGCTCGGAGACCACCGGCGGATTGTGGGTGTAGTGCTGGTAGTCGGCAAATACCAGCCGCAGCGTATGCTTGCCAGGCGGCAGCGTGATCGTGCCCTCGGTCTGACCGCCGCCGAAATGGAAGTGATGCTTGCCGTCATTCTTCGGAATCGGCTTGCTGCCGTTGGGCACCGAAGTGTCGACGACGACGTGATGGTGGCCGCTATTGGGCCACTCGACCAGCGCCGGCGCGATACCCATGCCGCGCAGCCCGAAGACGACGGTGACAGGACCCTTGACGACATCGCCGTCCCGCGGCGAAATGATATAGACCTCGGCGCCGGCCGGCGACGGCACCTGGCCGGCGGTCGCCGTGCCGGCGGTCAGAACCAGGGCCGACAAAGCGGCCAGGCAGATTTTCCGTTTCATTGCATGTCCCTCTTCTCGTCGGTTGTGAACCATGCGGGCTGGCGGCGGACGACCCGCCGTCGCAGCGCCGACCCGTTGTCGGCGGAGGCTCCACGGGACCCGCCATGGCCCGCAGCAGCCCGATCGACAAGGATCGATCTTTATCCTTGCGGGTTAAATAATCCCTAATTCGGGTTAGCTGCGGGAGGTAATTAATACGAAAGTGTTGCCTGCCCTATCACGATCTTTCCGCGGGCGCGGCTACGTCCGGCGCGGCTATGCCTGCGAGCGGTGCATGCCGATGCGCCGCCGCGCCACGACGGCGAGTGCGAACACCGGCAGCAGCAGGAGGGCGCCGCCGAGGAACGGCCAGTCGACACCGATCGCGGTGAACGCGAGGCCGGCCCAGACGGGCCCGAGGATCCGCCCCATGCTGCCGGCCGCCTGCGCCGCACCCAGCGCCCCGCCCTTCCAGTCGGCCGGCGCGAGGCGGCTGACCAGGCTCTGCAGCGACGGATTGGTGATGCCCTGACCGAGCGCCAGCAGCGCGAAGGCCGGCATCAGCCACCAGCCGCTGATCGCCGGCGGGATCGCCAGCAGCCCGGCCATCAGGGTGACGATCCCGGCGAGCACCAGCCGCGCCTCGCCGAAGCGCTGGGCGAGCCGGCCGAGCAGCCCGCCCTGGACGATCGCCATGCAGACCCCGGCGAAGCCGAGCAGCAGCCCGACCTGGCGGGGCCCGAGGCCGAGCACCGCCTCGCCCCACAGGGCGAAGGTCGATTCGAGACCGGAGAAGACGAAGAATCCGGCGAAGTAGACCGCCAGCAGCATCAACAGGAGCGGCATCGAGAACACGCGGAGCGCCGCCGTCGCGTCCTCCTCGAGGACGGTGTGGCGTTTCGGCTCGCGCACCAGGATCGTGGCGATCGCGAATGCCAGAACCGAGGCGCCCGCCGAGGCGAGGATCGGCAGCTCGAAATTCGGCTCCCTCCCGCCGACCGCGAGCGCGCCGAGGAACGGGCCGATCACGAAGCCGATGCCGAAGGCGGCGCCCAGCATGCCCATGCCGCGGGCGCGCCGATCCGGCTCGGTGGTATCGGCGACCCAGCCCTGCCCGGCCGCCATCCAGCCGCCCATGGCGCCGGCCAGCGCCCGGCTGGCGAACAGCTCGCCGAGCCCGGAGACATAGGCGAGCCAGACGTAGGAGACCGCCGTGCCGGCGACGCAGATCAGGATCACCGGCTTGCGCCCGATGCGGTCGGACAGCCGGCCCCACAGCGGCGCCGCCAGGAAGTTGCAGGCCGAGTAGATCGCGAACAGCCAGGTCACCTCCGCCGGGCTCGCCCCGAAGCGCCCGGCATAGAACGGCAGCAGCGGCACCACCATGCCGAGGCCGACGACGATGGCGCAGGTGGAAAGGAACAGTGGCAGCATGGGCGGGAGGCGGCGTTGCGGTCGAAGTGTGATATGCGGGTCGGCGCCCGGCGCCGCCCCGCGCTGTCGGTATACAGGATTTTCGCCGGAGTGAAACGCCTAATGCGACGCGGTGTCTCAAGTGCGGCCCTTTACCGAAAGGATCGCGAAGTAGCCGATAGCGGTCATCGGACAGAGCGCCTCGCAACTTCCGCGATTCGCCAGATGCGGAAGTCAGTTGTTGGCCAACGTGGCCAGACGCGGAGTTAAATTGGGTGCGTTAGGATGTCAGCTTTCGGACGATGCTACCTATTGCGAAACCTAGCCTCCGAGCCGCGTTTAGTATTGGAACGTCGATCGTCACCTCACCAGGGAGCCCTGGACCGTCTGACCGAACGCCGTAACCGACGGCCATAGCTTGCGGCCATGGACTTTGTCGCTGCGTCGCAATGAACTCTAAAATTCGCAGTGCCTTTATCGGATACATCGGTTCATCGACGGCAAAAGAAACTGCGATGCGGCTTAATTGCTTTCGTTTCTTAGTATAGGACAGCTTCAAATCGTAGCCCTCCGACTCAAGGTGATCGCGCAGACTCGCCAAATGCGCTCTCTCGATGGATCCGCTTCTTGCCAAGAAGACCAGTGAGGAAGGTTTCGTGCGATAGATACGCTTGATAACCGGCACCACGACACCGGCTTCAGAAAGTTGAAAGTGTGCCGTATCCCTATCGTTTAGATTGTTTGCGCAATGTCGAAGGTGCGTCTGCATCTCCAGTACACTTAGATCATGGTAGCGGATTGGTAGGTAAAATTCGTCCATGTCTCTGGCCTTCACAACGACCCGCTCACATTGATGCTGTCTTCTGTAACCGGAGCAGTACGTCCAAACAGCGTTTTTCGTGCCGAGTAGATTAGCGAGTCGTTACACGAACACCATTGAGGAAAAGTGAACGCCGCATGTCGCCTTCCGGTCAGCAGCGGGCGTATCCGATAAGCGGCCTTTAATTCCGCAATCGGGCGTAAAGCTGGCGCTCTGGCTGAAAGGCCGATTCATCGACGATATCTGTCTGGTGCGGCCAAACCAAAGACCACGGATGACTGTCGACCCCGCCGCCCTCACCTGCGACCGAACAGCTTCTCGATGTCGGCGAGCTTGAGCTCGACGTAGGTGGGGCGGCCGTGGTTGCACTGGCCGGAATGGGGGGTTGCCTCCATCTCGCGCAGCAGCGCGTTCATCTCCTCGGGATTGAGCCGCCGCCCGGCCCGCACCGAGCCGTGGCAGGCCATGGTCGAGCACACCGCCTCGAGCCGCTCCTTCAGCGCCAGCGCCTCGCCCAGCTCGGCGAGCTCATCGGCGAGGTCGCGCACGAGGGCGTGGACGTCGACCGCGCCGAGCAGGGCGGGCGTCTCGCGCACCACGACGGCGCCCTCGCCGAACGGCTCCAGCGCAAGGCCGAGCTCGGCGAGTTCGCCGGCCCGCGCGGCGAGCCGCGAAGCCGAGGCCTCGTCGAGCTCGACCACCTCGGGCAGCAGCAGACCCTGGCGGGCGACGCCGTTGTCGGCCAGCGCCGCCTTCATCCGCTCGTAAACGAGGCGTTCGTGCGCCGCGTGCTGGTCGACGATGACGAGGCCGTCCGCCGTCTCCGCCACCACATAGGTGCCGTGCAGCTGCGCCCGCGCCGCGCCGAGGGGATACGACTCGGCCGGGTCCGCTTCGGCGACCTCGCCGATATAGGCCCCAACGCCGGGCGGCGCCGCTGGCGGCAGGTGGTCGAACGGCGCCTGGAACGCGGCGGCCCGTTCGGCCAGCCCACGCGACGGCGGCCGCTCGCCGTATGCATACTGGTAGCCGCCGGCCGGCGCCGCGCCGGGCCGTGCCGCGCCGAGCGCCGCCGCGGCGACCGTGGTCGAGGCCCGATGCCCCGCCCCGGCCAGCGCGTGCCGCAGGGCGCCGACGATGAGGCCGCGGATGTTGCCGGCATCGCGGAACCGCACCTCGGCCTTGGCCGGGTGCACGTTGACGTCGACGTCGCGCGGGTCGAGGTCGAGGAACAGGGCGACCAGCGGATGCCGGTCGCGCGCAAGGAAATCCTGGTAGGCGCCGCGCACCGCGCCGACCAGCAGGCGGTCGCGCACCGGCCGCCCGTTGACGAACAGGTACTGGTGCTGGGCGTTGCCGCGGTTCAGCGTCGGCAACCCGGCATAGCCGGTGAGCCGCGCGCCCTCGCGCGTCGCATCCAGCGGCAGCGCGTTCTCCGCGAACTCGCGGCCCATGATGCGGGCAAGGCGGGCGAGCCGCGCATCGAACAGATCGCCCGCCTCGGCGGCGTGGCGGAACTTCTCGCGCGCCCCGTCGGACAGCGAGAAGCCGATGTCGGGCCGCGCCATGGCGAGGCGATTGATGACGTCGGCGATCTGGTTCGCCTCCGCACGCTCGCCGCGCAGGAACTTGAGCCGCGCCGGCGTCGCGTAGAACAGGTCGCGCAGCTCGACACGCGTGCCGGGCGGATGCGCGGCCGGCTCCGGATCTCCGACCCGGCCGCCCTCGACGGTGATTCGCCAGGCGCTGTCGCTATCCGCCGGGCGGCTCGTGATGGCGAGACGGCCGACGGCGCCGATCGACGGCAGCGCCTCGCCGCGGAAGCCCATGGTCAGGATCGAAGTAAGGTCGTCGTCCGGCAGCTTCGACGTCGCGTGCCGCTCGACCGCGAGCGACAGCTCCTCGGCCGTCATGCCGCACCCGTCGTCGGTCACCGAAATCAGCGTGCGGCCACCGTCGCGCGCGACCACGTCGATCCGCACAGCGCCGGCGTCGATGGCGTTCTCGACCAACTCCTTGACGGCCGAGGCCGGCCGCTCCACCACCTCGCCGGCGGCGATGCGGTTGACCAGCGTCTCGGGAAGGCGGCGCAGCGCGGTCATAGGGGCTCCCGACGGCAGGGCGCGACAATCGTGCAGAGGCTGCACTGTATCGTGGCACGTCCGGTGCAGCAACGCATTGCACGGGGAAACCGGCATCACGCAGACGGAACCGGCCGACCGGCTCGTCGCCCCGGCGGGCCGCGACCGTTGTGCGCTACACGGGCAATCGATGCAATTCCATTCCGAAGGTGCGACATCCGGGTTCCTTCGAAAAGTCCTCTCAGTTCAAGCGAGTCGGGCCGCCCCGGCCACACTCGCAGCACGAGCGCTCTGACCTCGCAGGGACCTGGCAGCGCCGGTGCGCGTTTTCCGCGAAAATTGCTGGCGGCGACCCGATCTTTCGGGTTACGCTTTTCCGAACGTGTTCCCGGGGAAGCAGAGGGATGGGTCACCCGGAATCGCATATCGGGCGAGCACGGCTCCGCCCACCGGCAGCAACCGGCAGGCGATGTGTTGTGCGCGTCCATGAACGACCGAAAGACTGTCGGCAGAGGCACGCTGAGTTCGGGTCGGGTGGCCATCCACGCCTGGCCTAACCTTCCAATTCACGTCTGGGCCAGGGGCCCCTGCGGACCTCACAAAATAACAAGGAGGCAGAGAATGATCATTGGCACGAAATGGTGTTCCAGGATGGAGGCGATTGGTTTCCGCTCGGCATTGGCAGGTGCGGTGCTGGCGTCCGTTGCCGCCGCGGCGGCAGCACAGGACTTCCCGCCCTTTCCCGAGCCGGCCGTCGGGCCCTTTCCCGATACCGAGAAAATGACATTGCTGGCACAGTTGCTCCCCGCCGAGATCGGCGCCGTGACGCCGCGCGGCGGCGTGCTGCTGAACGACATTTGGGGCTGGACGTCCCCCAATGGCGAGGAATACGCGCTGGTCGGCACCGGCGACGGCATGTCCATCGTGCGCGTCACCGACCCGGCACGCCCGGCGTTCATCGGCATCGTGCCGACCAGCGCGCCCGACGATTTCGCCAATCTCTGGGGCGATGTCGGCGTGTTCAATGCCGGACAATCCGATGACGACGACAACTCGTACACCGGTTACGCCTATTTCACGACCGAAGCCAGCGGCGTCGGCATCCATATTCTGGAGCTCAACCAACTCGACTTCATGGCGCCGGCACCGAGTTCCGACTTCCAGATCGCGCCGAGCGCGGTTTTCCGGGGCGGCGGCTACGAGAGTGCCCATAACATTTACGTCAACCAGAAATCCGGGTTCGCGTATGTCGCCGGTGCCCATGTCGGGGGGGCGGCAACCGCATGCGATGCCGACCCTGCACATCCGTCCCGATTCAACGCGCTGATCCTGGATCTGAACAACGACCCGCTGAACCCGGCGGTCGTCGCCTGCCGGGCCGACGCTGCCGAGCACGACTTCTACGTCGTCAATTACAACGGTCCTGACCGAGACTACAGGGGCCGCGAGATTGCCTTCGTCTTCGACGGTCGCGACAGGGATGTCGCCAGTCGTCGCGGTCAGCGCCAGGACGACACGCCAGGACGGCTGGTCGGTGGAATGACCGAGATCTGGGACGTAACGGACAAATCCGGCATCCGGGTCATCGCCTCGTTGACGGTCCCGGGGATGTGTTTCTCGCATGCGGGCTGGACGGCGTCGAACCGCCACGAATTCCTGATAATCAACGACGAGCTGGACGAGTTGCGAGATGCAGAGAATGCTGACGGATTTTTCCGGACCAATTTTTGCGGCACCGACACGCCACCGAATACGCTCTCAGGTCCGGGCGCCTTTGTCCTGAACATCCAGGATCTGGACAACCCGCTCGTCCAGGAACGGTTCGAGATCGATTCGCCGGGTGACAACGACCACAACTTCGTTCGCAGGGGCAACAAGCTCTTTTGGGCCGTCTACAACGCGGGCACCAGCGTTCTGAAGATGAAGAAGAAGGATGGGCGGTTGCAGCTGACGGAGATCGGCCGTCTCGATACGGAGCCCCGGATCGTGCCGCCCTTCAACGGCCAGTGGGGCATATTCCCGTTCGAGTCGAGCGACACCGTCGTCGCCAGCGACATCGTCAACGGCCTCATGGTCATGCGTCTCGGCAACGAGGACGATGGCGGTCTGACGATCGCGTCGGCACCCGGTGACGCCACGGCGACAGCCCTGGCCACCGCCGGCTTCGGCGCGACGCCCACGGGCACGACGGCGTCCCGGAGCGCCCGGGCCATGACGAAGATCGAACTGCTCGATCTTCTGCATTGACCACCACGGACAAAGGCTGGCCGGTGCCCCCGAGACATGATCCGAACGTGGCCGAGCGGGGGCGCCGGCCGACCGTGGCGGCAAAGACGGGCGATTCGGGAAAGGCTGACGCCGGACCCGAAATGAGCTGCCGCTGCATCGGGACAATGGAGCCTCAAACGTTGACGCGCTTCCTGCGGTGCGCCGTCCCGACGGCCTTGCTGCTGATATGGCCGCTGGCAAGCTGGGCCATGAGCGGCCCTGAGGACATCACGCGGTTCCAGGGCGTCTGGATCGGCCAAAGCCTCTTCGCAGAACGGCCATGGCAGGGACCCGCCATAACGGCCAGCGACATCGGCGTGACCATCCGGGCAACGGACTCCGGTTTCGAGTTGACGTGGAAGGACCTCCCCCGCGGCGGGCGCAGCTGGGTCACGGCGCGGTTCATCGCCGCGAGCGAGCCCGGGACGTTCGGCGTCGAACATGTCGATCCCCCGTTGGGCCGTGCCGAAACTCTGCGGGCGCAGATTGACGGCGACCATCTTGTCGTCGAGCTGACAGGCGCCGGTGCCGAGCGGACAAAGCCTGTGCGCCGTTACCGGCTTGCCGTCGCGGGAGGTCGGATGACGTACAGCTACACGCACTTGCGCGGGGACCGGGTTCTGAACCACGTGACCGGCAGCCTGTCGAGGGCCAAGATCGTGCTCTAGGCGGCTCGGCGTCGTCCCTAAACCTTCAGCAATACGGCGGCCTGGTGGTCGTCGGTGCCGCTATTTCACCACAGCAGCGCTTTCCGCCGCGCCAGGCTCTCCTCGGGCCAGTACGTGTTGCGGTCGTAGTAGTGCGGCACGGCGGGAGCGCCCGGCGGCAGCACCACCCAGGGCTGCTTCGATTCGGTGAAGATGTGGATGTCGGGCGGCAGGCGATCGGGGTCATCGAGGGTGCCGACGCGCACGAAATCGATGGCATCGCCGGCCCCGGCATAGTGGCTCCACAGGGCGACGCGGCACATGGGGCAGCGGAAGATCCGCTGCCCCCTGCCGCTCTCGGTCGGCGTATCGACCGGCTCCGGCTCGCCCTTCAGGAGGACGACGCGGTCGGCCTCGACCATGGCGTTGAGGGCGAAAGACGCGCCGCTCTCGCGCTGGCACCAGCGGCAGTGGCAGCAATGGACGAACAGCGGCGAGTCTGTCATCCGGTAGCGCACCGCGCCGCAGCTGCAGCCGCCCTCGAGTGAAAACGCGTCATTTCCGGCCATCTGCCGTGCCTCCCCGGCGGCTTCGCCGTCATTCCTCCATATAGGCACGCGCCCGCATCTTGCCGTCCTCGACGGCGGGCTGGTCGAACGGGTTCACATCCAGCATATGCGCGGCGATGATCGTCTCCAGCATGAAATGCATCATCAGCGCCCCCAGCGAGAACTCGTCGATTGCGTCGAGTCGGATGGCGCGGACCGGCCGTCCTCTCGCCGCCAACGCATCCGCCGTACCACGCGCATGAGCGTCCAGCAGGTCGCCGAGCGTGCGATCGGCGAACCAATCGAGGTCGGCAACGGGCGAGAGCTGCGGCGACTCCGGTACGTCCAGCGACAGCGAACCGAAGTTTGTCCGGTCGCCCTGCCCCCGCGACGGCGCGGTGACGATGGTGAACATCTTGTCCGCCGGGCCATCGAGCCAGAGCTGCAGCTGACTGTGCTGGTCGACGGTGCCAAGCGCGTCGATCGGCGTCGTGCCCCGGCTCCGCTTGCCCAGGCTCTCGGCCCACAGCTGGCGGAACCATAACGCTGTTTCATGCAGTGCATCCGCATAGGCCAGGAAGACGGTGGCGGCAATGCCGCGCTTACGCGCCAGCGCCACCGAGATCGCCGCCCCCAGCCCCGGGGCACTGTCCATCGGCCCGGCCGCCGTGAGCGTCGCGCCCAGAGTCTCGGCCGCCCCTTCCCGCACCGCTTCGATGTCGAGGCCGGCGAGCGCGGCCGGCAGCAGGCCGACCGGCGAGAGCACCGAAAACCGCCCGCCGATGCCCGGGTCATGATCGAGAACCCGGACGCCGAAATGGCCGGCAAGCCGCCGCAGCGGATTGTCGGTCGGTTCCGTGATCGCGGTGAAACGGCCGGCGATGCCATCCATGCCGATCAGGTCGCGGAATCGCTTCAGACAGGCCAGCACCTGCATCAGCGTCTCCGAGGTGCCGCCGGATTTGGAGATTGCGACCACGCCGGTACGCTCGAGGTCGAGGTCGTCGAACGCGGCGGCGAAACTCCAGGGATCGACATTTTCCAAAAAATGTACCCGCAGACCCTTGTGCCGCTGGGCCAGTGCACACAGCGCCCGTCCGCCAAGGCTCGAGCCGCCGGTGCCAAGAATGAGGATATCGGTGCAATGTTCCTGATAGGAGGCGACGACCGGCCGCATCGCCTCCAGATCATCGCGCCGCCCCGGCAGCGCGAGCAAAGGGAGGAATTCGGCATCGCGCCATGCGCGCAACTGGGCAAGCCCGTCGGCCGCCGCCTCGAGCGCCGCCGCCAGCTGCGACTCCTCCAGCCCGCCGGCGCCGATCGCGGCGGCAAGGCAGGTATCGATGGATTGTGTGTACGCCATGGCCCGATGCTCGACAGTGTGGCCGAGCCGGCTGCACCGCGCAAGAAATCGTTCGGGTGCAGGCACACCTATCCAGCCTGCAACCACAACGGGATCAATTTGTTATCGGATCTAACCCGAAATAGACAGAATCAGCTGCGCGAAGCGCTGGCCTAACACGAATGTGTGGGCTAGCATCGGCGATCGTCTCCAAGCAAAGCAGTTGCGTCAAAAGAACAGGGGAAAGAGAACATGACCTTCCATTCAAGACAGAACAAACAGCGATTCGATAGGGCGGCGCGACGCGGTGTCGTCGGCGCCGCAGCGATGTGTCTTGCAACAACGGCAGCGTGGGCCAACCATCTGGACGGTGATCCCGTGTCTCCCGAGCTTACCGTCGTGGGACAGCTTTCGGCCTCGGCCATGGGCATTCCTGGCGGCGAGAACGTCACGGATGTCTGGGCGCACGGCAATTATGCCTATCTCGGCACTTTCGACGACATCGTCTGCTCGCTCGACTTTACCGGCGTGCATATCGTCGACGTCTCGGCGCCGGCGGCGCCGGTCAAGGTCGGATTCGTGCCGGCCAAGCCGGGCACCCGCAACAACGACGTCAAGGTCGCCCATATCGAGACGCCGCATTTCAGCGGCGATATCCTGGTGGCTTCCAACGAGCCGTGCGGCTCGCCGTTCCTGCCGCGGTTGCACGCCAACGGTCTGGGCGGACCGCCGGGTCAGGGCGGGCTGTCGATCTGGGACGTGACCGACCCGTCGAAGCCGCGGGCGCTGAAGCAGAACTTCCTGGATTTCGGTGTCCACAACACCTTCATCTGGCAGCAGGGCGAAAACGCCTACATGATGGTGGTCGACGACGACAACGTGCAGGACACGCACATCATCGACATCACCAAGCCACAAAGCCCGAGGGAAATCGCGGTCACCGGGCAGCTCGACTGGCCGCCTGACATCGCCGCCGAATTCGGGGACACGGCGGCCGTCTTCCTGCACGATATCTGGGTTCAGCAGAACGGCGACCGGATCATCGCCTACCTCGCCTACTGGGATGCCGGCCTTGTCCTGCTCGACGTGACGGACCCGGCCAATCCGGTGTTCCTGGGCGATAGCGAATATGCGAACCCGGATCCCCTGTCGGGCGAGTTCCCGGCCGGCGACGGGCACGTCGCGGTGCCCAGTGCCGACGGCACGCGGGTGCTGTTCGGTGACGAGGACTTCGCCGCCGGGGCGTTGGTCACCTTCGAGTTCAACGGCACGTCCTACCCCGTTGCGGAGGGCGGTTTCACGCCCCCGACCTTCTCGCTGCTTGGCGGCACGTTCACCGGGTCGGTGCATTGGACCGGCGGCGAGGGCTGCACACCGGCCGAGTTCGACCGGGCGGCCAACCCCGGCGAAGTCGCGTTGATTCAGCGCGGCACCTGCTTCTTCTCGACCAAGGCGGCCAACGCCCAGGCGCTCGGCTATGCCGGCTTTGTCGTCGCCAACGACGCCGCACGCGGCGATGCGGTGGTGACGATGTCCGCCGGCACCGCCGATGTCATCACCATCCCCGGCTACTTCGTCGGATTTTCGACCGGTGAGACCATGAAGGCCAACGAGGGTGGCACCCTGTTCGCCCGGGGCATCTTCGACGGCTACGGCTACCTGCGCCTGATGGATGTCACCGACACGGACAACATCGTCGAGGTGGACCAGTTCGCCACCGAGGGCGTGTTCGCCAATCCGCCGCTTCCCGGGGACCGCACCATGCACAACGTCGTCGTCGACGGCGGCACGCGTGCCTACATTTCGTGGTACGCCGAGGGCATGCGCGTCGTCGATTTCGCCGGCGATTCGCTGACCGAAGTGGCGCACTTCGTCGATACCGACGCGGACGGCGGCAGCACCTCCAACTTCTGGGGTGTCTACCTGCACGACCATCCGGACGGCAACACCTACGTCCTGGGCAGCGACCGCAACACGGGGCTGTGGATCTTTGCCAATCCGTAGGCTCGCGCCGAACTCACGGGGCCGGCCGCGTCGGCCTTACGGTGGGCCCGCTGCCAAGGCAGCGGGCCCTCTTCTTTTCGGTCGACGGCGTGTGCCGGGTGCGCCCGGGGTAAAGCGGCCTACCGGCTCGTCTTGTCGGTGCGGAACGCCTCGATGGTGTTGCGATGGGCCTCATATTCCGGCCGGTTGGCCCGGATCTCGGCATCGTAGGCCTCGGCGAACGCCTGCGCCGCACGGGCGGCGGCGAACGGATTGCCCTCCCTCTCGGCGGTGTCATGCTCGAGGATCAGGCCGAGCAGGTGGTTCGGCGTATACTGCTTGATGATCGAGATCTGGTTGCGCACGTTCTCGAAATCGCCCATCACCGAATAGATCAGCCCCATATGGTAATGGGCGTCGGCATCGAGCCGGGCGACCTGCTCATAGGCCTGGATCGCCTTCGGCGCGAAGCGCTGCGCCTCCTCGATATTGCCCTGCTCGCTCGCCATGATGACCCGGTTGAAGAGCCGGTCGGCCATCTCCCGCGGCGTCATCGTGGACAGATCGACCGCGCCGCCGCTGGGCGGCGCACTTGCAACCGGCGCCGGCGCGATGGACGGGCGATCGCCACTCATCATCATCACGCCGACCGCGGCGACCAAGACCGCAAGGCCGATGACCGCGTAAATCAACGCGGTCGGCCCATGCCACCGCCGGCTCGCAACCGCGCCGCCGAGGCTCAAGCCGCAGCGATGACAGAACCGGGCGTCCGCCACCAGCCGCGTCCGACACGAAGGGCACGACGCGCTGCCTTCGGACGACGGCGCATCCTGCGCTTGTTTCTTTGCCTCGCGATTGCGGTCGCGGGCCTGACGTTTGCTCTGTTTCAAGGTTCCTCGATCCCGATTCGTGGCAACTCTGTCTGGGTTCGACACTGGGCGAGCCTGGCGCCGGCGGCGGCGCTGTCAGCCCGCCGTCCGCCGCGCGCGAAGCGTCATAACACGAACCGCGGCGCCCGGCAGGCCTTTTGTTGCAGGATGCGCCGTTGCGCCGCGCGGACAATACGCGACAGGGTCATCCCTAGCCGCCGATGTCCGGCGCGTCCGCCGTCGCTTCCACGCCCTGGGGGTTGCCGACGACAACGAAGGTCAGCCCGTCGGGCTGCAACAGCGATCCCGCCACCCGCGCGACGTCCTCCCGCGTCACCGCCTCGATATAACCGTTGCGCCGGTCGATATAGTCGATGCCGAGGTCGTTGTACTGCATGCCGACCAGCATCCGCGCGATGCTGTCGGTGCTCGTGAAACGCAGCGGGAACGAGCCGGTCAGATACGTCTTCGCATCGTTTAGCTCCGCCGCCGTCACGCCGCCGTCGCGCATGCGCGCCCATTCGGCACGGATCACCGCGAGCGATTCGCCGACGCGGGAATTCTCGGTCGACACGCCGCCCGCCAGGATCGCGGCGGCGTCCATCGGCGAGACGTAGCTGTAGACGGAGTAGGCAAGGCCTCGTTTCTCGCGGACTTCGTCGTACAGCCGCGACGAGAACCCGCCCCCGCCCAGCACGTAGTTCATCACATAACCGACATAGTAATCGGGATGGTCGCGTTTCAGACCGGGCTGGCCAAACTTTACGACGCTTTGCGGCACATCCTGATTGATGACGAAGGTCTGGCCGGCAGCGCGCAGCGTCGCCTCGGGCAGTCGCACCGGCTTCCCGCTTGCGGGCAGTGCGCCGAACGCGCGATCCAGAAGCGGGCCCAACTCGCCCGGCGTTATGTCGCCGACCACGCCGACGATCAGCTGGTCGCGGGCGAACCGCTCACGCAGCAACTGGCGCATATCGGCCACCGTTATTGCGGCGATAGATTGGGGTATGCCCTCGACCGGTCGGCCGTAGGGATGGTCCGGGAAGACCGCCTTCCACCAGACCCTTTCGGCGATCTGGTCGGGATCGGTCGATCTGCGCGCCAGCACCGCCAGGATCTGCTGGCGGATCCGCTCCACCGCATCGGCATCGAAGCGCGGGGCCGTGAGCGCGTCACGCAACAGTCCGACCGCCTCGTCCCGGTTGCGGTTCAGGGTCTTGAAGCTGCCGCGGATGGTATCGGTGCCGGCCGAAAAGCTCAGCTCGACGGCAAGATCGGCCAGCCGCTGCTGGAAGGCCTGGCTGTCCAGTTCGCCGGCGCCTTCGTCCAGCAGGCTGGATGTCATGTCGGCAAGGCCGGCCTTGCCCTCCGGATCCAGCGCCGCGCCACCGCGAAACGAGAACTCGATGGCAACCAGCGGCACCATCGTGTCGCGCACCAGCCAGGCCTCGATGCCGCTGGGACTGGCCACCCGCTCGACGGTCACCGCGGACGCTGGCGCCGTGGCAAGGAGCGCCGCGGGCACCGCCAGTGCAACGAAAAATCGGGTTGCGGCACGGTCTAACATCCTCATAACCCCTCGCCCTCCTTCGCCGGCAGCAGCCGGGTGGTGACCGTTGCATCGTTGCGCAGGACCGCACTTGCCGCCGCGTTGACCGCGTCAACCGTCACCGCGCCGATGCGCTCCGGCCAGGCCTCGATGTCATCGACCGTCATGCCGATGACCAGTCCGCCGCCCAGCGAATGCGCCGGCGCGCGCAGGGAATCCCGGGCGTAGATCGCCTCCGCCTGCAACCGCGCCTTGGCCCGTTCGACCTCGTCTGCCGTCACGCCGTCGCGCAGCAGTTTCCTGATTTCCGCCTCCATCGCCACCTCGATCGGCGCCAGTTCGCCGCCGGGCAACGGCGAGCCATAGAAGCCAAATCCGGTCGGGCCGCGCGACGACGGGTTGTACCAGGCGCCCGCACCGGCGGCGACCTTCTGCTCGACCACGAGGCTCCGGTAGATCCGGCTGGTCGTGCCGCCGCCCAGGATTTCCGCCAGCACCTCTAGCGCGTAGGCGTGTCCGGTCGCGCCATAGATATAGCCAGGCGCGTGGTAGCGGCGCGACCAGCTCGGCTGGCGCACCTGGGGATCGGCCAGCGTGACCAGCTGCGCCGCCTTGGCCGGCGGCTCGCGCCAGTCGATGCGGAACCCCAGTTCACGAGCCGGGATGCGTCCGTAGTACTTCTCGGCGAGCGGGCGCACCTGGTCGACCGTCACGTCGCCGACGACGACCAGGACGGCGTTGTTCGGGGCGTACCAGTCGCGATAGAACTGCATCAGGTCGTCGCGGGTCAGCGCCCGGATCTCGTGCTCCCAGCCGATCACCGGGTTGCGGTACGGATGGTTCATGTACATCGCGGCGTTGGCCTGCTCGCCGAGCCGGCTGCCCGGATCGTTCTCGATCCGCGACCGACGCTCCTCCAGCACCACCTGTCGCTCGGTGTCGATGTCCTCCTGCGAGAGGACGAGGTTGGTCATGCGATCGGACTCCAGCTCCATCATCAACTCGAGCCGGTCCGCGGCGACCGACTGGAAGTATCCGGTGTAGTCCTGGCTCGTGAAGGCGTTTTCGCGACCGCCATGGCGCGCAACGATCTGCGAGAAGACGCCGTCGGGAAACGCTTCGGTTCCCTTGAACATCAGGTGTTCGAGGAGGTGGGCAACCCCGGTCCGGCCCGGCGGCTCGTCCATGGCACCGGCGCGGTACCACACCATGTGGGTCACAACCGGCGCCCGGTGGTTGCTCACCACCACCACCTTCATTCCATTGTCGAGGGTGAAGGAATCGGGGTTGAACACAGCAGCCCCGGCGGGTACCGCCGTTCCCGTAACGGCGAGAAAGGCCGCGACCACGAGGCGGCGGCCGAGCGAAAGCAGCGTCATGAGCGTCTCAAGTCTGGTGAAAGGGTAACGGGCATCGCGTCAACTGAAATGGGGTGGCGCGAGCGCACTGCAAGGGGCCGATCAGAACAGGCTGCTGATCCCGCTCCTCTTGCGTACGATCACCGGCGCTGTCCCCGAGTTGACCGGCTTGCCCAGCGCCTCATTCTCGCGCAGGCGCCGGTGCTCTGCCGCCGCATCCAGGGTCGTCCCCGCCGGTGGCGGGTCCTGCCAGAACAGGATCTTGTTCAGAAAGCTGTCCTGTTCGAGGGCAAGTTGGCGACTTTCGGAATTCACGATGCGCCGGATGTCGGGCTCGACCCCGTAGTAGGCCGCAACACGCTGAGCCAATGCCATTTCGCCCGGGCTCTGTCGGACCGTAGCGGCAAACTGCGGAGTAACGGGCGCGCCGGCCGGACCGGCTTCACCCTCGGGCGCGCTTCCCAGCAAACTTTCGCGTGCGCGGTCGCTGCTGAGGTCGCGATCTGCGCTGGCCGCCCCCTGTTGCGGCGGTCGCAGGGTCGCGTCCGGCGGCATGCTGAGCGGCTGGTTGCGGACAACCGTGAATTCGTCCGGCCCACCGCGCTGGAAGCCGAATATCCTTCCCGCCTCGCTGCATCCGGCAAGCGCCACTGCGGCCGCTATGACCGATAGGATCCGAATCCTCAACATAAGTGCGTGGTTTCCCGTTGCTGTTGCCCCAAACTACGCGGTTTTGCCGCGACCCGCAATCAAACCATCCAGGACGATCAGGGCGACCCCGACGACGATCGCCGAATCGGCGATATTGAATGCCGGCCAGTGCGGCAGCGTCGTGCCCGGAATGTAGACATCGAGAAAATCGACGACGGCGCCAAATCTGAGCCGGTCGATCACGTTGCCGACGGCCCCTCCGATGACACCGCCGATCGCGATGGCGAGCAGACGGCTGTCGACGCGGCGCAGCCATACCGCGAGCCCCAGGGCGATGACAACCGCTAACGCCGACAGGACCAGGGGTCCCAGTTCCCCGCCGAGGCCGAACGTGACGCCTGGATTGTACACCAGCGTCAGATTGAAGAACGGCAATAGCGGGATCGAGCAGCCCGGCTGGGTCAGGGGCGGCGTCACGCAGGCCGGATCCATAACCATTCCGGTGATCAGCCACTTGCTCAGCTGATCCAGCACGATGACTGCGAGCGCCACCGCAAGTCCGGCCCAGAGCAGCCGGCCGGCCGGTGCCGAGCCGGCGGCGCGTTGGACCCGGGTTGTCCGTTGGTCAGGGGTGTCGATCTTCGCCATATTCCGTTTGCCTATTCTGCTGCGGCCCTGCTGTGCGCCACCGCGTCGGCACAGCGCTCGCAGGTACCCGGCGCCTCCGGGCGGCGCCCGACTTCGGGAAGGACGCGCCAGCAACGTTCACACTTGCTGCCATCCGCAAGGGCCGGCACGACGGCCACACCTGCGACCTCGTCCAGCCGGAACGCGCCCTCGGGTGCCTCGCCCTCGATCAGTTCCAGGTCCGAGGTAATGGCGATCTCCGCGGCATCGAGGCCGTCGAGCGCGGCCATGTAATCCGCCGTGACGTAGACCTTCGGTGCCGCCTGGAGCGATGAGCCGATGCGCTTTTCCGCCCGCTCGACCTCGAGTGCACCGGTGACGACGCGGCGCACGCGCCGGATCTTGTCCCACTTGGCGGCGAGCGCATCGTTCCGCCATTCGTTCGGAACCTCGGGGAATGTGCGCAGATGCACGCTATCCGATTCGCCGCCGAAACGGCAGAGCCAGGCCTCTTCCGCGGTAAAGCATGCGATCGGCGCGAGCCAGGCGGTCAGGCACGAGAACAGCTCGTCCAACACGGTACGCGCAGCCCGTCGCCGCATGCCGGTCGCGGCGTCGCAATACAGGCTGTCCTTGCGGATATCGAAGTAGAACGCGGACAGGTCGACCGCGCAGAAATCGTGCAGCTCGCGGAACAGCCGGTGGAAGTCGTAATCATTGCAGCCCGTGCGCACCAGACCGTCCAGCTCCCACAGCCGGTGCAGCACCCAGCGCTCGAGCTCCGGCATCTCCGCCGGTGCCACGCGCTCGGCGGCATCGAATCCGTCGAGATTGCCGAGCAGGTAGCGCAGCGTGTTGCGGAGCCGCCGGTACATGTCGACGAGACGCTTGATGATCTCCGGGCCGATCCGCAGATCCTCGGAATAGTCCGATGCCACAACCCACAGCCGGAGCGTCTCCGCGCCGTATTGCTTCACCACGTCCTGCGGCGACACGATATTGCCGAGCGATTTCGACATCTTGCGGCCGTCCTCGGCCATCACGAAGCCGTGCGTGAGCACGCCTTCGTAGGGCGCCCGCCCGCGGGTGCCGCACGATTCCAGAAGCGACGAGTGGAACCATCCGCGGTGCTGGTCCGAGCCCTCCAGGTAAAGCGAGGCCGGCCAGTCGAGATCCGCGCGTGCCTCGAGAACGAAGGCATGGGTGGAGCCGGAATCGAACCATACGTCGACCACGTCCATCACCGGCTCGTAGTCGTCCGCATCGTAGTCGTTGCCGAGGAAGCGGCCCGGCGGGCTGGTAAACCAGCTGTCGGCGCCTTCGGCCTCGAAGACATCGGCGACCCGGTCGACTACGGCCTGGTCTCGGAGCGGCTCGCCGGATTCCTTGTGGACGAAGACAGGGATCGGCACGCCCCAGGCGCGTTGGCGCGAGATGCACCAGTCCGGCCGCGTCTCGATCATCGAATAGAGCCGGGCCTGGCCCGATGGCGGGTAGAAACGGGTGTCCCTGATCGCCTGCAGCGCCGTCTTGCGCAGATCGGTCGCCTCCATCGAGATGAACCATTGCGAGGTGTTGCGGAAGATCAGCGGCGCCTTCGACCGCCAGCTATGCGGATAACTGTGCACGAGCTGGCCCGACACGAGCAGGTTTCCCGTACTCTCGAGCGCCTCGAGAACGGCCTTGTTGGCGGGTCCGCGCTTGCCGTCGGGTCGGTAGATGGCCAGGCCGCCGAACAGCGGCACGTGATCGTAGAACGTGCCGTCTTCCGAGACCGTTTGCGGCACTTCGATGCCGTGTGCGGTGCCCAGGTTGAAGTCATCGGCACCATGGCCCGGCGCGATGTGCACGAAGCCGGTCCCCTCTTCCTCGCTCACGAAATTTGCCCGCAGTAGCGGCACGTCGAAGTCATAGCCCCTGCCGCGCAACGGATGGGCGCAGACCGTGTCCGCAAGCTGCTTGCCGGGCAAGCTGACCTCTTGCGATGTCGCAAGAATTCCGACGTCCTGCTTGAAGGCGGCGGCAAGCGCCTGGGCCACGACGAGGCGGTCGTTCTTACCGACGGCGCTGCCGGGCGCCACCTCGGACACGTGCAGGACGGTATAGGTTATGTCGTCGGCATACGCGATCGCGCGGTTGCCGGGCATGGTCCACGGCGTCGTCGTCCAGATCACGACAGCGGCGCCTTCCAGCTCCGCGTGCGGGGCCTTTATCACGGGAAACCGGACATGGATGGTGGTCGAGGTGTGGTCGTGATACTCGACCTCGGCCTCGGCAAGGGCCGTCTTCTCCACGACCGACCACAGCACCGGCTTCGAGCCCTTGTAGAGGCTGCCGTTCATCAGGAACTTGCCGATCTCGCGGGCGATCTGCGCCTCGGCCGCATACGCCATCGTCGTGTACGGGTTGTCCCAATCGCCGGCCACGCCGAGGCGCTTGAACTCGTCGCGCTGCACGTCGATCCAGTGATCGGCGAATTCACGGCATTCCCTGCGAAACTCGACGATCGGCACCTCGTCCTTGTCCTTGCCGGCGGCGCGGTACTTCTCCTCGATCTTCCATTCGATCGGCAGGCCGTGGCAGTCCCACCCAGGCACGTAATGGGCGTCCTTGCCGAGCATCTGCTGCGAGC
>CAYFYY010000021.1:48689-57458 GCA_964347475.1 uncultured Flavobacteriales bacterium
GGCCGTTGGCGTAGGGCGGCCCGTCGTGCAGGATGAACCGGTCGCGACCGCGCGACTGCTCGCGCAGCCGCCCGTACAGGCCACCGTTCTCCCACCGCTCGAGCAGCTGCGGCTCTTTCGCCGGCAGGCCGGCCTTCATCGGAAATCCAGTCCGCGGCAGCCGGATCGTATCCTTGTAATCGTTGCCGCTCATCGGCCTTCGTCCCGCTCGTAAGAAACCAAGTGAATCCGCGCCGCAGCACCCGCCGGCGACGCGCCCGCACAGTATGCATCGGTCCCCCAGGGGTCAAGCCGGCGATTGCATGGGCCGGGGATGGCCGGCGCCCCCCGGCTCAGCGTTGTGCGCCCGTTCGCGCAAGAATACCGCGGGCGACACGGCAGTCGTCCTCGATCTGGGCGACCAGCGCATCGAGATCATCGAACTTGAGCTCCGGCCGAATGTACTCGATCAGCTGGATGCGCAGGTGAAGGCCGTAGAGGTCACCCGAAAAATCGAAGATATACGCTTCGAGCACCGGCTCTTCGTCCTTGCCGATCGTCGGCCGGATGCCGAAGCTGGCGACGCCGTCGTGCCAGGTCAGCTCGTCCGGCCGCTCGACGCCGACGCGGACCGCATAGATGCCGTAAGCGGGCCGCAGATATTCCCCGAAGCTGAGATTGGCCGTCGGATAGCCGAGATCGCGGCCCATCGCGTTGCCGTGCCCGACACGGCCTTCGAACTCGAACGGGCGGCCGAGCAGCGCCGCCGCGTCGGCCGGCCGGCCAGCGCGCAGATGGTCGCGGATCAGGGTTGAGGAATAGATCCCGTTGCGTTCGGAGCGGACCGGCTCGACAATGGTCACGCCGAACCCGCACCGGGCGCCCATCCCCTCGAGAAACGCCGTGTTGCCGGCCCGATTGTGGCCGAACACGAAGTCGTAGCCGACCACGACATGGCTGACGGCCAGACCATCGACCAGCACCTCTTGCACGAACGCCTCGGCACTCATCGTGTGCATGGCCTCGTCGAAATGCAGCACCAACAGAAGGTCGACCCCGAGATTTTCGATGTGGTGCGCCTTGTTGCGGAATGGCGTCAGCCGGAACGGCGGATCGTCCGGTCGAAAAAAGCTGCGGGGATGCGGCTCGAACGTAACGGCGACCAACGGCACCGCGGCCTTGCGGGCGATTTCCCGGGTCCGCGCGAACACCGCCTGGTGGCCGCGATGGACACCGTCGAAATTGCCAAGCACGGCGGCGCCGCCCCGGAGATCGGCCGGAACGTCCTCGTAGTGACGGAGAATCTGCATCGCCTCCCTATCCCGCGCCAGATACGCACGTGGCCCGGTATAGCGACTGCCGTGGGGAATGTGGAGCGCGAATTTCCCGGGCGGCCACGCCGTCCCGGTTGCGCCGGACCGTCGCCGGTCGGATCCGGTCTCGCGGCGCCCCTGACCAGGTCAGCCTTGGCGGCTGGGGACCAGGATGAGGGCCTCGCCGTCGAGTACCACCGTGTCGCCGACGGTCACGACCGTCTCCATGACGACACGCCGTTTCTCCGGGATTATTTCCTTGACCGTGGCCCGTGCCCGAGCTGTATCGCCGGCCCGCACGGGCGACCTGAAGTTCAGGTTCTGCTTCAGATATATGGTGCCCGGTCCCGGCAGTTTCGTGCCAATCACGGTGGAAATGAAGCTTGCCGTGAGCATGCCGTGGGCGATCCGCCCCTCGAACATGGTCTCGGTGGCAAACTCGTGGTTCAGGTGAACCGGGTTGATATCGCCGGAAATGCCCGCGAAAAGCACAATATCCGCTTCGGTTACCGTCTTGGCGAAGACGGCGGTCATGCCGACTGAAAGGTCCTCCAGGGGATGACCCATCAGGTCGTCGTGATCGCTCGACGCCCCGTTCGCTGGTTTGTTCTCCATTGCGCCTGCAGAGTGCATGATCGAATTCCTGAAGCAATCTTAAGGGGCGCCGGCCCGTGATTTTGCGCCGCAAAAAATTGTATGCGGCGCAATATAGATAAGTCCGACGCGCATCGCAATATAAATGAAAAACCTTAATAAACAGCGAATTTGTCAGGAGGTTGTCCGTTTCGCAGGCGCAATGCAACTGGGTGGCAGGCGGACTTCGACGGTTGTTCCCTTGCCGGCCCGGCTTTCGATCACGAGTTCGCCCCCGTGGAGCTCGGCCAGTGCCTTGGCGAGTGGCAGGCCGAGGCCCGTCCCTTCGACCCTATGATTGTCGCCGCTTTCGATCCGCCCGTAGGTTTCGATCGCCTTGGCCATGTCCTGCTGTGCGATGCCGATGCCGGTATCGCTGACCGCTAACGACACGCCACCCTCGGGAATCGCCGCAACGCGCAGTGTCACCGTCCCGCCGGAGCGCGTAAACTTGATCGCGTTGGACAACAGGTTGATCAGGATTTGTTTGATCTTCAGGGGGTCAACGCGGAGTTTCGGCAAGGTTGCATCGACATGACGGCGCAACTGCAAACGGGCCTCGGCTGCCCGGCCGTGGATCAGACGCAGGCAGGAATCCACGAGCTCGGCGGCATCGACATCCTCGAGCACCAGCGTTGCCCGGCCGGCCTCGATTTTTGACAGGTCGAGGATGTCGTTGACGACGGCGAGCAGATGATCGGCGCTCTCGTGGATGTCACGCGCGTATTCGAGGTACTTGTCGATGCCGACGGGACCGAAGGTCTGGTTGCTGATCACCTCCGAGAACCCGATGATGGCATTCAGCGGCGTTCGCAGCTCGTGACTGACATTGGCGAGGAAGTCGGCCTTGACCTTGCTGGTCAACTCGGCCTCGTCGCGCACCGCACGCAGCTCGGACTCCGCCTTCTTCTGTGCCGTGACGTCGAGAACGATACCGTCCCAGATCCCGATCTCGCCGCCGTTGGCCCGGCTCGCCGCACGGGCGAGGTTGTGCACCCATTTGGTGCGGCCGTCGGGGGTGACGATGCGATACTCGATGTCCAGGTCCTCGTTGCTCCGCCACGCCGCCTGAAAGGCCATTTCGACGCGCTTGCGATCGTCGGCATGCACCATTTCGAAGACCGTCTCCGGCCGCGACTCCAGCCGCTCCGGCTCGACGCCGTAGATTTCGCGGATTCCGGGACTGACATACTCATAGCGAACCGCCAAATCGGGGCCGACCCGCTGCTGGTATACGACGACCGGCAATTTCTGGGCGAACGCCTGCAGGCTGCCGCTCGGCGGCGCGGGCGGGCGCGGCGGCGCTGCGGCTTCCGGCGGCGGCGCGCGCACCGGTGCGGGCGACGGCGCCGTCGGTGCCTGCACAGGGGCGTGTGCGTCCACGGCCGCCGGACGGCGCATGACGGTGACCGCAAGAAAGAGGATCGCGGTCATAACAAGGGCGATCAGCGGAGCCAGAGTGGCGGCGGAAGCGGCTGGCGGCGGCAACTGGTCGAGATCGATCCCGATTGCCAGTACCAGGCCGTGGCTTTCGAGCGACCGCCAGCCCACGACCGCATCGGCTCCACCCGCGTCCATAGCGACGATTCGTGAACGTCGCGAACGATCGGCGGCAGCCGCCGCGGCAAATGGCTCCTCCGCCGCCTTGGCGCCGATCAGGTCGGGAAGGAACGGCGCGCGCAGCCAGATCCGCCCGTCTTGCATCAGCAGGGCAACGGACGAGCCCGGCGGCAGTCCCAGGCCGGACCACCAGTCGAGAATACGCGATACCGGAAACTGGATGCCCTCGTAGCCGACCAGGGCACCGGCCGCATCGTGCCGCTCCTTGACGATCGCCGCAAACCACAACCCGCCTGCCTCGAACGGCAGCGACAATGCCGGGACGCCGGTCCGCGACGCGCTTGCCGCCGCATCCGCGATCACGCGGACCGGCGCGCCGCCACCGGCAGGGGTGCCCTCTTCGTCGTAGCGCCGGTAGCCCGGGTCCAAGCGCAATGCATTCGCGGGCGCTTCCCGCGCCACCGCTTCGAGGGCCAGCAAGCGCGTGCGAACCTCCGAAAAGAGCAGGTTCAAGGGCGCGCTGCCCTGTTCCAGAGCAACGCTCACCCGTTCGCGCGCGTCCCGCTCGGCACCGCTCTTGTCCACCCAGGCCTGGACGGCCATGGTACCGAGTATAAAGGCGGCGACCAGACCCAGCGCAACCTGCAGATATCTGCGCGTGCGCTCCGGAGCCAGCCATGCGACTGGCTCCTGCCTTCTGGTCCGGTCGTCCTCGGGGGCTCGCTTCGCCTTCCTGCGCCCACCGTTATTCATACATTAACCGGTCTTGACTTCCCCCGACCTCAGCCCATCGTTGGGGCTGCGCCACCGCTTCGCAAGTTCCCATCATACACGAATTTTCATAATTTTTTAAACTAGTTAGCGGCTACTTGCGTTAACCATACCCGGCAACCATAAATGTGACAGCGCGGTACCGGAGCCGCGGCGACGAACTGCCCTACAAGGTACCCCATATGATGTCGATGCGGCAGCCTTTCGATGCGGCGCCTGGCATTTATCGCCCGGTTTCGTTCGCGCCCGCAATGGCGGCCGCGACAATTGCCTGCACACGGTGTTATATAGGGCCGGATGAAAGACGCGTTTGCCTTCTCGACGGTCCCGCACGACCACCAGAACTGCATCGACACCGCTCTGGACGAGGCCGCCGAGCTGTGCGCGCGGCGCGGCGTCCGCTTGACGCCCCTGCGCCGCCGGGTGCTGGAACTGATCTGGGACAGCCACCAGGCAACCGGTGCATACACCATCCTTGATGCGCTGCGCGAGGAGAAGCACCGGGCCGCGCCCCCGACCGTCTATCGCGCGCTGGAGTTCCTCAGCGCCCATGGCCTGATCCACCGCATCGAATCTCTCAACGCTTATGTCGGCTGCATTCGCCCCGACCACGATCACGCCGGCCAGTTCCTGATCTGCGAATCGTGCGGCGCCACCGCCGAACTGCACGACGAGGATATCGCAAGATCCGTCGACGACGGTGCCCGCCGCGCCGGATTCCGGGCGCTCCGGCAGACCGTCGAAGTTGCGGGCCTCTGTCCCGACTGCCACCGACGCCCCGCAACGGACTGAGCCGCATGACGTCGCCGATCCCGTGCCAGCGGGCGCTGTTCGACATCCCGGACGATGTGGTCTGGCTCAACTGCGCGCAGATGTCGCCCCTTATGAAGCCGGCCGTGGCGGCCGGCGAAATTGCGGTCCGCCGCAAGGCGCATCCCTGGTCCATCCGGCCGGTCGATTTCTTCACCGATTCAGAGGCTGCGCGGGCGCTGTTCGCTGAGCTCATCGGGGCCGTTCCTGACGAGGTCGCGATCGTGCCCTCGGTCAGCTACGGCATGACGGTGGCGGCGCGCAACCTGACGGCGCCCCTCGGTGCGCGCATCCTGCTGCTCGACGAGCAGTTCCCCTCCAACGTCTATCCCTGGCGCGAGCTCGCGGCGCGCACCGGCGCGCGCATCGATACCGTCCCCCGCCCCACCGATGACGACTGGACCGCGGCGATCCTCGAGCGGATCGGCGACGACGTCGCCATCGCCGCCCTGCCCAACAATCACTGGACGGATGGCGGCCTGGTCGATCTGGAGACGGTTGCCGCGGCGCTGCGCCGGGCCGGCGCGGCCCTCGCGGTGGACGCGACCCAGTCGCTCGGCGCGCTGCCGCTCGACGTGCGTCGGGTGCAACCCGATTTCCTCGTCGCGGGCGGCTACAAATGGCTGCTCGGCCCGTACAGCCTGGGGTTCCTGTATGTCGCTCCGAAATACCATGGCGGCCGGCCACTGGAGTACAACTGGATCACCCGGGCCGGGTCCGAGGATTTCGCCCGACTGGTCGATTACCGCGACGATTTCCAGCCCGGCGCCCGGCGCTTCGACATGGGCGAGCGCTCGAATTTCGCCCTGATGCCGCAGGCCATGGCGGCGTTGCGGCAGATCCTGGACTGGGGCGTGGAGAACATCGCCGCGACCCTGTCGGAGCGCAACGCGGCGATCGCGGCGCGCGCGGCAGCGCTCGGCCTCGACTCGGTCTCCCCGGAACTGCGCGCCGGTCATTTCCTCGGCCTGCGCTTCGGCGGTGGCGTCCCCGATGGGCTCGGGCAGCGGCTCGAAGCCGAGAGCATCCACGTCAGCGTGCGCGGCGCCGCAATGCGGGTCACGCCGCACCTGTACAACACCGACGCCGATATCGACCGTTTCTTCGCGGTGCTGGAGCGCGACCTCTGAGAAAACCCCCATTGCCGCCGCGCGGACGCGGGTGCGGGCGGTTTACCGTCGCGCCGCCCCTGTGTAGGGTCACCGGGGGTTGGAGCCATATGATGAGGGGCGTCACATGAAGTCGATCGAACAGCTTTCCCTGGTGTCAGCGGTGATGTATGCGCTGGCGGCCGGCCTGCTCGCGCTGATCGCCGTTGCCATGATGGCGATCGCGGTGCTCGGTATCTGGCAGGCTTTTTCCGCCGGGTCGGCGCTCGACAGCTCGTTGCTCGACTCGGTCGGCCTGGTCATCGTCGCCGTCGCCGTCATCGACGTGTCGAAATATCTGATGGAGGAGGGCGTGGTGCGGCGGCAGGAGCTGCGGGCGCCGGCCGAAGCGCGCGCGGCGCTGACAAAGTTCCTGTCCATCATCATCATGGCCATCGCGCTGGAGACGCTGATGTTCGTCTTCGATTCCGGCCGTACCAGCATGCGTGACCTCGTCTATCCGGCGGTGCTCCTGTTCGCGGTGATCCTGGCGCCGGTGGCGCTGGGGCTGTTCCAGCTTTTCAGCCGCAAGGCGGAGGCGATCCCCGGCAAGGATCGCGGCTGATACGGCGGGCCGCTGGGGGCCTATCCCCGGCGGCGCCGCCCCCGGCGCCGCGCGCCGGCCGCATCGGCCCGCTCGAGGGCGTCGGCCCCGGCGGCGAGCGGCCCGAGTGCCGCCTCGATCGCGGCCCTGTCCGGGGCCGGCCCGGGCACGTGATCCGACAACGCCGCGGCGATCGCCGCAAGGTGCGCCGGCGAGGTGCCGCAGCAGCCGCCGATGATGCGCGCCCCGGCGTCGCGCGCGAGGCGGGCGTAGGTCGCCATCACCTCGGGCGTGCCGGTGTAGTGGATGTGACCGCCGTGATATTCCGGGATACCGCAATTGCCCTTGGCGACGACGACGTCGTCCGGGGCCGCCGCGGCGGCGATGCCGCGCAGCGAGTCGACGAGGGCGGCGGGGCCGATGCCGCAGTTCGAGCCGAACGCCGCGAGCCTCACGCCGAGTTCGTGCGCGAAGCGGATCGCGGCGTCCGGCGCCAGTCCCATCATGGTCCGCCCGTTGGTATCGAACGTCATGGTGGCAACGACCGGCAGGCCGGTCTCGTCGGCACCGCCGACCGCGGCCGTCAGCTCCTCGGTGCCGGAGATCGTCTCGATCCACATCACGTCGACGCCGCCCTCGGCGAGGGCGCGGGCCTGCTCGGCGAAGGCGGCGCGCCCGTCGGCGAGGGCCAACGGCCCGACCGGCTGGTAGATCTCGCCGGTCGGCCCCATCGAACCGGCCACCACGACCGGCCGCCCTGCGGCGTCGGCGACCCGTCGGGCGAGCGCCGCGCCGGCGCGGTTGAGCTCGGCGACCCGCGCCTCGGCCCCGTGCAGGGCGAGGCGGTAGCGGTTGGCGCCGAAGGTGTTGGTCAGGATGATGTCGGCGCCGGCATCGACCATGCCCCGGTGCACCGCGGCGACCCGGTCGGGATGGTCGACGTTCCACAGTTCCGGCGAATCGCCGGTCATCAGCCCGGCCTCGAACAGGTTGGTGCCCATGGCGCCGTCCGCAACGAGGCAGTCGCGCGAGTCCAGGAGAGTCTTGAGGATGTCGGTCATCGCACCGCGTCGCCTCCGCCGTCGTTGCCCCGGGCGATCCGGAACGCGGACCCAATACATCGGGGTCCGTCCCGGTGCAATATTCGAAATAGGATGGGACTCGGGGCGCGACAGGGTCTTTTCGCCGCCTTAACCTGCTTAACCTGAATGGTTAAGATTAAATCCCGTGATTTGGAACCGTACGCATACGAAACCGGAACAATAAAGGAATACCGGTCGCTGTTCTGCTAATTCAGATGGGCCATCACGGTTAACAATTCGTGAACATCGGGCCGACCGCGCCGCCGTTCAGCGCTCCGACCCGGCCCCGGTCACCAGCACCGCCGCGCCCTCGAGCCGGCCCTCGCGCAGCCGCGCCAGCGCCGCGTTGGCCTCCTCGAGCGGCAGCGGCTCGGTACGGGTGCGCACCGGCACCTGCGGAGCGAGGGCGAGGAAGTCCTCGCCGTCGCGGCGCGTCAGGTTGGCGACAGAGCGCAGCGTCCGCTCGCCCCACAGGATCCCGTAGGGGAAGGACGGGATGTCGCTCATATGGATGCCGGCGCAGACCACGGTGCCGCCCTTCGCCGTCGCCCGCAGCGCCGCCGGCACGAGCGCGCCGACGGGGGCGAAGATGATGGCGGCGTCGAGCGCCTCCGGCGGCACCTCGTCCGAGCCGCCGGCCCAGGCGGCGCCGAGCGCGCGCGCGAAGTCCTGCGCCGCCTGGTCGCCCGGCCGCGTGACGGCATAGACCTCGCGCCCCTCGTGCCGCGCCACCTGGGCGACGATGTGGGCCGCCGCGCCGAAACCGTAGATGCCGAGCCGCCGCCCCTCCCCGGCCATGACCAGGGCCCGGTGGCCGATCAGCCCGGCGCACAGCAGCGGTGCCGCCTCGACATCGGTGTATTCCTCCGGCACGCGGAACACGTAGCGCTGGTCGGCGACGGCGTAGTCGGCGTAGCCGCCGTCGATGT
>CAYFYY010000022.1:0-57141 GCA_964347475.1 uncultured Flavobacteriales bacterium
AACACCCGGTCGCCCCGCCTGGCCTTGCGGTGCTCGAGCGTGACGGTGTCGCCGTGCCGCCGCGCGACGCTCTCCATGAGGGCGCGTGCGAAGTCCCTGGCGCTGTCGAAATCCGCCGACCGGTCCAGGGGTACGACCACATGGAGCCCCCGCGAACCGGTGGTCTGGACGAAGCTGGCGACGGCAATCTCGTCCAGCAGCTCTTTCAGGCTCTTCGCCGCCTCCTGCACCTTGCCAAAGTCGTCGTCGGACGGGTCCAGGTCGAGAACCAGGCGATCCGGATGGTTCGGCCTGTCCCGCCTCGCGAGGCCCAGATGCGGCGTGATGCAGCCCTGGTTGGCAAGGTAGGTCAGGGTCGCGGCGCTGTTGGCAACGACGTGGACGACCGTGCCGTTCTCTTTGTCCATCGACACCCGGTCGATCCAGTCCGGAAAGTGATCCGGCGCGTCCTTTTGAAAAAAGCCGTCACCGGCCAGACCGTCGGGAAAGCGCTGCATCGTCAGCGGCCGGTCGCGGTAATGGGGCAGGGCGATCTCGGCAATGCGCCGGTAGTAGGCGATCAGATCGCCTTTCGTGATGCCGCTGTCCGGAAACAGGATCTTGCCGCGGTTCGACAGGTCGATCCGGTGCCGGCCAACGGTTATGCTGCCGTCGCTCATCGACGCGCGGGCTCCTCGCGGACGACGTCTTCGGCTGCCTTGTCGCGGCGCAGACCGAGGAATCGCGGGTGGCGCAGCCTTCCGTCCCCGGTCCACTCGGTGAACCCGAACTCGCCCACCAGCTTCGGCGAGACCCAGGTGACGCGTTTCTCCCCCACCGCGTCGGCGAAGGGGGAGGTCTTTCGGGCCAGCCGGTCGAGGCGGCGCCGGAATTGGGCCAGGAATTCATCGTCGTAACCCGTGCCGACCTTGCCCGCGTAGTGCAGTCGGCCGTCCTCGTAGTAGCCGACCAGAAGGGCCCCAAATCCGATCCGGCTGCCTTGCGGCGCGGTAAAACCGCCGATGACCAGTTCCTGGCCCCTCGCGCATTTGAATTTCAGCCAATCGGTCGAGCGGCCGTGGCGATACCGGGAGTCGGCCCGCTTTGCGATTATGCCTTCCCAGCCCTTCCGGCAGGCCTCTTCGAAAAAGGATTCGCCGTCGCGGTTGCGATGGGCTGTGTAGCGCACGCGGCCGCCGAACGATATCGCCTCTTTCAGGATGGTCTTGCGTTTGCGCAGCGGCAAACGGTCCAGGATATGGCCGCGCAGATACAGGATATCGAACAGGTAGTAGAAGACCGCAACACGGCTGGTCCGCGCATCGTCCGGGTTCTTTGTCTGCATGCCTTTTTGCAGGCGTGCGAAGCTGGTAACGCCCTTGGAGAAGGCGACGATCTCCCCGTCGACGACGAAGTCCTCGCATGGTTCACTCGACAGGGCATCGACGAGCTCGGGATACGCCGGACCAATATCCTTGCGGTTGCGTGAGAGAAGTCGAACCTTTCCGCCGGCTCGGAAGGCCAAAGCACGCTCACCATCCAGTTTGCGCTCGTAGATCCAGTCCGGGTCGGAAAAGCGTTCGTCGGTCAGCGTTGCCAGCATCGGCGCCATCCAGCTGGGTGGGCCGGAGTCCTCGATCAGCCGGCGCTCATTCTGCGATACTTCGGTCAGCGGGTCGGTCATTGCGCGGCCTCTTCGGGCGCGTCCTCGTTCTCGATCTCCTCGATGGTGCGCCCGCTCAAAACCGATTTGGGCTCGGTCGATACCGGATTCCGCCGGGCATCCGCGTTATCGTCGTCCATCTTGACCAGAAGCCATTTCGCATCCTTGCCCTTGCCTGTTCGCTGCAACGCGTATCCACCGGTCAGTTTTTTGCCGTGCAGCCTGACCAGAACGTGTCCTTGCTGCAGGGCCTTTGCGATGGCTACGGTTTCGTCATCCTTTTGCGTGATGTTTTCAAACGTACCGCGATCCCACAGCAGGACCGTGCCAGCGCCATATTCCTCCTCCGGGATCACGCCTTCGAAGTCGGCATAGTCCAGCGGGTGGTCCTCGGTCGGGATGGCCAGGCGCTTTTGGCGCGGATCGGTGGATGGGCCCTTGGGTACCGCCCAGGATTTGAGCACGCCGTCGACCTCGATGCGGAAGTCGTAGTGCAATGTCGAGGCGTCATGCTTCTGGATCACGAAGATCGGCTCCTTGCCCGACTTGCGGCCGCCCTTGCGACTCTTGCCGCGCGGCTCGGGCGTCCGGGAGAAGTCGCGCTTTTTCCGATATCCCGTCTTCGCCATCTCAATCTCCCCATACAATACAATGCAGGCCGCTGTCCCACGGCCGCGGCCCGGGCCTGGTCTTGGCGGCCCGCGGCGGACGCCTCGTACCCGACCTGTACAACGCAAAACCGCGCCGGCCGGTTCCCTCGATAATCCCGTAGGGCGGCCCAGGGGAACCCGGCGGCCCGCCCGCCTGGCCGGCCGATGCGATCCGGTTTCCGGAACCTGAGAGCGGGAATGGCGTTAAATGAAAATCAAGAAGCAGTGCAGTCATGAAAGGAGCGTAGCATGACACAGTGCAAGCAGATCGACGCCAGATTCCTTGTTCGCGGAGCGCTGTTCGGCGGCCTGATGGCAGGCATGCTGATCTGCGCAGGGCTTGTATATGGAGCCACGCCTACGGCCTTGAGCGACCAAGCGATCGCCGATGCGGTCGACGACGAGTTTTACTTTGATGCTGCGGTGCGGCCGGACCTGATCGACGTCACCAGCCGGGAAGGGGTGATCACGCTTAACGGCGTCACCGACAACATCCTGGCGAAAGAGCGGGCGGCGCAGCTTGCGCGAACCGTCAAGGGCGTCCGGTCCGTCGTAAACAATATCAAGGTCAGGCCCCCGATCGTGAAATCGGCGGCGGCCCTGACAGCCGACGTGCGCACCGCACTGACAAACGACCCGGCGGCGGACGCATATGAGATCACCGTACGCGCCGATGATCGTGGCAAGGTCACGCTATCCGGGACAGTGGATTCCTGGCAGGAAACCAAGCTTGCCGAGACCGTCGCGAAGGGTGTGGCAGGGGTGACCGATGTCGAAAACGACCTGAAAATCGACTATGGCGCCGGAATCCGCCGTGACAGCGAGATCAGGACAGAGATCGAGCGGCGTCTCTATTGGGACGTGCTTGTCGACAGCGGTCTCATCGAAGTCGAGGTCGACGACGGAAAGGTTGCGCTTAGCGGTATCGTCGGCAGCGCGGCAGAACTGTCGCGCGCCGTATACGATGCCTATGTACGTGGCGTCATCGACGTCGATTCCAGTAAGCTCGCGGTCCAGAACTGGGCGCGCAATCCCGATCGCCGCGATCCCGCGTACACGTTCAAGTCGGACAAGGAGATCGCGACAGCGGTGAAGGATGCGCTGCTGTATGATCCACGGGTCGAGCTCTCCAACATTGACGTTGAGGTCTCTGACGGAGCCGCCACGTTGCGTGGCTCAGTCGACAGTCTCGCCGCAAAACGTTCGGCGGAACAGGACGCCAGAAACACGCTGGGGGTCGACCGTGTGATCAACCGGATCAAGGTCAAGGCGGCGCGGAGCGACCCCGACGACAAGGTCGCGAGCCGCGTGAAAGAGGCGTTGCAACGCGATCCCTATGTCGACAAGCACGAGATATCCGTGATCGTCAATGGCGGGATCGTCAAACTCTACGGTGCCGTCGACACCTATTTCGAGAAGGGCCGCGCCGATTATGCGGTCGAGCGGGTCAACGGCGTGATTGGTGTGGACAATAATCTTACGGTCCGCAACACCCATCGGGCACTGATCTACCATCCATATGTGAGCTATTACCCGCCGTACCTGTATCCCTGGTATGACTATGTGCCGACAGTCAGCCACCGCACGGATCTGGAAATCCGTGACAACATCAAGCGTGAGCTTTGGTGGTCGCCCTTCGTCGACTCCGACGAGGTGACGGTTTCGGTCGTCAATGCCCGGGCCACGCTGACCGGCGAGGTGGACAGTCTGTCCGAATGGCTGGCCGCTGCCGAGAGCGCCTGGGAAGGCGGCGCGATCTGGGTCGTCAACGATCTGGAGATCGACCGCGGCAAATCATGAGGCGGTCCAACGCCTTGACGTCAATCGCCCGCGGGAGGGGCCTTCGATACGGCCCCCACCCCATCTTCGCTCCCGCTGAAAGGCTGCGGGCAGCGCCCGCGGGCGTCGAGAGCCGAGGCCACGCCGACTGCGCCGAAGCGGTGTATCGGCAAGGGTGAACCGGGGGCGTGGAACCCGGGCGCCGCGTTCGCGTTACATGAGAAGGTGGCCGCATCGCCATGCGACCGCCGTAGCGATTGCAACCGAAAGGAGATTGAAGATATGCAGATCAAGGATGTCATGACACGGGAAGTCGATTTGATCGGTCCGACCACGACGATCAACGAGGCCGCTCGCATGATGAGGGACGACGACATCGGGATCCTGCCTGTCGCCGAGGCCGACCGTCTCATTGGAATGATCACGGACCGTGATATCGTCGTGCGCGCCGTCGCGCAGGGCAAGGATCCCGGTTCGACGTCGGTTCGCGAGGCGATGTCAGATCGGGTGCTGTACTGTTTCGAGGATCAGTCGACCGACGAGGTCGCGGCAAACATGGGCGAGCAACAGGTCCGTCGGTTGCCGGTGCTGAACCGAGACAAGCGATTGGTGGGAATCATATCGCTGGGTGACCTCTCCGTAGGAGGCGCCGTCGGCGAAGCCGGCGAGGCGCTCGAAAACATTTCCGAGCCTGCCGCATAATCCGGAGACAGCCCGAAAGATCGGAAGCACGGTTGCCGGATGGCATCGCGGGTGTCGTCCACGACCGGAGAAAGTTGCGGCCGATCCCTGGCGCGCAGAAGCGTCAGCAGGAACGAAACCCACCAGGCTCGCAATACACACGGGCCTGGTGGGCCTACTGCGGAGATGTGAAAGCAGCGCTTTCGAGCACCGCGGCTTACGGCGACACGGCCAATTCCAATCGCAAGGAGGTCAGGCAACATGAGTCCAGAAGAACAGCGCGTCCGGATCACCTGTCCGGAATGCGACGGCTTTATCGTCAGCGCACCGGAGGACGAGTTGCCGACGGGTGATCTTGTCTGTCCGAACTGCGGTGCTGTCGTCAAGGCGCCAACGCAGTTCGACAAGCTCGTCGAGGACGTCAAGGACGCTTTCACGGACCCGCTCGGCTCAACGGACGAGCAGGACAAGTCCGGTTAATGCACGTTAAGCCGGAACTCGCAGATCCAAACGCCCGAGCGGCATTGTTGGTGAAACCACAATGCCGCTCTTGCGTCGAACAGGTTCGGAAGCGGAAGACGAGCTAGCGGATCGGCCCGCCGGTCTCCGTCTCCATGCGATGTCAAAGAGAGTCACACATGGAGCCGACGGGCGTCAGTCGGCGGGTTCGTAACGGAAACCAAGTTTCACGCCGACCTGGAAATGCGCGATTTTCCCGTCCTGCACATGACCCCGGATCTCGGAGACCTCGAACCACTCCAGATTCCTGAGGGTGCGGTTGGCCGTTTCCACCGCATTACCGATCGCATCCTCGAGGGACTCGCTGGACGAACCATAGATTTCGGTGACGCTGTAAACGTTGTCTGACATCGAGGTCTCCTTTCTCTTCCGGCTTGGAAAATTCGAACGAACTGTAAGGACCGAAGCCTTGCGATCGGGGACCGCCGGGCAGCCGGGTCCGGGGATCTATGGCAACAGCGCGACCACCCGGGCCGAAATCCGGCGACAGCCGGGGCGATCGCCCGACCCGCGACGGCGCCACGTACCGGCAAGTCCCGCTCGGCCAAGCCGGGTTCGACGCGCCCGCGTTCGTTTCTTCGCCGCCGCAAGACACGGATTCAGCCTCACACCGTCAATTGCCGGTAGAGGAGAAACCGGCCGCACGTGCCGCTATACGTGCCGCCGCGATTGAGGACCGTCGAACCCAGCGCGATGGTTGCGTGCGTCCGTTGCGCACGCGGCTTACGACACGGGTGACGACAGCTTCTGCGGTATTGGTGTCACTCCAACGGTGCCGGCGTGGTTTACGCAGCACTGCGTTTTGCGTCGTCCTGCGCCTCGGCCAATCGCGCGGCCACAAAATCCCAGTTCACGAGCTTTTCGAGAAATACGTTCACGAATTTTCCCCGCTCGTTCTGGTAGTCGAGATAGTAGGCGTGCTCCCACACGTCGCAGCTGAGAATCGGGTGAAGAGCGGACGCAATCGGCGTCTCGGCGTTCGGCGTGCTCACGATGTCGAGACCTCCGTCCTTCAACACGACCCAGACCCAGCCGCTGCCAAACCGCCCGGTTGCCGCTTCGGCAAAGGCTTCCTTGAAACCGTCAAGTCCGCCGAAGTCGCGCGCGACGGCTTCTGCGACCGCGCCCTCGGGCGTGCCGCCGCCCCCCGGTTTCATGCAGTTCCAGAAGAAACTGTGATTCCAGACTTGTGCGGCGTTGTTGAACAGGGCGGCCATCTCATCATGTCCGGCCGACTTGCGCACGATGTCCTCGAGGTCCTCGGTCTCCAAAGTTGTGCCTTTAAGGAGGCCATTGGCCTTGTCGACATAGCTCTTGTGGTGCTTGCCGTAGTGGAACTGCACGGTCTTCTCCGACATATACGGCTCCAAGGCATCCTGTGCGTAGGGCAGTTCGGGAAGGGCAAGTGGCATTGCATGTCTCTCCTGTCAGATCGAGAAATGGGACCGGGGAGCGACCTCTCCGGCCTTCCATGCGAATGAACGCCACCGGCGGATCACGGTTCCCTGGTCGCCGCGCGAGTCTGTCAGAGCCACGTCAGCTCGCGGTTCAGCTGTCTGTTTCGTCAGTATCGAACCGCTGTTCATTCTGTTCCCGTTGTTTTTGTGTCGCGACGGCGCGTTCATGCTCTTCATCGCCTGCCGGCCCCTTGATCCGCTTGTCCAAATCCTGGATGGCGGCGCGCCGCCCATACAAGATCAGCAGATCGTCAGTTCGGAACTGCGTGCCGGATACCGGCGCGCCAAGATAGCGGCCGTTCTTGCGGCGGATGCCGAGCACCAATACGCCCTCATCCCGAAGACGGGTCTGGCCGACGGTCTTGCCAACCAACCAGTCGTTCCGCCCAATCCGCAACTCCTTGACGGAGTAGTCGCCGCCAAGATCGAGAAGCCGCGCGTAATCGCGGGCCTCGATGTCCGTCCAGCGATTGAGAGCCCAGCGAATACCGGCACCCAGCCAGCTGTCAAGCGGCTGGCTCAGCGATAGCAGCCACAGGATGCCGATCCCGCCGCCAATCAGCGCGGCGCGCCTCGCGCCTTCGAGAGTATCCTCGGCGCCGCTGAAGGAGAGAATGAAGGAGGAAATGGCGGTCACCAGTCCGGCATTTCTCAGCACCATGAGATACATCACGATCCGGCGGCGAACCGGATGACCCACGACTGTTTCCGCCTCCGTCGTGGTAAACCCCGTGCCGGTGAGCGCGGACCGTGCCTGGAACCGCGCGACCTCTCGGGATATGCCGGTCAGGGTGAGCGCGACGGTTGCGATGCGCGCGATTAGCAACGAAAGCGTCAAGACGCTTAGAAACGAGGCAATGGCAGTCACTTTTGCGGTCTCCAACGATCAGTAACGGGGCAATCCCACTATGCCGCACCTGCAGGAGGACAATAAGACGGGGCGCATCGCGCCGGGCGTACTGCGCAGCTGCGACAGCTGGTCAAATTCATTGATTCCGCGGCAAGCGGCCGGATCTCGGGGTTTCCGGCGGGCGCGGCAATGTGCCCGATCTTGTTGCATGGAACCCTTGCATGGAACCGAAACCGGTCTGCTGCGTTGAATCATGAGATGAAAGAAATGCGATGGAGTGGCGATCTCCCTGGAGGCCCATCTTCTTCCCGATCCACTCTGCGATTCGACAACAACGACAGGTGATCTCATGTTACTTGGCTTGAATGATCTACGAGGGTACGGAATCAACGCGAGAGATGGTTCGATAGGAAAGACAAGCGACTTTTTCTTCGACGATACGCTCTGGACCGTTCGTTATCTGGTGGTCGATACCGGTTGGATCTTCGGCCGAAAGGTTCTCGTTGCGCCCGAAGCGATCGAGGATGTCGATGCGGTAAAGACCGAGGTCTCGGTATCGCTTGCCAAGAAAGAGATCGAGGAAGGGCCGGGTATCGATACGGATCTTCCCGTTTCGCGTCAGGAAGAGCTGGCGTTACGCAAGCACTACGGCTGGCCCAGATATTGGGAGATGTACCCCGGCGGTGTCGGAGCGGCGCCGCTTATTGCTCCCCTGGAGCCCAGAGAAGCGACCGAACCGGCAGGCGTCTCGACCGTCGAAGCCGATATACGCGAGCGGGGCGACCCCAATCTCCGCAGTGCCAAGGAGGTGAACGGGTATCGCATCGAGGCCAGGGACGGCGAGATCGGCCATGTCGAGGACTTCGTTGTGGACAGTGACAGCTGGGCCATTCGATACGTGGTCGTCGACACGCGCAATTGGCTGCCTGGCCGAAAGGTTCTCGTGGCGCCAACCTGGGCGGAGGGCGTGGACTGGGCCGGCCGCCTACTGCGTGTGAGCCTCGACAAGGAGGCAATCAAGAACAGTCCACCCTATGATGCCGGCACGCCGATCGACCGGCAATACGAACACGCCCTGCACGAGCATTACGAGCGGACGCCCTATTGGGCGTGATCCGCACGTTGCTGCGTGACCGCGGCGGGATCGGCGCTGCATCGCAGAGCGCGGGCCCGTACGAGCAAATCAACGAAAGATTCGGCCTCGGAGCAGAATCAACATTGCCGCCGCGGCGGCAGAGCACTGAAAACTCCGGCGCGACGGAGCGCCGGTCGACCACCGCCCGGCGATTCCTCGAAGCCGCCCCATCGGCGGCACGGGTGCCGAAGCGCTAACCCTACCGTGTTTCCAGCTGCATGTTGACCCGGCCGATGCCTTGCGCGGACTGCGGCGCGGCACCTGCGTGCGGCCCGCCGGTTATCAGCCGCCTGTGAGTTGACATGCCGCCCCGCAGCTTGCTTGATAGCCTGCCCGGATGCATGGGACGACGCCGGGTGGCAACGCGCGGCGGTACGATGACCGGACAGCACGAAGACGATAACGATCTCGCGGCCAGCCTTCGCGAGCGCCTTGTGAGCCGCAAGGCGCAGATCGGCGTCATCGGCCTCGGCTATGTCGGGTTGCCGCTGACCATCGCCTTCGGCGATGCCGGCTACCAGGTGGTGGGATTCGACATCGACGCCGCGAAGGTCGAGCAGCTCAACAGGGGCGAGAGCTACATCCGCCACATCCCCGCGAGCGGGATCGAGAGGATCGTCACCGGCGGCCGGTTTCGTGCGACGGCGGATTTCGCCGCGGCGCGGGACTGTGATGCCCTGCTGATCTGCGTGCCGACGCCACTGACGCGCCAGCGCGAGCCGGACCTGCGGTTCGTGACCGGGACCGCGTCGGCGATCGCGCCGCATCTGAGGCCCGGCCAGCTCGTCGTCCTCGAATCGACGACCTGGCCCGGGACCACGGATGAGGTGCTGCGCCCGATCCTCGAGGAGGGCGGCCTGCGCTCGGGCGTCGATCTGTTCCTGGCCTATTCGCCGGAACGCGAGGATCCCGGCAACCAGCGGCACCGTACGACGACGATTCCCAAGATCGTCGGCGGCGACGGCGCCGCTGCGGCCGACCTCGCGGCGGCCCTGTATGGCGGGATCGTCGGCGAAATCGTGCCGGTCTCGTCGACCGCGACCGCCGAGGCGGTGAAGCTGACCGAGAACATCTTCCGCGCCGTCAATATCGCCCTGGTGAACGAGCTGAAGCTGGTCTACGACCGCATGGGCATCGATGTCTGGGAGGTCATCGAGGCGGCCAAGTCGAAGCCGTTCGGCTATATGCCGTTTTATCCCGGGCCCGGCCTCGGTGGTCACTGCATCCCGATCGACCCCTTCTACCTGACCTGGAAGGCCCGTGAATACGGCCTGTCGACCCGGTTCGTCGAGCTGGCCGGCGAGATCAACACCGACATGCCGCACCATGTCGTCGAGCGCCTGGCCCAGGCACTCGATGCGCGCACGGGCCGGGGGCTGAACGGGGCCAGGATCCTCGTGCTCGGCGTCGCCTACAAGAAGAATGTCGACGACACGCGCGGCAGCCCCGCCTTCGTGATCATCGAGTTGCTCGAGGCGCGCGGTACGTCGGTTTCGTTCCACGATCCGTACGTGACCGAGATCCCGCCGACGCGCGATCACGCTCGCCTCGCCGGCCGCCGGTCCGTCGATCTCAACGCGGAAACCGTGGCGGAGTTCGACGCGGTTCTGATCGTCACCGATCACGACGCGGTGGATTACGCCGCGCTGGTGGCGAACAGCCGCCTCGTGGTCGACACCCGCAACGTCACGCGCGACGTTCCTGCCCACCGCGAGCGGATCGTCAAGGCCTAGGGGACGGCGACCAGCTCCGCCAGTCGCACGGCATTGGCAAAGGCGTGGCCGGCCTCGTCGTTGTCGAAGTAGCAGTAGACGTCGATGCCGTCGTCGCGCCAGCGGCCGATACGCTCGGCCCAGCGGGCCAGGGCGCGGTCGCCGTAATTGCCCTCGTAGGCGTCGCCGGGGCCGTGCAGCCGGATATAGGCGAAATCGGCGGTGAGCCATTCGGGCGCGCGGGTGCCGGCGAGCTCGAAGATGCAGAAGGCGGCGCCATACCGCGTCAAGAGTGCCGCGATATCGTCGTTGTGCCAGCTTGGGTCGCGAAACTCGAAGGCGTAACGATGGCCGACCGGCAGCGCTTCGAGGAACGTGTCGAGGCGCTCCGGATTGCAGCGCCAGCGCGGCGGCAACTGGAACAGGACGGGTCCCAGACGCGCGCCGAACGGCCGGATCGCGTCGAGGAAGTTCGCCAGGCCGGCATCCGGGTCCTTCAGCTTCTTCATGTGGGTGAGGTACCGGCTGGCCTTGACCGCGAACGCGAAATCGCGGGGCGTCGCCGCCAGCCACGTCGCGATGCTTTGCGGTTCGGGCAGGCCGTAGAACGTGCTGTTGACCTCGACGGTGCGCAGGTGGGCCGCGTAATGGCACAGCCAGTCCTCGGCCGGCAGATCCGCCGGATACACGGTTCCCAACCAGTGGTCGTAGCGCCAGCCGGACGTGCCGATGAACGTGCGTCCGCGCCGACCCGTCACCGCAGCCGCACCCAGATGAAGTAGGGCCAGCCCGTGCGGCCGGCGTCCGGCGGCAGGGTCAGCTCGGTCCAGTCCTCGCCGGCAAGGGGCAGACGGCGATCGCTCAGAACGATTCCGTCCGGCCGGACCAGCACATCGATCAGGGGGCCGATGTCACGCGCCAGCCTGGCGTCGCGCTCGCGATCCCTGCTGCCAATGTCGGCGTGCACCATGGCCACGACGTTTTGCAGCCGCTCGCAGGCGGCGGCCAGCGTGTCCCGAAAGTCACCGAGAAACAATTTGTCCTGTGGCGGCCGAAGTTCCGGCGGGCAATGCACCTCGCGGTCGAAGACCAGGACCTCCCGGTCGGGGAGGAGCCGTCGGATGCGATCGTAGGTGCGGCCCTTGCCAAGTCCGACCTCCATAACCGGGCCGGGCAGTGCGACAATCCGTTGCGCCGCGAAATCGAGACAGGCCCGCTGCGTCGCAAGACGGGCCAGCAGGCGTTCGAGCGCGTCCCCATGGCGTCCGGCCGGCGCGCCGTCATCGGTCGGTCGGCTGGGCATTCGCTATTGTCTACGGGGTTGCCGGAAGCGCGTCAATCCGGCCGCCGTCTCATGAGGTCGAACCGTCAGGCGGCGGCACGGTACAGGAAATAGCGCCCGGTCGCGACACCCTCCGGCGTGTGCACTTCGCGCCAGTTCTCCGGGGCCGGAAAATGCTGGTCGCTCAACACCAACCCGCCAGGGCGGACCAATGCTGCGATGAGCGGAGCGATCGCCGCGGCCAGACGGGCGTTGCGGGTCGCATCACCGGTGCCGATGTCGTTGTGCACCAGCGCGACCGTACGGCCCAGCCGCCGGACCGCCTTTGGCAACGTCGTTTCGATGTCGCCGACGAAGAGATGGTCCCGGTCCGGCACGCAGTCCGGATGCGCATTGATCTCGCGCTCGAAGACGAAGATGTCGCGTCCGGGAAGCCGCTGGCGCAAATGGTCGAAGGTGCGTCCATTGCCCAATCCGAGTTCGAGCACCGGCCCCGGCAGGTCGGCGATTTCCCTTGCTGCCCAGTCGATGCACGCGCGTTGCGCCTGCAGGCGACGAATGACGCTGTCGAGCCGGCTCACGACGTGTCGGTTCCGGGCCGCGGCCAGACAGGCCGGGCACAGGGCACGGCGCTCATTTCTCGTTGCCTTTGTCCATCGCCATTGCCATTTCGCGCAGCTGCGCGTTGCTATGTACCAGGCGGTTGGCCAATTCGCGCATGATCTCCTTTGCGATTTCGGGGAACTCGCCGATGAGGCGGAAAAACAGTTCCTTCTTGATGCGCAACGCCTCGAGGTCGGATCTGGCCGTGACGGTGGCCGTTCGCGGGACATCGCAGAGAATTGCAATTTCACCGACGAAATCATGGTCGCCCAGCGTTGCGACGATCAGCGGGCCGGTCTCGGTCTCGATGGTAACGTCTGCCTCCCCCTTGATGATCAGGAACGCCGCGTCGCCCGGCTCGCCCTGGCGGAACAGGACGTCACCGTTCGCATAGGAGAGACGTTCGCTGGTGAAAGCCAGCAGCTTGAGCTTTGCGGGCTCGATGTTCGCGAACATCGGGATCTTGCGAAGCAACTCGAATTCCTGCTGCAAGCTCATGTTTCAATCCTTCCTGCTGTCCGCACCGGTTCAACGACCATGCAGCAGGCCGTGATACGCGCCGCCTTCCGCCGCGGCCAGCTCATCGGGCCCGCCATCCTCAACAATGCGCCCGTCTGACATAACGAGGACGCGGGCGAATTTATTCGCGATGGTCATGTTGTTGAGGGCCCAGACCACCGTCCGTCCCCGGCTCTCCTGCAAGACCCTGTCGACCACAATATTCTGCATGCGGGCGTCGAACCCGGCGGCGGCCTCATTGATAAGCAGTATTTCGGGGCGTTTTAAGAGACATCGGGCAATGCCGATCTTCTGGCGCTGGACCGGCGACAGACGGGAGCCACCCGAGCCTGTCGGACTGCGCAGCCCGGCCGCCAATACCACGTCGCGCAGCCCCAGCCCGCCCAGAACCTCGGCGATCAGTGTCCCGACACGTTGCGCGGCGTTGGCTTGGCCGTAGTCGATCTTGCCAAAAAGGATGTTGTCCTGGATCGTCGCGCCGGCGTTGTACGCCTGAGGGTCGAAGAACGCGATCTTGCCCGCAAGTTCGCGGGGCAGGTCGGCGGCGAAGGCGCGGCGCGCCTCGAGCAGTCGGCTCTGCAGGCCCTCGTCGATCAGGTCGAGCCGGTGTCGTGCCGGGATAAGCCGGAACGGGA
This sequence comes from uncultured Flavobacteriales bacterium, assembly GCA_964347475.1. Taxonomy (GTDB): domain Bacteria; phylum Pseudomonadota; class Alphaproteobacteria; order UBA8366; family JADFVY01. Next base: position 13,465 of record CAYFYY010000022.1, read on the forward strand.
GTGCGATAAGGCGGTTGCGTTCGGCCTCGGCCAACGTGTCCAGGCCGCGCGACGCGCGTCCCAGAATCGTCTGGAATTCAGGCAGGTCCTCGGCGGAAATGAAGCTGAACCGCTCGAAGAATTCGTGCCCCGGCGGCAGGTCGGCGAACAGCTCGACCATGGTTTCGGCCACCTGGACGCCGATCTTCAGAAATTCGTCGGTAAGGGCGACCCGCTCCAGGGTCCGCCGCATATAGTCGTTTTCCGCGATATGTTCCTCGCTCAGCGCGTCGTCGAGCGGAACGCCGAACATCACGTTCTCCGCGACCGAGGCGTTGAGGTTGTAGCGCATCGCGTCGAACGGCTCGATGAGTCTTGCCACCGAGGGATCGGCCGCGCGCTCTCGGACAGCGGCGCGGGCCTCGAGGATCTTCTCCGCGACATCCGGCCTGCTCTTCGGATCGACGGTGCCGCGCAGGCCGCGCACATAAACATCCTCGTCGAGATCGACAATGCGCAGAACGTCCAGCATGCGCTGCTCCAGTTCGGCCGGCCCACTTACGCCCGCGGCAGCATAGTCGACCCAGTCGGCATTGAAATCCAAGGTAATATTGCCGGCCTGCGCCGCCTCTTGGCTTTCCCGTTCCCGACGTTTCGCCGCGTCCCCGTCGGACTCGGCATTCGCGACCGGTTGGTGCTTGAGTCCATAGACAAGCGCATCGGCAATCGTTCCGGCCTGGATATGCACGCTGGGCCCGACATAGGCAATGCGCCGTCCGGTAATCGCGCGGGGCATCGCCTTGGTGTCCCTGCCGCCCAGCGTCACGGAACCACTTGTCGGAGTCAAAAGGCCGGCGGCAGCCATAATCAGTTCACCTTTGCCGCTATTCCCCGAGCCGATCACGGCGACATGGCTTTCGGCTTGAATTTCCACGGTCGCACCGTCGAGTGCGCGAATTCCGTCCTCGTCGATCAGGCCGACGTTCTGCAGCGCAATCGAGGAGTTCGCCGGGATTTCCTGCTCTTCGTCCGGCTCGCCCAGCAGCTTTTCCTCGTCAAGGATATTCGGGGGATCGAACTGTTCGATCACCTGGCCGTACTTGATGCGCACATCTTCCTTCTGCTGGTACCACGTCAGCATTTCCTTCCATGGCGAGGCCAGATCCTTATATGCCGCAAGTACCGCCACCAGCGCGCCGAAGCTGAGCCCGCCCTCGATGACGAGCCATCCGCCGATCGAAAAGAAGAAGAACGGTGTCAGCTTGTCTATGAAGTTGTTCAGAAATTTCATGAAGAATTTCTTGCGGTAGATGTCGTACCGGATCCAGTAGATGGCGCCGAGCCGCGCCGCGAACCGCGAGAGTTCGTAGCGGGCGGTGTCATGGGCGTGCACCTCGGCGATTCCCGATACCGACTCGCCGATGTGGTCCGACAGCCAGCGCACGTTCTGCACCCGCTGCTTGCCGAGTTCGTTGATGCGGCGCTGCAGTTTAGGAATGACGTAAATCTGGAAGGGGTAGAGGGCAATCGCCGCGGTTCCCAGGATCGGATCCTGCACCATGATGAAGGCGAGGATGATCAGCAGCTGGCCGCCCTGGAACAGCGGGTCGCCGAACGCCGTCCCGATGAATCCGCCCAGCGGTTCCACTTCGGCCGTGATCATCGGGATGAGTTCGCCCTGGCTGACCTTGCGGAAATGGGGCAGCGGGAAGCGCAGGATTCGTTGATACAGGTCGTACCGCAATCGACGCAGGAGGCGTTCACCCAGCTGGCCCTTGTAGACATTGATGTAATATTTCAGGGCCCCGTTGATCATGACGAGGAACAGGTATGCGAGGCTCAAGCCGATCAGGAAGTCGATCTGGTCGACATCGGCACTGAGGATCGTTGTACCGAACAACGGCACTTCGTAGGGCGGGCCGCCGGTCGCGCCGATCGCCCGGTTGACGATCAGCTTGGGCATTTCCAGTGACAGGTACAGGAACGGGTAGGAGACGACGATCAGGGCGAGAAGCCAGAGCTGCTGCACCTTGCTGTACTTCAGAATGAACCTGAAGATGGTTGGTTCCACCGCTGGTGCGCGCCCCTCCGTCGCCCCGAAGCCCCGCCCGTCTGGCGGGGCAAACCTTATCGCAGCTTTTGCAGCGGCCAAAATGTTCGTTCGAAAAAAAGTGAACGAGAGTGCTTCCGGGAATCACCCGGCCCGTGTCATAGTCACCGCGCAAAACGGGAAGCTGCCGAAACGCAACGGCGGCGGGAGCTTTGTTGGCCATGGGAAGAAATGACGGAGATGCCCGCGTCCTGATTTACAGCCACGATACGTTCGGGCTGGGCCACCTCAGGCGCTGTCGCGCGATCGCCCATTCCATGGTGGGGGAACGGCGCGCCATGTCGGTCCTGATCCTGTCGGGGTCGCCGATCATCGGTAACTTCGATTTTCGCGCTCGGGTCGATTTCGTCCGCGTGCCCGGCGTCATCAAGCTGCGCAACGGCGACTATACGTCGCTTGCGCTGCACATCGACATCGAGGAAACACTGGCGATCCGGGCCTCCATCGTCCGGCACACCGCCGAGGCGTTCGATCCGGATCTGTTCCTCGTCGACAAGGAGCCGTTGGGCCTCAGGGGCGAAGTGGCCGATACGCTGGACCTCTTGAAGAGCCGGGGCGTACCCTTGGTCCTGGGCTTGCGCGACGTGCTCGATGATCCGATGCACCTGCATCAGGAATGGGAACGCAAGAAGGTGGCGCCCGCCCTGCGGGACTATTACGACGAGATCTGGGTCTACGGGATGCCCGATATCTGCAATCCGCTGGCCGGTCTTTCGCTTCCCGCGAAAATCGGCAAGAAGGTCCGCTTTACCGGCTACCTGCGCCGCGACCTTCCGGCGGGGATGCCAGCGCATTCGCCGCTCTCGAAGATCTCGCCCCCCTACATACTGGTTACGCCCGGCGGCGGGGGCGACGGCCAGCAGATGGTGGACTGGGTGTTGCGGGCCTATGAGTCGGCCGGGGACCTGCCGTACCCGGCGTTGATCGTGTTGGGACCGTTCATGGCCTCTGAGGACCAGGCCGAGTTCCTGGCGCGTTGCGACCGGCTGCCCAACGTCGAGGCGATCACGTTCGATGCGCATATGGAAAGCCTTCTCGACCAGGCGGTCGGCGTGGTGGCTATGGGCGGGTACAACACGTTCTGCGAAATCCTCTCCTTCGACAAGCGGGCGTTGATCGTGCCGCGCACGGTTCCGCGCATGGAGCAGTTCATTCGTGCCAGCCGCGCCCGCGACCTTGGGCTGGCCCGCATGTTGCAGAATGATGGGGTGCGCGACGCGGCCGAGATGGCGTCGGCGCTGCAACACCTCGTGGAACAGGCGCTGCCCTCCGAGCACATGCCGCCGGGGATGCTCGCCGGTCTCGACAATGTGAATGCGCTGGCGGACCGTCTCCTGCAGCGCAACGGTCGACGAACGGGCGCCATCCCGACATCAGCAGCGCTGGCCGCCGCGGGAGGGGAGAAATAGCGCCGTGTCGGCGGTCGCCGTCATCCTCAAGGGCTATCCCCGTCTGTCCGAAACCTTCATCGCTCAGGAAATCAGGGAACTCGAGCGACTAGGGCTGGATCTTCGCATCGTCTCGTTGCGGCATCCGACCGACCGCCACCGTCATCCGGTCCACCGCGAGATCACCGCGCCGGTCCGCTATCTGCCCGAATACCTGCTCCGCGAACCGCGGCGCGTCCTGCGGGGGCTGTCGGTTGCCCGCGGACTGATCGGTTTCGCGTCGGCGCGAGCCGCCTGGCTGCGCGATCTTCGCCGCGATCCGACGCGAAACCGGATTCGCCGGTTCGGGCAGGCCTGTGTCCTGGCCGCCGAGCTGGATCCCGATATCGCCCATCTGCATGCCCATTTCCTGCACACTCCCGCTTCAGTCGCGCGTTATGCGGCCCTGATGCGCGGCCTGCCGTGGAGTTGCTCGGCCCATGCCAAGGATATCTGGACAACGCCGGACTGGGAGATCGCGGAAAAACTGGCGGAGCTCGACTGGGCGGTGACTTGCACGGCCGCCGGCCGCGAGCGCCTCCAGGCGCTGGCGCCGACGCGCGACCGTGTCGGGCTGGTCTATCACGGCATCGATCTGGAGCGATTTCCGGCGCCTGCCGGGACAAGACCGGCCCGGGACGGCAGCGCCGCCGGCGATCCGGTGACCATCCTCTCCGTGGGACGGGCGGTGGCAAAGAAGGGCTACGAAGACCTGCTCGACGCTCTGGCCGCGTTGCCGCCCGGCCTCTCGTGGCGCTTGCGCCACGTCGGCGGCGGCCAACTGATCGCGCGGCTGAAGGACCGGGCGGCGCGCCGCGGCATCGCGGACCGGATCGACTGGCTGGGCGCCCAACCGCAGGAGACGGTCCTCAGCGAGATGCGTCGTGCCGACCTGTTCGCCCTGGCGAGCAAGGTTGCTGACGACGGCGATCGCGACGGACTGCCCAATGTTTTGTTGGAGGCGCAGAGTCAGGGGCTCGTGGTCCTTGCCACAGAGGTCTCCGCGATTCCCGAACTGGTCATCGACCAAGAGACGGGTATCCTCGTGCCGCCGGGGGATGTGAGGGCGCTGGCCGGCGCCCTGACGCGACTGATCGTCGACCCCTTCCTGCGTGAGCGTCTCGGACAGGCCGGTATGACACGAGTCCGCGCGTCGTTCTCGCTCGCCGCCAACATCGAGGGAATCGCCGGGCGGTTTGGCATCGCGACCGGGACCCGGCAGGCCGCCGCATGCGAATAGCGTTCTATGCGCCGCTGAAACCGCCCGACCATCCGGTGCCCTCCGGCGATCGCCGCACGGCACGGTTGTTCATGGCGGCGTTGCGCCGTGCCGGCCACGACGTCGCGCTCGCATCGTCGTTCCGCAGTTACGATGCCTTCGGAGACGCGGCGCGGCAGGGGCGGCTGCGTGGACTCGGCGCCCGCCTCGCCTGCCGTTATCTGGAGCGGCACCGGGACGCGCCACCCGATTTGTGGTTCACGTATCATCTCTATCACAAGGCGCCGGACTGGCTCGGGCCGACGGTCAGCGGCGAGCTGCGCATCCCCTACGTCGTGGCCGAGGCCAGCGTCGCGCCAAAGCAGCGGGGCGGACCTTGGGCTGTGGGCCACGAGGCGGTCGCCGACGCGGTCCGCCGCGCCGATCTCGTGATCTGCATCAACCCCGACGATGCGGAGTGTCTGCGCCCGCTTCTGGGTTCGGCCCGGCGATTGGTGGCGATGAAGCCGTTCCTCGACCCGGTGTCGGCGGCCCGCGCGAGAGCCGACCGACTCCACCATCGCGCGGCGATGGCGACTCAGCTCGGAATCGATCTGGAAACGCCCTGGATCGCCGTCGTCGCGATGATGAGGGCAGGCGACAAGCTCGCCTCCTATCGCCTCCTTGGTGAGGCCCTGCAGCGCCTTTCGGACCACCGGTGGATCCTGCTGGTGGCCGGCGACGGCCCGGCACGCGGAGAGGTGGCGGCGGCGCTCGACTTCGCGGACCGCGTGCGGCTCCTGGGCCGACTCCGCTCGGAGGAAGTCGAGCGGCTCAACGCGGCAGCCGATATCGGCGCCTGGCCGGCGATCAACGAGGCCTTCGGTATGGCGGTGCTCGAGGCGCAGGCCGCCGGTCTGCCCATGGTGGTCGGCGATCGCGCCGGCATACGCCAGATCGTCGACGCCGGGAAGACGGGGCTGGTGGTCCCGGAGGGCGACGTGGCCGCATTCGCAACCGCGCTTGCTTCGCTGCTTGCCGAGCCCGCGCGGCGCGCCGAAATGTCCGGCGCGGCCGCTGCGCGGGTGCAGCGCGAGCACGACCTCGCGGCAGCCACCCGCCAGCTCGACGCCGCGGTGACGGACGCGGCGGCAGGGCGGTCGCGGATGGCTGCGACATGACGATGCTGGCTGTCGTCCGCCACGGGCCGACCGAATGGAACATCATCGGCCGCGTCCAGGGCCGCACCGACGTGCCGCTCAATCCGGCCGGAATCGAGGAAGTGCGCCGCTGGGTCCTGCCGCGGGAGATCGATGGGTTCGCATGGGTCTCCAGCCCGCTCTCGCGCACGCTAGAGACCGCGCGGATTCTGAGCGGCCGAGACGTCAGGGCCGATTCGCGGCTGATCGAGATGGACTGGGCGGATTGGGAGGGCGCGACCCTCACTGCGTTGCGCGCCGAGTTGGGCGATCTTATGCGGGCGTGGGAAGCCAGGGGGCTCGACTTCCGCGCTCCGGGAGGCGAGAGCCCGCGGGACGTGCAGGCCCGGATCCAGCCGTTCCTGGCCGAGATCGCGCGGCGCGGTGAAGCCACCGTCGCGGTCACCCACAAGGGCGTGATCAGGGCCCTGTACGCCCTGGCCACCGGCTGGGACATGACGGACAAGCCGCCCGACAAGCTGCGCGAGTCGTGCGTGCACCTGTTCCGGCTGGCGGAAAACGGGACACCTGTGGCGGAATGCCTGAACATCCCGTTGATCAACGAGGCGCCGCCGTGAGTGGCGCCACCGTCATGGTCTATGTCCAGCATCTGCTGGGAATCGGACACCAGATGCGCGCCGCCGCCATCATCCGTGCGATGCAGGCAAGTGGTCTCGACGTGACCTGCGTGTCCGGTGGCGAACCTGGCGGCATGCCGGATCTCGGCGGCGCCCGCCTCATCCAGCTGCCATCTTTGCGCGCCGCCGACGCCAGCTTCCGGCGCCTCGTGGACGACGCCGGGCGGGAGCTCGACGAGGCCGGTCGCGCGCGCCGGCGGACGGCCCTGCTTGCGGCATTCGCGGAGATAAGACCTGCAGCCCTGCTGATAGAGAGCTTTCCGTTCGGCCGCTGGCAGTTCCGCTTCGAATTGCTGCCGCTGTTGCAAGCAGCGCGGGAGAGCGGGGTGCGCGTTGCGAGTTCGGTGCGCGATATACTGGTCGAAAAGAACGAACCCGACCGACTCGACAAGGTTGTCGCGATCCTGCGTCAGTCGTTCGATGCCGTACTCGTCCACGGTGATCCGCGGCTGGTGCCATTCGCCGCGACATTCGGCGCCGCCGACCGGATCGCCGATCTGATCCGCTACACGGGGTATGTTGCGTCGGCGCCGCCGGCCTGTGCGCCGGACGGGCCCGGCGCCGCTGAGGTCGTGGTGGCCGCGGGCGGTGGCGCCGTGGGCGGCGCATTGCTTCAGGCAGCGCTCGCCGCCCGGCCGATGACCCGATTGGCGGCGGCGCCATGGCGCCTCATCACCGGGCCCAACCTGCCGCGCGACGAGCGGGCGGCGCTGACCGCCCCCGACGGCGTGATCATCGAAACCCTGCGTTCCGACTACCGGGAGATCCTCAGCCGCGCAGCCGTCTCGGTCAGCCAGGCGGGCTACAATACGGTCATGGATGTCCTGGTCACCGGTGTGCGCGCGGTGCTGGTGCCGTTCAGCAACAGTACGGAGACCGAACAGACGCGCCGGGCGCGCCTCCTGGCGGCGCAGGGCCGCGTGCAGATGCTCCCCGAAGAGGACCTGTCGCCGGCCGCACTGGCCAATGCGATCGAGGCGGCGGCAACGACTCCGCCGCCTCGCGCGCTGACATTCGATCTTGACGGTGCCGCCGGGACGGCCCGGATCGTGGGCCAACTCGTCGGCCGCCGGCAAACCTAACCGTCTCTATGCGAGCCGGCTCAACTGTGCCTATACTTGCGGAATGGCGGGCAGGACGCAGGCAGAGGACATGATGGCAAGGGTGGATGTCGCCTCTCCCACATCGTCGCGAGCGGGATCGTGGGCGGGTTTGTCCGCCGAACTCGACGCCTGGACGGCGGCGGGCCGGATTGCTACGTTCTGGTGGCGCGACGACGACGCGACCCGGTCCGGGGAGCGCTTGTCCCGACTCCTGCAGATCGCGCAAGGGACACCGCTGACGCTTGCGGTCATACCGGCGGCTGCCCGGGACGATCTCGTCGTCGCGCTCGACGGCCATCGCTCTGCCGGCGGTTGCGCCCGCGCCGTGCAGCATGGCTTTGCCCATGTCAACCATGCGCCCGCCGGCGATAAGAAGGCTGAATACGGGCCGCATCGGCGGGCCGAGGTGATGCTGGCTGAGTTGGCCGAGGGACGCGAGCGCCTGCAATCGATGTTCGCGGACATGTTCCAACCTATCATGACGCCGCCCTGGAATCGCATCGATCCGACCCTCGTGCCGCGGCTCGGCGAGGCGGGGTTGACGGCGCTGTCCGCCTTCGGCGCGCGGCCGGCTGGCCACGGGCCGGGGACGGTCAATGTCCATGTCGATTTGATCGACTGGCGGCGGACGCGCGGATTCGTCGGCGAAGCGGCGGCGCTCGGAGCAGTCGCCGACCATCTTGCGGCGCGGCGCATGGGCGTGGTGGATGCCGACGAGCCGACCGGGCTGCTCACTCATCATCGCGACCACGACGAGGCCTGCTGGCTATTCGCCGAACGTCTGGTCGCCGCGATCAACGGCCACCCGGCGGGCCGCTGGACGACCGGCCCCGCAACGGCAGCGCCGTCATGAACGCGAACCAGTACCGATATTCCGGGACGGTCCTGTCGAAGGACTATCTGCGCGCCGGGGTCGGGCTCGTGGCAACCGCCGGGCCCGTGATCTGGCTTGATCCGCTGCCCACCGTCGCCATGGTATTGACCGGCTTGGCGGTGTTGTTCGGCGTCTTTGCGGCACGCACCGGCCTGCGCCAGTTCACCGCGATCGAGATAACGTCGGATGGGATCGCGGCGCGCGGACCGCTGTCCTGCCATATGCAATGGCACGATGTCAGGCGCGTGCGGCTGGACTACTTTTCCATCGGCCGCGAGGGGCGGCGGGGCTGGATGCAGCTCAAGGTCAGCAGCCGATTCCGCCACATTCGCGTCGATTCGACGATCGACGACTTCAATCAGCTCGCGGCGAAAATTGCAGAAATGGCGCAGCAGTACGGAATCCCTCTGCCGGAGACGGCGGTTGCGAATTTCCATGCGCTTGGCATCGCCGTTGCAGGCGGCGACCGGGAGGTCGCGGCGTGAGGGACGAATTGCTGACCGTCCGTGACTTGCGGGTCTGTTTCGACCTGGCGGAGGGCCGCATCGAGGCCGTGCGCGGCGTGTCCTTCTCGGTGCGTCCGGGCTCCGCCGTCGCGCTCGTCGGCGAGTCGGGGTCCGGCAAGACCGTCGTATCGCAGGCGATAATGGGCATCCTTCCGAAACCGGCACGCATCACGTCGGGGTCGATCATGTTTCGCGATCCATTGCGGCCGGGCCCGGTGGACATCGCAAGGCTCGATCCGAATGGCCGCGAGATGCGATCGATCCGCGGCGGGCGCATTTCGATCATCTTCCAGGAGCCGATGACCTCCCTGTCGCCGCTCCACACGATTGGCGACCAAGTGTCCGAGGCCCTGCATCTCCATCGCAACTGCAGCCGGTCTGAAGGGCGCGACGCGACGCGGGAAATGCTCCGGCTGGTCGGCTTCCCCGAGCCCGAGCGCGCGCTGCGGACCTATCCGTTCGAGTTGTCGGGTGGCTTGAGACAGCGGGCGATGATCGCGATGGCGCTGATCTGCCGCCCCGCGTTGCTGATCGCCGACGAGCCGACGACCGCGCTCGACGTGACGATCCAGGCGCAGATCCTCAAGCAGATCGTCGACCTGCAGCACGAGTTGGACATGGCCGTGCTGATCATCACCCACGATCTCGGGGTCGTGGCCAACGTCGCCGAAGACGTGATCGTGATGTATCACGGCGAGATCATGGAAGCGGGCGGCGTGGAGGACATCTTCCGCACGCCCGGCCACCCGTATCTCCAAGCGCTCCTGAAGGCGGTGCCGCGCTTCAGCATGGAGCGCAACGAACGACTCGTTCCGATCCGCGAGATCGCACCGCCGTCCGGCGCCTTGATTTGCCGCGCGGACGCGAAGGAAGCGGCAAACGGCGGTGCCGGACCGGAGCCCCTGCTCGCCGTCCGTGACATTCGCAAGACGTTCACCATCCGAAAGGAATCGTGGGTCGGCACCGCGGAGGCGGGGCGCATCGAGGCCGTCGCAGGCGTCAGCTTCGACATCCGGCGCGGCGAATGCCTGGGCCTCGTCGGGGAAAGCGGCTGCGGCAAGACGACACTGAGCAAGATCATCATGCGCGCGCTGTCTGCCGATTCCGGCAGCATCACCTACAGCGGGGCCGACGGCCCGGTCGACGTGCTGGCGCTGGAAGGCGACGATCTGACAGCCTTCCGCCGCAAGGTCCAGTTCATATTTCAGGATCCGCTCGGATCGCTCAATCCCCGGATGCGCGTTGCCGACATCATCGGCGAGCCGCTGGTCATTCACGGCATCGGCGACACCGCGCACCGGACCGAACTGGTCGAGGAGCTGCTGCGCCTCGTCGGTCTCGACATCCGCCATGCCCGGCGCTATCCGCACAGCTTCTCGGGTGGTCAGCGCCAGCGTATCGGCATTGCGCGTGCGCTGGCGCTGCGTCCCAGCCTGCTCATCTGCGACGAGCCGGTGTCGGCGCTCGACGTGTCCATCCAAGCGCAGATCCTGAACCTCCTGAAGGATCTGCAGTCGGCGCTCGGGCTGACCTACCTGTTCATTTCGCACAATCTTGCGGTGGTCGACTATATCGCAGACCGCATCGCCGTGATGTGCCGCGGCCGGCTCGTCGAAGTGGCGCCGCGAGACGTGCTGTTCCGCAATCCGGTCCATCCCTATACGCAGGGCCTGCTGGCCGCAGTGCCGGAACCGAGCCTGGACCAGCCGCTGCAGTTCGAGCGCCTGATGGAGGAGCGCGCATCGGATCCGGCGGCGTGGCCGGCGCCGTTCACCGAAACCGTGGCAACGGCGCCGGTCCTGCGGGCCCTGGGCAGCGACCATTTCGTGCGCGCCGATGCGCACGCGGACCTGCCCGGCGTGTGAGGGGGAGGGGCGCGATGCGACTGTTGGTGTTCCTGCTAGCCGCGATATCCGTCGGCCCGGTCCTGGCAGCGGCCGCCGGTCCCGTCGAACCTCCGTATTTCGCCGCCGATGTCGCGGCGGGCCGATTGCCGCCTGTGGCCGACCGACTGCCCGATCCGCCGCTGCTCGAGGAGATGGACGGGGGACGCACGATCGGCCGCTACGGCGGCACCTTGAACCTCCTGATGGCACGTTCGAAAGACGTGCGGCAGATGGTCGTGTACGGCTATGCCAGGCTGGTCCGGTACGGCCGCGATTACCGGATCGTGCCGGATATTCTGGAGGACGTCGAGGTCGAGGACGGCCGCATCTTTACACTGCGCCTGCGGCGCGGGCATCGCTGGTCGGACGGTGCACCGTTCACGACCGAGGATTTCCGCTACTGGTGGGAGGACGTCGCCAACAATCCGAAGCTGACGCCGACGGGGCCGCAGGTCGAACTGCGGATCGACGGCGAGCTGCCGACCGTCGAGATCATCGACGAGACCACGATCCGCTTCACCTGGTCGCGGCCAAATCCGAAATTCCTGCCGGCGCTGGCATCGGCCAGCCCCCTCTACATCTATCGCCCGGCCCATTACCTCAAGCAATTTCATCCGCGGTATACGGACCCGTCCGCCCTTGAGAGGCTGGCCAGGGACAGCGGACAGCGCAACTGGGCCGCCCTCCACAACAGGATGGACAACCTCTACAAGAATGACAACGTCGACATGCCCAGCCTGCAGCCCTGGGTGAACACGACACGGATGCCGGCGGAACGGTTCATCTTCGTCCGCAATCCGTATTTCCACCGCATCGACCCGGAAGGCCGGCAACTCCCCTATATCGACCGGGTGGCCATGCAGATCGCCAATGCCAAGATCATCCCGGCCAAGACGGGGACCGGCGAATCGGATCTTCAGGCGCGCTATCTGCGTTTCGACAATTACACGTTCCTGAGGCAGAACGAGGAGCGCAACGGGTTCCGAACCCTCCTGTGGCGTAACGGAAAGGGGTCGCACATGACCCTGTATCCGAATCTCAATACGCGGGATCCGGTGTGGCGTGCGCTGCTTCGCGACGTCCGCTTCCGTCGCGCGCTGTCTCTTGCGATCAACCGCCACGAGGTCAACCAGGTCATCTATTACGGGCTCGCTTACGCCGGCCAGAATACAGTCCTGCCCCAAAGCCCCCTGTTTCGCGAGCACTATCGCAAGGCATGGGCCGAATTCGATCTCCAACGGGCGAACCGGCTGTTGGACGAGGTCGGCCTAACAGCGCGCGACGACGACGGCCTCCGGCTCTTGGCCGACGGACGCGCCGCCGAGATCATCGTGGAGACCGCCGGCGAGAGCACCGAGCAGACGGACGTTCTGTCGCTCGTGCGCGACAGCTGGCAAAAGGTGGGCATCAAGCTGCACAGCAAACCGTCCCAGCGGGACGTCATCCGCAACCGCATCTATTCGGGCGAGACCGTCATGTCGATCTGGGAAGGCCTGGAAAACGGTCTTGCCACCGCCGACACCATCCCCGAGGAGCTCGCGCCGACTCACCAGATCCAGTACCAGTGGCCCATGTGGGGTCAGTATCTGGAAACCGGCGGACGCAGCGGCGAGCCGGCCGATATCGAGGAGGCGAAACAGTTGCTCGCGTTGCTGGACGACTGGTACCGCGCCAGCGATCGGGCCCGCCGCGAGGAGGTCTGGCACCGCATGCTCGCCATCTGGACCGACCAGCTGTTCACGATCGGCATCATCAGCGGCGCGCTGCAGCCCGTCGTCGTCAACGCCAGACTGCGCAACGTCCCCGAAGACGGTATATACACATGGGATCCGGGCGCGCATTTCGGCATTTACGGGGCCGATACGTTCTGGTTCGACCAGTAATCGCCGTGCGGTGACCGGGATCGAGGGGGAATGCTTCGTTACACGGTACACAGGCTGCTGGTCATGGTGCCGACGCTGCTCGCGATCAGCGTCATGGTGTTCATCATCATCCAGCTGCCGCCGGGCGACTATTTCACCACCTACATCAACGAGCTGCAGAGCCAGGGCGAATCGGTTAGCGCCGAGCGGATCGAGTTCCTGCGGGAGCAATACGGTTTCGACAAATCTCCGGTGGAGCAATATTTCCTCTGGCTGGCCGGCATCCTGCGCGGCGATTTCGGCTATTCGTTCGAATACAGCATGCCGGTGTCCGACGTCGTCGGCGACCGCATCCTGCTGACAATCGTCGTCTCATTCGCCACCATCGTCTTTACCTGGGTCGTCTCGTTCATCATCGGCACGTACTCGGCCGTCTACCAGTACAGTTTCGGCGACTATGCGCTGTCGTTTCTCGGCTTCGTGGGCCTGGCAACGCCCAATTTCCTCCTTGCGCTGGTGCTGCTGTGGATCGCGAACGTCTATTTCGGCACGTCCATCGGCGGCCTGATGGACCCGGAATACCTCGACCAGCCGTGGGACTGGGGCAAGGCGATGTCGGTGCTGGAGCACTTGTGGATTCCCGTCATCGTTATCGGTACCTCCGGCACCGCTGGAATGATCCGCCGGCTGCGCGCCAATCTGCTGGATGAACTGCACAAGCAGTACGTCGTCACGGCCCGTGCCAAGGGTCTCCATCCGTTCCGGATCCTCGTGAAGTATCCGCTACGCATGGCCCTCAATCCATTTATCGCCGACATCGGCAACCTCCTGCCGCAGGTGATCTCAGGGGCGGCGATCGTTTCGGTGGTCCTGTCGCTGCCGACGACGGGGCCGATGCTGCTGCGCGCGCTGCAAAGCCAGGACATGTACCTGGCCGGCTCCTTCCTGATGGTGCTGGCGCTTCTGACGGTGATCGGAACGCTGGTCTCGGACCTTGCGCTGGCGGCGCTCGACCCGCGCATCCGCCTTGCCGGGGGAACGCAGAAATGACGGACCGCACGTACGTTCCCCACTACGTCAATCCGGCACCGTTCGATCCGCAAGCGGTGACCGAGTTGACCGCAGAACAGGAGCGCTATTACACGGCGTCGCAGTGGAAACTGATGTGGTGGCGCTTCCGGCGGCACCGAATCGCTGTCGTCAGCGGCGCGTTTCTGCTGCTTATCTACCTGTCGATCGCGATCAGCGAGTTCATCGCCCCCTATGAGCTGCACCACCGGCACACCGACTTCCTGTACGCTCCGCCACAGCAAGTGCGGCTCTTCCACGATGGCGCGTTCATCGGACCGTACGTCCATCCGTACGAGAAATCGCTCGATCTGGCGCGAATGCGCTGGACGTACACAGTTGACCCGACCCACGTCGAGCGGTTGCAATTTTTCTGCGTTGGCGACTACGCCGGCGCCGGGTACCGGTTCTGGGGGCTGGTCGACGGCAGCTTCCATCTGGTCTGTCCGGCCGAAGGGGGCCAACTCTTCCTGCTCGGAACCGACCGACTCGGCCGCGATATGTTCTCGCGCATCGTCTACGGTGCACGCATATCGCTGACCGTTGGCCTGATCGGAATCACGATCAGTTTCCTGATGGGACTCGTGATCGGCGGCTTCGCCGGCTACTACGGCGGCTTCGTCGACAGTGCGGTGCAGCGGATCATCGAAGTCATCCGCTCATTCCCGGAACTGCCGCTGTGGATGGCATTGTCGGCGGCGCTTCCCGTCACCTGGAGCCCGATGCTCGTCTACCTCGGGATCACCGTGATCCTCGCCCTGCTCGACTGGCCCGGGCTGGCGCGCGCGGTGCGGTCCAAGTTCCTCGCCCTGCGCGAAGAGGATTTCTGTACCGCGGCACACCTGATGGGCGCGGGGCCCGGCCGCATCGTCTTCCGGCACCTGATGCCCAGCTTCATGAGCCACCTGATCGCTTCGGCGACGCTGTCGATTCCCTCGATGATCCTGGCCGAGACGGCGCTGAGCTTCCTCGGGCTCGGCTTGCGGCCGCCGATCACGAGCTGGGGGGTGCTGCTCAATGAAGCCCAGAACATCAACGTTGTCGCCATCTATCCGTGGCTGATGCTGCCGGTGGTCCCGGTGATCCTGGTGGTTCTCGCCTTCCAGTTCCTCGGCGACGGACTGCGCGATGCCGCCGATCCCTATAAGTAAGTAAAACGGTGCGCGCCGCTATCGTTCCAGAACGACGATTTCGAGCGGCGCCTCCGTGCCGTGGATGTGCATCGGTCCGACACGCTCGGCGCGACTCGACGGTGCAAACCCCTGGGCCACGGCAAGCTCGTACGCATCCAGCGAGGCCAGCGCCCGCGTCTCGCCGACCTTGTTGTGCTTCTCCAGCTTGGCGGCGAGGTTCACCGCGTCGCCGATCACCGTGAATTCGAGGCGGGTATCGTCCCCGACGGCACCAAACACGACGCGGCCGGCCGCGACCGCGGCGCCGATCCGCAGCGGCTCGTGACCGGACCGCTCGCGCGCCCGGTTCCAGTCGTCGACGGCAACAGTGACCGCTTCCAGCGCCCGTAGCGCGTCGGCCGCGTGCGTCTCACTCGGCGCCGCGGCGCCGAAGGTCGCCAGAATGCCGTCGCCAAGGAACTTGTCGATGCAGCCCCCATGCGACTGTATGACCGAGACCATGCGCGACTCATATTCCACGAGCAGGGCGATCAGTTCCGGGGGAGGAAGCGTGTTGGCGAGCCTGGTGAAACCGCGGATGTCGATGGTCAGGATCGACGCCTCGCGCGCTTCGGCATAGCCCGGCCTGATCTGGCTCTCCGCCCCGACAATGCGGGCCGCGATTTCCGGCGCGAAGAAGCGCGACAAATCGCGGGCCGCGGCCCCCTCGACGACGGCGCGGACCAGCAACCTGCGTGCACGGACGAGGGCGACGGAGAGGATTGCGGTCACCAACAGTATGGCGATGATCTTGTCCATTTCGGCGCCGATCAAGATCGAGTTCGATGTCAGGTAACGGACGTAATCGCGTGTCACGATACTGCCGGACGGATCGCTCAGGATCGCGTATCCGGCCATGGCCAGCCAACCTGTCGCCGCGGTCGCCCCGGCCAGGACGACGTAGCGGGCTTCGAAGCGCAACGCTCGCAGTGCAATGAAAATGAAGATATAGAGCACGGTGGGGGCCTTAAGGTAGAAGGCGGGCGGCTGCTCGTATTGGATGTGGAAGCTCCAGATCAGCAGCAGCAAGAGGGCAAGCTCGGCGACCACCGAAACCGCGACGAACCAGCCGGCGACGCGGCCCCTGTGCACCACGGCGAGGCGAAGGACGCCGGCAAGGAAGAACGCGGCAAGGGCGAACGTCACGGGCGGAAACATCCAGTCGCCCGCATACGTCTTCGGGGCAACCGCATACAGTGCCGCAAAGAACACGACGATGCCGAGCTGGACCCAGGCCGCAAGGCGCTCGCTCTCGTCCTGCTGCTGTTCGATCGCGGCGGTTACGCGTGTCGGGATGTCCCCGGAATCGGCGCGCGGCAGTGAACGCTGTGCGATATCCGTTTCGATGTCCATGCGCTTCAGTCCCAGCCCGTGGTGAAATCGCGGATCGTTCCCCAGATAGTCGGTTCGCGCGGTTCGATGACAGTCAAGTTTCGCGCGCGTCCCTTCACCGTTTCTTGAGCCAGAGGCTCGTCTCCCGGGCGCCCTGCAGAAGGGGCAGGCGCCCGACGACGCCCGCTAAGACGCGGTCGGTCATGCGGGTGACGACGTATTGGCTGGCGAATTCGACCTCCCATGCTCCGCCGGCGATCATCTGTGCGACCGCAAGCTGCTCGTTGTAGCCGCGCCACTCCCAGTCCGGCGGATAGTCGTCGGGCAGGAAGATATCGTGGATATGGACCATGACGCCGGCGGGCAGCGAGACGAGGACACGATTCAACAGCATGTCGACGTCGGTTCCGGGCATCAGGATGTGGCTTGAGTCGATGGCCACGATGTCACCCGCCCGCAGGTTCCGGAACGGCAATTCTCCGGTAGACTGCACGGTCTCGCGCAGCAATTCGACGCAAGCGAGGCTGTCGAGGCCGGCGCGCGGGGCCGGATCGATCGCGAGGATTTTGGTCGCAAGGCCCCCATCGGCAACGGCCCGTGCAAAGAATCGAGTCGAATGACCGCAACCCACTTCGACGATGTGGCGCGGCTGCATCCTGCGCGTGATCGCATAGGCACATGCGGCGTCCAGACGCGGAAACCAGTCCTGTCTCCAGCGCGGCGCCGGCGGATCCATCGCGCCGATCGCCTCCAGCTCCGCAGCGTATCCGTCGATCGCCTCAAGCCACGCCGAGAAGACGTCCCGGTAGCGGTCGAGAATCGCCGAGATGGCCTCGTAGGACGAACGGTCCCGCCGTGCCGTAATGTTTCCCGCGTACCGATAAGGGATGAAGAAGCCGCGTTGCGCGATGCCGAGCACGGTCGGAATCCCGAACCGCAATCGTCGCCGCCACGCCCGCAACGCCGCCATCGCGTGTCAGTCGGGGTTGCCGGGGTCCGGCGCGCCGGGCAACAGCACCATACCTTCGCTGGCGACGACGGTTCCAGGGCGCGCGGCCGCAGCCTCCGCCGCCACCGCATCCATGAAGGTATCGTTGTGCGAGGGATCATGATGGAAGATAACCAGCGTATCGACGCCGGCGGCATCGGCGACGCGCACACCTTCCTGCCAGGTGGAGTGCCCGTAATGGCTGTAGTGCGGAAATTCCTCGTCCGTGAAGGTTGAATCGTAGATCATCATCTGCGATCCCGACACGAAGTCGACGAGAGAAGCGTCGCGCTGTCCCACAACGTGACCGGTATCCGTAATGTAACAGAGCGAGCGCCCGTCATACTCGATGCGGTATCCGGTCGCGCGGTCCGGATGGTTCAGGCGGACTGTCCTGACCGCGATGTCTGCAGCCGGCCGCAGGGTCTTGCCTGCGGTGAAATCGCGGTAATCGATGTCGGCCGCGAATATCTCGGGCGGGACCGGAAACAGCGGCGCCATCATCATCTGGCAAATAACGGTCTTCAGCTTCTGGTCCGGCAGCAGGTGGCCGGCCCAGATCCGGAACCGGTTGCGCGCAACGAAGAACGGCCGGAAGAACGGAAGGCCGCAAATGTGGTCGAAATGCGTGTGCGTCAGGAAGATATCCTGGTCCACGGGCCCGCGATCCGCCGCCATGAGATCCCCCAGCGTGCGCAGCCCCGTGCCGGCATCGAAAATCAGACACCGATCACCGCACGTCACCTCGAGGCACGACGTGTTGCCGCCATAACGTATGGTGTCGGCCCCGGGACACGCGATACTCCCGCGCACGCCCCAGAAACGGACGCTGAATGTTTTCCGCGTGCCCAACCGTCAAGACCTCCCCGCGTACGATAAGGCCCGGCGCCACACACTGCTGCCGGCCGCTGCGCCCGTAATCGGGTCCGTCTGCCTATCCCGGCGTGCCTTCACGCACGAAAACTTTCGAGTTCTTTCGTTCCCGCGAGCCCCGGTCAGTCGACGCACGGCGCCGGCCTTGGGCCAAAGTCTATCATGGCGAACACCAACTGACAGCGCAATGCTGCGTCCCGGCGGCCGGGACTCTCTCCCTCTCTGCATCGTTGCCGTGACATGCAGAATCGACCGCTGCCCGGTCCACGTTCCCGGTATCGTGCCGACCCGGACGGCACGGGGGCGGATGCACCGCGGATGCTTGCGGCGCCGTCGCGGGGGCGGAGCCAGTCAGGTGAGGACACGGAACCGCAGGCTTCCGGGAGATACTGGAAAGACGGCGGATTTCGCGCTTTCGATTGCGCGTTCGGGACACCGGGTGGCTGCGGTTGACACTACAATAATACCGTAATACGATTTTTTCAGCGTAGCGGGACGTGGCGGCACAAGATCCGATGCGAGCTGAACGACACTGTCACGGGGGTCTGAGGGCCACGGGCCTTTTGGCCCGAAGTCGGCCGCATCTTGACCTTTTCGGCCGCCCCGTCCGACCTGGTCGCCGGCGCCGTCCGGAGATTTCATCCGGCGTGCCGCCGGTCGCCCCGGACGTGTCGGAATGGCGGAAGGCGGTTCCGTGACAGCCGACTGGAACACGATCGATACGGATCTTCTCGTCATCGGCGGCGGAGTCGCCGGCAGCCTTGCGGCGATCCCCGTCCTGGAAGCCGGCCTCAAGGTCGTCATCTGCGAGAAGGGACGTCTTCTCGACCACTGCGGCAGCGTGGGTTGCGGCGTCGACCACTACCTGACGATCATGGAAAGCGGTCCCGAATGGGATACGCCGGAATTCCTGATCAAACACGTCCCCGGCCTGACCGACGGGATCGTCGACATGGCGGTGACCAGCAAGGTCATCCACCAGATGCCGCGTATCCTGAAGAAGATCGAATCGTTCGGCGTCGACTTCAAGGATCCGCGGATCGGCGACTACTACCGTCTGCGCTCGTTCGGCCTGCCGGGCACCTACCACATCAATTTCGACGGGACCGACTTCAAGAAGCTGATCGGCCAGCAGGTGCGCCGCGGCCGCGCCACGGTCCTGATGCGAACGATGGGCGTCCAGTTGCTGATCGATGAGAACCGCGCCTACGGCGCACTGGCATTCAATTTCCGGACAGGTGAGTGGTACGCCGTCAGGGCCAAGGCGGTAATGCTCGCCGCCGGCGAGGTCAACCGATTGTCGTTGAACGCCTCTGGCATGGCCTTCGACAGCTGGCACTTTCCCTATAATACCGGGGACGCCCAGGCGATGGGCTACCGGGCCGGGGCAAAGCTCGCCAACATGGAGTTCATCGAATCGACGCTGACGCCCAAAGGGTTCTCGGCCCAAGGCCTCAATGCGTTGGTCAGCCTCGGCGCCTATTTCGTCAACAAGAGCGGTGAGCGCTTCATGTTCAGATACGACGAGAAGGGCGAGAACGCCCGCCGCGCCGTGCTCGCCGATGCCGTGGTCAACGAGTTCCTGCTCGGCAACGGGCCGATCTACGTCGACCTGCGTCACCTGCCGGAGGACGAACTCGACCACATGGAGGCGACCCTGCAGGTCGACCGCTATACGATGCCGGCCTTCTACGAGCAGAAGAAGCTCAATTTCCGCGAGGACCTCGTGGAGATTTCGGTGTCCGAGTTCAGCATCCGGCGCAGCGGCGTCTATTTCCGTGGCAGCGGCCTCGCGGTCGACAGCAATGGCGAGACCTCGGTCGATGGGCTGTTCGCGGCCGGCGACTGTGCCACGGTCAGCGGCGGCATCGCCGGGGCGGCGGTGCTCGGCCATATTGCCGGCGAGGGTGCCGTGCAGCGGATCAAGGCATCGCCGAACAGCCTGCCGCAGATCGACATCGAGGCGGCCGACGCCATTCGCGCCGACGCGATGTCCTGTCTGCGTCGCCCGGACGGCATGCCGTGGCGGGAACTCGAGGACCAGACGCGGCGGACGGTCACCGACTATGTCGGCGTGCGGCGCACCGACAAGGGGCTGCGGCTGGCGCTCGAGACGCTGCAGGCCCTGGCGGTGAAAGAGACCACGCTGCAGGCCGACGATCTGCACGGACTGATGCGGGTACACGAAGCGAGGAGTATCCGCCTGTGTGCCGAACTCATGGCCACGACCTCGCTGACGCGCAAGGAGACCCGCACCCGGTCGGCGCACCGCCGGCTCGACTACCCGGAAACCGATGACCGCAACTGGCGCAAGTTCATCATCGTCGAGCAAGGCGCCGAGGGCCCTGCGGTCAGCACGCTGCCCACCGAGCGGCCGCTGTCGGATGCGTTCGGCCGCGCGCGGGAACAGGACCAGGCCGATGTCGGCACCTGACAGGACGGTTCACAACCCGATCCGGATCGATCCCGGCAAGTGCGTCCGGTGCGATTTCTGCGACTGGATCTGTCCGGGCGACCTGATCTTCCACGAGGACGGCAACAAGGAAAAACTGCCGGTCGTCAAATACCCGGACGAATGCTGGTACTGCGGGCTGTGCCAGTCGATCTGTCCGGCCGATGCCATCACCATCATCTTCCCCGAGCAGATGATCCACAACAAGACGGATGTGGCCAGCCTCCTGGGCAAGGTCGTAAAGTAGAAGTGCGGTCAGCGGATGGAGAAGTTCGCATAACGTTGGAGCCCGGCCCACCGGGCCGAATGTCGATAAGAACAAAGGGAGGCTGCGGGAATGCTTGAGGCGAT
The DNA here is from genome assembly GCA_964347475.1 of uncultured Flavobacteriales bacterium. Taxonomy (GTDB): domain Bacteria; phylum Pseudomonadota; class Alphaproteobacteria; order UBA8366; family JADFVY01. Next base: position 34,483 of record CAYFYY010000022.1, read on the forward strand.
CGTTGGCGGTCTGACCATGCTGCTGACGCCGCAAGCCGTGCTCTTCATGCTGATCGGCGTGCTCTACGGCCTGATGGTGGGCATCCTGCCCGGGCTCGGCGGGATCGTCGCCATGGCCCTGCTGCTGCCGTTCGCGTACGGCTACGAGACCGCCGCCATGCTGGCCCTGCTGCTCGGCGCCCACATCGCCACGATCTGGGGCAGCTCGGTCACCGGCATCCTGTTCAAGGTGCCCGGTGCCGCCAAAAGCCTCGCCTTGATCTTCGACGGCTATCCGCTGACCCAGCAGGGCCATGCCAGCCGGGCCCTGGGCGCGTCGGCCACGGCGGCGCTGCTGGGCGGCATCCTCGGCGCCATTTTCCTCGCGATCAGTATCCCGGTTGTCCGCCCGATCATGCTGTTCCTCGGCCCCCCGGAATACCTGATGATGGCACTGTGGGGCCTGACCATAATCGCGACCTTCAGCGAGGGCTCGCTGCTCAAAGGGCTGGTGGCCGCCTGTATCGGCGTGTTGATCGCGTTCATCGGCATGGACCCGGTTACCGCCACGCCGCGGTTCACGTTCGGCAGCATCTTCCTGCTCGACGGCATCTCGTTCCCGGTGGCCATGATTGGCCTGTTCGCTGTCGCCGAGATGATGAAGCTGTATGTCAAGGGCGGCTCGATCCTCGACCGCGACGTTACCGAGGAGCGCAGCACGGTCTTCGACGGCGTGCGCGACGCGTTCCGGCACTGGTGGCTGGTGGCGCGGTCAAGCCTGCTCGGCGTGTGGATCGGCGTGCTGCCCGGCATCGGCGCCAGCGTCGGCGGCATCGCCGCCTATGCCCAGGCGGTGCAGACCTCGAAGACGCCCGAGCGGTTCGGCCACGGCGCGATCGAGGGCGTGATCGCGCCGGATGCGACGGTGGGCGCGAACGAGGGCGGCGGCCTGATGCCGACGCTCGCGTTCGGCATCCCGGGCGGGGAGAGCATGGCGATCCTGCTGATCGCCTTCATCACCATGGGCGTCACGCCCGGCCCGCAGATGATGACCAACAATCTCGATCTCGTCTTCGCCATGATGTGGATCATCGTCCTGGCCAACGCCATGACGACGCTGATCGGCCTCGGCATCTCGCCCTACCTTGCGCGGCTGCCGGCGATGAACGCCAACATCATGGTCCCGCTCGTGCTGTCGGTCTGCTTCATCGGCGCCTTTGCGACCCGCGGCGAAATCGACGACGTGATCGTGGCGGCCATATTCGGCGGCATCGGCTACGTCATGGAGAAGTACAACTATTCGCGGGCCAATCTGGTGATCGGCATGGTGCTGGCGGAGATGATCGAGCGAAACCTGCATATCTCGCTGACGCTCCATGGCGACTTCTTCATCTTCACCCGGCCGATCACGCTGATCATGTTCATCTTCGTCATCTTTACGACGGCACTGCCCTTCTACCGGAACTGGCGGCGCGCCCGGACGGCGGCGGCGACGGCGGGAGAGGTCGAATGAGCCGCCGCACGCAGGAGAATATCCTGGCGGTCCTGCTGACGGTCTTTTTCATCGGGATCATCGTGATCAGCCACGAATACGGCCCGCGGGCGCGGCTCGTCCCGGTGCCGATCGCGGTGCTCGGCCTCCTGCTGCTGGGTGCGCAGCTGGTCTGGCAGAACTTGCGGTCGCCCGACGAATTGCACATCGACATGCTGGAATTTCTCACCAGGCGGGGAGGACGCCCGAAGAGCGGCGACCGCGCCGCCGATGACGAGGCGACCGTCAGCGAGGCCGAAGCGGCAGTCCCCCCATCCAGTTTCCGGCGGGAGGTCTTTGCCTTCGCCAAGGTGGCGGGCTTTGTCGCGATGTTCCTGGCGCTCGGCCCGTTCCCCTCTGTATTCATTTTCGCTTTCGCCTATTTCACGCTGACACGCCACTACCACTGGGCGAAGGCCATCGTGGTCACGACGATCTTCGTGGCGGTGACATACGGGCTGTTCGTTGAGGTGCTGGATATCCAGCTCTACCATGGCCTGTTGGAGCCACTGGTGGACAGCCTGTACGCTGCGGCCGGATGAGTGCCGATCTGTCAGCTCGTTCAGGGTCGGAAAGAACCAGGTTCCAAATAAACACAGTGGAGGAAAGCACGATGAAGACAAGATGGAAGATGGTGATGGTCGGCGCGTTTGCCCTGCTCCTGTCGGCGATCATGGTGCCCTACGCTGGCGAAGCGACGGCGGGCGTGTATGACGGCAAGGTGATTACGCTGATCGTCCCCAACAGCCCGAGCGGTCGCATGACGCGCTATGCGCGCCTGTATGCGCCCTATATCGAGAAATATACCGGCGCCAGGGAAGTGCGTGTCGTCAACAAGCGGGGCGGCGGCGGCGTCAAGGGGACCAATTTCCTCTGGGTCCAGGACCCGGACGGGATGACCATAGCCTTTACCAGCGTTCCGACCTTGATCTTGGCGCAGCTTTCGGGCAGCGAAGCGGTCCAGTTCGATGCCACCAAGTTCGTCTATCTGGGACGCGCGGCGACCGAGCCCCGCGTGATGGTTGTCGGTGGCGACAGCGAAATCAAATCCATCCAAGATGTCATCAATCTGAAGCGCCCCTTTATTAATCCATCCCAAGGTACCGACGAGGATTTCTACACGCTGGCGATCCTCGCAGACGCGCTCGGATTCGATCTCAAGATCGTGACCGGCTATGAAGGGCAGGCCGACACCGGCGTCGCCATCATCAAGGGCGACGGCGACGGCCTGCTGACCTCATGGGCATACACCATTCCCATGGTCGAGGCCGGCGACATGCGGCCGGTCCTGACGATCTGGGAGGAGCGCCACAAGGATTATCCCGACGTGCCGACCGCACTGGAAGTCGTCAAGGGCGAGAAGAAGGAAGCGGTCGAAGCGATCCTCAACATGCTGGCAATGCATCGTGGGTTCTTCGGGCCACCCAATATGGATCCGACCGCCACGGCCGAGATGCGCAAAGCGATTTCGATGGCGTCCGCCGATCCGGAATTACAGGCTGAAGGTGCAAAGCAGGGCTTGATCCTGCTGCCGTCGGACGGCGAAACGGAGCAGAAGCGCATCGTTCAGATCACCCGGGCGAGCCAAGGCCTAAAGCCGGTTCTTAAAGCCGCGCTCGATTCGATCAAGTAACGGGCGCCGCACAAAGCGCTCGCAGTAAGGCCGCCCGTCGGGAACCCCGGCGGGCGGCCGATACGTTCCCGGTGTATCTGGGCATTCACACGGTAACAAACACCGTCGCAACCGAGCTGAGGGTCAGCTCGCTGGACTGTTGCCGAGAAGGCGCAGCACCTCGTGTGCGGCCCCGCCCGCTTCCTCGCGGGTGATGCGCTCGGCCGCCTCGGCATCACGGTCCTTGATTGCCGTCACCATGGCACGCAGGTTCCTGATGCTTTCGCGGGAGCGGCCGCCAGAACGTTTCGGATGCGTCAGCCCCACCGCCCGCCAGCGCCAGATCCGTGCATGCAGAGACGTCAGAATCGAGGTGAGGGTCTCGCTCATGACGCCATGATACAGGATGTCATAGAAACTGTTCTTGCGACTCATGACCTCCGGCACGTCGCCTTTCTCATACGCGGCGACAACCGCGTCGAGCGCCGCCTCGAGCTGCGCGATCATCGCATCATCGGCGTTTTCGACGAACAGGCGCGCCGCGAGCCCTTCCAGCAGGCTCCGGATATGGTAGACGTCCTGCGCCTCCGCCGGGCTGAGCTCCCGGACCACCGGCCCCTTGTTGGGGATCAGCGTGACCAGGCCTTCCGTCTCAAGCTGCCGAAGCACCTCGCGAATGACGGTGCGCGAGACGTCCAACATCTCCGTAAGTTCACGCTCGATCAGCCGTTGCCCTGGCGCTATTCCACCGGTGATAATGGTTTCGCGAAGGTGATCCAGCACCTGCTGGCGCAAAGGGGCGGCAGTCCTCGTTATCTCGGGCGTCTTCGACTCCTCCATTGTCTGACTGCGCTGCAGTATTACTATATTATCTTAGCCTTCAAGGAGTCGGGCGGCAACGATGCGCGGCCGACACGGCACCGGGGAATGGAACGCCTGGTTGTGGCAACGCGTCGGGGCGAGGTGGCCACGGTTGATTCTCTCGTAATACCGTAATATCATTTTGGTGCTTCCATTCCAATAATTTCCAGAGGGGGATATGCCCGATGGCATCGAAGCCGGTGAAGCTTGCCATTGTCGGTCTTGGCCGCTGGGCCAAGGTTCTGACGCGCGCCGCAAAGAAATCGGACAAGCTGGAGATCGTCGCCGGATACAGCCGGTCGGAAGATAAACGGCAAGCCTATACCGCAGAGTTCGGCATCGCCGCCGCACCGGACATGAACACCCTGCTCGGCAACCCGGAGGTCAAGGGCGTCATTTTGACCGTGCCCAACGAACAGCATCTGCCGGTGGCCGAAGCGGTGGCCAAGGCCGGAAAGCATGTCTACACGGAAAAGCCGATCGCCAATACGCTCGAGAACGGGCTGAAGCTGGAGGCGTTGTCGTCGAAATTCGGCATCCAGGTGATGGTGGGCCACAGCGCGCGGCTGCTCAAGGGCACCCGGCAGATGAAGCAGGCGATCGACGGCGGCGAGATCGGCCGGCTGTCGTTCATCGAGGCCAATTTCTCCAACGAGCGTGCGCTCGAGCTGACGCCGGACACCTGGCGCTGGTACCGTGCCAAGGCGCCGGGCGGGCCGCTGTCTCAGCTCGCGATCCATCAGTTCGATGCCCTCCACTATCTTGGCGGCGAGATCGCGGAAGTGTCTTCGATGGCCTCCAAGCTTTCGCCGGTCGGTGCCGAGGTCGACGACCAGTCGATGACGCTGTTGCGCTTCGCCGACGGCGCGGTCGGTTATGTCGGTTCATGCTGGACGTCGCCCGGCATCTACCAGATCCGCGTGTTCGGGCAGAACGGCCTGATCCACTACGAGCTGGATTTCGGGACCTGGGACAATCCGGACGACCTGCACAAAACGTCGCTGCTGTACATCCAGCGCGGCAAGGATGCCTTCGGCAAGCGCGAGGTTCTCGAGCTGGAGCCGGGCAACATGTTCGTCGACGAGCTGGAGATGTTTGCCGAGGCCTGCGCGAGTGGGCGCCTGGCCGAACTGACCGCCCATGACGGCGTGATCGCGCTGGCCGTCGTGAACGCGGCGCTGCGCTCGATCGAGCGCAAGGGACAGGCGGTCGAACTGAACGAAATCCTCGAGGAGTCGCGCCGGAACATCGCCGCCGAAGGCCAGCACGCGGCAGAGTGACGGCACGAGAGAGACGCAAGGGACCCCTTTGCCATGTCGCACGCATTATCCACGCGCTACTTCGCGGATCTGACCCAGCCGGAGATCGCCGCGCAGTTTGCCAAGAACCCGTTGGTCCTGCTACCGGCCGGCAGTGTCGAGCAGCATGGGCCCCACCTGCCGACGGGCACCGACATCTTCGCCGCCAACGTCATCTCTCATGCCGTGGCGGAACGGATGGACGGCCTCGTCCTGCCGGCGTGTCCGCTGGGCGTCACGCCCATGCACATGCCGTTCGAGGGCACCATCACGCTGACACCCGACACCTATATGCGCATCGTCAAGGAGACCTGCGTGTCGACGGCGCAGCATGGGGCAAGGTACCTGCTGATCGTGAACTGGCATGAAGGCAACATCCCGTCGCTGGCGATCGCGGCGGAATCGCTGCATCGTGACCACGGCATGACGGTGCTCACCGTGCAGGCCTGTTACGTCGCGGCCGAGCTCTATGGCGATGAGTGCAACGGCCTCACCCATGGCGGGGAGATCGAGGCGCTTGCCGTGCTCGCCCATCGTCCGGATCTGGTGCATCTCGACCGTATCGACCATTCCTCGGATCACGATCTCGGTCGTTCGATGGACCGGCTGCGCCGCACGCGCTCCTACCAGCCGGTGCTGACCGACATCCGCTCGATCGCGCCAACCGGCTGGTACGGCAGCCCCGAGCACGCCACCGTGGAGAAGGGCATCCGCATGTTGAACGACATCGCCGAGGCCATCGCCAAGGAGGCGACAGAGATCTTCCGCCAGCTCGATGCCGTCCAGGGCGGGGTCGCCGAGGTCAAGCAGCTGCGCGAAGCGACCGGCCGGTCGTGACGTGAGCGGACCACATCGATAGGCCGGCCGGCCGTGGCGCGAGTCGTCAGAGCAGGCGAAGCGAAGAGCCTTGGGCTGCCGGGCCGCATCTCGCGTGAGCTGTTCTCGGGCGCGATGGGGTCCAGCGGCCTGACGCTGCGCCTTGTCGAGATTCCCGTTCCGGAGCCTGGTGAAACGCCGCGCGGGCCGCACAGTCACAGTGATTTCGAGGAATGCATTTTCGTCTTGTCCGGCCAGGGTGTGACCCACGCCGACAGCGACGAGCATCGGCTGGCCGCCGGCGACGCGATCCTCATCCCGCCCGGTGAACGGCACGTGACCCGCAACATCGGCAGCGAGCCGCTGGTGCTGCTGTGCTTCTTCCCGGTCGCCGACGTATCGGCCGGCACCGCCGAACCGGGCGCAGCCGGATCATGAGCTGCGATGTCGTCTGCCTCCGGCCGGAGGCCGACTTCCTCACTGCCGGGGTGACGCCGTCGGAGGCGCTCTCGATCGCCTACCGCGCGCCCGACGATCCCGAGCTGGCGACCCTGATCCGCGATGCGCGGGCCCTCGTCATCCCCGCCGTCGGCCCGAAGCTGCCGCCCGAGCTGTTCGCCGGCAGCACGCTGAAGCTCGTCCAGGTCACCGGTGCCGGGGTCGACCGGCTCGACGCCATCGCCATGACGGAACTCGGCATTCCTGTTTGCAACGTCGTCGGCGGCTCGAACGAGGCGGTCGCCGAGTATGCAGTTGCCAGCGCCCTCATCCTGCTGCGTCGGCTCGCATGGGCGGATCAGGAGATCCGCGCCGGCAACTACGGCCCGTTTCGTGCCCGCATGATCGATGACAGCCTGCGCGGGATCGACGGACTGACCGTCGGCATCGTCGGGTTCGGCAATATCGGCCGTGTCGTCGCCCGGGCCTTTCACGGCCTGGGCTCAGACATCGTGTATTACGATCCGGTCGCGCCGGATCCCAAGGCGGCCGTGGCGCTGCAGGCGAAACCGGTGGCGCTGAACGCCCTGCTGGCGGCGGCGGACGTGGTGACCCTGCACGTGCCCCTGTTGCCGAAAACAAGTGGCCTGATCGGACGATCCGAGCTGGCGCGGATGAAGCCCGACGCGATCCTCGTCAACGCGGCGCGCGGCGGCGTGGTCGACGAGGCGGCGCTGGCCGAGGCGCTGTCGGCGGGGCGGCTCGGGGGCGCCGCCGTCGACGTCTACGAGAGCGAGCCGCCCCCCGCCACCGGCCCGCTTTTGCAGCTTTCGGGCGAGGCGGCACGCCGCGTGCTGCTCACGCCGCACATCGCCGGGGTGACGCGGCAGTCCTGGGCCAGGCTCTTTCGATCGGCCTGGGACAACGTGGAGCGGGTCGTTCTTAAAGGAGAAGCTCCGCGCTATCGGGTCTATTGAGCAGGTGGGCCTTCCGGCACCCTCGTCAACCCGTCAGGTAGCCGGAGAACAGCAGGAACAGGACGACCGCAAGCACGACCAGGAAAACGGCAAGTCCGTGCTTTCTGACGGCGTTCCAGCCTCTCCACTGTGCCATGGCGGGCTCCCTTGGACGCGTCATGCTGTCGTGTCGGCGCCGCGCACCGCGTCCATCAGCGCGCTGACTTCGGCGTCGGCGACCTGCGGGAAGTGCGCGTAGAACATGCTGATGGCCCAGAATGCGGCCGGCGTGGCCAGGCAGATGACCTCGTCGGCATCATCGCGCAGGCGCTCGATCGTGTCGGGCGGCGCGACCGGAGCCGCCAGCACCAGATGCGCCGGCGCGGCCCGGCGCACCGCGTGCAGGGCCGCCCGCACCGTTGCGCCGGTGGCGATTCCGTCGTCGACGATCAGCGCGGTCCGGCCCTTGACCGCAACGCGCGGCCGATCGCCGAGCCAGAGCTCTCGCCGGCGCTTGATTTCCTTCAGCTGGCGCGCCTCCTCCCGCGCGATGTAGTCGTCGCTGACGCGCAGCATCGCCTTGACGTCCTCGTTGACAACGAGCTCCGGCCGCGCGCCGTCCACGACGGCACCGAGCGCCAACTCCGGCTGGCCCGGCGCGCCGATCTTGCGCACGAGGATAAGATCCATGGGCGCGTCCAGCGCCGCCGCCACCTCGCGCCCGATCGGGACGCCGCCGCGCGGTAGCGCCAGCACCACCGGGTTCTTCGATTTGAATCGCTTCAACCTTTCGGCAAGCTGCCGGCCGGCATCCGCCCGGTCGGCGAACATGGCGGGGCTCATTCGGGTCCTCCGTTGCGCGATGGCAGGTGTTCAACGAACCAGTCGCGGGCCAGTTCGATCACCTTGTCCAAGGTGCCGGGCTCCTCGAACAGGTGCGTCGCCCCCGGCACCACCGACAGGCGCGCCGGGCAGCGCAGCTGCGCGAGGGCGAGCCGGTTGAGGTCGAGCACCGCGTGATCTGCGCCGCCCACGATCAGCAGTGTCGGTGCACGGACCCGGGTAAGGGCCGCCCCGGCGAGGTCCGGCCGGCCGCCGCGCGAAACCACGGCGGCGATCTCGCGGTCGCTCATCGCCGCGGCCACCAGCGCTGCGGCGGCGCCCGTGCTGGCGCCGAAAAAGCCAAGCGGCAGGGCTGCGGTGCCGGCCTCGCCGGCGACCCACTCGTGTGCCGCCAGCAGCCGCTCCGCCAGCAGTGGAATGTCGAAGACGCGGGCCCGGTCCGCGGCTTCCGATTCGGTCAAGAGGTCGAACAGCAGGGTTGCAAGACCGGCCGCCTGAAGGGCCGCGGCGACATGGGTGTTGCGGGGGCTGAAGCGGCTGCTGCCGCTGCCATGGGCGAACAGCACGATGCCCCGCGCCGGCTCGGGCAGGGACAACAGCCCCTCGAGGCCGAGCGGCGCGATCCGCACCGCGCGCGGGTCCAGTCGCGGCCTGCTGCCGGCATCGGCGGGCGCCGCAGGGATCGTGCCTTGGTTGTTCGCTTGCCGTGTCATGGACTGCGGTCCGTTCACGCGAAACCGGCTCAGTCCGAACCTGTGCCCGGGTACTATCCGCCCCCCGGCCGCGCGCCTCATTGATCCAGGTCAACCTGTTGCGAACGCCGGACGTGGCACTATGCGGGTTGTCGGTTCCATACCGGGCCGAGGGTGGCAAAGAGGCAGGCAGCCGGAACCATCGCATGACCAAGCAACGCCGTCGGACAGCAGCAACGCAGGGCCTCGCAACGCCGGAGATCGGGTTCGCCGAGAAGGTCGCCTTTCTCAGCAGGGCCGGGGCCTTTCCCGGCGAAGTCGGCCCGGTGCGGGTCGTCGAGACGCACATGTCTGTCGTCTTCCTGACCGAGCGTTACGCTCACAAGCTGAAGAAGCCGGTCCACTACGAGTTCCTCGATTTCCGCACCCTGGCCGCGCGGCGCCGCAGCTGCCGCGAAGAGGTCCGCCTGAACCGGCGCCTGGCGCCGCGCGTCTACATCGCGGCGGTGCCGCTCACCGTCGATGCGGCTGGGGCGCTGCAGCTCGATGGGGACGGCGAGCCCGTCGACTGGCTCGTGCGCATGCATCGGCTGCCGGCCGAACGTATGCTCGACGCGGCGATCCGGTACGGCACCGCACAACCTGCCGAGCTGCAGGCGGTGGCCCGGCTGCTGGCCGATTTCTACCGGCACGCGGTCCCAGTCGCCGTCCCGCCGACCTTGTTCCGCCGCCGCCTGGCCGCTGCCATCCGGCAGAACCGCAGGGACCTGGGCGCCACCGAGTTCGACCTGCCGGCGCCACCGATCGCGACGGTGTGCACGACGCTGTTCCGAACGCTGGACGACGACATCGCGATGTTCGAACGGCGCGTGCGGCGCGGCTGCATCGTCGAGGGCCATGGCGACCTGCGGCCCGAGCACGTCTTCCTCGGCCCGGAGCCCGCGGTCATCGACTGCCTCGAATTCAACCGCGAGTTCCGCACCGTCGACCGGGCGGACGAGCTCGCCTTCCTCGCGATGGAGTGCGAGCGGCTCGGCTCGGCGGATACCGGCACCGAAATCCTCGAGGCCTGCTGCCGCGTGCTGGGCGACAGCCCGCCGCCGCGGCTGATCGACTTCTACAAGGCGCACCGCGCGCTGCTGCGTGCCCGGCTCTCGATCTTCCATTTGCGCGACGACGACGTCGCCGAGCCCGACAAGTGGCGCCACCGCGCGCTGGACTACCTCGGTCTGGCCGAGGGCTACGCCCGCCGGCTGCGCTAGTCGTCGCCCGTCAGTGCGACCAGCGAGCCGCCGGCGTGGATACGGCCGATGGCCTCGGCGAACAGCGGCGCGGCGGAGAGGACCGTCAGGCGTTCCGCGACCAGCTCGGCGGGCAGGCGGAAGGCGGGGACGGTGTCGGTGACGGTCATGCTGTCGAACACCGGGTCCGCGACCGTCGCCGCGGCATCGCCGCTGAAGAGCCCGTGCGTCGCCACCGCGTGGACGGCGGTGGCGCCATGCTCCCGGCAGGCGCGGGCGCCGCGGGCCATGGTCGTTCCGGTGCTGATCAGATCGTCGACGATGAGCGCGGTGCGGCCGTCGACGTCGCCGACGAACGCCGCGCCGCTGACGACGCCGCGGCTGCGGTACTTCTCCATGAAGGCGCCGGCGACCTCCTTGCCGGTCGCCCGTGCGAGCAGCGTGCGCAGGCGGTCCGCGCGCTTGACGCCGCCGGCATCGGGCGAGACCACGCAGACCTCGCCGTCGAGCAGCGCCCGGAAATGCTCGACGAACAGCCGCGCCGCCTCGAGATGGTCGGTCGGGCAGCGGAAGGCGTTCTGGAAGGCGGCGAGGTTGTGCACGTCCACGGTCACCACCCGGTCGGCGCCGGCCGCCTCGAAGAGCTGGGCGACGTAGCGCGTCGCCACCGGATCGCGCGTCTTGGTCCTGCGGTCCTTGCGGGCGTAGCCGAGATAGGGGACGACGGCGGTAACCCGGTCCGCCGAGGCGTCCCTCAGCGCGCCGATGAAGAACAGGAGGCGCACCAGCTTGTCGTTGACGCTCTGAGTCTCGTCGCCGTGCAGCGACTGTATGACGAAGGCATCGCGACCGCGCACGCTCTCGCGCGGACGCGCCTTGTGCTCACCGTCCTCGAACTCGCGCTCCTCATGGGCGGCCAGGGTGATGCCGAGGGCGTCCGCCACCCCCTGCCCGAACTCTCGGGTCGCATGCAGCGCGAAGAGCGCAAGGTCCTGTCCGCCCATGGGTCGTCCCCCGTCCGCTGACTAAGGCCTGATTCCGGCCGTTCCGTCCATGACCCAGGTCAACCCGGCAAAGTTTGCCCGCCGCGGCGGACGGGCGCCGCGAGATGCTCCGGTATGCGTGGCGTGGCCCGGCGGCCATGATACGGATTGCAGGGTCCATCTTGAAGGACCGCACGGGACGACCGGAAGCACCCGGCGGGGAGGACGCGCGGAACGAGCCCATGCGTTAGGGCTTTCCGCGGGTTTCAGCGCCTGAATTCGGGCACGGGCGAGACGCAATGTGGCCGGTCAGGCGGCCTTGCGCGCGTTCCGCGGCGTGGCCGGCGCAGGCGTCCGCTCGGTTGCCGGTTCTGACGTTTTCGCGGCGGCGAGATCGGCGCTGCGGCCTGCGAGCCGGGCGCAGAGCCTGCGTGCGACGTCGGTGAACCTGGCGATCGCCCTGTGTGCGGCGAGGCTGCGCTGGAGGTGGCAGCGGGCGACATAATAGGCGATGTCGATGGAACCGTCGGCGTGGCGGCGGATCTCGGCGTTATTGCTCGCCATGTTGCGTCTCCTTCGTGTCTTTTGCAGTCGCTGCGCCTTTCGACGCAGCCATTCCCGCATGAACGAAGCTTAGGGCAGCGCGTCCCGTTTGGCTTTGAGGCGCCATTGATTTTCGTTTGAGAAACGCTTGATTTTCACGCTGCGGGCTTGCCCAACGCTTGCGGTCCGGGTCATAGTCGGCGAGAGGGTAAGAGGATGATCCTGCGGTTCGAGGATTGCGAACTCGATACAGACCGGTGTGAGATTCGACGGCACGGTCAGGATGTACACGTCGAACCCCAGGTTTTCGACCTGTTGTGTTTTCTCGTTGAACACCGCGACCGGATCGTCAGCAAGGACGAGCTGTTCGACGCGGTTTGGCAGGGCCGCATCGTTTCCGATGCCACCCTGAACAGCCGGATCAACGCCGCGCGCAAGGCGATCGGCGATAGCGGCGCCGAACAGCGCTTCATTCGCACCACGCCGCGACGCGGCTATCGCTTCGTCGGCAAACTCGACAAGGATGAAGACGCGCCGTCCGCGTCGTCGGGAATCCCGCTTCGCCAGAAGGTGCAGTTTTGCATGACGCCCGACGGCGTCCGCATTGCCTATGCGACACTTGGAGAGGGCGCGCTTCTGGTGAAGGCCGCCAATTGGCTCAACCACCTCGAGTACGATTGGGAAAGCGCGCTCTGGCGGTCGCGGCTGGAGCAGGTGGCCGCGGGCCGCCGCTTGGTTCGGTACGACGCGCGCGGGTGCGGTCTATCGGACTGGGACGTCGCGGACATCTCCTTCGACGGTTTTGTGCGCGATCTGGAGACGGTGGTCGATGCCCTCGAGCTGAAGCGGTTCGCGCTGTGGGGGCTTTCGCAGGGCTGCCCGGTTTCGATCGCCTATGCGGTGCGCCGCCCGGAGCGCGTCTCGCACCTCATCCTGCTCGGCGGATACGTCCAGGGCCGCAACCGGCGCAACGATCCGGCGGAGCTGGAAAAGGCAGCGGCATTGCGGTCGCTCATTCGCCACGGCTGGGGTGACGAACATTCGCCGCTGTTGCGCGCCCTGAGCACGACGATAATGCCTGGCGCGACGACCGAGCAGGTCCGCGCGCTGGCCGAAATGCAGCGGCGGTCGGCTACGGCGGACAATGCCATGCGGACCCGCGAGGCCTGCGATGACATCGACATCGTCCCGCTGCTGCCGCAGGTCGGCGTCCCGACCCTCGTCCTGCATTCCCGGCACGATGCCGTGGCGCCGTTCGAACAGGGACTCCTCATGGCGTCGTCGATTCCGGGCGCCCGGTTCGTGTCGCTGGACAGCGAAAATCACATCCCTCTGCCCGACGAGCCGGCATGGGAGCGTTTCGTCGCAGAACTGAACGCCTTCCTCGCCACCGCTTGAATCCGCGGCAAGCTATAGTCAGACCAGCCCGCCCCTTGTCAGCGGCAGCTCCTCCGGCATCTCGCCGGTCGCGGCGAAGATCGCGTTGGCGACGGCCGGGCCGATCGGCGGCACGCCGGGCTCGCCGACGCCGGTCGGCGGTTCTCCCGAGGGCACGATGTGGACCTCGATATCCGGCATGTCGTCGATGCGCAGCGGCTCGTAAGTGTCGAAATTGTCCTGGTCCACTGCGCCGTCGGTCAGCGTGATCGCGTTGCGCAGGATATGGCCGAGGCCGTAGCCGATGCCGCCCTCCATCTGGGCGCGGATGTTGTCGGGGTTGACCGGCACGCCGCAATCGACGGCGCACCACACCTTCTCGACCTTGAAGGTGCCATTCGCCCGGCGCGACACCTCGGCGATCTGGGCGACGTAGGAGTCGAACGATTTCTGCGTCGCGATGCCGCGCCAGCGGCCTTCCGCCAGGGGTGCGCCCCAGTTCGCCTTGTCCGCTGCCAACTTCAGGACCCCGGTCTTGCGGGCATCGCCCGCCAGCAGCTCCAGCCGGAATTCGAGCGGGTCGCGCCCGGCCGCCTTCGCCGCGCGGTCGATCATCGTCTCCATGGCATAGGCGGTGTGGGTGTGGCCGACCGAGCGCCACCACAGCACCGGCACCTTGACGCTGGTGTTGTGCACCTCGCCGCGGAAGTTGGGGATGGCGTAGGTCGCATCCTTGAGTCCCTCGACGGAGCTGTCATCGACGCCGTCATGCACGGCGAAGCTCTCGAAGGCGGTGCCCATCATCAGCGACTGGCCGACCACGCGGTGGTGCCAGCCGACCAGCCTGCCGTTCGCGTCCACCCCGGCGCGCACCCGGTGCACGTACATCGGCCGGTAGTAGCCGCCGCGGATGTCGTCCTCGCGGGTATAGACCAGCTTGATCGGCTGCGGCCGGCCCCAAGCCTTGGCGATCGCCGCCGCCTCGCCGGCATAGTGCGAGTCGTAGATCGCCCGCCGGCCGAACGAGCCGCCGGCCCACAGCGTGTGGATGGCGACGTCCTTCGGCTCGATGCCGAGCACCGCGGCGGCGACGTTCTGGTCCACCGTCTGCAGCTGCGAGCCGGTCCACAGCGTCGCCTTGCCGTCCTCGAACAGGATGGTGATGTCGATCGGCTCCATCGGCGCGTGCGCGAGGTAGGGGAAGACGTAGGTGCCCTCGACTACCTGCGCGGCGCCGGTGAGCGCCGCGTCGGCATCGCCGTCGCTGCGGAAGGGGATTCCCTGGCGCCGCGCCAGCGCCCTGTATTCGCCCTCCAGCACCGAGGTCGAGCGCGTCTCCGCCTGCGAGAAGTCCCAGTCGATCTTGAGCGCATCGCGTCCCTTGATCGCCGGCCACGTGGATTTCGCCAGCACGACGACGCCCTGCGGAATCTGCAGGATGTCGACGACTCCCCGCACCTTGCGGGCTTCCGTCGCGTCGAACGATCCGACCGTGCCGCCCCATTTCGGCGGCCGCGCCAGCACCGCGACCAGCATGTCGTCGAGCTGGACGTCCATGCCGAAGGTATCCGGCGCGCCGATCGTCTTGTTGTAGGTGTCGACGCGCGGGAACCCCTGGCCGATATAGACCCACCGGTCCGGCGTCTTCAGCGTGACCGTCTCGGGCACCCCGGTCCACGCGGCGAGCTCGGCCAGCTCGCCGAACCTTGCGGTCTTGCCGGAGGGGTGCCGGACCATGCCCTGCGAGATCGTGATCTGCGAGCCCGGCACGCCCCAGCGCTTGGAGGCCGCCTGGATCAGCATGACGCGCGCCGTTGCCCCGGCGCGGCGGTACTGCTCGAAGGAGTTGGCGATCGCCGTCGAGCCGCCGGTGCCCTGGATGCCGAACAGCAGGTTCTTGTAGAGCTCCGGATTGGCCGGGGCGAACTCGACCTTGGTCTGCACCCAGGTCGCGTCCAGTTCTTCGGCGACCAGGGTGGCGAGCCCGGTGGCCGAGCCCTGGCCCTTGTCGAGATGCTTGGAGAAGACGGTGACGGTGCTGTCCGTGTCGATGCGGATGAACGGGGTGAAGTTGGGTCTGCTCCCCGTTGCCGCGCGCGCGGCGTTGCCGCCCCAGCGCACGCCGATGAGGAGTCCGGCGCCGGCCAGCGCGGTGAATCTCAGGAAGTCGCGGCGGCTCGCCCGCGGCGGCGCTGATGGTTGCAGCTTCATCGGATACACGGCTCAGCCCTCCAGGATTTTCGCCGCGCGGTGGATGCCGGCGCGGATGCGGTGATAGGTGGCGCAGCGGCAGACATTGCCGTACATCGCCGCGTCGATATCGGCGTCGGTCGGCTGCGGCGTATCGGCCAGCAGCGCCGCGGCGCTCATGATCTGTCCGGACTGGCAATAGCCGCATTGCGGCACGTCGAGCTCGCGCCAGGCGGTGCGCACCGCCTCCGCCTCGCGGCTGAACAGCCCCTCGATGGTGGTGATGTGGCTGCCCTCGACATCCTCGGCGAAGGTCTGGCAGGAGCGCACGGGCGCGCCATCGACATAGACGGTGCAGGCGCCGCAGCTGGCGATGCCGCAACCGAACTTCGTGCCGGTGAGCTTGAGCTCGTCGCGGATGACCCAGAGCAGCGGCGTGTCACCGTCGACGTCGACGGCCCGCTCCGAGCCGTTCAGGACAAAGCGTATCATGGAGCCTCCTGTGGTGCGGACCGGGCGCGGACCGGTGCCCGGGTCGTGTTGCCTCGAAGAGAACTTCGTTCCGGCGCGGCGGCCGTCAACCCTCGCGTGTCATGATGCGTTGGCCGGCTTTTGCCGAGGGTCCGTTTCGGGGTTCGCGGCACCGACAGGACCCCGGGCCAGCTGCGGAGCCGGCGGGATCCTGCCCGGATGCGATGCCGCGACCGGGTCAGTTGGAGATCCCGACGGCATGGTGGAGGTAGGCCGGCTCCGACAGCTGGCGGTACAAAAACCCGGCGACGTCCGCGCGCGAGATCTTCAGGGCCAGGCTTCGGTCGTCGGGCGCAACATCCTCCTTGAAGGCGCCCGTCGCGGGTCCGTCGACGAACGCGCTCGGGCGCACGATCGTCCAGTCCAGCCCGCTCGCCCGCACGAGGCTCTCCTGCAGCTCGTGGTCCCGCAGGACCGGGCGCAGGAGCAGGCCAAACATGATCCGCTTCCAGAAAAAGTCGAGGTTGCCCCGGCTTTCGTGCGCGCCGAGCGTCGACTGGCAGATCAGGCGGCGCACGCCGTTCGCCTGCATGCCCCGAATCACGTTCATCGTCCCCTGCGAGCGGATGTCGCTGTTGCGCGACATGCCGGCGCCGAGCGTGATCAGCACCGCATCGTGGCCGCGAATGGCATCGGACACGGCCACCGGATCGCGCGCGTCGCCAGCGCGCAGGGTGAGGTTCGGGTGCCCCGCGCCGAGCGTCTCCGGCTTGCGGGCGAAGGCCGTGACCTCGTGCCCCTCCGCCAGGATGCGCTCGACCGCGAGCCTGCCGACGGTTCCGGTCGCTCCGAACACAATGATCTTCATTTTCGCCTCCTGTGTGAAAGTTCGAGCCCAACTTGACACCATGTCAAGTTGACACCGCGTCAAATACGTGAGACTTTACACGATGTCAAGAAAAAATATCGAGACACGGACAAAAATCCTGGACGCCGCCTGGAAACTGCTCGAGGCCGGGCAGGGCAGCGGCGTCAGGATGGGCGATATCGGTAAGGCGGCGGGGATCAGCCGGCAGGCGGTCTACCTTCACTTCCCGACCCGCGCGGAGCTGCTGATCGCGACGACCCGTCACCTGGACCAGGTCAAGGATGTCGACGCGCGGCTTGCGGCGAGCCGCAGCGCGGCGACGGGCGTCGAGCGGCTCGAGGCGTTCATCGAGGCCTGGGGGAACTACATCCCCGAGATCCACGGGGTCGCGCGGGCGCTGCGCGCCATGCAGGACACCGACGAGGCCGCGCGCCTCGCCTGGACCGACCGGATGGCGGCCGTGCGTGCCGGCTGCCATGCCGCGGTCAAGGCATTGAAGGCGGATGGCGTGCTGTCGCCGGACCACTCGGTCCGGGAGGCGACGGACATCCTCTGGTCGCTGCTGTCGGTGCCGGTCTGGGAACAGCTCACCCGCGACTGCGGCTGGCCGCAGCGGCGCTACGTTGGCAGGATGAAAGACCTCGCAAGAAAGGCGCTGGTCGCGGGACAGGCGTCGCGCTGAGCGTGGCCGCCGCCCGGCGACGTCCGCTCACAGCGCCACGGCGTTGCTCTTGTAGACGGTGCGCATGGCGAAGATCGAGCGGATGCGGGCGACGTGCGGCAGGCGCGAGAGGTATTCCTTGTGGATGCGCTCGAAGTCCCGGACGTCGGCGACCACGACGCGGAGCAGGTAATCGGCGTCGCCGGCCATCAGGTAACATTCCATGACGGCGGGCACGTCGCGCACCGCGGTCTCGAAATCGCTCAGCAGGTCCTCTGCCTGGCCGGTGAGCGAGACCTCGACGAACACCGTGGTGCCGAGCCCGAGCGCTTCGGCATTGACCAGCATGGCATAGCCGGCGATGACGCCCTGCTCCTCCAGCCGGTGAACCCGGCGCAGGCAGGCCGAGGGCGACAGATGAACCCGCTCGGCGAGTTCCGAATTGGTCATGCGGCCATCCGCCTGCAGCCTGTTCAGGATTTTGCGATCCGTCGCGTCGAGGTCGATCATTCGATGAATATACGAGAAAATAAAAAAATAGCGCAATAAAATTCGAAAAATAACCAAATTCACGCCTCACTTCGCAAGCACATTCCGTCCGCTTCCGCGTATCATCAGCCCGTACTGCAACACCGGTTACGGGAGGAAGCCATGCTCATCGGTGTGCCCAAGGAGATCAAGAACCACGAATACCGGGTCGGCATGACCCCCGGCAGCGTCGCCGAAGCCATCGCGCACGGCCACGACGTGATCGTCGAGACCAAGGCCGGCGCCGGCATCCTGTGCGGCGACGACGACTACCGCGCCGCCGGCGCGACCGTCGTCGACACGGCAGAGGAGGTGTTCGCGCGGGCCGACATGATCGTCAAGGTCAAGGAGCCGCAGGCGGTCGAGCGCAAGCGTCTGCGCGACGGCCAGATCCTGTTCACCTATCTGCACCTGGCGCCGGATCCCGACCAGACGCGCGACCTCGTCGACAGCGGCGCCGTCTGCATCGCCTATGAGACCGTGACCGACGCGCAGGGCCGCCTGCCGCTGCTGGCGCCGATGTCGGAGGTCGCCGGGCGGATGTCGATCCAGGCCGGCGCGCACTGCCTCGAGAAGGCGCAGGGCGGGCGCGGCATGTTGCTCGGCGGCGTGCCCGGCGTCGCCCCGGCCAAGGTGGTGATCCTCGGCGGCGGCGTGGTCGGCGTGAATGCGGCGTACATGGCAACGGGCCTGGCCGCGGACGTCACCGTGATCGATCGCTCCGCCGACGCCATGCGGGCCGTGACCGCCCGGTTCGGCCCGGCCGTCAAGACCGTGCATTCGACCCGCGCCGCGGTCGAGGAGGAGGTCCTCGCGGCCGACCTCGTGATCGGCGGCGTGCTGATCCCCGGCGCCGCGGCGCCGAAGCTGGTGACCGCCGAGATGGTGCGCCGCATGAAGCCGGGCGCCGTCGTCGTCGACGTCGCCATCGACCAGGGCGGCTGCTTCGAGACCTCGCACCCGACGACCCATGCCGAGCCGACCTACGTGGTCGACGAGGTTGTGCATTACTGCGTCGCCAACATGCCGGGCGCGGTCGCACGCACCTCGACCTTCGCGCTGAACAACGCGACCCTGCCGTTCGCGCTGGCGCTCGCCGACAAGGGCTGGAAGGACGCGCTGGCCGCGGACCTGCACTTGCGGGCCGGGCTCAACGTCTATGCCGGCAAGGTCACCTACGCCGCGGTAGCCGAGGCGCTGGGCTATGCCTTCACGGCGCCGGAGCAGGCGCTGGCCGCCTGACCGGCCGAACGGGACTTCCTCCCCCTGGACCCCGGCCCTCCGCGCGAGGGTCGGGGTCGATTTTTCGGCTGAGATCCGAAGGCGCGGACTAACCGTCCTCGGGCAGCGGGATGATCTCGTCGTCGCCGGGGACCGGGTCGAAGCGGCCCCGGCGCCAGTCCTCCTTGGCCTGCTCGATGCGCTCGCGTCGGCTCGAGACGAAGTTCCACCAGATGTGGCGCGGCCCGTCCATCGGCGTGCCGCCGAGAAGCACCAGCCGGGCGTCGCTCTCGGCCCGGATCGTCGGCGTCGCGCCCGGCGCCAGAACGAGCAGCTGCCCCGGGTCGTAGGTGGCGCCGTCGACGGTCACCTTACCGTCGACGAGATAGGCCGCGCGCTCCTCGTGCACCGCGTCGACCGGCAGTGCCGCGCCGGCATCGAGGCTGGCATCGACATAGAACATCTCGGACAGCGTTTCGACCGGCGCCCGCGCGCCGTAAGACTCCCCGACGATCACCCGGATCCGCTTGCCGTCCCCCGCGACGACGGGCAGCGCGTCGGCACCGTGATGGACGAAGGCCGGGTCGGTTTCCTCATGAAGCTGCGGCAGTGCGACCCAGATCTGCAGCCCCGAGACCTTTTCCGCGCCCATGCGGATCTCGTTATCGGAGCGCTCGGAATGGGCGATGCCGCGGCCCGCCGTCATCCAGTTGAGCTCGCCCGGGCGGATCGCCTGATGGCTGCCGAGGCTGTCGCGATGGATGATGGTGCCATCGAACAGGTAGGTGACCGTGGCAAGCCCGATATGCGGATGCACCCGCACGTCGATCCCTTTTCCCGGCGGCAGCACCGCCGGGCCCATCTGGTCGAAGAACACGAACGGCCCGACCATGCGGCGTTGCGAGGACGGCAGCACGCGCCGCACCTCGAAGCCGCCGATGTCGCGAGTGCGCGGCACGATCACGGTCTCGATCGGGCCGTCGACGCGGGCCCGGGCCTGTCCGTCGTTCATCGTGATGTCTCCGTTGCCACCGCAACATATCTAGTGACCGTCCCGCGAATCGCCACCCGTGCTTGCCAGAACGCCGCCCGTTGGGGCATGACAGCACGACGAGACGAAGGCGAAACAACCGCCGGGATGGGATCGATGGCGGAATTCCTGACCACCAAGGATGTCGCGGCGCTGCTGCGCATCAAGGAGCGCAAGGTCTACGAGCTGGTCAGCGCCGGCGCGATCCCGGTCAGCCGGGTGACCGGCAAGCTTTTGTTCCCGCGCGACATGGTCGAGGCCTGGGTGCGCCGGCACGTCGTGTTCCGCGAAGGCACCGAGGGCCTGCTGCCGCGGCCGGCCGTCGTTGCCGGCAGCCACGACCCGCTGCTCGACTGGGCGCTGCGCGAATCGGGCAGCGGCCTTGCGACCTTCTGCGACGGCAGCCTGAGCGGCCTCAAGCGCCTCGGCGAGGGCGGCGCGGTCGCCGCCGGCATGCATGTCTACGAAGCCGAGACCGATGACTGGAACCGGCGCCATCTGGCCGAGGCCATGCCGGGCATGCCGGTGGCGCTGGTCGAATGGGCGTTTCGCAACCAGGGTCTCGTCGTGCCGCCGGGCAATCCGGGCAAGGTCCGGGGCCTCGGCGACCTAGCCGGGCGCCGCCTGATACCGCGCCAGCGGGCGGCCGGCAGCTGGCTGCTGCTCGAGCACCTGATGCGCCGCGACGGCATCGCCGCCGATGCGATCGCGCTGCTCGAGCCACCGGCGCGCAGCGAGGCGGACGTTGCGCTCGCCGTGGCCGACGGCAAGGCGGATGCTGGGCTTGCGGTCGAGACGGTGGCGCGCCAGTACCGCCTCGGCTTCGTGCCGCTGTTCCGCGAACGCTACGACCTCGCCGTCTGGCGGCGCGACTGGTTCGAGCCGCCGCTGCAGGCGCTCGTCTCGTTCGCCCGCACCCGCGCCTTCGCCGAACGCGCGAAGGAGCTCGGTGGGTACGATGTCTCGGGGCTCGGCACGGTGCGCTACAACGGGCCGTGAGTCCTGCGCAGAAATTCGTCATCGCGAGGCTGCGAAGCAGCCACGGCGATCCAGAAAAGCCCTCGCGTCCATGGCATCCTGGATTGCCGCGTCGGTCTTCGGCCTCCTCGCAATGACGACCTGGGTTTCCGGGCAGAGGTCTCCACCCTGAGGTTGCGCGGTAGTCCTGTCAGCCGCCCGGCTTCGCGTTGGGGAAGAACAGCTGCTGGCCGCCCACCTTGTATGCGGCGATCGCGGCCTGGCCTTCGCTGCCCAGCATCCAGTCCATGAAGGCGCGGCTCCACGCGATCTTCGGGTTCCGCAGCCTGTCCGGGTTCACCATGATGATGCCGTATTGGTTGAACAGCTGCTCGTCGCCCTCGACCCGGATCCCGAAATCGCCCTTGTTCCGGAACGCGATCCAGGTCGCCCGGTCGGTCAGGACGTAGGCGCCCATGCCGATCCCGATGTTCAGCGTCGCACCCATGCCGGAGCCGGTCTCGCGGTACCACGTGCCGGAGGCCGCGGCGACGTCGATCCCGGCGTCCCGCCACAGGCTCAGCTCCTTCTTGTGGGTGCCGGAATCGTCGCCGCGCGAGGCGAAGACGGCGTTCGCGGCGGCGATCTTCCTGAGCGCCGCAACGGCGTCGGTCATGCCGCCGACCTTCGCCGGATCCGCCGCCGGACCGACGATGACGAAGTCGTTGTACATCAGGTCGAAGCGCTGGACGCCATAGCCCTCGGCGACGAACTGCTCCTCCGCCGGCTTGGCGTGGACGAGCAGGACGTCGCCGTCGCCGTTGCGCGCGTTCTTGATCGCCTGGCCCGTGCCGACGGCGACCACGCGCACCTCGATACCCGTCATGGCGGTGAATTTCGGCAGGAGATGGTCGAACAGCCCCGAGTTCTGGGTCGAGGTGGTGGACTGGATTGTGATGAACTTCTCGGCCGCGAGCGCGGGGCCTGCGGCGAGAGCAAACGCTGCGGCCAGTGTGGACATCAGCAGACGGCGACGGTCGGTCATGGAATCTCCCTGTCCATTCAGTCGATGAGAAGCCGACCGTCGAGATAGGCGCGGCCGGCGGAACTCGCCGGCTGTTCGAAGAAATCGCCAGCCGGCGCCTGCTCGACGATGCGGCCGTCGTGCAGGAACGTGACGTCGTCGGCGAGGCGCCGCGCCTGCGCAATGTCGTGGGTGACCAGCACGATCCGCGTGCCGCGCGAGCCGGCGTCGCGGATCAGCGCCTCGATCGCCGCCGTCGCCGCCGGGTCGAGGTTCGTGCAAGGCTCATCGAGCAGCAGCACCTCCGGATCGGGCGCCAGCGCCCGCGCCAGGGCGAGCCGCTGCTGCTCGCCGCCCGACAACATGCGTGCCGGCGTCCGCGCGAGGTGCTGCAACCCGGCGCGCATCAGGGCGTGTTCGGCACGTCGGGTGCGCTCTGCTCGCCCGCCGGCGCGCAGGGCATAGCGGACATTGGCCAGCGCCGAGCGGCGCAGCAGCACCGGTTTCTGGAACACCATGCCGAGCGCCGGGGCGCGCCC
>CAYFYY010000023.1:0-57116 GCA_964347475.1 uncultured Flavobacteriales bacterium
GGCGGCTCGTCTCCTCCGCCGTCGCCGACATCTGCTGCGCCGTCGCCTGCATCTCGGTTGCCGAGGACGACACAGCCTGCAGGGAGTCGGTGGCCGTCCTGTCGAATTGCGCACAAAGTTGGATCACACGCTCCGCCTCCGCCTCCCGGGCGGAACGGTCAGCCGCCTTTTCGGACTCGAGTCGCTTGGTATCGAGCAGCGCCTTGCGGAATCCCTCGAGCGACGATCTGATCGCCTCGAACTCGCGCAGGCGGGTCGGTGGCATGGCGGCGTCCAGCCGGCCCTGCTGCATATCGTCGAGGGCCTGACTGGCGTAGCTGACTGGTTTGAGTACCTGATTCCGAAGGAACAGGGCCATGACGAGCCCGAAGCCGACGAAGCCAAGTAGCACAGCGATTCCGGTAGTGCGGATGGCGCCGGCGCGGCCAGCGATCGTCCGTCCGCCCTCAACCGTTTCACTCATGGCACGCACGGCATCCGCCGACAGCCGATCCGTGACGGCAGACAGGATACGCGCCGCGTCCTCGTTCAGCGCCTTGATCCGCACCTCCAGCCCCAGCTGTTCCCGGCGCATCGAGAACGCGTCCGACAGTCCCTCGAACTCCGCCACGTGTGCGGGGAGGTATTCGTTGTCGCCGCCGGTTGGAAGCCGTCCGAGCAGCGGCGTCAGACGCTTGCCGAGACCTTTGTAGCTTGTTTCCGGCCCATCGAGTCCCTCGATTTCCGTAATCGTCTGGGCCTTGCCCAGATGGGCGGTCATGTCGCGCAACGTAATGAGAAGGGTCTGGATGGCGCCGTTCCGATCCGCGATCCGCGTTATGTCCTCCTGAAGATAGCCAAGGCTTTCACTGGAGGCGTTACCGATATCGGAAATCCCCTGGGCCAGTTCCAGGGCAAATTCCTCATTGAGCGCCACAAGCGTATCGTCGATCTGATCGATCGCCCGACGGGCCGTGTCGATTTGTACCTGCATTCGTTTGCCCAGCCCGTCTCTCCTGTCGCCGGCCTCTGCGATCGCGCGCACGATCTCCAGGACCCGCTCGAGTTCACGATCGTCGGTCCCCTGATTGCCGCCGGACAGGCTCGCGGCGAGCTGTTCCACCTGATTCAGGGCCTTTGCCCGCTGGTCCCCATCATCGGCGGTCATGACGAGAATTGCGCCGTGGGCCAGGCGCTCGACCTGGAGGGCACGCTCTTGCATGACCTGCGCGCGGCTGATCGTGACGGCGGTGGTCCTATCGGCCAGCGTCGCGATCCGGCCCAGATCCAGCGCAATATTGGCGCCGACACCGATCACCGCAACGAGCACGATGACACCCATCGCTGCCAGAACCGCGGACAGTCCGAAGACGGCGCCGCCCGCCGTGTGCACCGGGGACGACCGATCCGTTCCTTTATCCCCTGTCAATTCGATGCTGTCGTTCATGCCTCATTTCTCTTCGCGTTCTTCTCCGGTCATTCGCGCGGCGCGCCGATTCACGTGACGGTGCGCCGCGCGATTGTACCGGAGCCTATGACCCCACTCGGGTGTTCAGCACGTACTTGCCCGATACGCTGTGGTCGCCGCCGGTCGTCCCGTTGGCGACGGCGAACGAGATTTCGATCGTGCCGGCGGCCGGGATGACCGCATCGTCGGCGTGGCCGGTGTCAAGCCGGCGTGCCAGCTCGAGGTACCAGCGGCCGTCTCGCCATACGCCGCGCGCCTTGACATCGGCGACGCTGCCCTGCGCCGCCATGTTGACCTTGTAGCGCGGCATTATCTCGTCCTGCTTGGCGTCGTATTTCAACGAGCTGTACAGCTTGTCGCCGCTGTCGCTGGACCGCTTCAGGTAGACCGTGTTGCCGTCCGGCCCGCGGAACTGCTCGCCCTTCTCGAAGGGCCGGGGCGACACGCGCCAGTTCTTGTCGTGCGCAAGCCCGGCGGTGTTCGAACGCTGCGACTTCCAGTACCAGACGTCGGCGGTAAACTCGCTACCGTCCAGCTTGTTGGCGGTGAACGGACCGTCCATCGAGAACGACACCATGAAGCGGTCTTCGCCGATTTTCGTCTGCTTGTAGGACTGCGACGCCTCGTCCCAGTGGTAAGGTTTGTGGAGCGTGCTCTCCTCCGGATCGTCCCAGACCGCCAGCATGTAGAACATATCGCCATGCACGGCGGTTCTGATCTCGACCGACGAGACACCGCCGCCTGCGCGGCCGACTTCGCTCAGCGGCACGGTCACCGGCGCGATGCCGGCCCAGTCGTCGATCTGGCCGTCCAGCGTGATTGGCGCCGTGAGCGCAGCCGCACCAATCGTCGTCTCGGCGTGCGCCGGCAGCGACGCTGCAAACGTCAACCCAAACGCGCAGGCCAGGGCCAGCGGTTTGGCAGTATTCCTAAACCGATTCATTCGCTCATTCTCCGTTGAAAGTTGAAACACATCACGCCCGCGCGGACGCGACCGTCGGTCGTCGCGTCCGTGGCTGTGATCCGAGGTATTGGCGCGTGCCCCATGGCGTACCCGTACAAGCAAGACTCGTGCCGCGTCGTCCGGCCCGCGCTTTGCTTTATTCCGTGGTTCACCAGAAATCTGCATCGTTTGCGATACTCTGAAGGCGAAAAGACCGCACCCCTTTCGCCAAACGTATAATTCAAATGTTAAGAATTTGTGAACTGAGCAAAGACAAGAAATACAATTTTGAATTGCGGAAAAATACAAACAAATTTTTATTATACGTGTCAGGTTTATTATTTGTAGAGTTATTCTAGTTTCTTCCTTCGGGTTAATCATTTCGTATTAGATTGCATCGGCTGTATCTGGACCAGGTCGCACACCGGCACCAGGATCTACCATGCAAAGAAACGAGGTCGTTGCGATCGGGGCGGCGCTTGCGCTTCACCGTCATTGACCGGTGGCCGAAGGCTATGGCCGACCTCGCCGGTCCCGTCAGTGCCATTGCCCGCCCTCGCCTCGCGCCAAGCACGAACTCCTCGCCGTTCGGAACGTGGTATCCCAAAACGACGCTCCTGTCGGCCGCACGGCCCTCCTGAAAGCCACAGAAAACCCTAACGCATGGGGTCGTTTCACGAGTCTTGCCGGCGCATGGCGGTCAGTCGCGCATTCGGCGCTTCAAGGCAGACCCTGCAATCCGTATCATGAGCGGCACGCGCCGACACCAAGCGGGAGAAGCGGTGATGCTCACGATCTACAGCGAGGACCACAAGCTCCAGGACGGCAAGTTCGAGCTCATCGACGGCCAGCTCATGCCGCCGTTCGAGCGGCCGCAGCGGGCCGAGAACGTGCTCGCCCGGGTGCGCGAGGTCGGACTCGGCGAGGTGCGCGGCCCGGACGATTTCGGCCTCGATCCGGTGCGCCGCGTGCACGATCCCGACTTCGTCGCGTTCCTGCACACCGCGCATGACGACTGGCGCGCAGCCCATGGCGACAGCGACGCGCTGCCGCTCAACTGGCCGTGCCGCGGTTTCCGCCAGACGATCCCGGAATCGATCGACGGCCGGCTCGGCTTCTACTCGTTCGATGCCGGCACGCCGATCACGGCCGGCACCTGGCGGGCCATCACGTCGTCGGCGAACGTCGCGCTGACCGGGGCGAAGCACCTCAAGGACAGCGGCGATCGCGCGGTGTTCTCGCTGTGCCGCCCGCCCGGCCACCATGCGGCGCGCGACCTTTATGCCGGCTACTGCTTCTTCAACAACGTCGCGGTGGCGGCGCAGTGGTTCCGCGACCGGGGCGCCGCGCGGGTCGCCATCCTCGACGTCGACTACCACCACGGCAACGGCACGCAGATGATCTTCTACGACCGCCCCGACGTGCTGTTCGTCTCGCTGCACGGGCATCCGGCGCAGGAATACCCGTTCTTCCTCGGCTTCGAGGACGAGACGGGCGCGGGCGACGGCGAGGGGTTCAACGTCAACCTCCCGATGCGCTGGGGCACCGCCTGGGACACATACAGCCGCGCGCTCGACGACGGCATCGCCCGGATTGCCGAATACGGGCCGGAGGTTCTGCTGGTTTCGCTCGGCGTCGATACGTTCAAGAACGACCCGATCTCGCAGTTCAAGCTGGAAAGCGGCGACTACACCGAAATCGGCCGGCGCGTGGCGGCGCTGGACCTGCCGACCCAGTTCGTGATGGAGGGCGGCTATGCCATCGACGAGATCGGCGTCAACACGGTCAACCTGTTGACCGGGTTCGAGGCGGCTTGAGCCGGCCGGCCTTGACCTTCCGTCGAGGGGAAGGTTTATCCAGCGCTGCACGGATACGACGCTGAAGGGACGATCGATGATCGGACGGGAGCCATGAAATACGTCGCCGTCGCGGTGCTGGCCGTCGGGATCGGGCTGCTGGCCTGGCGGTTCTTCGTGCCGTCGCCGGACGGGTCCGGTGCCGTGCGCACCGTCCTGGTACCGCAGCTGTCGGCGGCCGCCGAGGCCGGCAAGCGGGCCTTCGACGGCAACTGCGCGCGCTGCCACGGTGCCGATGCCGCGGGGACCGGCAACGGCCCGCCGCTGGTGCACGACTACTACCATCCGGGACATCATGCGGACGGGGCGTTCCATCTGGCGGTGTCCCGCGGTGTGCGCCAGCATCACTGGAATTTCGGCAACATGCCGGCGCAGCCGCACGTCACCGAACAGCAGACACGCACGATCATCCGCTATGTCCGTGAACTGCAGGAGGCCAACGGCATCGGGCCCTGACGGCACCGGATGCGGGCCGGGCACGCCGCATGGAACAGTTCGATGTCATCATCGTCGGCGCCGGCATCGCCGGCGCCTCGGCCGGGTACTTCCTCGCCGCAACGCACCGCGTGGTCCTGCTGGAGCGCGAGGACCGGCCCGGCTACCACGCGACCGGCCGCTCCGCGGCGCTGTTCACCGAGACCTATGGCAACGACGCGGTACGGGCGCTGACGCGCGGCGCCCGCGCGTTCTTCGAGGCACCGCCCGACGGCTTTGCACAGGCACCGCTGCTCACGCCGCGCGGCCTGCTTTACATCGGTCGCGCCGATCAGCAGGACGCGCTGGAGCGGAAGAGTCGCGCGCTTGCCGGACTCGCCCGCGGCGTGCGCCTTCTCTCGCGCGATGAGGCGCTCGCGATGTGCCCGCTGCTGCGCGGCGATCAGGTGGCGGGCGGGCTCATCGAGCCGGATTGCCGTGATATCGACGTGGCAGCGCTGCACCAGGGTTTCCTTGCCGGAGCCCGGCGACGGGGCGGGCACATCGTGACCGACGCGACGGTTCGCTCGCTGCGGCGGGACGCACGGCACGGCTGGTGTGCCGAGACGACGCAGGGAGAGTTCGCGGCGCCGATCGTCGTCAATGCCGCCGGCGCCTGGGCCGACGAGATCGCGATGCTGGCAGGCGTGGCGCCCGCCGGGCTGACTCCGCTGCGCCGCACCGCCCTCTTGGTCGACGTTCCCGACGGGACGGATCCCGCCGCTTGGCCAATGGTCGTCGACGCCGACGAGGCCTTCTATTTCAAGCCGGATGCCGGGCGGCTGTTGCTGTCGCCCGCGGACGAGACGCCGAGCCCGCCCTGCGATGCCCGGCCGGACGACATCGATGTGGCCACCGCCGTCGACCGGCTGGAGCGGGCGACCACGCTGCAGATCCGCCGCATCGGCCACAAGTGGGCGGGGTTGCGGACGTTCGCGCCGGATCGCTCCCTGATCGCCGGGTTCGATCTGTCGGCCGCCGGCTTCTTCTGGCTCGCCGGCCAGGGCGGCTACGGGATCCAGACGTCGCCTTCGATGGGGCGCATCGCCGCCGCCTTGGTCGCGGGGGACGCGATGCCCGCGGACCTGGCCGGGCTGGGGGTCACGGCCGCGATGCTGGATGTCCGGCGCCTGCGCTAACACGGCCGGGACCGGTTGTTCCGGCTCGCCGCCGGCCGGGCGACGGCGGGATCAAATATTTTGGCCGGCGATCGGATGTGGTGTAGCCTTTCGTGCCGGTTGCCGGGGAGACCAGGGACATGCGGACTTCGCCGCTGCTCCGCCGGCTGCCGGAGCCGGGTTGCGGGTCGGCCCGGCGCCGATTGGCAGATAGGGAAGCAGAGCATGCCGACAGGGACGGTCAAGTGGTTCAATACCAAGAAGGGCTACGGGTTCATCGCCCCGGACGAGGGAGATCGCGACGTATTCGTTCACATTACCGAGGTCCAGAACGCCGGATTGCCGGGACTGGCTGAGGGCCAGAGACTATCGTTCGAGATCATGAACGAGCCGAAGGGGCTGAAAGCCGTCGGTTTGTCGACGGTCGAGAGCTGAGGCCGGTCGTCGCGACGGTCGGTATCGGCGCGGTCGGCGGTGACCCTATACGGCCGTCGATTCCGGCTGAATCACGCGGGTCTTCGGGAATGCTGCGGTGCCGGTGGTGCCCCTTCCGACCTCGCTGGTGAGGCTGAACCGGCCGCCATGCAGCTCGACCAGGGCCTTGACCAGCGGCAGCCCCAGTCCGGTGCCGTCGTGCTGGCGCACGAGGGGGTTGCTGAGCCGCACGAATGGCGAGATGACGCGTTCCACCTCGTCCGCTGTCATGCCCCGGCCGTCATCGGCAACGGTCAGCACGATGCCGCCATCGGTGTCGCGATGCGCACTCACCGTCACATGGCCGCCATCCTGCATGTAGCGGACCGCGTTGCCGGCGAGATTGACGACGATCTGCTGGATCTTGTGCGGGTCGCCAAGCAGCAGCGGCAGATTTTCCTCGACGTCCCGAACGAGCCTGATCTCGGCCGCCTTCGCGTCCTCCTCGACGAAACGGAGGGCCTTTTCGATCTCGTCGCCGATCACCACCGCCTGTTCATCCAGCTCGAGGCGGCCGGCCTCGATACGGGATATGTCGAGGATATTGTTGATCACCGCCAGCAGGTGCCGGGCGCTGTCGTAAATGTCGCTGGCGTAGTCGACATAGCGCTCGTCGCCAAGGGGACCCCGGAGCTGCTGCTTCATGACTTCGGAGAACCCGATGATCGCGTTGAGGGGTGTTCGCAGCTCATGGCTCATGGTCAGCAGGAAGTCCGTTTTCGCCCGGTTCGCAGAATCGGCGCGCCGCTGCTGCGACGCGAGGTGTTCCTGGCGCTCCTTGAGCGCGGTTATGTCGGTGCGGATGCTGACACAGCCGCCGTCCGCGGTGCGTCGCTCGCTGACCCTGAGCCAGCGTCCGTCCGTGTGCTTGACCTCGAATTCCTCTGCCGGGTGACGGTGCATGCGCATGCGGCGCCGGATCCACTCCTCCTCGTTGCCGATCGCATCGGCCACGAGGCCGTGCGACACATAGGCCCGCACGATCTCCTCGAAAGACGCGCCCGGCACCAGGACGTCGGCGATTGGCGCATGGATCTCACGGAACCGCTGGTTGCACTGGACCAGCCGGTCGTTGCTGTCGAATAAGCTGAACCCGTCCGAGAAGCTCTCGACGGCCTCCGACAGGCGTGACAGGGCGCTTTCCTCGGCGGCCTGGGCGCGCCGGGCTTCGCGGATTTCGTGCAGCAGCAGGAGCATCAGGCAGCCGCCGCTCAGCAGAATGCCCAGCGAGGCAAACAACAACTCAACATAGCCGCGGTCAAGACGCGCGCTGCGGATGGTCGCCGCGCCCTCTTGCCATTGTCGCGCATCCATCAGCGTCCGACGCAGAGGCGCGAGCAGCCCGTGCAGTTCCTGCCGGATCGTCAAATAACGCTCGCGATCGCCGCGTTCCAGCGCCTGGACCTCGGGCTCCATTCGTTCCAGAACTTCGATGGCCGCGCGGGCCGCTTCCTGCGTGTCGCCGATCTTGGACAGACGGCGGCCCTCGCGGCCCTCCAGGAACAGGGGCAGCCGGCTCCAGAAGATTTCCATGCGCTCGATGACGTCCTCGCGACTGATCAGATCGTCGTCGCCGTACATGTAAATGTCGAGCGAATACAGAAAACGGGTCAGCTCGATCTCGGCCTGGTAGATCACCCAGGTGGCGTCCGTGATCTCCGCCTGCGCCAGCTGCTCGTATTTTCGCAGATTGTCGAAACTGAAGATCATGCTGACCGAAAAGGCCAGCATGGTCAGACCCAGCAGAGTATAGACGCTGAAGACTCTCCGCAGTTTCATGTGCCTTCTGGTGAGCCGGCCGGCAAGCCCCATGCCGTCGGCCCCTGTCCGCAACCCTCGTTCGAGGACACTTCAGTATTCCCCCTTTGCAGCTGTTGGCCCGTGATCCGCCGTCATCACCTCGTCACCGTGCCTGTCGCCAGGATAGCAAGACGCCCGTTCGGTTCTTCGTCTACGCGGTAACTGTAGTCCGCCAGCGCGAGCGCTTCCAGCCCATTGCAACGCTTCAGGGCAGCCGCCACGCCGTAGGCCGGCTGCGATACAGTCTCCGATCGGCGTGAAGAAACGATTAAACGATACGGCGCCGAACCGCGGTGCTTCCGGGCTTGACGCGCCGGGCCGACGACCTTATGTTCCGCGCCGAACGTTGCAGGGGTTGCCCCGAGCCGGGGGTGGCGGAGAGACATGAAAGTCGTTAACTCGTTGAAGTCGATGAAGCGGCGGCACAAGGAATGCCGCATCGTGCGCCGCAAGGGTCGGCTGTACGTCATCAACAAGCGCAATCCGAGGTTCAAGGCCCGCCAGGGCTGAGGACGGGCGCGGCCGCGCCTGTGGACCCGTCGATCCTGATGAACCGCGCCAGACGGCGCGGTTTTCACGTTTGTTGCGACAGACGGTTTTCGTTTGGCCTGATTGCTGCTATCACCGGATTTCGCAACAGCAGGCGGATTTGTGACCGATGAAAATGCCCGAGCCCGATGCGGGTGTGCTCGCGCGGCGCCCCGAGATTGCCGAGGCGCTGACGGCGATCGTCCCCGGCGACGGGGGCGTCATCGTCGACCCCGATGAATTGCGGCCCTACGAATCCGACGGCCTGACCGCCTATCGGCAGCCGCCGATGCTGGCGGTCTTGCCGGAGACCACGGAGCAGGTCCGCGGCGTGTTGCGGTACTGCCATGAAAACGGAGTCAAGGTGGTGCCCCGTGGCGCCGGCACGTCGCTGTCCGGCGGGGCGCTGCCCCTGGCCGACGGCGTGCTCCTCGGGATGGGCCGGTTCAACCGCATCCTTGAGATCGACTACGACAACCGCTGCGTCGTCGCCCAGCCCGGCGTCACGAATCTCGGCATTACCAAGGCGGTCGAACACGAGGGTTTCTATTACGCACCGGATCCGTCCAGCCAGATCGCCTGTTCCATTGGCGGCAACATCGCGGAAAACGCGGGGGGCGTTCATTGCCTCAAATACGGGCTGACCACCAACAATGTGCTGGGCCTCGAAGTGGTGATGATCGACGGCGAGGTCATCCGCGTCGGCGGCAAGCATCTGGACGCTGAGGGTTATGACCTGCTCGGCGTCCTGACCGGCTCGGAGGGGCTGCTCGGGGTGGTCACCGAAGTCACCGTGCGCATCCTGCGCAGCCCGGAAACCGCGCGGGCGATGTTGGCCGGCTTCCCGACGAGCGAACAGGCCGGAGCCTGTGTGGGCCGGATCATCGGAGCCGGCATTATTCCCGGCGGCATGGAGATGATGGATGGTCTCGCCATCCGGGCGGCGGAGGAATTCGCGCATGCCGGCTACCCGCTCGATGTCGAGGCGCTCCTGATCATCGAACTCGACGGTCCCGAGCGGGAAGTGGACGACCTGATCGGGCGCGTCACAAATATCGCCACGGAAACCGGAGCGTCGACGATCCGCATCTCCGAGAGCAATGCCGAGCGGGAGGCGTTCTGGGCCGGCCGCAAGGCCGCGTTTCCGGCGGTCGGCCGGATTTCCCCGGACTACTACTGCATGGACGGCACGATCCCGCGGCACCGGCTGCCGGAGGTTCTGCGCCGGGTCGCCGAGCTCTCCCGGCAGTATGGCCTCCGCGTGGCCAACGTCTTCCATGCGGGCGACGGCAATCTTCATCCCTTGATCCTGTATGATGCCAACATTCCCGGCGAGCTCGACACGGCGGAGGCGTTCGGCGCCGATATCCTGAAGCTGTGCGTCGAAGTGGGCGGCGTGTTGACGGGCGAACACGGGGTCGGTGTCGAGAAGCGCGATCTGATGACGGAAATGTTCTCCGAGGACGACCTCAACCAGCAGCAACGGCTGAAATGTGCGTTCGATCCGGGATCCCTCCTCAACCCGGGCAAGATGTTCCCGGAGCTGCATCGCTGCGCGGAACTCGGCCGTGTCCATGTTCATCGCGGCAAGCTGCCGTTCCCCGATATTCCGCGTTTCTGACCGGACGACGGTTGTGAGCGAGACGATCCGCCCCGAATCTGCCGACCAACTGCGCGACCTGCTCGCCTGGGCGGTGTCCGAGTCCAAGCCCCTGGAGATCGTCGGATCGGGCAGCAAGCGCGTCCTTGGGCGCCCAGTCGCAGCGGATTACGTGGTTGAACTCGGTGCGCTGTCGGGAATCTCGCTGTACGAGCCGGACGAACTCGTCCTGTCGGCCGGCCCGGCAACCCCGCTGGCCGAGATCGAAACCACGCTCGCCGAGAAGAACCAGCGGCTCGATTTCGAGCCGCCCGATTACGGTCCGCTGCTGTCGGCGTCGGGCGTTGTGCGGGCCGGCGGCGCCGACCGGGCAAACGCGCCGACCGGCACGCTGGGCGGCGCGCTGGTGTGCAACCTGTCCGGGCCTCGCCGCGTCAAGAGCGGCGCCGCACGGGACCATTTCCTCGGCTTTACCGCGGTGTCGGGGCATGGCACGGTCTTCAAATCCGGCGGTCGTGTGGTCAAGAACGTCACCGGATACGATCTCAGCAAACTGATGGCGGGCTCCTGGGGAACGTTGGCGGTGACCACCGAGGTGACGATCAAGGTCCTCCCCGCGGCCGAAAAGACGCGCACGGTGCTGGTGTTCGGAGGCGACGCGGCAGTCGGCGGGCGCGCGATGACGCTGGCGCTGAACAGCCCCTACGACGTATCCGCTGCAGCCTGGCTTCCGGCGTCACTGGCCGCGCAGTCGGCCATCGACATGGTGTCGGCGGGCAACGTATCCGTCGCCGCCATCCGGGTCGAGGGGTTCGGGCCGTCGGTCGAATACCGTTGCCGGATCCTGCGGGAGCTGCTCGGGGCGCTGGGTCCCAGCGAGGAGCTGCACAGCACCAATTCCGTCGAGTTCTGGAAGGAAATCCGTGATGTCATGCCGTTTGCCCGCCCTGGCGACGAGCGGTTGGTCTGGCGGCTTTCGGTGCCGCCGGCGGCAGGTCCCGGCATCGTTGCCGCGCTGGCCGAGGAGGACGGCACGGATGGTTTCCTCGACTGGGGCGGCGGTCTCGTCTGGCTTGCTGTCCCGCCCGGTGCAGAGGCCCGGGAGTCGGCGGTGCGCGAGGCGGTCGCGCGCAGCGGTGGACACGCGACGCTGTTCCGTGCGCCGGCGGAGTTGCGCGGCACCGTCCCGGTCTTCCAGCCGCAGGAAACGGCGAAGGCGGCCCTGACGAAACGCATCAAGGCGGCGTTCGCCCCGGCCGGCATCCTCAACCCCGGCCGCATGTACGCGGAATTCTAGGAGACGGAGTCGCCGGCCATGCAGACCCGCTTTTCGCCCGAGCAGCTTGCCGATCCGGACATCAAATCGGTCAACGACATCCTGCGCGCCTGCGTCCACTGCGGATTCTGCACGGCGACCTGCCCCACCTACGTCCTGCTCGGCGACGAACTGGACAGCCCGCGGGGCCGGATCTACCAGATCAAGGACATGCTCGAGGAGAATCGCCCGGCACCCCCCGCTGTCGTCAAGCATGTCGACCGATGCCTGTCGTGCCTGTCCTGCATGACGACCTGCCCCTCGGGTGTCCATTACATGCATCTGGTCGATATCGGCCGCGCGCATATCGAGGAGACCTATCGGCGGCCGCTGGCCGAGCGCTGGCTGCGACACATCCTGGCCCTCGTACTGCCGCGTCCCCTCTTGTTCCGCATCTCGCTTGCCGGGGCGTATTTCGTGCGGCCGTTCCGGCGGCTGCTGCCGCGGCGCTTCGCTGCGATGCTGGCGCTGGCACCGCAACACCTGCTGCCGCCGTCGCCGATCGGCCGCCCGCAGGTGGTCCCGGTGCCCGGCGCGCGGCGCGGCCGCGTCGCCCTGATGACAGGTTGTGCCCAGCAGGTGCTGAGCCCGGCGATCAACGAAGCGACCGTGCGGCTCCTGACCCGCCACCGCATCGAGGTCGTCATCCCGCGCGGGCAGGGGTGCTGCGGGGCACTGGTCCACCACATGGGGCGGACGGCGACCGCGCATGCCCAGGCCGCGCGCAACATCGCGGCCTGGACGCGCGAGATCGAGCGCGGCGGGCTCGACGCGATCATCATCAACACCAGCGGCTGCGGAACCACGGTCAAGGACTACGGCTTCATGTTTCGCACTGACAAGGAGCTGGCGGCGGACGCCGAAAAGGTCGCGCGGCTGACCCGCGATATCACCGAGTACATCGCCGAAATCGGTCTGTCCGAGACACGCCGGCCGGGCGCCTTCCCCGTCGCCTACCATTCCCCGTGCTCGATGCAGCACGGCCAGCGGATCACGACCGTGCCCAGGGATCTCCTGCAGCAGGCCGGCTTCGAGATCCGCGAGATCGCCGAGGGTCACCTGTGCTGCGGGTCCGCGGGGACATACAACATCATGCAGCCGGACCTTGCGACCCGCCTGCGGGATCGCAAGATCGCCAACATCGACGCGACCGGTGCGCCGGTGGTCGCGACCGGCAATATCGGCTGCATGTCGCAGCTCGCCACCGGGACCGAGAAGCCGGTGGTGCACACTGTCGAACTACTCGACTGGGCGACCGGAGGTCCGCTGCCCGCCGCCCTGCAGGGGCGCGATCTCGGCCCCGTCGCTGCGCTCAGCGCCACGACGATCGCCGCCGAATAGGCCGAGCCAGCGGGCCCGGCGGTTCAACTTTATGCGATCTTTCCTCCCCGTCATCGGGTATGCCTCCTATCTCAAGGCAAGTTCGATGACACCGGCGCCGTCCTGCGATGCGCTTCCGATCAAAGAGGACAACGCGAATCATGCACTCTGAGAAGATCACGTTTCCGGGTTCCCACGGCGAGCCCCTGGCCGCGCGCCTGGACCGGCCCGACGGCGACATCCATGCCTACGCGCTGTTCGCCCACTGTTTTACCTGCTCGAAGGATACGCTTGCGGCGGCCCGCATCTCGGAGGCGCTGGTCGCGCACGGTTATGCCGTTCTGCGTTTCGACTTCACTGGCCTTGGCGGCAGTGGCGGCGAGTTCGAAAACACCGACTTCTCGTCGAACGTGGCCGATCTTCTCAAGGCAGCCGAATATCTGCGCGGGCAGTTCGCGGCGCCGTCGCTGCTGATCGGGCACAGCCTGGGTGGCGCCGCGGTACTGGCCGCCGCGGCGGAGATGCCGGAAGCCAGGGCCGTTGCGACGATCGGGGCTCCGGCGGAACCGGCCCACGTGGCCCGCCATCTTGCCGCGGCGCGGCCCGAGATCGAGGCCAGGGGTATCGCGGAGGTCACGATCGCCGGGCGCTCGTTCCAAATCCGCAAGGAGTTCCTCGACGATATCGAAGGGACAAGACTGCAGGCGAAAATCGCCGCCCTTCGCAAGGCCTTGCTGGTGTTCCATGCGCCGCGCGACGAGATCGTCGGGATCGAGAATGCCGAGCAGATCTTCAAGGCGGCAAAACACCCCAAGAGCTTCGTCTCGCTGGACGGCGCCGACCATATGCTGGGCCGCAAGGAGGATGCGCGCTGGGTGGCCGGCATACTGTCGGGCTGGGCTGCCCGCTATGTCGGGCAGGAGGCCGCGACCGTGCCGGACGGGACCCCGGCCGCGGAGCATGGCACGGTCCTGGTGGAGGAGACGGGCGAGGGGCGCTATGCCCAGCGCGTCGTTGCCGGCGGCCACCGGATGAAAGCGGACGAGCCAGAATCGGTGGGCGGCGACGACAGCGGTCCCGGTCCCTATGAGTATCTGCTCGCCGCGCTCGGCGCCTGCACGTCGATGACGATCCGCATGTACGCCGAGCGCAAGCAGTGGCCGCTGGAGCACGTCTCGGTCCGGTTGCGGCACACGAAGATCCACGCCGAGGACTGCACCGACTGCGAGACCAGGGAGGGCAGGATCGACTGGATCGATCGCGACATCACGCTGGCGGGCCCGCTCGACCAGGCGCAGCAGGATCGCCTGCTGGAAATCGCCGGCAAGTGCCCGGTGCACAAGACCCTGCACAGCGAGACGAAAGTCGCAAGCAGGCTCACGTCCTGAGGCGCGCGGCGTGTCGCGCGCCCCTGCGTCAGCTCGAATGCAGTGCCGTCAGGGTCCGTTGCAGCAGGATGACGGCATTGCGCCACACCGCGGTCCGCCACGCCGGGTCGCTGGGAAACAGCAGGGGACGCGGGTCCGGCACCGCCTCGCCCCGCGGCCGGGTGGTAAGGGTGTCCAGGACCGACATCATGGAGTAGGTCCCGAAGGCGGCGGAGAATGCTGTTATCTCGGCGTCCGGCAGGCGGCGGATCAGTCCGGCCGACAGGGTATCCGCCCGCTGCGGCGCCGTCGCCTGCGCGTCGGCCGGTTCGGCGAGGCCGAACCACGACCGGACGCGCCGCGCCGCCGCGCTGTCGGGCGGGTGGCACGGCGCGATCTCTGCCTCTCCGAACGGCCCGAGGCCCACCCGGATATCTGCGAACGCGATGCGCCCGGCAGCCGCCGAGCCGAGCCATTTCACAAGGTCGTCCAGGACGGCACCGGGATAGCCCGCGATCGTCTGCGCATCCGCCTGCGCCAACGGCTTGCCCATCGAGTCGACACCCTTCCGTCGTGCGTATTCGGCATATCGCTTCTCGACCTTGGCCAGCAGGTCGTCCTCCCATTCCGGCGCCGGCCCGCCGACGGTCTCCGCTTCGCCGCCGGCAGGCGGCACCGGACCGTGATGCACGAGGAGGATCGCCGTATCGTGCGGCAGGTGGGCGGTCGCGAACTCCTGGAGCCAGCCGATCAAGATCGCCGAACAGCAGAGCGCATCGACCTGGCGATCGCCGCCGCAGACGACGAGCATGTGACGCGCAGCCGGGTCCCCCAGACGGACCGAATCCGCAAGCGGTATGCGCGGGTCGCCGGTGCCTGCCGGTGCCCGATAGGCCTGGGGAAGCAGGCGCAGCGCGCGGCACGCCGACAGGAATTTCCCGCGTGCGCTCTGGTAGTCCTCGGCGAAGTACGTCTCGGGATCCATCGTCCTTTTGTCGCTACGGCCCGGCCCGCACGTTAGCGTCGCGACCGGGGCGATGCGAGTCATTTGCCGTCTAGCGGAAAGCGGTCCATATTCGAAACATGCAGCGGATTTTCGCAGTCCTGATTGGCGCGGCCATGAGCGTGGCCCTGTATGCCCCGGCAGCCGCAGACCAGACCGACCCGCGGCTGGACGACTTGTTTGCCGGTCTGAAGGCGACGGGGAGCGCGCGCGAAGCCCATGAAATCGAGCAGATGATCTGGTTCATCTGGTCACGCTCGTCGTCGGCCGGCGCCAACCTGATGCTGCGGCAGGGCACGCAGTACATGAACGACGGCAAGCACGAGGCCGCCGAGGCGAACTTCGACGCCGTGGTCGAGCTGGCACCGGATTTCGCGGAGGGCTGGAACAAGCGTGCGACGGTCCGCTATCTGAGAGGCGATTACCAGGGATCGATCGAGGACATCAAGCGCACGCTGGCTCTCGAAGAGCGGCATTTCGGAGCGCTGTCCGGTCTGGGGCTGATCTACGATGCGCTCAACGAGAAGACGGCGGCGATCGAGGCGTTCCGGGCGGCGCTCGCGATCAACCCGCACATGGAGAACATCGACGACCGGCTGAAGGAACTGGTCAAGGAAGTCGAGGGCGTGGAGCTCTGAGTCGCCGGGGGCTAAGACTTTTCCACCCTGGCGATGCGCAGGATGTTGGTCGCGCCCGGGGTGCCGAACGGAACGCCGGCGGTGATCACGATTCGCTCTCCCGCATCGGCGAAACCGTAGGTGAGTGCAGCCGCCGAGGCCTTCCGTTCCATGTCGGGGAAGCTGCGCGCGTCGGCCGTGTGATATGACCGGACGCCCCAGACCACCGCCAGCCGTCGCGCGGTAGCCAGTTTCGGGGTCAGCCCCATGATCGGCACGTCGGGTCGCTCGCGCGCGATCCGCATGGTGGTCGAACCCGAAGTCGTATAGGTCACGATTCCCCTGGCAGACAGCGTGTGGGCCACCTGGCGCGCGGCGGCGCTGATCGCATCGGCTGCCGTTGCCTCCGGGTCGACGCGTTCGGCATCCATGATCTTCCAGTACAGCGGATCCTGTTCCACGCGACCAATGATCCGGTCCATGATCGCCGCGGCCTCGACGGGATAGTCGCCGCTCGCCGTCTCCGCCGACAGCATGACCGCGTCGGCGCCGTCATACACCGCGGTCGCGACATCCGAGGCCTCGGCACGCGTCGGGGTCGGCGCGTGTACCATCGACTCCAGCATCTGTGTTGCGACGACGACGGGGCGGCCGATCTTGCGGCAGGCGCGCAGGATCCGCTTTTGCATGACCGGAACGTCCTCCGGCGGCATCTCGACGCCGAGGTCGCCGCGCGCCACCATGATCCCGTCGCACAGCGCGACGATGTCATCGAGACGGTCCAGCGCCGCCGGTTTCTCGAGTTTGGCCATGATAGCGCAGCGCTTGGCGACGAGGCGCCGGGCTTCGGCAATGTCCTCGGGCCGCTGGACAAAGCTGAGCGCAACCCAGTCGACGCCGAGGTCGATGGCGAACCGGAGGTCGGTGCGGTCCTTCTTGGTGATCGGCGTGACCGACAGTACGACGCCCGGCACGTTGACGCCCTTGCGGTCGGACAGCAGGCCCCCGGTAACGACCCGCGTGTCCGCGAAGTCCGGGCCGCATTTCGTAACCTTGAGGCGGATCCGCCCGTCGTCGAGCAGCAGTTGCGCGCCTTTCCGCAACGCCTCGAATATCTCCTTGTGCGGGAGCGATACGCGGCGGCTGTCGCCGGGCGCCTTGTCGAGGTCGAGACGAAAGGCCTGTCGCGGCCTGAGCTCGACCTCGCCGTCACGGAAGGTTCCGACCCTGAGCTTGGGCCCCTGCAGGTCCGCGAGCACCGCGGTCGGCCGCCCCAGACGTTTTTCCGTGTCGCGGATAATGTCATAACGCCGGCGATGGTCGTCCCGGCTGCCGTGGCTGAAATTGAGGCGGAAGACGTCGACGCCGGCGCGGAACAGCGCCTCGATTACCTTGGGCGATGAACTCGCCGGGCCGAGCGTGGCGACGATCTTTGTGTGATGTTGACGAACCATAGTTTCCGATTGTTTCCCATTCGGCCGAACGGGCCGGGAAGCACAGGATGGACGTGCCGAGTCCGCGGCCGCGGATTAGCGGACAGGGTAGCAACTTCGCGACATCTGTCACGCACGCAATCGCGACCTCAGCGGCTGCCACGGCGCGCCAGCACAATGCCCCAGAGGATCACCGCGCCGCCCGTTGCCTGCCAGGGGGATACGGCTTCCGCGAGTACGATCCACGCCAGCGCCGCCGCCGCGACCGGCTCCAGCAACAGGCCGACGGAGGAGAAGCCGGGCCGCAGATGCGCCAGCGCATACGCGATCAATCCCTGACCGGCGGCGTGCGACAGCAGCGCAAGGCCGACCAGCATGGCCCAGCCGTACAGGGTGACGGCGACCAGGTCCTCGCCCATGATCCAGGCGACCGGCAGCAGGACGGCGGCGGTCCCGACCGACCCCCAGGTCATGATCGTCGCCGCCGAAAAGCCGGTACGCAGCCGCGAGATCGCAAGGATGTAGCAGGCCAGGAACATCGCGGTGACGACGCCGAACAGGTCGCCCAGCAGATTGCCCGGCTCGACGACAAGGCTGCCGCCGGCCAGCAGGGCGGCCCCGGCCAACGCAAGACCCATCCCCGCCAGGTAGAGCCGCGTGACCCTGTGGGCGAACAGCAACCACGCACCCAGGGTAACGAAGATCGGGGCCGAATTGGCGAACAAGGTCGCATTGGCGACGCTGGTGTGGAGAATGGACAGGTGCCAGAAGGCGAGGTCGCCGGCAAAGAAGGCGCCGGCCAGCAGCAGCTGCAGGTAATCCCGTGTGCGCACGGGCCGCCGGCTTGCCGGGTCCCGGCGCCGGTCGACCGCCAGCCACAGCGCCAGCACGGGGATCGCCAGGAACGGCCTGTAGAACGCGGTCGCCATGGGACCGAGTTCGCTGAGCCGCACGAAGATCGGCGACGCGCCAACCAGCACCGCGCCGAGCAGAAGGGCGGCCAGGGCCGCCCGGTCGGCGGGCCTCACCTGCGGCAGTGAGAGGCGGTCGGTCATGCCCGATCTATTCGGCTGTGCTGGTCATCGCATGCCGGTGTAGCCCGGGCCGGCCGAGGGGTGCAACGGGACAAGGGCGATGCTGGTCACTTTTCGATCGATCGATTTCCGCTATAGTGGGGCCATGATCGGCACCGTACCCAGACAGGGCAGCGGGAGGGACCTGCTGGGTCCGGACGACCCGCCTGCCGTTACCGTGGCAAACCCCGACGGCACAGCGCCGGCCGTCCTGCTGTGCGACCATGCCAGCAATCGCGTGCCGTCGGCGCTCGACGACCTCGGGCTCAACGAGGCGGCGCGGTCGCGGCACATCGCCTGGGACATCGGTGCCGCGGAGGTCTCCCGCCATCTGTCGGAACTGCTCGATGCCCCGGCCCTGCTGTCGGGCTATTCGCGGCTGGTTATCGACTGCAATCGCAGTGTCGACGATCCGACCGCGATGCGCCAGATCAGCGACGGGACCATCGTGCCGGGCAACCGCGGCCTGGACGCCGCGGCACGGGCGCAGCGTGCGGCCGCGTGTTACTGGCCGTATCACAGCGCGGTCACCGCGACCATAGAACGGGTTACGGCACGCGGGTTCGTTCCGGCGATCATCTCCATCCACACCTGCACACCGGTAATGAAGGGGTTCGAGCGGCCCTGGCATGTCGGCGTCCTCTCTAACGTCGACCGCCGAATGGCCGACCTCCTGATCGCCGAGTTGGCGCGCGACACAGCCCTGTGCATCGGCGATAACCAGCCCTATTCCGGGCTCGATCCGCACGGCTACTCGATCGAGACGCATGCATTGCCCGCCGGCCGGCCCAATGTCCTTCTGGAGATCCGCCAGGACCTCGTCGACACCCAGCACGGGGCGCGGCATTGGGCGATGCTGATCGGGACGGCACTGCTGGCGGTCATGGCGCATCCGGACCTGGTGCAAGCGATCGGGACGGAAGTGCGCGCGGCGTCATGAACCGGGACGGCACCGCAGGATTTACCATCGGGATCGAGGAGGAGTATCTCCTCGTCGATCCACAAACCGGCGCCCTGGCGGACGATCCGACCGAGGAGATTCTCGCCGAATGCGCGGCCGGGGTCGACGACAGCATCGGGCTGGTGGTGCCGGA
The DNA here is from genome assembly GCA_964347475.1 of uncultured Flavobacteriales bacterium. Classification (GTDB taxonomy): domain Bacteria; phylum Pseudomonadota; class Alphaproteobacteria; order UBA8366; family JADFVY01. The sequence goes on from CAYFYY010000023.1 coordinate 19,463, forward strand.
GTTCCTGCGGGCACAGGTCGAAGTGGGCACAGCCGTCTGTGGCTCGATCAGCGAGGTACGCTCGAAGCTGGCGACGTTGCGCCGCACGGTCGCCAATGCCGCCCGCAAACAGGGACTTGCGTCGATCGCTGCGTCGACGCACCCGTTTGCCGAATGGTCCGACCTGCATCACACCGACAAGGAGAGGTACAACGTCCTCGCCGAGGACATGCAGACGGTGGCGCGGCGTCTGCTGATCTGCGGCATGCATGTGCATGTCGGTATCGACGACGACGACCTGCGCACCGACCTGCTCAACCAGGTCGCCTATTTCCTGCCGCACCTGCTTGCGCTGAGCACGTCGTCACCGTTCTGGCGCGGCGAGAAGACCGGGCTGATGTGCTACCGGCTCAGCGTGTTCGACGAGCTGCCGCGGACCGGCCTGCCGTCGCGCTTCGAAAGCTACGGCGAGTACCTGCGGCACGTCCAGGTCCTGATCGATGCCGGCGTGATCGAGGATGCATCGAAGATCTGGTGGGACATCCGCCCTCACACCCGGTTCCCGACCCTGGAGATGCGGATCACCGATATTTGTACCCGGCTCGATGACGGCATCACCGTTGCCGCCCTGTATGCCTGCGTGATTTCCATGCTGATCCGGCTGCGGCGTTCGAACCAGCGCTGGCGTTACTATGCCAACATGCTACTGAACGAGAACCGGTGGCGAGCGCAACGCTACGGATTCGATGAGGGACTGATCGATTTCGGCCTCGGCAAGGTGGTGCCGTATGCGAATCTGCTGGAAGAGCTGCTCGAGCTGCTGCGTCCGGATGCCGAGCTGCTCGATTGCGTGGCGGAAATCGAGCACGCGCGCGATATCATAAGGCGCGGTACCAGCGCCCACCGCCAGGTCGCGATTTTCGACAAGGCCTTGCAGGACGGCGGGAGCAAGGACGAAGCGCTGTCGGCGGTCGTGCACTGGCTCATGGAGGAGACCGTGCGCGACCTCTAGACGGGCCGGAATATCAACTGCCAGTCGTCACATTTTATCGCGAATTTCAACCGTTTACGATAACCATCCCTTCATCTTTCCGGTTCATTTTGAATCCAAACATTAACGGGACAAGGATGGGTGCCGTGGCCGATGACATCGGGCTCGATGCCGAGTTTGCGCAGGAGCTCTGCGACGTGCTGTCGAGGGAGCTCGGTTCGGTCGTATCGTTCATGGTCGAGGGCGGCGTGATCGTCGCGTCCAGCGCCCGCGAACGCCTCGGAAACGTCCACGAAACCGCCGGCCGCATCATGGCCGGTAAAATCGACGAGCGCGAGGTCACCAAGTGGCAGGCAATGCGCTCCTCCGGCATGCGCGAAGGGTACAACGTTGCCATCGATTTCGAGGGCAAGCGCATCGCCAATCTCGGCGTGGCCAACCGGATCTCGGTGGCGAAGAAGCACGCGAGGCTGGCAAAATTCTGCGCGCTGTCGCTGATGCAGGCGCGTCGTGCCGAGCAGGAACGCCAGTCCGCGGCCGCCTCGGAACGCGAGCGCTGGGCCAGGGACATCCGCGAGATCGGTGAGGAAGTGGACCGGGGAATCCGGGCCATCGCCAACGAGGTCGGCGCGGCCGGCATGCAGCTCGCCGGTCTGTCCGAACAGCTGAACAGCTCAACCAACGTCCTGAACGAGCAGACCAAGCGTGCCCAGGGGTCGGCTGACCTCGCGCGGCAGAACATTGAGGCGGCGGAGGCGTCGTCCGGGGCCCTGGAGGCCGCGGCGCAGGACATCGCCCGGCAGGTGGAGCAGGCCGGCGGCGTCGGCGAGCGTGCCGCGGCCGATATCGAAAGCGCCTCGGCCACGGTCGCGGAGCTCAGCGAGGCCTCCGGCAAGATCGGCAACGTCGTCGAGCTGATCAACGACATCGCCGGGCAGACCAACCTTCTGGCGCTGAATGCGACCATCGAGGCGGCGCGCGCCGGCGAGGCCGGCAAGGGCTTCGCCGTCGTCGCTCAGGAGGTCAAGAACCTCGCCAACCAGACCGGCAAGGCGACGGAGGACATCTCGCGGCAGATCGCCGACCTGCAGGGCCGCATTTCCGAAGCGACCGACGCGATCCAGCGCCTGCGTTCGCCGATCGCCGCGCTGACCAACATGACGTCGGGCGTGAAGACCGGCGTCGAGCAGCAGCGTATTGCGACGGCGAAGATCGCCGATGCGGTGCGCGTCGCCTCCAGTGGCGCGACAGACGCGAACACCGCGGTCGCCGAAGCCCGCAATGCCTCGGCCGAGCACGGCCGCACGGCGCGCAACATCGCCAAGATCGCCGAGGGCCTGTCGAAGAAAGTCAGCGACCTGACCGCCCATGTCGACTCCCTGGGGCACCGGTTGAAAGGGTAATGGTCCGGCGTCAGGGTCTTTCCATTCCCCGGCACCATGCTAAATAAGGCTCCATGCAAAGCCAGAAAACGGACGGGAAGAGAGACATGGACGACAAGACTCGCACCGAGTTGGAGGCGGCAGCGTTCCGCACCCTCGTCAATCACCTGCGCGAGCGCACCGACGTGCAGAACATCGACCTGATGAACCTCGCCGGCTTCTGCCGCAACTGCCTGTCGAAATGGTACCGCGCCGCGGCCGAGGAGAAGGGCATCGAGATGACCTATGACGAGGCCCGCGAGATCGTCTACGGGATGACCTACGAGGAGTGGAAAAGCCGCCACCAGACGGACGCTTCGGCAGAGAAGATCGAGAAGTTCAACGAAGTCAATCCGGGACACTGAGGGACTGGCGCGGGGCCCCTTGCGCGCCCTCCGGCGGCGGGATATCTTCGCCGCCCTTTCCCCCTCTTACCATGACCAGCCTGGAGGAATTCATGGCCGACGTCGGAGGCATCGCGGGCAGCCAGCTTCGTTCGTTCATCGAGCGAATCGAACGCCTCGAGGAGGAAAAGGCGGCGCTCGCCGCCGACATCCGCGAGGTCTACGCCGAGGCCAAGGGCAACGGTTTCGACCCCAAGACCATGCGTCAAATCGTCCGGCTGCGCAAACTCGACAGCGCCGACCGGCAGGAACAGGAAACCCTCCTGGAAGTCTACAAATCGGCCCTCGGGATGGCCGTTTAAGGGACTCCACACACGCCCGTCAGACCACCTTTTCTCTGCCGCGGATGGGCGACCCGTCTATTCCCTGAGCTCGAGATAGCGGCTTGGATGGATGTCGCGGACATTGTCCTCCCAGCCGGCGACGCTGGGCGCGACGAGGTTCCGGGACGCATGATGGTAGAGCGGGATGATCGGGAACCGCTTCATCGCAAGCTGCTCGGCGCGGTGCAGCGTTATCGCGCGCGCCGAAGGCTCCTGCTTGGAGGAGGCGGCGAGCAGCCTCTCGAATTCCGCATCAGCAAAGCGGCCGTAGTTGAAGCGCTCCGAATTCGGATCGAACAGCATCAGGTAGGCGGTCGGATCGTTGTAGTCGGCAATCCATCCAGCCCGCGCGATGTCGAATTCGCCGAGCCCGAGGTCGCCGTAATGCACGGTATAGTCATTGCTGTACAAGTCGGCGCGCACGCCGACGCGCTTCCACATCTCGGCGACCGCCTCGGCGACCTTCTGGTGGATGCCGTTGGCGTTGTAATGCAGCGTCAGGCGCAGCGTATCCTGGACCCCGAATCCGGCGTCGGTCAGCAGGAGCTTCGCGGCCTCGCGCTTTTCCTGCGCGGACAGCGGCCGCGGCACCGGGTAGGGTCCCTTGCGCTGCATCGTCTCCGGCTCGCGGATGCCGGCCAGCCCCTCGGGCATGAGGCCCTTCGCCGGGATGTCGCCGCCGTCGAGTACCCGGCGTACCAGCGTCGGTGAATCGACCGCCAGTGCCAGCGCTTCGCGGACGCGCGGGTCGTTGAACGGTGGCTTTTTCGTATTGAAGACGAGGTAATCGACGGTCAGCGACGGATAGAGCCGCACCGCCTCTGGCGCTTCCTCCATCAGCGCTGAGACCGCTTCGCGCGGGATGTCGGACAGGGTATGCAGGTTGCCGGCGAAGAAGCGTTCCCTCGCGCTCTCGATGAACTCCACGACGTCATAGTAGACATTGTCGATGGACACCGACGCCGGATCGTAGAAGCGCCAGTTCTTGGCGAGTTTCAGGTAGTTGCCGGGCAGCCATTCGCTGAGGATGTACGGGCCGTTGGTGACCATCTTGCCAGGGCGGGTCCAGGACTCATCGGCACGCTCTACATGGTCCTTGCGCAGTGGGTACGCACTGTGATGAACGAGCTGCGCCAGGAACTGCGGGCTCGGCTCGACCAGCCTGAAGACGAGGGTCGCCTTGTCGCGTGCGGTCACGCCGAGAGTGCGCGGATCGTCGGCGCGGCCATTGTGCAGCGCCTCTGCCCCGCTGATGTTGTAAAACATCGACGCGAAGGGTGCGCCGGACTGCGGCGACAGCAGGCGCTGAAAGGCATACTCGAAATCGCGGGCCTCGAGCGGCCGTCCGTCCGACCATTTCTGGTCGGCGCGCAGCTTGAAGATCCATGTCAGGCCAGCGTCGCGGACCTCCCAGCTTTCTGCGGCGCCGGGCTGGATCCGGCCGGCGCCGTCTTCCGTGACCAGACCGAGAAAGAGATCAGCCAGCACGGCTCGTTCGGACGACAGTGTTGCGAATTGCGGGTCGAGCCTCACGGGGTTTTCCATAATGCCACGACGGATTTCCTTTTCGATCAGCTGTGCTGTCGCTTCGGCCGCCGGCATGATCAGGACCACTGCAACAGGGATCAGGAACGTCAGGAGGGGCCGTACAAGTTTCGTTGTCACCGGGTACCGCCATGTCTCTGTTCGGTCGTGTGGGCGGACCCTAACCGCCTCGCGGACTGTCCGCAAGCAGCTTGGGGGTCGGCCCTGCTTTGACAGCGTATCCCGCATTGGTAAGGCCTATGTTAACGCCCGCAGTGTCATGGTGCAGCCGACGTCCCGTTCACTCGGCGGAGGAGCGCGAACATGACGATAACGATCGATCTTGGCAGCCGCGGCAAGCGGTGGGAACTCGATCTGTCGACGCCGCCCGTGGAACGGATTCAGAGGGGCAGCCGCGTGTTCGGGGTCTTCCTCGTCGTTTTCGCGCTGCTCTGGGGCGGCATCCCGGTGATGGGCCTGGTCTCCGAAGTACAGGCCGGCAGGTTCGGCGTCGAGTCCCTCTTGTTCTTGATTTTCCCGACGATCGGTGTCGGTGTGCTGCTCTTCGGCATCCACAGTCTGATGTGGCGGCGACGCATCGCCTTTGATGGCAGCGCTTTCACGGTGGCGGAGCACGGCCTCAAGGGCACGCGGCAGTGGAGCGAGCCGGTTTCCGCCTATCACGGCGTCCTGCGCCACACCAGGCGGGTGCGTACCAAGAACCGCAGCTATACCGTCTACCTGATCGACCTCGTTCATCCGGACGAAGACCGCAAGATCAACCTGTATACGTCGACGAAAGAGGGTGGATTCCGCGAAAAGTGGGAGCAGTTTGCCCGAGACGTCGGCCTGCCGGCCCTTGAAGAGGGCGAGGCGGGTATCGTGCGCCGCGAGGCGGAGGATCTCGACAAGTCTGTTGGCGACCTGATCGGCGAGGGCAAGGTCGCGATCGACCGCGAAGTCCTGTCACGCCCGCCGACGGGACTCGCCGTCGGGTATGAGGGCGACGTCGTCGTGCTGACCCGCACCGGACCCACCAGCGCCTGGTGGGGCTCGGTGTTAGCCGTCCTGTTCCCGCTGATTTTCGTCGGCGTGGCGGTGTATGCGCCGAACGTGCCGGCAACGGCCCGCTACCTGTTCGGCGGCATTGGTGCCCTGTTCGAAATCGTCTTCATGATTGGCGTCCTGACCGACCTGCTGTCACGGCAACGGCTGCGGATCGGTCCCGCCGGCGTGTGGGTGAATCGGGCGTACAGACACAGCGAGAGCAAGGGCAGGCGAATCGAGGCGGACCGTATCGAAACCGTGACGATTGCCCGGAAGTCCGATGCGTCGCGCCCCGCACTGGCGATCGCCAGCGACCACGAGACCCTGACCTTCGGCAACGGCTTGCCGCGCCGCGCGCTTGAATTCGCGATGAATACGGTCCTTGCCAAGATCGCCGAGACGCGCCGGCGCCGTTGACGGGCCGTTCGGCGCTCGCCCTACAATTCCAGGAACGTGTCAAGCTCGAGAACGAAGATCGCAAACACGCCCAGAAAGGCGAAGAATTCGAGGGCCGAAATGACGACCAGGGCGAACACGACCCGCCGTCCCATCGGTGTCATCGGCAGCCAGATCCGGTTCATGTACCAGCGCCATGCCGCATAACGCGACCACCGCTTCCACCTGCCCAGATAATGGTGCAGGTCGTGACCCCACTGGATCAGGCTGCGATCAACCTCGTCGGCGCGGGCCTGACGTTCCTCGGCGGGCGATCCGGAATAGTCGTCGGTCACGGTCAGCGTCGATCCGCCGTCGGAGTCCGCGACGCGGAACTCTGTGAACGATTTCAGGCCGGTGTCGTATACGACGCGCAATCCGTCCGCCACCGTTTCGATATGCAGCTCGGTTTCGAGCGCACAATCGTTGCTGAGATTGCGCAGGCGCACGCGGTGGTCGTTCGGGCCGAGCCGGTGCCATTCGTCGAACCGCAGGAGTGTGTTGATGCGAAAGAGGCGCTCCGGATTCTCGCGGCAGAACGCGAGGAGCGCATCGCCACTGAGCGGCGTCTCTATACTCACCCATGCGGCGTCGCGCTCGTCTGCCGTCTCGGTCGCATCCCGCGCCATGCTCGGTCCCGTCATTGCCCGGGATGGGGGACGATCAGAAGCGGCACCGGCAGGGATCGGACGAGGATCTCGATTTTCATGCGCGATCGATAGCCGGGCATTCCCCTCGGCCGGGGCGAGCCGATGACGACGAGGTCGGGGGCCTGCGCCGCAACCGCCGCCAGCAGGCATTCAGCCGGCTTGCCGAGAACCGAGACGTTCTCGTATCCCACCCCCCTGGCCTGGGCCTCGCGGCCCAGCGATTCGGCATGTTCCGCGAGTTCCCTCTGCAGCTCGGATTCGACATAGGTCCCGAACCGGTCCTGGGTGACGGCGTTGTTCAGCCAGTCGTCGCCGCGCATGCCCTGCCAGAAGTCCGGGACGATCTCCAGATGGCGGATGGTGCCGCCCGGGGCGCACAGCGCCAGCGCAACCTCCTCGGCGGCCCGGGCGCCGGCGGTGCCGTGGCTGGCGAGAAGGATCGTCGATGGGTTCATGGCACTCCCCGTCCCGCGAACGAATAAAGCGGCCCGGCGCGCCCCGAAGAACGCACCGGACCGCTCATTCTGTCGCCGGCCGTCAGCCGACAAAGATGTACACGCCAAGCGCGATCAACAGTGCGCACACAAGCGCCACGAGGTCCTCCCGCCGGTCGCTCTTGAAGATCGACAGGGCGGACCCGCGGTGGAACTTCGCCTTCCCTTCGGTCTGAAGGTCGATGTTCTGGCTGTCATTCTGTGACATCGCTTACCCTCCACTCAGATGGTTTCGCGGACGAACAGCATGATCACGATCAGCGACAGCACCGCCTTGACCGTGCCGACGATGCCGCCGATGACCAGGGGCTGGCCGCCCGCCTGGCGCATCGCCGCGCCCGTAATCTGCATGCCGAGGCCGGTGAGACCGAACGCGAACAACCAGGTGATCCACTTGCGGAAGGAGCGGATCATCTTGGCTGTGTGGTACACCGCACCGTGCGCCTTCTTGAGGATCTTGTTGGCGTCCGCGGATAGCACGGCGGCGTTGGTCAGGCCCCGGATCGTCGCATCGTCGTCGATGTTCATGATCTTGCGGTTCTCGATCAGCCGCTCCAGCGCCTCGGCGCGCGCCGGGCTCTGGATCTTGTCGGCCTCGGCGCTGAGGAGGGCTGTCTCTTCGTCGGTCAGCAGCCTCGACTCCGCGATCCTGTTGTCGAAGTATTTGCCCTTGTAATGCTGCGCCGGGGCGAAGATGCCGGTCGACGACAGTGCGAACATCAGGATGAAGCCGAGCACGAACAGTGGGAACTTCTCGAACACGACCCGCCCGACATTGACCTGCGTGCTGGTTGCGCTCTCCTCCCGCCGCACGTACCAGACCGCCAACCACAGAACGATGATCGGCAGGAACAGGACGCGGGTGATGTTGAAGATCTCGGCGACCTTCAGTGTCTCGATGCCGGTGGGCTGATAGGCGAGCGCCGCGCCTGCGACCTGTGCCGAGTTGAGGATGCCGGTCCCTGCCCAGGCGCCGAACTGGATGTGCCCGAGATTGAGCAGATGGCCGATCACCGGGAACAGGAACATGCAGCCCACGCCCCAGATCAGGATCGTACCGATGGTGTAGGCGATCTCCGTCGGCCTGGCCTGCACGACCGGCGCCGCCGCCACCGTGGCCGACACGCCGCACACGCCCATGCCCGCCGACAGCACGCCGCCCATGGAATTGGGGATCCTGCGCCGGCGGCCGAGGAACAACACGAGGCCGACCGATCCGAGCACGAAGAAACCGATCATGACTACCGAAAGCCGGCCCAGATGCGCGAGCTCCCCCAGGCTGTACAGCGTGCCGAGCAGGATCACGCCGGTCTTGAGGCCGAGGCGCGACAGGCGCACGCCGTTCTCCGCCCAGCTCGGGATCCGGAACACGTTGACCGTGATGATGCCGGCGAGGATGCCGAGCACCACGTAGTTCAGCCCCAGCACGTCGTGCAGGTACTTGTCGGCCATCACCGGGCCGAGCGACTTGCTGATAACGGCGACGAACGGGGCCACGAACCAGGTCACGAGCATGGCAATCAAGAGGATGAACATCCCGCCGGCAACGGTGGACAGGTAGTAGTCCAAGTTGCCTTCCACGTGCTTGCCCCACATGTGCCAGGCGCCGATGACGATGCTGATGCCGGCGAAGACATAGCTGAGATCGATGATCTCGCTCGTCTTGCTGCCGACCTTCAGGTATCCGATTACGCCATCCAGCGCGCCGAACTGCGTCGCGACGCCGATGGCCAGCAGCAGGACGCCCATGATCAGTAGGGCCGGATGCTTCTTGGTGTAAACCATCGCGAAAACCTCCGCTGTTGTTTCCTTCGAAATTCTCTAAGCGTCTGACTTGCCCGCGGCGCGTACGCGGCCGCAGGGAGCTTCGGACAGTCTGTCATTCCGGTCGAAAAACGGGCCCGGTTCCCGAGCCGGCATGCATAGAACCGACGGCCACGCGTCTGCCGATCCGTGCTGCCGCACGGAAGCGGTCAGGCTAAAGCGCATTGCAGCGTCCAACCGTCGATGAGTCGTTCGTGACGCCCCCGAAGGGCCCTGCCGTGCAGGATCTGGCAGGTGGGGTCGCACCGATCGTCGTGATCAACCACACGATCATTCGTCTGCCCGTCCGTTATGCCGCCCGTCCCGCCTCGGGCAGTACGTTGAAGAACCCCCTTTGTTGGGGAGAATTCCAGCTGACCCGCACGGCGAATCGAATCGTCGTCAAGACAGCTGCGAACGGAGACTCCGGTTGCGGCGTTGCCCGCCGCCATTTCTAGGACCCGGATGCGCCGCCGTATTGGCACCGGCACCGGTTAGGATCGAATGCTGCAATCTTCTGCGCCGGGCGTATCCTCCCGATTCGCACGAAAGATTAAAGAAATTTGAATATGTTGTAAACTGAGTACCGCACGTCACCTGTTTTGGTAAGAATATTACATAATTAGGTAAAGGCGGAGGACTTCGTGTCGAGAGGGCCGTGCGGCGGGATGCCCGACCCGAACGGCTAGCGGTTGACCCCGGAGCGCAACGCCAACGGGACCAGGAGCACCGTACCATCCCAATTCGCATCGCCGGCCCCGCTGTCGGTCCGCGTGCGGCGTAGCGCCACAATCGTATCGGCCAGCAGATCCCGCGGGCCGTTTGCGTCCGTTTCGGTGACCGTGACGCTGACCAGGCCCATCGGCTGGTGGAGATCCTCGCGCGTCACGGTGCCGAGCCACAAGGGTTGCGATTCGCCGTTCCCAGCAATGCGCACGTGCGAATCCCAGAGCCGCAGGACCAACCGCTTGCGATCGGTCGGGGCGGGCAGTTCGAGCATAAGTGCCGGGGCCCGCCCATCGTGCAGTTTCGGCAGCACCGGCAGCGTGGCGAGGTCGCCCGCGGCCAGCCAGGCCATGGTGCCGACCGCATCCCAGGCGGCCGGTCGTCGCCAGCCTGCGGTGCGCAGGTCATCGGCCAGATCGTCGGGCGTGCCGACCACCTGCAGGACGAAGGGTTCCTCGAATTCGCCGACAAGATCGACTCGGTAGGACGGCAGGGTTGCCCATCCGTCGGAACGCCATGCGTCGGCGGTCATGGTGACGGTCTCCGGACGCGGCTGGTATCGGGCCAGATCACGTGCGTGGAAACCCGCGATATTTGCGAAACCGGCGATCGTCAGGCTCGCCATGACCACCGGCAGCAAGCCCCTGATCCGCGGGTCCGCCGGGCGGTGCCGGATGTAGGCGATACCCAGCAATCCGACCCAGGCGGCGCCGAAACCGAGGCCGCCCGTGACATCGGAAAACCAATGTGCGCCCAGATACAGGCGCGACAGTGCGATCAGCCCGACCAGCAGGGCAAACCCGCCGGCAATGGCAGGTCGCAGGACAAACCCTGCCTGACGGGCGATCATAACCGCCAGAAACCCGTAAATGACCGCATTAACGGTGGCGTGGCCGCTCGGGAAGGAAAACGCGCTCCAGCCGCTGTACAGCTCTGGAATCGGGCGCGGCGTGTGCAGCGCGACTTTCACCCCGGCCGCAAACGCCTGTGCGAACACGAGGGCCACCGTAAGGTAGGCGGCGTCGATCCAGGCCCGTCGCCACGCGAGCCAGCCGATCGCGGCGGCCGCAACCGGCACCGTCACCTTGGCGTCGCCCAGTTCCGTGACGGCAACCATGATCGCGTCGCCCCATGGCGACCGCAGCGCTTGCAGCGCATGAAAGATCGATGCGTCGGCGCGAACCAGGGGCTCGCCCGAGACGACGTCTTCCAAGATGGCGAAAAAGCCCCAAGCGCCCAGGATGAGCAGCACCGAAAGCGTGGCCAGCGCCCTGGCTTCCCGATGTGCGGGATCGAGCAGCGACAGGATCTCGCGGCCGACGAGATTGTCATGCGCGCGCGCCCACAGTAACGCCCGTCTTAGCGCGGTGGCGGCGGCAGGAATGCCCCACTGCAGCACAAGACGCATGACGATGAGCAGCAGGTATCCGAACAGCAGGAGCAGCAGCATGAACGCGGCCAGTCGCCCCGTGACCTCGCCGGCCAGATGCAGGCTTGCGCCGATTATCGCCCCTGGAACAACGTGTGCCGGTGCCCAGGCGAGGGCGGCGAACGTGGCCGCGAAGAGGAACCGGCTCCAGCCGAGGCCGGTGACCCCCGCCATCGCTGGGATGAGGCCCCGCAGCGGCGGCGTGAAGCGTCCGATGAGGATACCCTTGCCGCCGTGCCTGTCCAGCAGGCGCCGCGCCCGGTCGATCAATTCGGGCCTTCGTTTCAGGGGGCGCAACGCCAGCAGGTCCCGGCCATAGTGCTGTCCGACTCGAAACGAGGCCATGTCGCCAAAGACCGATCCCAGCACCGCGACCGTCAGAAGGGGCGCCAGCGACAGCGCGCCCGACGGCACCAGGACCGAAGCAGCAACGATCAACGTGGAGCCGGGTACGAACAGCCCAATAAGCGGCAGCGATTCGAGAAAGGCGAACAAAAAGACCATCGCGTAGGCGAGTTCACGATGGTCGGATACAAGACGGATGGTCGACTCGAGCAGGCTCATGAAACCGATGCTAGCACGGTAGTGCCGGCAATTGCCGCATAAGCATCGACGCGATGCGCCCTGCTTCGCCGATCGGCCCACCTGGCCGCAACGAAATCCAGCAGGCACGTGACGGCCGCCCGAATCCCGTGATATGCCTGCGCCCCGAAAACCGACCGGACGACGGGATGCCATGGCCGACAGCGCCCGCAATCCTGTGAAGATCAGCAACCTGCGGCGCATGCCCTGTGGCGTCTGGGCACTCGGTGTCGTCAGCCTGCTGATGGATATCAGCTCCGAGATGATCCACAGCCTGCTGCCCCTCTTCCTCGTGGTCGAAATCGGGGTCGGCGTCTTGGCCGTCGGGTTGATCGAGGGCATGGCCGAAGCGGCGGCTTCGGTGACCAAGGCGTTTTTCGGCGGGCTGAGCGACCGGCTCGGGCGGCGCAAGCTGCTCGCCCTGGCCGGCTACGGCCTCGCGGCGCTGACGAAGCCGGTCTTCCCGCTCGCCGGCAGTGCGGGATGGATTTTCTTCGCGCGGTTCGCCGACCGCATCGGCAAGGGGATCCGCGCCGCGCCGCGCGACGCGCTGGTGGCCGACTTGACGTCGGCAGATCTCCGTGGAGCCGCGTTCGGGCTGCGCCAGGGCCTCGATACCGTCGGGGCGCTGGCCGGCCCGCTGCTTGCCGTCGTCCTTATGGTCGTCTTCCTCGGCAACATGCGGGCCGTGTTCTGGCTTGCCGTCCTCCCCGCCCTTGGGGCCGTGCTGGTGCTGGCGGTGTTCGTGCGCGACCGGCCGCTGCCGGAGCGCGACGCCGCATCCCGCAACCCGTTTCGACGGACGGCCCTGCGCAGTCTCGGCCGGCCGTTCTGGGCGACGGTCGCGGTCGCGGGATTCCTTATGTTGCCGCGGTTCAGCGAGGCGTTTCTCATCCTCCGCGGCGGCACGGCGCTGGCCGCGTCATTCGTCCCGCTGGTGCTGGTCGCCATGAACATCGGCTATGTGCTGACCGCCTATCCCGCGGGCTCCCTGTCCGACAGAGTGGGACGACGCGGCTTTCTGCTTGCCGGCTATGCCGTCCTGGCCTCCGCCGACGTGGTTCTCGCGGCGGCGGGGTCCCTCGGCACGGTGGTGTCGGGCGCCGTGCTATGGGGGATTCACATGGGCCTGACGCAGGGAGTCCTCGCCGCCCTGGTCGCCGACGCGGCGCCGGCGCGTTGGCGCGGGACGGCGTTCGGCATCTTCCATCTCGTCACCGGCCTCGCCATCCTTCTGGCCAGCGTCATCGCCGGATGGCTTTGGCAGAGCGCCGGCCCGCAATGGGCCTTCGCCGTCGGCGCCGCGGTCGCCATGCTGTGCCTGCCGGTGATCGTTGCCGGCCTGCCGCGGCGGTGGTAACGCGCGGGCCTCACTCGGCGGCGGTGGGGATCGGCTCGTCGGCGCGAATCGCGGCCATCAATTCGGCCTCGCGAACCTTGGCCTCACGCATGGCCTTGTCCTTGATATGGCCGAAGCCGCGCACCCGGTCGGGAAGCGATGCGATCTCGACCGCCAGGGCGCGGTTCTCGGCGTCCAGCCTCAGCAGCAGTTCCGCGATCGTTGCCTCGTACGCGGTGGCCAGCCGGCGCTCGGCCCGGCGTTCGGCCGCATAACCGAAGATGTCAAAGACCGTGCCGCGCACCCCCTTAAGCTTCGCCAGCAACCGGAACAGGCGAAACACCCAAGGTCCGTATGTGGATTTCAACATCTGGCCGGTGTACGGGTCCCGCCGCGCGAACAGGGGCGGCGCAAGATGGACATGCACCCTGAAATCACCGGTGAACGCGGCGGAGAGCGCGGACTGGAAGTCGTCGTTGCAATAGAGCCGCGCGACCTCGTACTCGTCCTTGATGGCAAGCAGCTTGAAGTAATTGCGAGCGACAGCCTCCGCAAGATCCTCTCGGCCGGGCGCGCGCTCCGCCTCCGCCGCGCGCACGCGCGCGACGAGGTCGGCGTAGCGCCGCGCGTAGGCCGCATCCTGGTACGCGGTAAGGAATTCGACGCGCCGCTCGATAATGTCGTCAAGGGTGCGGGCGATGTCCGGCGCCGGCGGCGCGCCGGCGGCGCGGGCGACTGCTTCGACCGCAGGCAGATCGACGGCGGCGCGGCGTCCCCACAGGAATGCCTCCTTGTTGCTCTCCACCGCGACGCCGTTCAGCTCGATGGCTCGCATTAGGGCGTCGTGCGACAGCGGAATCAGCCCCTGCTGCCAGGCGAAGCCGACCATGAACAGGTTGGCGCCGATCGAATCGCCGACCAGAGCCAGCGCAAGTCGCGTGGCATTGACGAATCCGGCCTGGCCAGCCCCGGTCGCCGCGACGACGGCGCTGCGCATGTCGTCGGCGGGCAGCGCGAAATCGCGGTTGCGGGTGAAGTCGCCGGTCACGCTCTCATGGGTGTTGACAACGGCGCTGGTCACGCCTGCCTGCATCTTGGCCAGCGAGTTCGCGCCGGCGGTGACCACCAGATCGCAGCCGACGACGAGATTGGCACCGCCGGCGGCGATCTGCACGGCATGGATGTCCTGTGGCCGCGCGGCGATTCGGACGTGGCTGGTGACAGCGCCGTATTTCTGGGCGAGGCCCGCGATGTCCAGGACACCGACGCCCTTGCCTTCGAGATGCGCGGCCATGCCGAGCAGCTGGGCGACCGTCACCACGCCGGTTCCGCCGATGCCCGTGACCAGGATGCTGTAGGGCGCGTTCAGCGTCGGCAAATCCGGCTCCTCCAGCGTCGCGGGGAACGAGGATGCGATGTCCACGGTCTTGCGTTCCGGCGTGCGCAGCAATCCGCCCTGTACGGTCACGAAGCTGGGGCAGAAGCCCTTGATGCAGGAGAAATCCTTGTTGCAGGCGGACTGGTCGATCGCCCGCTTGCGGCCGAATTCGGTCGTCACCGGCACCACCGACAGGCAGTTCGACACTGCCGAGCAGTCGCCGCAGCGAACGGGGAATCGTCGCCACCGCACCGAGTTGCAGGATCCGGTATCCGAGCCGGACCGAGCCGCGCAGCGGAGGATCGGACAGGAACGACACCGCGTCCCGCAGTCGCCGCAGCCCTCGCAGACGGCCTCGTTGATGAAGACCCGGCGCGGCGGATCCGGAATCCGGCCGCGCTTGCGCCGTCGCCGCTTTTCGGTGGCGCAGGTCTGGTCGTATATGATCGCGGTCACGCCGGGAACCTTGCGCAGCTCCCTTTGCAGGCGGTCCAGCTCATCGCGGTGGTGAATCGTAACCTCCGGTGCCCAGCCGAGGCTGGCGGGATACTTGTCGGGCTCATCGGTCACCACGACCGTTCGAACCACGCCTTCGCCATACAGCTGGCTGGTGATCTGCGGGACCGTCATCTTGCCGTCGACCGGCTGTCCGCCGGTCATTGCGACGGCGTCGTTGAACAGGATCTTGTAGGTTGCACTGGCGCCGGACGCGACGGCCTGGCGGATAGCCAGCAGACCGGAATGGAAATACGTGCCGTCGCCGAGATTGACAAAGACGTGGTTCTCGTCGGTGAACGGCGCCTGCCCGACCCAGGTTACGCCTTCGGCACCCATTTGCGTGAAGGTCTGTGTGTTCCGGTCCATCCACTGGGCCATGTAATGGCAGCCGATTCCCGCCAGGGCCCGGCTGCCGTCCGGAACCCGGGTCGACGTGTTGTGCGGACAGCCGGAACAGAAATAGGGCACACGCTGCGGCGCCGGGTGCAGGGATTCAAGTGCCTGCTCCTTGGCATCGAGAAAGGCAAGCCGGGCCTCGATCCTGGGGCTCGAGTGGAAGCGGGCGATGCGCTGTGCGACGACTCGGGCGATGCGTGCCGGGGTGAGGGCGCCGGCCGACGGCAGGATCCAGTTCCCCGACTCGTCGAACTTGCCGATGATGCGGGGCCGCTTGGCGGCGTCCCAGTTGTAGAGCTGTTCCTTGAGCTGGTTTTCGACCAGTGCGCGCTTCTCCTCGACAACGAGGATTTCCTCCAGTCCCTCGGCGAACTGCCGTATCCCTTCGCGTTCCAGCGGCCAGGCCAACGCCACCTTGTATACAGTCAGGCCGATTTCCGCGGCGTAGTCCTCACCGATGCCAATGTCTTCCAGTGCCTGGCGCACGTCGAGGTAGGACTTGCCGGTCGTGACGATACCGAAACGCGGCTTGGGGCTGCCAATTACCACGCGATCGAGTTCGTTGGCGCGGGCGAAGGCGATCGCGGCATATAATTTGTATCGGTGCAGCCGGTATTCCTGGTCGTTCGGCGGGTCGGGCCAGCGGATGTTGAGACCGCCCTCCGGCATCTCGAAGTCGTGGGGCATCTCGATGCGCAAGCGGAGCGGATCGATCTCCACCGACGCGGAGGTCTCGACGGTCTCGGCCACCGTCTTGAACCCGACCCAACACCCGGAATAGCGCGACATGGCGAAGCCGAACAAGCCGAGGTCGATCACCTCCTGCACGCCGGCCGGACTCAGCACCGGGATGCTGGCGTCCGCAAATGCGTGATCGGACTGGTGCGGCAGTGTCGACGACCGGCAGGTGTGGTCGTCGCCGGCGAGTGCCAGAACCCCGCCGTAGCGCGAGGTGCCGGCGTTGTTGGCATGCTTCAGCGCATCGCCCGAACGGTCGACGCCCGGCCCCTTGCCGTACCACATCGCGAAGACGCCGTCATAGCGGGCACCGGGGAACAGGCCGACTTGCTGGCTGCCCCAGACGGCGGTCGCCGCGAGATCCTCATTCACCCCCGGCTGGAATCGAATGTGATTGCGTTCCAGGAAGGGTCGCGCCTGCCACATTGCCGTATCGAGCCCGCCCAGCGGCGAGCCGCGATAGCCCGAAATGAAGCATGCGGTGTTCAGGCCGGTCGCGACGTCCCGCTGGCGCTGCAGCATCGGCAGGCGCACCAGGGCCTGCGTGCCGGTCAGGTAGACGCGGCCGGTCTCTCGCTCATACTTGTCGTTCAGGGTTACGTCTGCCAGCGGCATCGCTTCCAACCCTCCGAAGGCGTTTCCGGATCCCGCAACATTATTATCATAACCAAAGGGTAGCCAGCTTGGGCCGGAATTCAATTGCCCCTTCCGTCAGCGCAGCATTTTGAACGATTCTTCGTTGCCGAGGGTTGGCAGCAGGGGCGACGTTTCCGAAACCACCGAGTCGCCGGTACGATTCGTACAACCGAGCGGCTCGCCGTCTTCAATTGCCGTCTGGCGGAACCACCTTGATGCGGTCCACGATGCTCCTGACGCCGTTCACCTTTCCGACGATACCGAGGGCGACGTCGCGCTCCGCGACGCTGAGCGCGCGGCCGAACATGTAGATCGTGCCGTTGACGCTGTGCCAGCGCAGGTTGGCGGATCGGACATCGTCGGCGGCGCGCAGTTCCTTCTTGATCCTGGTTTCGATCGCCAGGTCGGCGGCCGCATCCACCAGCTTCGCGTCCGGCAGGATCTGGATTTCATTGTAGATCGGGTTCGCGCCGGTCACGGACGCGGCAAGTGCGCCGGCGGTAGCTTTTGCGGCCTGGTCGACGACCGTCCCCGTCAACAGCACCGCGCCCTCGTACACGTCGACCGTCACGTTCTTCAATCTGCCGACCTCCTGCTCGACATACAGCGCCTGGATATCCAGCCTGATGCGCGCGTCCTCGCGCGCAACGAGAATGCCGCGCTCCTCGACATAGGTGCGCGGATCCTCCAGCACGACCATGGTCGGGCTCTGGCAGCCAAGCGCCGGCAAAGCGGCAACCGCCGCCAAGACCGGCGCACACCGGCGAAGCAATGTCATGCTGGCAGTGCTCGATTGGTGCGTGTCGTCGCAGCCGAGGCGGCGCGGCGGAATTCGTTACTTGCTGTAAAGTTTGTCGAGAGCGCTGCCATACCTTTCCCTGATTACGTGTCTGCGAATCTTCATGCTGGGTGTCAGCATGCTATTATCGATGGAAAAACTCTCCGCCGTCAGGATGAATTTTCGCACCCGCTCGATAATGGAGAGTTTCTTGTTGACCCGATCGACAGCTTCGCCGATTGCCCTTACGAAATCGTTATCGCCGATCAGCGTCGCCAGATCTCCGGCCCGATTGTTCTTCGTCGCCCATGCTGCCGCGTATTCCTCGTCGGGAACGATCAACGCGACCAGATGGGGCTTGCGGTCGCCATGTACCATGGCCTGCGCGATTTCCGGTTCGACCGTCAGCATCCCCTCAATGCGCTGCGGCGAGACATTGTCGCCGCCGGAGTTGACAATGATGTCCTTCTTGCGATCGGTAATCTTGATATATCCGTCGTTGTCGAAGAGGCCGACGTCCCCGGTGTGAAGCCAGCCGTCCTTCAGGGTTTCGCCCGTTGCTTCGAGGTTGTTCCAGTAGCCCTGCATCAGCAACTCGCCGCGCACCAGGATCTCGCCGTCCTCGGCAATCTTCACCTCCACCTCTTTCAGCGGGGGGCCAACCGTATCGATCTTGTTGGGCTCGTGCCGGTTGACCGAGATCACCGGGGCGGCTTCGGTCTGTCCGTAGCCCTGCAGGAGTCGCACACCCAGCGCAACGAAGAAGACACCGATCTCGTAGTTGAGCGCGGCACCGCCCGAAACGAACGCCTTCAGGCGGCCGCCGAACCGCTTCGCGACCTTCCCACGCACCAGCCGGTCGAGCAGCGCGTCCTGCAACCGTTCGCCGAATGTCAGGCTGCCCGGATCTTCGTAGCGTTTGCGGCCCAGCATCACTGCTTTCATGAAAAGCTTCTGCCGAAAGGCACTCTGGCTTTTGAGGCCGCGCATGATGCGGCCGTAGATCGACTCGTAAAGACGCGGCACGGCTGTCATGATCGTCGGCCTGCTTTCGGCGATGTTGACGACCAGCTTGTCGAGCGATTCCGCGTAGTAGATTTCTGCCCCAATTGACATCGGGAAAAATTGCCCCGCGGTGTGTTCGTAGGCGTGAGACAGCGGCAGGAAACTGAGAAAGACCTCGCCCGGTTCGGTGTAGCCGGGCAGGCGGGCGATCACGTCGTGCGCCCCCATGCAGTTGCAGATGATCGCGCCATGGCTCAGCATCACGCCTTTGGGCTGACCGCCCGTGCCCGATGTGTAGATCAGGCAGCAGGTATCGCTGCGTTCCGGCCGCTGCGCGAATTCGCGGACGTCGTCCGCAAGCTCGCGGCCTTTCTCCAGGGCCTCCTCCCATGTGTATATGCGCAGGCCCTGCCCGGGCACCGGATCCGGCGTCTCGAGGCAGATCGCAAACTCGGTGGCCGGTGCGCGCATCGCCGCGGGCAACGCGCATTTGGCCAGCGCTCGGGTCGAAATGACCAGCCCCTTGGCGCCACTGTCGTTCAGCACGAAATGGTGATCGTTCTCGGAATTCGTTGTATAGGCCGGGACGGTGATCGCGCCGGCGGCCATGATCGCGACATCGGCGATCAGCCACGCCGGCCGGTTTTCCGACACCAGCGCCACCCGGTCTCCCGGCTCGACACCCAGCGCGCGCAACGCCCGCGATAGCTCGCTGACCCTATTCGCCACCTGTCTCCAGCTTTGGCTGCGCCATTCGGTGTCCGGCTTCGACCAAAGAAACGGCCGATCTGCAAAACGTTCGGCCTGGTCGAAGAACATTGTCGGGAGGTTGCGGATGCCGTGGTAATCCATGGTCGTTCCCTCTTAGTCGGCGGTGGCCGCTCGCGCGTGCTTCTTGCCCAATGCGTCCGACGGGCATATATGGGGCCAAGCCGGAAACAGTCAGGATTATATGCATGACCAGCGGTTCAGCGCTAGGCGCGTTGCCGGAGTGGGATCTGGGCGATCTTTACAGCGGGCCGGAGGCGACAGAGCTCGCCGCCGACTTGGATCGTGCCGCGGCGGCGTCGGCGAAGTTCTCGGAGCGCTACAAGGGCCGGCTCGCAGCGCTTGACGGGGCGGCGCTGGGCGGCGCCATTGCCGAATACGAGGCCATCGACGAGACCCTCTCGAAGATCGGCAGCTATGCTCAGCTCGTCTATGCGGGCGACCAGTCGGACCCGGCGACCGGCAAGTTCTACCAGGGCATACAGGAACGCCTGAACGCCATATCGACGCGTCTCCTGTTCTTCACGCTGGAGATCAACCGGATCGAGGACCAGCGACTCGACGGCCTGTTGTCGGACCCGGCTCTGTCCCGCTATCGGCCTTGGCTGCGAGACGTGCGTGCGCTGCGGCCGCACCAGCTGGACGACGAAATCGAGCGCGTGCTGCATGAAAAGCATGTGGTCGGACGTGCCGCCTGGGTCCGCCTGTTCGACGAGACGATGGCCGGACTGCGTTTCCCGTTCCGCGACGCGAAACTGACCGAGGCCGAAATTCTCAACCTGATGTCCGATCGCGACGGCGACAAGCGGCGCGAAGCGGCAGAGAGTCTGGGTCGGGTCCTCGGAGAGAATATCCGCTTGCTGACGCTGATCACCAATACGCTGGCGAAGGACAAGCAAATCGAGGACGGCTGGCGCAGGTTCGCGCGCCCCGATTCGTCGCGCAACCTTTCGAATTTCGTCGAGGACGAGGTCGTCGACGCGTTGTCCACGGCGGTGCGGAATGCGTACCCCGCGCTTTCGCACCGCTATTATGCGCTCAAGGCCAAATGGTTTGGCGGCGACAAATTGGACTACTGGGATCGCAATGCGCCCTTGCCGGACTCCGACGACCGGACGATCGCGTGGCACGAGGCGCAACGCACGGTTCTCGAAGCCTACGCCGCGTTTTCGCCGGACATGGCGGAGGTGGGCAAACGGTTCTTTGAAAATGCCTGGATCGACGCCCCGGTGCGGCCCGGCAAGGCGTCTGGCGCTTTCGCGCACCCCACAGTCCCCTCGGCCCACCCCTATCTGCTTCTCAACTATCAGGGCAAGACCCGCGACGTGATGACGCTGGCGCATGAGCTGGGCCATGGCGTGCATCAGGTTCTGGCCGGCGGACAGGGTCACCTGATGGCGGATACGCCGCTGACGTTGGCCGAGACGGCATCGGTGTTCGGCGAGATGTTGACCTTCCGGGCAATGCTGAAGCAGACGACAGACCGCGGCGCCCGACGCGCGATGCTGGCGGGCAAGGTCGAGGACATGCTGAACACCGTGGTCCGGCAAATTGCCTTCTACGAGTTTGAAAAGCGCGTACATGGCGAGCGGCGTGACGGCGAACTGATATCCGAACGCCTCGGTGACATCTGGATGGACGTGCAGACCGAAAGCCTCGGACCGGCTCTGCGATTCAACGACAATTATCGGGTTTTCTGGAGCTATATCCCCCACTTCGTGCATTCTCCGTTTTACGTGTACGCGTACGCGTTCGGCGACTGTCTCGTCAACTCGCTTTACGCGGCCTACGAGGATGCCGAGGCCGGATTCGCCGAGCGTTATCTCGACATGCTTCGCGCCGGTGGAACCTTGCGCCACAAGGAACTGCTGGCGCCGTTCGGGCTCGATGCCAGCGAGCCCGAGTTCTGGCGCCGGGGTCTTGCCGTTGTCGCCGGCCTGATCGACGAGCTCGAGGCACTGTCTTGAATTTCGCCCGCCGCCAGCGGCCGAAGCTGGAAGTGCTGCACCGTCCGCCGGCAGCCGTTGTGGAACGGACACGCCCGCCGGTGCTGTTCATTCACGGCGGGTTCGTCGGCGCCTGGTGCTGGGAAGGGAATTTCCTCGACTGGTTCGCTGCCCGCGGCTGGGACTGCTACGCGCCCAGCCTGCGCGGCCACGGCGGCAGCGACGGGGCGGCCGAGCTGCATGACTTCGGCATCGACGATTACGTGGCCGATGTCCTCAGGGTCGCCGGGGATCTTGCCGAACCTCCGATCCTCATCGGCCACTCGATGGGAGGCTTTGTTATCCAGCGATATCTCGAAAGCCACCCCGCGATGGCTGCGGTGTTGCTGGCGCCGGTGCCGGCAACGGGCGTGTGCGGCCCGGGATTCGCCATGGCGATCACCAATCCCGGACTGTTCATCGATGTCGGGCTGGCGCATGAACTGGGCCGGCGGGCGCCCTCGCCAGTGGTCTTGTTCGAGGCCGTGTTCGGACATGAGGCGGATACCGGGTTCGAGGCGTGCGGGCAGCGCCTCGGTGACGAATCGCATCGCGCGTGGATGGACATGTGCCAGCCGGCCTATATCGACACCACCCGGATCCCGAATCTGCCGCTGCTGGTCGTCGGCGGCACCGAAGACCGCATCGTCCCGCCGGCCTTCATCCGGTCTGCGGCGCGCGTGCTCGGCACGACGGCGCAGATCCTGCCCGGGCTCGGCCATGCATTGATGCTGGAGCCGGGATGGGAAGAGGTTGCCGGCAGCATTGAGGGATGGTTGCAGGCGCAGGGATTCTGAAGTTACGGATTTATTCATTTCTCGGTGCTTTCATCCTTGAAGGCGGCGGCGCGGCCGCCATGCGAGGGATGGTAGCGCGGGGTGAGCGATTGTGACCGACCGGTCTGAACTTGGCGATGCGGCGGCGGCGGCGGCAATCCTCGCACATGTCCGCAAGCACATCGGCCCGGTCGACTCGGTGTTCCACGAGTTCGACGCGGATGGCGTCGGCATCGACATCCATCATGTGCCGCCCACGAAGAAGCGCAAGGCGCACACGCTGGTCACGACCGGCATGAGCGACCGGCCGCTGCCGAAGGGCTCTGGCGCCGGGTTCGGCGAGTTGGTCATGCGCCTGCCGCCCGACTGGCCGATGAGCGACGATGCGCTCGATGCCGACAGCGCCGCCTGGCCGATCGTCCTGTTGCGGGAACTGGGCCGGCTGCCGCACGCGAACGGAGTCGGCTATGACTTCGGCCTGTGCATCGACGGCGATGGCCTGCCCTTCGACCTTGCGGCAGCAACCGGATTCGCCGGCGTGCTGCTGGCGCCGCCGGTGACGGCGCCCGATGCCTTCTGGTGCCTCGACGCGGGCGACGGCAAGATCGTCGATTTCTTCGGTGTGGTGATGCTCTATCCGGACGAGGTCGCAGTGGCGCGAAGCGAGGGCGTCGTCGCGCTGGCGCACGGGCTCGATACCCTGAAGGTCAACGAGCTCGTCAAGCCGGGGCGAAAATCCGCCGCCTAGAGCATTTGCAGCCCGATGGCGATGTTCCATCGCAGTCGCACCGAAGGAAACCCCTGCAGCGGCGTGAAATCGGGCATAATCGCCGGGCCGCGTGCGGCCACGGGGCGTGGCGCCGACGGCAGCAAGGTGTGCCCCGAACGGGTGTTGCGGCGCCTGTGATCCGGCCGCTCCCTCTTACCGTATCCTTGTAAACAGATCGGGCAACCCCATTCTTGATGCCATGGCAGAATCCGAAAACAGTCTGACCGGCCGTATGCGTCGTTATGCCCGCGTCGGCGGCGCGGTGGGGGGCGTCGCTGCGCGCTTCGCCGGCTCACGGCTGTTCGGGATCGAGCTCGACCGGGACCGTCACGCAGCGGAACTGACCCGCGCTCTCGGCGGCCTGAAGGGACCGCTGATGAAGGTGGCGCAGCTGCTGGCCACGATCCCGGACGCATTGCCGGCCGAGTATGCGGCCGAGCTGTCGCAACTGCAGTCAGACGCGCCGTCGATGGGCTGGCCGTTCGTGCGTCGCCGCATGTCGACCGAGCTGGGCCCTGACTGGCGCGCCCGGTTCGAGGAGTTCGACCGCGAGGCCGCGCATGCCGCCTCCCTCGGCCAGGTGCATCGCGCGATCGGCCTGGACGGCCGAGAACTGGCCTGCAAGCTGCAATATCCGGACATGGCTTCCGCGGTCGAGGCGGATCTGCGCCAGCTCAAGCTCGTCTTTTCCATCTACGAGCGCTACGACAAGGCGATATCAACGCAGCAGATCCACGCCGAGATCTCGGAGCGCCTGCGCGAGGAGCTGGACTACGACCGCGAGGCGCGGCATATGCGGCTCTACGCCGAGATGCTGGGCGGGGAAGAATCGGTCTTCGTGCCGGAACCGATCGCTGAACTCTCCACCGACCGGCTGTTGACCATGACCTGGCTCGACGGCCATCCGCTGACCCGGTTCGGGGAATCCGAGCTCGAATTTCGCAACGCCGTCGCCCATAACATGTTCCGCGCCTGGTACGTGCCGTTCTATTACTACGGCGTCATCCACGGCGATCCCCATCTCGGCAATTACAGCGCGCGTCCGGACGGTTCGATCAACCTGCTCGATTTCGGCTGTATCCGGGTATTCCCGCCGTCCTTCGTGGGCGGAGTGATCGACCTGTACCATGCGCTGCGGACCGGCGATCGCGACCTTGCGGTGCACGCCTATGAGACCTGGGGCTTCACGGGACTGAGCGCAGAAATGATCGACACGCTCAACATCTGGGCCGAGTTCGTGTACTCACCCCTGATGGAGGACCGGGTGCAGCCGATCCAGGAAACCGACAGCGGACTGTATGGGGCACGGGTGGCGAGCCGGGTCCACGCGGAGCTACGGCGTCTCGGAGGCGTCACGCCGCCGCGCGAGTTCGTCCTCATGGACCGCGCCGCCATTGGCCTCGGCTCCGTCTTCCTTCGGCTCAAGGCCGAGGTCAACTGGCACCAGTTGTTCCATGGCCTGATCGGCGAATTCGACCAAGCGGTCCTCGCGCGTCGCCAGCGGCATGCTCTCGAAGACGCGGGGCTTACCGCGCCCTGATAAACGAGCCGGATCTTCCGCGCCGGCATTTGTATGTTTTTAAACAATTCGCCGGTATTCTGGCGCGTGCACATCAAAACGGCGGTGCGCGTATGGGCCACGACTACTGGAATCATATCGAACCGTTCTGGGACTCCATCAACATCTATGACGGGGTGGAGGAGTTTCTGCAGGGGTTCATGGAGACCCCCGAGCACGCCGCGCACCTGTTCGCGTTGCACTGGTGTGCTTCCGAAGTGTGCAACGGCGGTTTCCACCAGTTCTTCTTCAATTCGACGGGCGTCCTTGCCCCAGAGGCCGTCGCCGGGTTGAAGGCCATCGGCATGCCGCAGACCGCCAACGTGGTCGCCGAAGCCATGGCGAGTTTCGGCGAGCCGTTTCCCCGTGACCGGGAGGAACGCCAGGATGCCCTCGACGCACTCACCCTCCAGTGCGGCACCGAGGGCCAGTGGCAGAGCCCGTTTCACGATATTGATGCCCGCTTCTACGACCTTCTCGGCCGCGAGAACGGTGGCATGGAAACGGCAGCAGAAGCGTACGCCGCGCGATTTCCAGTGCCCGACGGCCCGCTCGACGGGGCGCCTCTGCTGAACCGGCTGTTGGCAGCGCTCAGGTAGGGCTGGGCGCCGCACGAAAATGGCCCGCCACCGGCTTCCCGGTGACGGGCCACCCCGCCGGGGCCTCCCTGCCCCTGCCGCTCAACTGGGCATCAGCTCGTCGAGATTGTCCAAATTGTTGATGACCTGCCACTGGCCGCCGCCCTTCTCGACACGGGCCTGCCACTCGTCGAGGCGCTTCAGGTAGATTCGCGGATCGACGTTGTCGGTGCGCAGCTTGGTCACGTTCAGGGCGACGACACGGAAGCCATCGAGCTCGAAATTCAGGCCCTTGCGTACGAAGCCCTTCTTCAGCTCCTCCTGCAGGTCCGAATAGATCACGATGGTCTTGCGTCCGACGCGCTTCTCGATCAGGAATTCGCTGCCCTGCAGGATGCCGCCGGTGATGTCGGTGTACTGGGCCGGCTTTACCGACTTGATGAACTTGGCGACCTCCGCCTGGAACAGCCGTTTCTGCTGGTTGGCCACACTGGGCCGGTCGTCCAGCGTCACTTTGGCGATGATGTCCTTTTCGCTGAAACTGCCGGTGTCGATGCGCGCGACGGCGAAGCTGTCGCCAGGCTCGAGCCGCGTGAGGATCGCGAGGATGATCTTCTGCGCCTGCTGAAGCTCCCGTGCGTAGGTGCCCGAGGTATCCAGCAACATGTAGTACCCCTGCGCACCCGAGTTCGACTCGCCGCAGCCGGCGAGCCCGACCGCGATGGCCAGCGCGACGGCCAGTCTCGACAACGGTTTCAACATCACAGCACCTCCTTGCTGAGGGTCGGCCGCGGCTCGCGGCGTCGGGTGTCGCCGCTGGACGAGCCGGAGCGGCGCGCCATCTTGACGGCACCCTCGATCGCGACGCCGACG
The DNA here is from genome assembly GCA_964347475.1 of uncultured Flavobacteriales bacterium. Lineage (GTDB taxonomy): Bacteria > Pseudomonadota > Alphaproteobacteria > UBA8366 > JADFVY01. The sequence continues at coordinate 45,346 of CAYFYY010000023.1, forward strand.
ACGGCCAGAACATCGTAGAGATGCACGAGCATCAGGCCGAGATGCCGCACGATGCTGCCGCAAACGCGCAGCAGGGCGGCGGTGCCCCGCATACCGGCCGCCGTCGCGGTTCCAAACACGCTGCGCGCGGTGTGGAAGAAGGTCTCGAGCGGGATGGCCACGACGGCCAGCACGAACGGCAGGAAGAAGCCGAGCCCCATCTGCGCGGCCGTGGTGATCCACCGGAACGAGGCGCTGGCCGCGGCCGTCGTCGCCTCGTCGCCGCGCAGGAACGCGTTCGTCGCCTGCTCGTCCTGCACCAGGATCTCGCGCATCAGGGCCAGGCCCGACTCGATCGAGGCCAGGACGGTCAGCAGGAACAAGAGGAACCACGCCATCCTGATCCGGGTGGAATCCTTCAGCGCGCCGATCACCGGGAACAGGTTGGTGATGCGCAGCGACTCCATCAGGAACACGCCGGTGAACACCTCCAGCAGGATGATGACCAGGGCGCCGACTTCCGACACCCTGAGGCCGCCCACAATGGCGTTGCCGCCGACCATCTCGGCCATTGGCCGGGCGATCAGCCGGAAGTTGATGCCGGCGCCGAAGGCGGCGATGGTCAGCACCAGCGCCGAGATCATGAAATAGGTGAAGGCCGAGGTCGACAGCGCGCGCTGCGCCTGGTCGGTCTTCTTCAGAATTCCCTCGTATTCGGTCATGTGGCGGTCGATGACCTTGGACTTCTCGAGCAGCGCGGTGACGTTCCTGTCGCTCAGGCCGAGCGTCGTCTCGAGCTTGCGAACGTGCGGCATCATGGCCGTGAGGAATTTGTGCCGCGTCTGGGTCGCCTTGCGGTACTCGTCGGTCGCCGCCGCATGGGCCTTGACCAGCGATGAGTGGATGACCTCGAGGATCTTTGCGACCATGGGATCGCCCTTGGAGTTGATATTGGCGACCGCCTTGACGGCGTCCACCCAGCCGGGTGGCGACGGCGGCACGTCGGTGCTTTCCTGGTGGTCCTCCTCGATCTTGGTGATCCGCTCGCTGATCCGCCGGTATAGCGCCGGCGTATCGGCGAGATCGCGCCGGACCGCGTTCTCGATGCGCTCGAACTCACGCTCGATGACGCGTTCCTTCTGTTCGCGGCCGTGCGCCAGCAGGACTTCGCGATTGCGCAAGGCGAAGTTCTGCTCGGCGCGGCGGATCGATTGGGCCGCGATGCGGAATCCGCGGTAAATTGCCCGAGTGAGCGACAGGATTGCCATATGCGCCGGTTGCCGCGCGAGATACAGCAGCGCCGATAGCAGCGCGAACCACAGGATGCCCGAGAGCACCGGGTTCGGCAGGATTAGAAAGGCTTTTTCGAACGGCATGGATTTCTCCTTTCAAGGCTCTAACCCGAACAACGGGAGGCCAAGTTGGGCAGTATCATACAATTTTACCAAAATATCATTCAAGTTAATGAAAGATTAATTCACAAAAAATCATAATTCGGAAACATTTTATTAACCATATACAATATGTCGTCTAATAATAATATTTAATCTCAGCAAACGAACATTTGTTATAATTAAAAAATTCTGTAGGATTGTTTAACACCGTGGTTGAAATTTCTTTGCTTGCGTGGCTAGAAGGCGGCAGCCTTGCGTGCGCGGCGGCGCAACCTATAATGCGGCGCCTCTATATCAGCTCTTCGCGTCGAAAATGAGGCCGGACACATGGCCGATTCACCCCTCGTCGGCATTATCATGGGCAGCCAATCCGACTGGGAGACAATGCGCCACGCAGCGGACACTCTGACTGCGCTGGGCATCGCCCACGAAACGAGAATCGTCTCGGCGCACCGCACGCCGAAGCGCATGACAGATTATGCCGAGGGCGCCGCCGCGCGCGGCCTCAAGGTCATCATTGCGGGGGCCGGCGGTGCCGCGCACCTGCCGGGCATGGTCGCGTCGATGACGACACTGCCGGTATTCGGGGTGCCGGTCGAAAGCAAGGCGCTGAACGGTCTCGACAGCCTGTTGTCCATAGTACAGATGCCAGGGGGCGTGCCGGTCGGCACGCTGGCGATCGGCAAGGCCGGCGCCGTCAATGCCGGGCTTCTGGCCGCTGCCGTGGTGGCGTTGCAGGACGAAGCCGTAGCGGCTGCGGTTGCGGAGTGGCGGCGCAACCAGACGGATTCCGTGGCCGAAGAGCCCCGGAATGAATAGGCGGCTGCCGCCCAACTCGGTGATCGGCATTTTCGGCGGCGGCCAGCTTGGCCGCATGACCGCCATGGCGGCGGCGCGGCTGGGTTACAGGTGCCATATCTATGCCCCGGAGGATGACCTCCCGGCCTCCCAGGTCGCCGCGGCGACGACCCGCGCCGGCTACGACGATGCGGCGGCGCTGGAGGCATTTGCTCGCGCCGTCGACGTGGTGACGCTGGAGTTCGAGAACATTCCGGTCGACGCCGTGCGCCGCGTCGACGCGATCACGCCGGTTTATCCCGCTGCCGGGGTGTTGGAGATCTGCCAGGACCGGCTGTTTGAGAAGGGGTTTCTCCAGCGCATTGGCGTGGCCACGGCGCCTTGGGCAGAGGTGGCGGATCCCGCCGACATCGCTGCAGCCGATGCCGCGATCGGCCGGCCGGCGGTCCTGAAGAGCGCGCGCTTCGGGTACGATGGCAAAGGCCAGGTCGGGCTCGGTGCCGGCGATGATCTGGTAGCGGCACAGGCGACAGTTGGGGCGGCGCGCTGCATCCTCGAAGGCTACGTCGATTTCGCCTGCGAGATCTCGGTCGTCGTGGCGGGCGCCGCGGATGGTGCCGTCGCAACCTGGCCGGCAGTTGAGAACCGGCATGTCCGTCATATCCTCGATACCACGATTGCCCCGGCGAAGGTGTCGCCCGCGGTGGCGACCAAGGCCGAGGAGATTGCCCGCCGCATCGCCGCCGAGATCGGCCTCGTCGGCGTGATGGGTGTGGAGATGTTCGTGACCCGCGAGGACGATGTCCTCGTCAACGAATTGGCGCCGCGGCCCCACAATTCTGGTCACTGGACCATAGATGCCTGCGATACCAGCCAGTTTGAGCAGCTTGTGCGCATCGTCTGCGGCCTGCCGCTGGGCGCAACGAGCCATCATTCGGACGCGGTGATGAAGAACCTGATCGGCGACGAAGTCGAGACCTGGCCGCAGATCCTTGCGGAACCCGGCGCGCGGCTGCACCTCTACGGCAAGGCCGAGACGCGACGCGGCCGAAAGATGGGTCATGTGACCCGGCTGGCGCCGCGGCGGACCCGGGATTGAGCGGTCGGGCTCAAACGGAAAACGCCGCGCTGTCTGTCAGCGTCGATAGGGCCGATACGGGCGCGGAAATCTCTTCATGCGCTCTCGCAGTTGGCCGGTCGCCTTGCCGATCCGGGCGACGTCGGCCAGTCGGCGGTCGAGGAAGTCCCAGGTCTCGGCGTGTCCCTCCGACGTGTCGTTCAGCCAGCACAGCACCGTCGCACCGAGTACGCCGGCCAGCAGACCCCTCTTGCTGTACCAGTTCCAGTCGGTGGCGGTGTCGCCGGCCGCGTGCCAGATGGCGTCGACGGTCCGATGCAGAAGTCTTGCGCCAAGTAACGCATTCTGCGGCATTGCCAGGAAGGCGAGCGTGCGCCGAATCGCCTCGCGGTGCGGTTCGGCCTGTTCGAGACGCAGGCGCACGGCGCTCCGCACGCGCCCGGTCACGCCCATCGATTCGAGGTCCATCTGCTCCAGCCCCGCGAGCATCCGGCGGTCCGAAAGCGCACTGAAATGCGCGACCATCTCGCGCCCGCCGCTGGGAAACGCCTGCATGGCCTCCGAAATGTCGAGCCCGGCGTTCGCCGCGCCGTGGCGCAATGCCGTGACGGTCCAGCCATCGAACGGCACGTGCGGCAGGGCCGCCTCGATCAGCGCGTCGCGCAGCCTCGTCGCCGCCGCCTCGTCCATCATACCGCCTCCGCCTCCGGCTCTTCCGCGCCGCGCATCGCCTCGGGTACGCCGTGCCGCAGTTCCTCCTGGAACAACAGCAGCGACAGGTCCGTCATGCGTTGCGGGTAGAGGATCCCGTCGAGATGGTCGCATTCGTGCTGGACGACACGGGCGTGGAACCCCTCTGCCTCGCGCTCGATCCGGCTGCCGTCCGGGGCCAGGCCGCTGTAGCGGATCTTCGTGAAGCGCGGTACCGCGCCAATCAGCCCCGGCACCGAAAGGCAGCCTTCCCACCCCAACGCGGTTTCCTCGGTCAGCGCCTCGATCTCGGGGTTTATCAGCACGGTCATCGGTTGCGGGGAGGCACCGTCATCATCGCCGGCGCGCTCCTCCGGCACGTGGAAGACGACCACGCGCAACGGCACGTGCACCTGCGGCGCCGCGAGCCCGGCGCCGTTGGCGTCGTGCATGGTCTCGATCATATTGCGGATCAGCGCCCGGATCGGGGGCGCGGCGGGGTCGTCGACCGGTTTCGCCCGGTGACGCAGTACCGGATGCCCCATGCGGGCGATTTTCAGAATTGCCATGGCTGGCAATATGGGCGGGCAGGTGGGTGACGTAAAGCCTGAAAACCCTGCGAAAACCTGACGATTTTTGGCCGATTGCCGTTTCCCGCCCTTCACAAGGCGACCCCGCTATGATATACACCGCTTCCCGCCGATCCGGAGGGCCGGAACGGCGGCGTAGGTTTGTGCCGTGCAAATGTGAGAGGTAAGCTGAACGTGCAGGTCACCGTACGCGACAACAACGTTGAGCAGGCGCTGCGGGCGCTGAAGAAGAAGATGCAGCGCGAGGGCATCTTTCGCGAGATGAAGCTGCGCCGCGCCTATGAGAAGCCGTCCGAGCGCAAGGCGCGCGAGAAGGCGGAGGCGATTCGTCGGCACCGGAAGCTGCTGCGCAAGCGCAAACAGCGCGAAGGTTACTAGCACCGACGTGAGGTCAGATCCGCACGGCAGATCATAAGCGCCCCCGACGAAAGTCCGGTGGGCGTTTTTGTTTGGACGGAGGGAGGAGACCTGACATGTCCACCAGGCGGGTCGGGACACCGTGGATGTCTGCGGACGCGTTCGGCCGCTCGCTGCGAGGGTTCGGAGTCAACCTGCTGGTACGCGATATCGAGACCGCCGTTACCTTCGCGAGCCGGATCCTGGGTGCCGCGGCCGTATACAGCGACGCGGATTTTGCGGTGCTGCGGCTGGCTGGTGCCGAATGGCTGTTGCATGCCGATCACACCTACGAGGACCATCCCCTTCACGGAATTGTGATCGGCCCGGAGGGGCGGGGTGCCGGAGTCGAGCTTCGCCTGTACGACTGTGACCCCGACAAGGCCGAGACGGCCGCCCGCGCCGATGGACATACCGTGCTCGCCGGCGCCACCGACAAGCCCCACGGCCTTCGCGAGACCTACATCCTTGATCCCGACGGATACTGCTGGGTTGCGAGCCGGCCGCTGGCGACGGAGGACACCGGCATTTAACCCATTGTTAAACCTAACCCCCCAGAATTCCTCCAAGAATAACGATCGGGATCCAGCGGGGCCCGATTCCTCGGTCCCGGACCGCATGGCAAATCTGAAGGTTGCAGAGCGGCCAGGTGCGCCGGCCTCCTGGCACGCCAATTGCTTGGTCGGCATTCCATGCAGGTCGGAAATGGCACTTGGTCAAACCAAGAGGGAAATATGATGTATTCAGTGATTGATAACAGGCTCCTTGCTTCTGCAACCCTGATCTTTGGCATCACGGTGTTCTCCGTGGGGCCGGCTGCATCGCAGACGACGGTGCGGGCCACTGCGCTTGACGCTCCGATCCAGATCGACGGTAGCGTTACGGAGTGGGACGGCGTTCCCGCATATCAGATCGGCCTCGAGGGACGCGGCGGCGTCGACTCGGTCGAGATGCGGTTCGGAATTCACGGCGATACGATCTACGTACTCGCAATTTGGGACGACCCGACCGAAAGCCGTCTGCACAAGCCGTACGAATGGCGGGAGGAAACGCAATCCTATCGCCGGACGAACCAGCTGGAGGACCGTTTTGCGCTGAATTTCCTCATGGCCGGCGAGTTCTCCAACAACAAAATCTCGGGCGCCGAATTCACGGCCGATGTCTGGCACTGGAAAGCCTCGCGATCGGATCCGGCGGGGATCGCCCACGACAAGAGCTGGCGCGTGTCACGCACCGAATTTCCGGGCTCGAAGTCGTTCCAGGGTGCGGACGGGCAGACCGTCTATCTGGCGCGGCCGAGCGACGAGGGCGACCGTCTGTACCGGCCGGTGAAACACACGGAAAAGCAGGACCCCCTGATGCCGCGATATGAGGTCAACCTGTCGCCGGCAGGCAGCGTCGCAGACATCCGTGCGAAGGGCGTCTGGCGCGACGGCCGCTGGTATCTGGAGTTGGCGCGACGGCTCGACACCGGCAATGCCGACGATGCGGTGATCCCGGCTGCGGGGCGGATTCCGTTTGCAGTGGCGGCATTCAACGACGTTGACAGCGAAGATCACAGCGTATCCGGGATCCTGCACCTGCAGACCGGCAATTTCGGGAACTGACGCGCAGCATGACGTCATGGCGACCGTCTTGTCCGGCGGTCGCCATGGCGGCGCGCGCCGGAGAGCTGGGATGAACCACACGGCACCGAACGAGATATCGCCGACACGCGGCGGCGTAACGAAGATGCTGAGTCTCAGCCGGGCATTGACCGTCTCCGCGACTCTGCTGGTCCTTGTTCTGGTCGCTGTTGGCATCATCGTCAGCAAGGAGCTGTTCGCGATTCGCAACAGTGCCGAGGTGACTCGCAGCGTAACGATTCCGAAATCGGTCGAACAAAACCGGCATGCAATGATTGCGGAACGGATGGGACACCACGCCGAGCAGGTGCGATATGCTCCGGAAGAGACCGTGCGTACGCGGGCCCTCGATTCGGCGATGACGCTGAGCGACGAGTTGGCGTCCGGCCTTCACCACCATCAGCGCGCCCTGGTGGAGCGCGCGGCGGGACTGATCCGTGAAGCGGGTAACGCGGCGCAGGCCGCGCAGGCGGCCGGTGAGCGCATCGCCAGCCTGCTCGTCGAGGCCGATAACCTGATCGCCGAGATCGATGAAGGTCTGTCCGCGATCGTCGAGGACAGCGGCTACCGGGCGGTGGAGATCATCGACGACGCATCGCAGCAGCTGGAGGATTCCGAGGCGGGCCGGATACGCGCCGACGTCGGGCGGGTTCTCGCCGATGTGCAGGATACGATGGAATTCAATACGTCGAGCCGTCAGCTGCTGGACGCGCTGCGGGCTCTGCGGAACGTGCTGATCGAGGCACGCAGCATCGACAGCGTGGCCGGGCTGGAAGCTGCCGAGACCCGGTTCACGGCCCTGTACCGCAGGCTGGATGCGATGATCAACAGCCTCCCGCAGGCCGGTACCGGTGCCAGCGACTTCGAATATCTGCCCGAGCAGATCGGCCAGTTCGCCAAGTTCCAGGCCATCTTCCCGCTGCGCAGGGAAGCGATCGAAGCACGTGGAACGACCGATGCGCGGGCAAGCGAAGCCCTCGCGATTCTCACCGGCCTGCGCGAGAGCCTCTCGGCCGACGCGGCGGACAACGCAATGTCCAGCGTGGGTGAAATTGCCTCGGATACCGATCAGGTCATCGCAGTCACCACAACGATGATGGTGGTCTTCGTGTTCGTCGCGGTCTTTTCCGGCGCGATGGCCCGCAGGCAGGTGTTGAAGCCGCTGGTATTGGCGAGCGGGGCGCTGGACGGGCTGAGCCGTGGCGATCTTGGGGTCGACATTCCGGATTCGCGGTTCGAGGAGTTCGCATCGATCCGGGCGTCGCTGCACAGTTTCCGGGACGCGCTGGCCGATCGCGAACGGCTCGAGGCGGAGCGGGTCGACCAGGATCGGCGGTCGGAGGAAGAGAAGCGGCGGGTGATTCAGGAGCTTGCCGAAGCGCTTGAGGGGAGCGTGCGGGGGGTGGCGTCGGGCCTGTCCTCGGCGGCGTCGGAGATGGAGACGGCGGCGGAGCGGATGTCGGCGACGGCGGCACAGACGCGGGGCCAGGCCTCGGCGGCGGCGGCGGCGTCGACGCAGGCGAGCAACAGCGTGGGCGAGATGGCGGCGGCGGCGGAGGAGCTGTCGACGTCGATCGAGGAGATTCTGCGCCAGGTGGGACGGTCGACGAAGATCGCGAACCGGGCGGCGGACGAGGCGGGGCGCACCAACAGCACGGTGGCGGGGCTGGTCGATGCGGCGCAGGAGATCGGCGAGGTGGTGGAGCTGATCAACGACATTGCCGGGCAGACCAACCTCCTGGCCCTGAACGCGACGATCGAGGCGGCGCGGGCCGGCGAGGCGGGCAAGGGCTTTGCGGTGGTGGCGCAGGAGGTCAAGAACCTCGCCAACCAGACCGCCAGGGCGACCGAGCAGATCGGCCGGCGGATTGCGGCGATGCGGGAGATCACCGACGCGGCGGCGGACACCATCCGTCAGATCGGCGAGACGATCGTCGAGATCAACGAGATCTCGACGACGGTGGCATCTGCGATGGAGCAGCAGGGCGCGGCGACGAAGGAGATCGCGGGCACGGCAACGAGCGTGACGGCCAGCGCGCAGTCGTCGAGCGAGAGCATCGAGCGGGTGGCGAGCGCCGCCGACGATGCCGGCAGCGCGGCCGGACAGGTGCAGGGCGCGGCCGCGCAGCTGACCCGGCAGTCACGCGAACTGCGCGAGGCGGTCGAGCGCTTCCTCGGACAGATCCGCACCGCCTGAATACGCCCCCAAACTCCCCACTGTGACCCTCGCCGGCGGGCCCTCCGTACGGTACCGGCGGCGGTGCTAGGGCGGCGTGATCTTGGTTTTGGCGACGCGACGTACCGGTCCTGCGGTTGCGCTCTTAACAGGCTCTTAACTTTATCAGCATAGCATCGATGCCGGGTAATGCGAGTGAGAGGGGATGATGCGTCGAGCGACCGCGGCTGCCCTCCGGCGAGCCGATGGGTTGTACGGTAGTGTCAGGGCCCAGATCGCTGATCGGCCTTGTCCCCTCGTATCGTCCCCGCGAACGCAAAGTCCGCAAATCATGGGAAAGGGGACGCCATGTTCGATCACACCGCCCACAAATATGTTTTCGCACTATCTCTGTCTCTTGTCCTGTCGATGGCCGGTGCCTCCGTGCTCCCGGCCGCGGCGCAGACCGTTGTCAACGCGGCCGTCCTGGCGGCGCCGATCCAGATCGACGGCGATCCCGGTGAATGGGCCGGCATGCCGTCGCACAGGATCGCGTTAACGGGGCGCGGCGGGGTCGACTTCGTCGAGGTGACCTTCGCTCAACACGGTGATATGATTTACCTGTTGGCAATCTGGGACGATCAGACCGAAAGCCGTCTTCACAAACCGTATCGATGGGACGAGCAGACCCTGTCGTATCGTCGCACCCGCCAGTTGGAGGACCGCTTCGCGATTTCGTTCGAGATGTCCGGCGAGTTCTCCAACAACAAGCTCTCCGGCGCCGAATTCACGGCCGACGTCTGGCACTGGAAAGCCTCGCGCTCGGACCCGGCGGGAATCGCCCACGACAAGAGCTGGCGCGTGTCGCGCACCGAATTTCCGGGGGCGAAGAAGTTCACCAATCCGGACGGGCAAGTCGTCTACCTCGCCCGGCCCAGCGATTCGGGCGACCGCCTGTATCGGGCGGTCAAGCACGAAACGCGGCATGAGGACCTGATGCCCCGCTACGAGGTCAACCTGACGCCCAACGGGAGCGTCGCGGACGTGCGCGCGAAAGGCGTCTGGCGCGACGGCCGCTGGTATCTGGAGATGGCGCGCCGCCTCGACACAGGGCACACGGACGATGCGGTGATCCCGGCCGCCGGCCGCATCCTGTTCGCGGTTGCGGCATTCAACGACGTCGACAATGAACGGCACAGCCTATCGCAGACGTTTGTCCTGCAGACCGGCAGCTACGGCAACTGACGCGGGACACGGCGCGATGGCCACCGCGGTGAACCGCCCCGGTTCGTACATGGCGACGGGCGGCCATGGGTGATGTGCCCGCAGCGGGCGGACGCCCGGTGCAGCCGTCGCGGGCGAAACGCGCAAGCCTGCGGCGCACCCTCATAACGCTTGCCCTCGCGATATTCGCCGTCATGGGTGCCGTCGCCTTCATGATGGGCGCGCGGCTAACCGGCATCGAGCAGCTTGCACGCGAAACGCAAACGGCGACGATCCCGGCCTCCGTCAAGCAGAACCGTCATGCGCTCGACGCCGAGCGGCTGGCCCGCTACGCTGAACTCGTGCTGCGCGAAACCGACGACGCGGCCCGCGCGGCGGCAGCCGACGAGGCGCAGCGGCTCGCGGCCGGCCTGGCGGGAGAGGTCGACGGTCGCCTCGAGATGTCGGTCGACAAGGCCGCCAGGCTGATCGCGGAAACCGCCAATGCGGCCAGTGCGGCGAGCAAGCGGACGCAGCAAATCATGGCCCGCCTGGCCGATGCGGACAATGTCATCGCGGAGATCGACGACAGTCTCGCCGTTATCATCGACGACAGCAGCTACTGGATGCGCCAGACCCTCGACGAGTCCGGGGAATCCGGCATGCGCGAAGAGGTGCGCCGCGAGATCTCCGACGCCTTGCGGATCAACACGGTCAGCCGCGAACTCCTGACCAGCCTGCGATCCGGCCGCAGCATCCTGTTCGCCGCCACGACGATGGACAGCGAGCCGGCGCTCGACGCCGCGGCGGAGCGGTTCCGGCTGATGAGCGACCGCTTGGCGGTGCTGACCCAGAGCCTGCCCCTCGCCGGTCTCGGCGCCAGCGATTATGAATTCCTTCCGGCCCTGATGGCGGATTTCGCGGAATACGGCGACATCCTTGAACTGCAGCGGGTGGTCATCGCCGAGCGCCGGCGGGCCGTCGAGGCCAAGCGCCGGGCGACTGCCGTGCTGGTCGATATCCGCGAGAGCCTCTCGGCGGATGCGGCCGCGAAGGCGAGCAGCAGCATCGGCATGATCGTCGATGAGGCCGGCGCGATCATGATCGCTGGCATCGCCATGTTGCTGTTCCTCGCCTGTGTCTTGCTGGTCGCCGCGGTGCTCGGCCAACGCGAAGCGTTGAAGCCGCTGGTATTGGCGAGCGGGGCGCTGGACGGGCTGAGCCGTGGCGATCTTGGGGTCGACATTCCGGATTCGCGGTTCGAGGAGTTCGCATCGATCCGGGCGTCGCTGCACAGTTTCCGGGACGCGCTGGCCGATCGCGAACGGCTCGAGGCGGAGCGGGTCGACCAGGATCGGCGGTCGGAGGAAGAGAAGCGGCGGGTGATTCAGGAGCTTGCCGAAGCGCTTGAGGGGAGCGTGCGGGGGGTGGCGTCGGGCCTGTCCTCGGCGGCGTCGGAGATGGAGACGGCGGCGGAGCGGATGTCGGCGACGGCGGCACAGACGCGGGGCCAGGCCTCGGCGGCGGCGGCGGCGTCGACGCAGGCGAGCAACAGCGTGGGCGAGATGGCGGCGGCGGCGGAGGAGCTGTCGACGTCGATCGAGGAGATTCTGCGCCAGGTGGGACGGTCGACGAAGATCGCGAACCGGGCGGCGGACGAGGCGGGGCGCACCAACAGCACGGTGGCGGGGCTGGTCGATGCGGCGCAGGAGATCGGCGAGGTGGTGGAGCTGATCAACGACATTGCCGGGCAGACCAACCTCCTGGCCCTGAACGCGACGATCGAGGCGGCGCGGGCCGGCGAGGCGGGCAAGGGCTTTGCGGTGGTGGCGCAGGAGGTCAAGAACCTCGCCAACCAGACCG